>JBGPKL010000028.1:0-47067 GCA_041485885.1 Sulfurifustaceae bacterium
GATGTTTACGTTTGAGAGTAGGCATCGGAGCATCATGGCGAATCTCCGCGATACGTCAAATGCGTTCTACGCCGGGAATTACAGGACAGAAGCGAGGTTCACGCTCTGTTTTTACCCACACGAGTACGCGATGACCCATTTAATTTAACCGCAAAGCAAGTGTCGCATGCGCTATCCGCACGATCAAACGCGATCAGCGTGTGTCGGGCTCAGCCGCCTGCCGAGCCGATTGACGTTAATCGATCAACGATCAAGCCATAAAAACGGTTGTCCGCGGAAGTGAAGAGCCAACCGAGATGTGTGTTGCAACGCGAACAACTCGCAATGGACCATGCGTACCCGGCGAACCAGGTGTGCTCGATCGTGTCGGGGCCGGACACAGAGCAGCCGGGTGCTTGCCGAAAGCAGGCGATATGAAAGCGTAGACCGAGCGGGTTGACGACGTTGTGTTCCTGGTTTCCGTTCACGGCGATTCGCTCATCGTGCGCGGTGATGGAATGGCGGCAACGCGCGCAGAATAGGCGCCGCTGCTGCAGCGCGGCGTCGTCCGATTTTCGGAGCAGTTCGCGCTCGCGCGCGACATCGCTTTTGCGATCGAAGAAGTAGTATGGCGATGCGGGGGCCCAATGCATGTGCGTTACGAGCAGGGACGCTAACAAGGTCTCTACGCTACCCGTTCCGGCTTGGCTTGTCGAAGTAACCCCTCGCCGATGGAGAACGCTTTTAGGGAATCTCTGATTTATTTATTGCCCCTCTCCCGGAGGGAGAGGGGATTAATTAGATGTTCCTTAGGTCATTCGGGTTGGACAAAGATCAGTTGATGCGGATTTTCCCCATCTTCGGCGCCGAGGCAGCGCCTCGATTTTTCCGCTAGACTCCTCACGCACATAGCCACACGCCATGCAAACATCCCTCGCCGATTTCATCAAGGATACGCCCGATGGCCGCGAAGCGGACGCGATCTTGCGCGCGTGCGTGCACTGCGGGTTTTGCAATGCGACCTGCCCGACGTATCAGTTGTTGGGCGATGAGCTCGACGGGCCGCGCGGACGCATTTACTTGATGAAGCAGGTGCTCGAAGGGCATACGCCCACGCGCCAGACCGCGCTGCATCTCGATCGTTGTCTCACTTGCGGTAACTGCGAAACCACGTGCCCTTCCGGCGTGCGCTACGGGCGGTTGCTCGAGATCGGTCGCGAAATCGTGGAGCAGCAGGTGGGGCGGGGATGGATCGATGCATCGATCCGCCGCCTGCTGCGCGCGATCGTGCCGCATCCGGATCGAATCGGACCGCTGCTGCGGCTCGGGCAGCGGTTGCGTCCGTTCCTTCCCTTTGCTCTCAAGCGGTTGATTCCGGTGTCGCAAGCGCAGACGCCGTGGCCGGCGCCACGACACGCACGGCGCATGCTGGCGCTCGCGGGCTGCGTGCAAGCGTCCGTCGCGCCAAACATCAACGCCGCCGCCGCTCGCGTGCTCGATCGGTTGGGCATCAGTTTGGTTCTCGCGGAAGAAGGAGGGTGCTGCGGCGCGTTGAGCCACCATACGTCGGGTACCGAACAAGCGCTCGATTTCGCGCGGCGCAACATCGACGCGTGGTGGCCGCATCTCGAGGCGGGCGCGGAAGCGATTGCGATTACGGCGAGCGGCTGTTGTTTGCACATTAAGGACTACGGCCATTACCTGCGTGACGATCCCGCGTACGCCGCAAAGGCGGCGCGCGTAGCGGCGTGCGCACGCGATCTGAGCGAGATCCTGGCGCGGGAAGATTTAACCGCCATCAACTTGCGCGCGAAGGTGCGGGTGGCGTTTCACTCACCGTGCACGCTGCAGCACGGACAAAAGCTCGGCGGTGTCGTCGAGGATATCTTGGCTCGCTTGAGCTTCGAGCTGACGTCGGTTTCCGATGCCCATCTCTGCTGCGGCTCGGCGGGGAGCCACTCCATTCTGCATCCTGTACTGTCGCGCCGGTTGCGGCGCGACAAGCTACAAGCCCTGACGCGCGACTCGCCGAGCGTCATCGCCACGGCCAACATCGGCTGTCTCATGCATTTGCAGAGCGGCACCGATCTGCCGGTGCGGCATTGGATCGAGTTGCTCGCCGACTGATCGCTTTGTTTCCGTCCTGCGCATGAAGATCCTCGTACTCGGCGGCGGCGTCATCGGCGTGACCAGTGCCTGGTATCTCAACGCCGCCGGTCATGACGTCACGGTCGTGGATCGTCAGTCGGAGCCCGCGATGGAAACGAGCTTCGCAAACGGTGGCCAGATTTCATGGTGCAGCGCGACGCCTTGGGCAACGCCCGATATCCCGCTCACCGCGCTCATGTGGCTGTTCAAGCCGCATTCGCCCCTGGTGCTTCGCCCCCGGTTCGATCCGCGCATGTGGATGTGGCTGTTTCAAATGCTACGCAACTGCACGTCTCAACGTTTCGCGCGCAACCGCGAGCGGATGCTGCGGCTGGCGCGCTACAGCCACGAGTGCTTGGTCGAGCTGCGTGCGCAAACCGGCGTCGAGTACGACCAAAGCACGCAGGGCTTGCTTACGCTTTACCGCGAGCGGAAGAACTTCGATCAAAGCCGGCGGGATAGCGAACGTCTCGGGCTTCTCGGTATTTATTCGCAAGTTCTCGATCGCGCCGGCTGCGTCGCGCAGGAGCCCGCGCTCGAGCACGCGGGCGGGAAGCTCGCCGGCGGAATGTATTTCCCGGCGGACGAATCCGGTGACTGCCGTGCGTTCACGTGCGCGCTGGCGGAGCGCGCCGTGTCGCGCGGTGTGCGGTTTATGCCGTCGACTACCATCGAGCGGCTGATCGTGAGCGGCGATCGCATCGACGCCGCCGTGACGAGCCGCGGCCGGCTGACGGCGGACCACTACGTCGCCGCGTGCGGGAGCTACACGCCATTGCTGCTGCGGCCGATCGGTATTCGGTTGCCGGTTTATCCGGTGAAGGGATATTCGATAACGATTCCGGTAAGCGATCCGCACGCCGCGCCTCGCGCGACGGTGAGCGATGAGGCTTACAAAGTCGTGATCACGCGCTTGGGCGATCGACTTCGTGTCGCGGGAACAGCGGAGCTTGCCGGCTACGATCTTTCGCTACGGCCGTCGCGTTTCGCGACGTTGGAGCATGTCGTGCGCGATCTCTTTCCGGGCGCCGCCGACGTCGCGCGCGCCGAGCGCTGGTGCGGCCTGCGCCCGATGACACCGGACAATCCTCCCGTGCTCGGGCCGACGCGTTATCGCAATCTCGCGCTCAATACCGGACACGGCACGTTGGGGTGGACGATGGCATGCGGATCGGCGAAGGCGTTAGCGTCTCTCCTGTCCGGACGCAAACCCGAAGTGGCGGTGGACGATCTGTCGCTCGCACGCTACGGCTAGCGATAGCGATGAGGGTGGAACCGTTCGAAATAGCGCCGCAATTGACGCGTCGTCATGAGTCACCAGGCCGTGCTGTAGCGACCGACGTTCAGCACGCCGGCGGGGTCGAACGCGCGCTTGAGGTTGATGTGAAGTTGCGCCAATGCTGCGGGCAGAGGTTGGAATACCTCGCCCGCCCGGTCGCCGCCGCGAAAGAGCGTCGCGTGCCCGCCCGCCTGCGCCGCCGCGTCCCATACTTCGGTCGGTCGTGCGGTGCTCTTGAGCCACCGTTGCGCTCCGCCCCAATCGATCAACCACCGACCGGTTAGACGCGCGAGCGGGGACGCAGGCGGTACCGACAAACGCCACAGCGGCGCGCTGTCGATGAAAAAACCCGTCTTATGTTCGCGTAACTTCCGCCATATCTCCGCGCCCTCCGCCCGTTCTTCCCCGCCCAGCTTCTGCTGTGCGGCACGCACGGTTTCCGCCGCCCCGGACAATCGTATATATAAGGTATCCCCGTTATGGCACGCCGCTGAAAGGGGGGTGGGTTGTCCCGCCCAAGCATTCATTTGCGCAAGCGCGTCGGCAGCCGACATCGCGAATGCCAGCGTCAGATCCGCGGCCGGTCGCGGCAACACCTTGAGTGACACATCGAGCAGCACGCCGAGCGTGCCGAGCGCTCCGACCATTAAGCGTGAGACATCGTAACCCGCGACGTTCTTCATCACCTGTCCGCCGAAGGAGAGGATTTCACCTTTGCCGTTGATGATCTTTACCCCAAGCACGAAGTCGCGTGCGCTTCCCGCGTAGGGGCGCCGCGGGCCGGAGAAGCCGCAGGCGATGGTTCCGCCGAGCGTCGCCCGTTCGCCGTAGTGCGGCGGCTCGAACGCCAGCATTTGATCGTGCGCGGCGAGCGTCGCCTCGATCTCTTGCAACGGCGTGCCGGCGCGAGCGCTGATGACGAGCTCGGTCGGCTCGTACGCGACGATCCCGCGGTGACCGGCGACCGAAAGCGGTTCACCGCGAGCGATTCGACCGTAAAAGCTTTTCGTACCGCCGCCGATGATCTGCAACGGCGCGTGCGCGGCGGCCACGCGTACGGCGTCCGCGAGTTCCTTACTTGAGTCGTTGCTCGTCACGGTATCAATATCGGTCGTGGAAACCGCAGATGAACGCAGATGAACGCAGATATGAAAAACGATAGAGATGTTTGAATTTATCGGGCGTCGGGTATCCCATAAATTTATCGATCATAGGAGAGTCAATGTTTTAGTTATCCGCGTTTATCCGCGTTCATCCGCGGTTTCGAAATTATTAGAACCGTTCGATCTCGGGAAACTTCGTGCGGCCGCCGTGGACGTGCATGGCGCCGAACTCGGCGCAGCGCGCGAGGGTCGGCACCGCCTTACCGGGATTGAGCAAGGCGCGTGGATCGAACGCGCTTTTCACCGCGTGATACTGCGCGAGCTCCTCGCGCTTGAATTGGAGGCACATCTGCGTGATCTTCTCGACACCGACGCCGTGCTCGCCCGTAATCGTTCCGCCGACGGCGATGCAGAGCTCGAGTATTTTTCCGCCAAGCGCTTCCGTGCGATCGAGATCGCCGGGCTTGTTCGCGTCGTAGAGAATCAGCGGATGCAGATTGCCGTCCCCGGCGTGAAAGACGTTGGCGACGGGCAAGCTGTACTCCGTCGAGAGTCGGCCGATCTCGGAGAGCACGCGCCCGAGCTGCATGCGCGGAATGGTGCCGTCCATGCAGTAGTAATCCGGCGCGAGGCGCCCGATCGCGGGGAACGCCGCCTTGCGTCCGGCCCAGAGCTTGTGGCGCTCGGTCTCGTCTTGTGAAACGCGTATCCCGGTTGCGCCGCAACGTTTCATGATCTCGCCAACACGCTCGATGCCGTGCGCGACCTCCTCGCGCGTTCCATCAAGCTCGCACAGCAGCAGTGCCGCCGCGTCGATCGGATAGCCGGCGTGCGCGTACTCCTCGGTCGCGCGGATGGAGAGTTGGTCCATCATCTCGAGACCGGCCGGAATAAATCCGGAGGCGATGATCGCGGCGACCGTTTCGCCCGCTTGGCTCACGCTCGCAAAGGCCGCGACGATAACCTGCGCGCACTCCGGCTCCGGCAAAAGTTTCACGGTCACTTCGACGATGACGCCGAGCATGCCCTCGGAGCCCGTGAGCAGCGCGAGCAGATCGTACCCAGGGCCGTCGAGCCCGTCGCCGCCAATAGTAATCGGCTCGCCGTCAGCCGTAATGAACGTGAGGCCGGTGACATTGTGGACCGTAAGTCCGTACTTCAAGCAATGCACGCCGCCCGCGTTCTCGGCGACGTTGCCGCCGATCGAGCACGCGATTTGCGATGACGGATCGGGCGCGTAATACAAGCCGTGCGGGGCGACGGCTTCCGTGATCGCCAGATTCCGTACGCCCGGCTGCACGTGCGCCACTCGATTGATCGGATCGATCGAGAGAATACGGTTCAACTTCGCGAGCGATAGCAGCACGCCGTTGCTGAGCGGCAGCGCTCCGCCCGAAAGCCCGGTGCCGGCGCCGCGGGCGACGATGGGCACGCCTTGCTGATAACAGACCTTGATCACCGCGCTTACTTGCTCCGCCGTTTCCGGCAGCGCCACAACCAGCGGCAATCGCCGGTACGCCGACAAGCCATCGCATTCGTAAGGACGGCGCTCTTCTTCGCTCGTGAGCAGGGCGCCGCGAGGAAGGACCGCGCGCAGCGCCGCCAATAGACGGCGCTCAACGTCTGGAGCTAGAGAAGCGGTGTCGGCAATCGGCGCAGCCATGCGTGCGTTTTTGCGAATGAACGCGGTTAGTACATCACTATCGCGCCCCGCCGTCATCTGTGTTCGGGTCGGGTGCGCTCGGTTCCGACTTCGACTAATAAGGTCAAGAGAGTATACTTCGCGACCCACTCGATCTATCCAGCCCATGCAGTCCGCGCGCGATCTCTTTTCCTACCGTAAATACTGGGCGAAACGCTTCGGCGCCGCGCCGTTCCTGCCCATGTCGCGCGCCGAGATGGACGCTCTCGGCTGGGATTCATGTGACGTTGTTCTGGTGACGGGCGACGCCTATGTCGATCACCCGAGCTTTGGCATGGCGCTCGTCGGCCGGTTGCTCGAAGCGCAGGGGTTTCGCGTCGGCATTCTCGCGCAGCCGGATTGGCAGAGCGCGGAGCCGTTCACCGCGCTCGGCCGGCCGAATCTTTTTTTCGGCGTCACTGCCGGCAATATGGATTCGATGGTCAATCGTTATACCGCCGACCGCAAAATTCGTTCGGACGATGCGTACACGCCCGGCGACGTCGCGGGCAAGCGGCCGGATCGCTCGGTGATCGTGTACGCGCAGCGCGCGCGCGAGGCGTATCCGGAGGTCCCGATCATCATCGGCGGTATCGAAGCGTCGTTGCGCCGCATCGCGCATTATGACTATTGGTCGGACAAAGTGCGGCGCTCGATACTCGTTGATGCGAAAGCGGACCTCTTGATCTACGGCAACGGCGAGCGCCAGATCACGGAAGTGGCGCATCGTCTCGCGGCGAGCGAATCGATCGCGTCTATCGCCGACGTGCGCGGCACGGCCTTCGCGCGCAGAGATGTTCCCGACGGCTGGACGGAAATCGACAGCACGCGAGTCGATACACCGGGTCCGCTCAATCCGCCCGTCAATCCGTACGCGACCGAAGAAGAGATGCGCACCGTCGCGGCGGCGCCGAACGGCGCTACCGTGATTCGTTTCGAGCGTCGGCGCCCCAAGCTCGATCCGGCTCACACCGTCATACGCTTGCCGAGCTTCGAGCAGGTGGTCAACGATCGCGTGCTGTACGCGCATGCGTCGCGCATCCTTCACGTCGAATCCAATCCCGGCAACGCGCGCGCGTTGGTGCAACGCCACGGCGATCGCGACGTGTGGCTCAATCCGCCGCCGATTCCCTTGACGACGGAGGAGATGGACGCGATTTACGAGCTGCCGTATCAACGCCGACCGCATCCGTTCTACGGCGACGCGAAAATTCCAGCGTATGAAATGATCCGGTTCTCGATCACGATCCAGCGCGGATGTTTCGGTGGCTGCACCTTTTGTTCCATCACCGAGCACGAAGGGCGGATCATCCAGAATCGCTCAGAAGATTCCGTCATCCGTGAAATCGAAACCGTGCGCGACACCGTGCCGGGTTTTACCGGCGTCATCTCCGATCTCGGCGGACCGACGGCCAATATGTATCGCATCCATTGCAAGAGCCCCGAGATCGAATCGGCATGCCGCTTGCCGTCGTGCGTCTATCCGGACGTCTGCCAGAATTTGAAAACGGATCACACGCCGCTCATTCAACTATATCGTCGCGCGCGGCAAGTTCCGGGTGTGAAGAAAGTATTGATCGCGTCCGGCATTCGCTACGACCTCGCGATCGAGTCGCCGGCGTACGTGAAAGAGCTCGCGACGCACCACGTCGGCGGGTACCTGAAGATCGCGCCCGAGCACACCGAGCAGGGACCGCTCTCGAAAATGATGAAGCCGGGCGTCGGTAGTTATTACCGCTTCAAGGAGCTGTTCGACAAATATTCGCAAGCGGCGGGCAAAAAGCAGTATCTCATTCCGTATTTCATCGCCGCGCATCCCGGCACCACCGACGAGGACATGGTCGAGCTTGCGCTCTGGCTCAAGAAAAACGGATTTCGCGCGGATCAAGTGCAGGCGTTTCTTCCCTCCCCGATGGCGACGGCGACCGCCATGTACCACACCGGCAAGAATCCCTTACGCAAAGTGACCGCGGTCTCCGAGGGAATATACGTGGCGAAGGGATTGAAGCAGCGGCGGCTGCACAAGGCGTTCCTGCGCTATCACGACGCGAACAATTGGCCATTGCTGCGCGAGGCGTTGCGGCGCATGGGCCGCGCCGATCTGATCGGCAATAGCAAAAAACATCTCATTCCGGCGTGGCAGCCGACCGGTACCGGCGAAAGCCCGGAAGGCAAGCGCGTGCGCAACACCAGCTTTCGCACGCAGCACACGGGGCTCCCGCCGTTGCCGCGCGGCGCGAAGGCGGCGGTGCGTAAGCACACCGCGGGTGCGGTGCGTCCCCGTCGCAGCTCGACTCGGCCATCCTGAGGATCGGTTTCGTCTATGCTTCTCAGAGCATGGACTCGAAGGTTACGGAGTGGGGGGAGAGCAGGCGCACGCCGGCGCATGTGCTGATCGTCGACGACGCGCCGGGCGTCGCGGACGTACTCGGGATCAAGCTCGAGCGCGAGGGTTACGTCGTCGCTTTCGCCGATAGCGCGGCGCACGCCACCGAAGCGCTCGAATCGCACGAGTTCGATCTCATCCTCCTCGACATTCGTCTTCCCGACGGCAGCGGCCTGGACCTGCTCAAGCAAATGCGCTTGCGGCGCTCGCTGCTCGATACGCCCATCATCATGATCTCCGGCCTCGACGAAACGAGCGACGTCGTCGCCGCGCTGCGCGACGGAGCGAACGATTACATCACGAAGCCGTTTGATCTGTCCGTCGCGGTCGCCCGCATTCGCACGCAGCTCGCGCTCAAGCGGCTCAAGGAAGTGAACGACCATTTCCTGCGCATCGCGAGCCACGATTTAACGAAGCCGCTGCTGGTGATGCTCGACGTAGCGCGCCAGCTGCGCAAGGAATATCCCACCGGTACCCCGGCGAGCGAGAACTTCGATTCGTCGCTCGCTTTTTTGATCGACTCCGGTGAGTTCATGCATACGATCATCAGCGATCTAATCGACCTGAGCGCGCTGCGCGATCAGCAGTTGCGGGTCACGAAGCGGCCGACCGACTTCGGTGCCGTCGTGCGCTTGGCGGTCGCCCGCAATACGCCGTACGCGAAGAGCAAAAGCGGCGAGTTGCGCATGGACTTCGCGCGGGATTTACCCAATATCCAGGCGGACGACGCGCGTATCATGCAGGTGCTCGAAAACTTGATCGGTAATGCCATCAAATTCTCTCCGCCGAGCGGCGCCACCACGGTACGCACGACACGCGACGGCGGTTGGATCGTCTGCGAGGTGTCCGATACCGGTCCCGGCATCCCGACGAAAGAGATGGAGTTATTGTTCAAGGAGTACGCACGCCTGAGCAACACACCGACCGGCGGAGAGAAAAGTACGGGCTTGGGCTTGTCGATATGTCGCGAGCTGGTCCTGCTGCACGGCGGCGAGATCGGCGCGCGCAACAACGAGGGCCGCGGCGCGACCTTCTGGTTCCGGTTGCCTATCAAGTGAAACAGTCTCCGACGGCGCGCTGACGCGCCGCTTCGAACTTCGCGCAAACTTATCTGCGGGTTTTCTCGTAGGCTGTTTCTATTTTTTCCGCTTCGAGGGAGGCCCCTTTGCTGCTGGCTCGGGAATTGCCGAGCACCGCGGAATCATGAGTTTCCGGCCGCTCTCACCGTCATGACAGATTCGTCCGCGCATGCGATCCGCATGCCACGCATTCGCGTGCTTTACGCTTTAGACGCCTGGGCCAACCGCGGCCTGTGATTCTGGGCGGGAGCGGGTCATGTGTACATGTGCAAACAAGGGAATCAAGCGCGTTAGACATCTCACCGGCGGAACAAAAAGAAAGGGCTCCTTCCGGAGCCCTTCTGCGATTTAGTGTAGCGCCGCTCAGGCGAGCAGGTTGTCTTTCATCACGCTGAGCGCCTTCGCTTCGATCTGCCGCACGCGCTCGGCCGATATGCCGTACTCCTCCGCCAGCTCGTGCAGCGTCGGTTTTTCTTCATCGAGCCAGCGGCGCTTGATGATGTCCCGCGAACGAGCATCGAGAGTGGAAAGCGCCTCGCCGACTTTTTCCTCGCGTGAATTTTCCTGATCGGTTTTGGTCGCGATCACTTCCGGGTTGTAGCGCATGTCTTGCAGGAACCCGGCAGGCGCCGCTCGAAAATGTTCTTCATCCGCATCGACGTCGCCGTCGTACGGGACGTCGACGCTCGCCATGCGCGATTCCATTTCCTGCACGGTTTCCGGCGCGACGTTCAGGTTCTCGGCGAGCGCGTCGACCTCGTCGCGCCGCATCCAGCCGAGCCGCTCGCGCGACTTGCGAAGATTGAAGAAGAGTTTGCGTTGCGCCTTGGTGGTGGCGACTTTGACGATGCGCCAATTGCGCAGGACGTAGTCGTAAATCTCGGCGCGGATCCAGTGCACGGCAAATGACATCAGTCGGACATTGTGCGCCGGATCGTAGTGCTTGACCGCCTTCATGAGGCCGATGTTGCCTTCCTGAATTAGATCGGCCTGCGGCAGACCGTAGCCGGAAAAGCCGCGCGCGATACGCGCGACGTAGCGAAGGTTGGCGAGAATCAATTGGCGCGCCGCATCGAGATCGTTGCGGCTGCGGAAGCGCCGCGCGAGCTTGCGTTCGTCTTCGGCGCTCAACACGGGCAGCGCGTTGACGGCGCGCAAGTACGCCGCGAGACCGCGCTCGGGATGAAGATGGATTGCAACTGGAAGTGTCTGCGTCATCAAGAACCTCCCAACTCTTGGATCAGAATTCTAGCACTCGATTTGTCAGAGTGCCAAAGATTGATCAAGTTCCGGGTCGCCATAACTCTTTATCCGAAAAAGGTTTTTATGTCGGTTCGATCGCCCGCAGATGTCGGCTCACGGTCAAGCGCGATCCGATCCAGCCGAGGAGCGCGCCTGCGACTAAGAGCGCCGCGGACGCGGAGAGAGTCAGGCCTTCCACGCGTAACTCGCTGTCATACGACCAGGCGAGCTCCGAGATCGAATCGGCAAGGAACAACTGGATCACCGCGAGGATGAGCCAAGTGACGGCGGCGCCCAGCACGCCGTGAATCACACCGGAGTAGAGGAACGGACGGCGGATGAACGCGTCGGTTCCTCCCATGAGTTTCATGACTTCGATTTCATCGCGCCGATTCGACACGGCGAGACGAATGGTGTTACCGACCGTGAGTAACACGGCGAGCGAAAGCAAAGCGCCGAGCGCCCACACGGCGCGCTCCGCGAGACCGAGCAATGCATATAGACGCTGCACCCATTCGAGGTCGAGCTGCGCCGACTCGACGAGATCGTAGCCGCGCAGATCCTGAAGCAGCGATCGCAACGCCTCGGCACTTAGCGTGCTCGCGGGATGGACGACCAGCACCGCGGGTAGCGGATTACGATCGAGCACATTGAGCGCTTCGCCGAATCCCGACAGCCGCTTGAACTCGGCGAGCGCTTGCGCGCGCGATACGACCTCGACGCGCGCAACCGTGCGCACGCGGCGAATTCGTTCGGCGAGTTTCTCGATGGCCGCTTCGGTGGCGTCGCGCTTCAGAAACAGCGATATCTGTCCGCCCGTGTCCCAACCGTGGCTTAGGCGTTGCAAGTTGTCGATGACCACGTATAGCCCCGTGGGGAGCGCGAGCGTTATGCCGATCGCCGCGATGGTCATCGCCGACGCGAGCGGAGCGCGCGCGAGCTGCACGAACGTCGCATAGAGGACGTGACGATGGTGGCGTACATATCGCTTCAGAAACTGAATCATTGCGCCGCCTGCGTGGACCCGGCTGAATCGTGCGCGATCTCACCGTGCGTCAGCACCAGCATGCGCTTGCGCGCGCGATTGATCAGCCGCTGATCGTGCGTCGCGATCAGCACCGTCACGCCGTGGTGATTGAAGTTGAGAAAAAGATCGAGAATCTCCTCCGCCAAAACGATATCGACGTTACCGGTCGGCTCGTCCGCCAGAAGCAACGCGGGGCGGTGCACGATCGCGCGGGCGATGCCGACGCGTTGCTGCTCGCCGCCCGAGAGCACGACCGGATTCAGACGTTCTTTCGGGAGCAATCCAACTTTGTCGAGCGCGGCGCGCACGCGTTTGCCGATCTCGCGCGTCTCGACGCCGGTGACGATGAGCGGGAGCGCGACGTTGTCGTAGACGCTGCGATCGAACAGTAGTTTGAAATTCTGAAACACGATGCCAAGATCCCGGCGAAAATACGGCACGCGCCGAGGCGCGAGCTTGACTAAGTTCTTGCCGTTGACGACCGCCTGCCCACGCGTCGGCCGCTCGATGAGACTGATGAGTTTAAGCAGCGTGGTCTTTCCCGCCCCCGAGTGACCGGTGACGAACGCCATCTCGCCGCGCTCCATTTTGAAGCTGATGTTCTTGAGCGCGTCGTATTCGCCGGGGTAGCGCTTGAACACGTGGTTGAACTCGATCATCGGCGTCATTTCGTTTCCGGTAACAGCGCGTCCACAAACGCCGGCGCGTCGAAGTCTTCCAGATCCTCCACCGCTTCACCGACACCGATGTAGCGAATGGGCAAGCCGGATTTTTTTACGACAGCGACGAGCACGCCTCCTTTCGCGGTGCCGTCGAGCTTGGTAAGCGCAATGCCGGTTACCCCGACGGCCGCACGGAAGTGCTCGAGCTGAGACAAGGCGTTCTGGCCGGTGCCGGCGTCGAGCACCATCAGCACTTCATGGGGCGCGGCCGGATCGACCTTGGCGATGACGCGGCGGATTTTTTTGAGCTCATCCATCAAGCCGGTATGCGTATGCTGCCGCCCCGCGGTGTCTATGATGAGAACCTCGGCCGCGCGTGCCGCCGCGGCGTTCATGGCGTCATGTGCCACCGCGGCGGCATCGGCCCCGGTATGTTGCGCGATGACCGGGACGCCGACTCGCTCGCCCCATACTTTGAGCTGCTCGACCGCCGCCGCCCGGTAAGTATCGCCGGCGGCGAGCATGACCCGAAGGCCACGTTCTTTCAGACGGCCGGCGAGCTTGCCGATCGTGGTCGTCTTGCCTACCCCGTTTACGCCTACCACCATGATGACGTAAGGGTTGCCCCCTTGAGTCACGGACAGCGGCCGCGCGGCGGGTTGAACAACGGCGAGCAGGCCCTGTCTTAGCACGCGGTAGGCGGCGGAAGCATCGCCAAGTTCCCGGCGTCTTAGCCGGTTTGCAAGATCGTCGATGAGCGCGCGCGTCGTTTCGACGCCGATATCGGCGCGAAGCAGAGCGGTTTCGATCTCGTCGAGGACGTCCTGATCGAGGACGCGGTCGACGCGCAGCAGATCGCTTAAGCCTTCACCGAGCGTCTGTTTCGTCGCGGCGAGCTTTTCCTTGAGCCGCGCAAGTAGACCCACCTGTTTAGCATCGGCCGGCGTGGTGGAATTTGATTCCTTCAATGGATTACGGTGTCTCAGTCGTTACGCTATCCTATGCCGCCCATTATAAAAGGGAAACGAATGTTGCAAACGTTTCGTCGACGCAGTATGGCACGTGGCCTGTCCGTCCTCGCGGCCCTCGTGCTTTCCGGATGCGATGATATCCATGACACGACGCTCGCCAACGGCTTGCGCGTGATCGTGAAAGAGGACCACCGCTCTCCCGTCGTCGTGTCGATGGTTTGGTACAAGATCGGCAGCATCGATGAGCCGGAAGGACTCACCGGCATCTCGCACGTGCTCGAGCACATGATGTTCAAAGGCACGGAAAAATATAAGCCGAACGAGTTTTCGCGCATCATCGCCGAAAACGGCGGCCGCGAAAACGCGTTCACCAGTTCCGACTACACCGCCTATTTCCAGCAGTTGGAAAAATCCCGTCTGCCTATTTCCTTCGAGCTCGAAGCCGATCGCATGCAAAACTTGCGGCTGCTCGACGAGGAGTTTCGCAAGGAAATCCAGGTGGTGATGGAAGAGCGCCGGTTGCGCACCGACGATCAACCGGAGGCGCTCGTGCAAGAGAAGTTCATGAGTCTCGCGTACCAGGTGCATCCGTATCATCATCCGGTCATCGGTTGGATGAAAGATCTCGAGCACATGACCGTCGAGGACGTACGTAAGTGGTACGAGCGCTGGTACCGGCCGAACAACGCGACGCTGGTGGTGGTGGGCGACGTGGAGCCAAAGGCGGTCGTGGAACTTGCGCGAAAATACTTCGTGGCGATTCCGTCGCGTCCGCTCGAGCGTCCGCCGATTTCCGCGGAGCCGCCGCAGCAAGAGCCGCGTCGCGCGACGGTGCGCGCGCCGGCGCAGGTGCCCTATCTGCTGCTCGGCTATCACACGCCGGTGTTGGAAGCAAAAACCGATCGGAGCAAACAGGAGCCGTGGGAGCCGGACGCGCTCACGGTACTGTCCGGCGTGCTCGACGGCGGCGACAGTGCGCGCTTCGAGCGCGAGTTGGTGCGAGAGCAAAAAGTCGCCTCGCGGATCGGTTCGGAATACGACCCCATCGGTCGCGGACCCACCATGGCGCTCTTCAGCGGCACGCCGCCGGCCGATCGTAAACTTGCCGATCTCGAGCAGGCGTTGCGCGCGCAAGTCGAGCGCATCAAGAAGGAGCCGGTCGCGCCCGACGAGCTCGCGCGCGTGAAGGCACAAGTGGTGGCAGACGACGTGTATCGGCGCGATTCGGTGTTCAATCAGGCGCTGGAGCTTGGTCGTTTGGCCATGACCGGGCTCGACTTGAACCTGCTCGATGAGCGCGCAAAGCGCTTGAGTGCGGTGCCTCCGGAGCAGGTGATGCAAGTCGCGCGAAAGTATCTTACGGAAAATAATTTCACGGTGGTCAACCTCGATCCGTTGCCACTCAAGAATGGCAAGGCCCCCGCTGCGGGAGGATCGACTCATGTCCGCTAACTTGCGCCTGCTGACGGCTGGTTTGCTGTTGCTAAGCGGCAGCGCGGCTGCGGGCCCGAAGATCGAGCACTGGACGCTAGCCAACGGGACGCGCGTCTATTTCGTGCGCACGCCGCAGTTGCCGTTGGTGCAGCTACGCGTCGCGCTCGACGCCGCGGCGAGTCGCGATCCCGCCGACAAGCCCGGGCTCGCCCTCATGACCAACGCCATGTTGCGGCAAGGCGCGGCCGGCTTGAATGCGGATCAGATCGCGAGCGGCTTCGAAAATCTCGGCGCGCAATTGAGCAATAGCTCGGAGCGCGATATGGCGATGGTCGAGCTGCGCACGCTTTCGGATCCGAAGCTCCTTAACCCGGCGCTCGAGCTGTTCGCAAAGGTAATCGGCCAGCCGACGTTCCCACCGGACGCACTCGAGCGCGAGCGCAACCGCGCGCTCGTCTCGTTGCAGCACGACAGTCAGTTGCCCGACGTTACGGCCGAAAAAACTTTCTGGCGTACTGTGTATGGCAATCATCCGTACGCGCATGACCCGCTCGGTACCGCCGACTCTTTGCGCGCGATCTCGCGCGCGGATCTGGCGGCGCACCACGCGCGATACTACACGGGGGCGAACGCCTGGCTCGCGATCGTGGGCGACGCCACGCTGAGCGAGGCCAAGACCATCGCGGAGCGCGTGTTGGGTTCGCTTCCGCGGGGTGAGCCGGCGGCGCCGTTGCCGCCCGCTCCCGCGGTCCCCGCGAGCTCACGCGTCGTGATCGACTTTCCCGCGCAGCAATCTCACGTTCGTCTCGGTCACCCGGGAATTCGGCGGGCCGATCCGGATTACTTTCCGCTCATCGTCGGTAACTACACCTTGGGCGGCGGTGGGCTTATCTCGCGACTTGCCGTCGAGGTGCGCGAGAAGCGCGGTTACTCCTACAGCGTGTACAGCTACTTTACGCCGATGCGCGCGGCGGGACCGTTCACGCTCGGGCTGCAGACGAAGAACACGCAGCGCGATGCCGCGGTCGCGGTGGCGCGTCAGGTGCTCGAGGAGTTCGTCAACCGCGGACCGACAGATCAGGAGCTCGAGGCGGCGAAACGCTACCTGACGGGCAGTTTTCCGTTGCGGCTCGACAGTAACAAGAAGATCGCCGAGAACATCGCTTTCATCGGTTTCTACGGTTTGCCTTTGACTTATCTCGACGAGTTTATCCCGCGCGTCGAGGCGGTCACGGCCGAGCAAGTTCGCGCGGCTTTCAAGCGACACGTGCATCCGAAAGACGCAGTCACGGTGTTAGTCGGCGGTGGCGCGGGCTAAGGTGAGCCGCGCGTCGGCGCGCGCTCGCCGGCCCACGTATCCCGGCAGCATAAGAATCATCGGCGGTCGGTGGCGCAGCCGCCGTCTCCCGGTGCTCGCGGCGGAAGGTCTGCGCCCGACCCCCGATCGCGTGCGCGAGACGTTGTTCAATTGGCTCGCGCCGTACATTAACGGCGCGTGTTGCCTCGATCTCTTCGCCGGAACCGGTGCGTTATGCTTGGAAGCGCTGTCGCGCGGCGCGGCGGAGGTCGTGATGGTCGAGCGCGATGCCGCCGCGGTGCGACAATTGCGCGAGAACGTCGCGCGGCTCGAAGCGCTCGGTGCCCAAGTCGTGGCGTCGGATGCGTTGGAGTACCTCGCCGGTCGCGCAAGCACCTTCGACATCGTTTTTCTCGATCCGCCGTTTGCCGTCGCCGAAGATATGATTCCCCGCTGCGCCGAGCGCCTCGCGGAAGGATGGCTCAAGCCCGGCGGCCTGCTGTACATCGAAGCACCGCGGGCGCTCAAGACGATGCTTTTACCTGACGATTGGCAGATATTAAAAAGCCAAACGGCGGGACCGATCGCGTACTCCCTAGCGCGCGCTTGATCTCGATTGACCGCGGGCGTGTTCGCCCGGCTATACTGTTGCTCGATGAAAGTCACGGCGCTTTATCCCGGAACCTTCGACCCGATCACGAATGGTCACACCGACCTCGTGCGCCGCGCCGCGCGGCTTTTCGATGAGGTGGTCGTGGCGATCGCCGCGAACCCCAAGAAAACCCCTTTGTTCACGCTTGAAGAGCGGGTCGGGCTCGCGCAAAGTGTGCTGAAGGATATCTCCGGCGCGCGCGTCATCGGTTTCGACAATCTTTTGATCGATCTGACGCACCAACAGGGCGCGCGGGTGATTCTGCGTGGCCTGCGCGCGGTGTCGGATTTCGAGTTCGAGTTTCAGATGGCGGGCATGAACCGCAAACTCGCGCCGGATGTCGAAACCGTATTCATGACGCCCTCGGAGCAAGAGATGTTCATCTCGTCGTCACTGGTCAAGGAGATCGCGGTTCTGCACGGAGACGTCTCGAGCTTCGTCGATCCGCGCGTGGTCGCCGCATTGAAGACGCGGCTCGGTTGAGACTCGGATTTTCTCATGGCGCTCTTCATCACCGACGAATGCATCAACTGCGACGTATGCGAGCCGGAGTGCCCGAACGGCGCGATCTCGCAGGGCGAGGAGTACTACGTCATCAAGCCCACGCTATGTACCGAATGCGTCGGGCATTCCGCGGTTTCGAAATGCGTCGAAGTGTGCCCGGTCAACTGCATTCTTCCTGACCCGAAGCATCCGGAAACTCGGGAAGCGCTGCATCGAAAATATCTCTCGCTGATGGGGCAAAGCTCTTCCGTCTGATCGATTCACGCGGGCGGCGCGGTTCTCGCCATCCGGTGTCGTGTGCGGATATGCTCTGTTCTATGCGCCACCGCTCGATTCTTGCGCTGATTGTCGTTGTCGCGAGCTTCACCGCGAACGCGCAGACGCGCCCGCCGAGCGCCGCGATCGCCGCTGCGCATCCGGCCGCCACCGCGGCCGGCCGCGAGATTCTCGAGTCCGGCGGTAACGCCTTCGACGCCGCGGTTGCCGTGGCGGCCGCGCTGGCGGTGGTCGAGCCGTTTTCCTCGGGGCTCGGCGGCGGCGGGTTCTTTCTGCTGCATCGGGAAAGCGACGGCAGCGACGTCATGCTCGACGCGCGCGAGCGCGCGCCGCTCGCGGCGCGAGCCGACATGTATCTCGATGCGAAAGGCCAGCCGATTCCGCGCGCATCGCTCGACGGGCCGCGGGCGGCGGCCATTCCCGGACTTCCCGCGGGGCTCGCGCATCTCGCGCAGCGCTACGGTAAGTTGCCGTTGGCGCGCACGCTCGCGCCGGCGGTTCGGCTGGCGCGCGCAGGCTTCGCCGTCACGCCACACTATCGGCGCTTCGCACAATTCCGAGCCGAGGCACTGATCAAAAGCGGCGCTGCTTCGATTTTCCTAGACGGCAAAGACGCGCCAGCCGAGGGCGCGCTCGTGCGCCAGCCCGATCTGGCGCGCACGCTGGAGCAGTTGGCTGGTAAGGGCGCGGCCGGTTTTTATCAGGGAGACACCGCGCACCGTCTGGTGGAGAGCGTGCGCTCCGCCGGCGGCATTTGGACGCTGGCGGATCTCGATCAATACCGCGTGATCGAGCGCGCGCCGCTCCGCGGCAGATATCGCGGCGCCAAGATCGTCACCGCCGCGCTGCCTTCTTCCGGCGGGATTCTTTTGCTCGAGATGTTGGGGATGCTGGAAAGTTTCGATCTTGAGCCGCTCGCGCCCGCCGAGCGCGCGCACGTGCTGATCGAAGTCATGCGACGCGCCTACGGCGATCGCGCGCTTTATCTTGGCGATCCGGATTTCATGGAGCGCAATCTCGCGACGCAGATCCTCGATCCGCGACGGATCACCGATCTGAAAGACAGCATCGACCGTGCACGCGCAACGGCGAGCAAAACGTTGCCGAGCGTTCCCGCGATGAGAGACGGAGCGCACACTACGCATTTCTCCATAATCGATACCGCGGGCAATCGCGTGTCTGCGACGGTCACGATCAACATTCCGTTCGGCTCGGGATTTGTCGCCGCGGGAACGGGCGTGTTGCTCAATAACGAGATGGACGATTTCGCTCTAGCGCCCGACGTGCCGAATGTGTACGGGTTGACGGGCGGGCCGGCGAACGCGATCGCACCCGGCAAGCGACCGCTTTCGAGCATGACGCCGACCTTCATCGAAACGCGCGACGCCGTCGCCGTGTTGGGAACGCCGGGCGGGAGCCGCATTATTTCCATGGTGTTGCTCGCGGCGCTCGATTTTATGCAGGGAGGAGGAGACGTGCGAAAGTGGGTCAGCCGGCCGCGGTTTCATCATCAGTACCTCCCCGATCGAGTCAGCTACGAGCCGAACGCTTTTACGGCGGACGAGGCGGAGCTGTTGCGGCGCAAAGGTCACGAGTTGCTATCGACAGAGCGGCCCTACGGCAATATGCAGGCGGTCGTTTGGAATCGCGCCAAGAATAGAGTGGAAGCGGCTTCCGATCCGCGCGGCGAGGGAGCGGCGGATGTGTTCGCGATTCGCGAGCGTCGCGCGAGCGCCGCGGCGCGATGAGCTTCAGGCCGTGCGGCTCGCGGCTTGCGGCGCGCTGAGGTTGTCGAGATCGAGCAGTTGATGAATAGCGATGAGGCGTTTCTCGAGCGCGCGTTCTTGTTCGTTAATGCCATCGCGGATTTGGTCGAGCTCGCCGATGCGATCTTCCAGCGTATCGGTAGCCTTGTGTATACGCTTGATCGATTCGAGGCGGCGACGCAGTAGGATCTGGTGCTCGCGCACCTGCGACTCCATTGGCGACATGATCGTTTTCAGCCACGTGTCGGCGTCGCGGTTCGCCATGCGGTAGATGGCGCGGACCTTCGCGACCGACGACTCGAAAAACTTGCGCGTCAGCACCAGCTGATCGGTGAAGACGAGCGACATGCCCTTCACGAACTGCTCGTGTTTCGTTTTGAGCCGCTTGATCTCGCGTAGATAGCGCGTTACCGAGAAGCCGCCGGGCCTCACGTTCGCAAGCCCGTACTCTTCTTGGAACTTGCGGTACACACCATCCATCATTTCCTTGATCTCGTTCGCCTGCGTCGCCGCTTGATCCATGGTCTTGTGGGCCTGCAAGAAGAAGTTCTCCATACAGCCCTTGAGGCCGGCCGTGGTCATGCTGATTTCCATGTCGCGCTTCGTTTGCGCGATCAGGTTGTCCACGTTCTTCAAATTCAAGTGCGAGTACAGCACGTTCGTCTGTTGCGAGAAGATACTGCGCGTCGCCTGGAAGCGCTGCAGGCTCTTCTCGAACACGTCTTTGTCGCCCTTGACCTTGCTCATCATGTGATCGATAACGTCGAAGTTCTTGCCGTTCAGGCCCTGCAGCTCCTGGAGGTGCTCACGCACACCTTGTAGGCGTTGCTTCAAGAGCTGGCGCATGCTGTCGATGACAAAATTCATGTCCGCGCCGATCGCATCGCGCACGATCTCGCGCTTCGCGGGGAGGATCTCGGTGGCGAGCGCCTGCTCAAGCTGGCGAATACGGCTGCGCTCGATGATCTTTTCATCTTTCTTGATTTTGCCGAGCAACGCTTTTTGCGCCGACACCGGGAAAACGCTCATCTCTGAAATATTTAGCGTGTGCGCGGTTTCGCGGATCTGGCGGTCGATCTCGCGGTTCACCTCGTTCCAATTACGCAGCTCATCCCAGAGGCCATCGATCTTGTTCAGCACCACCAACCGGCCCTTGCCGTTGCCTTCTTTGCCCCCGGCGATGTGATCGTGCCAGACCTGGATGTCGGTCTTGGTCACGCCGGCGTCGGCCGCGAGAATGAACAGCACCGCGTGCGCGCTCGGCAGCAAATTGAGCGTCAGCTCGGGCTCGGAGCCGAGCGCGTTCAAGCCCGGTGTGTCGAGAATGACGAGGCCGCCGTCCAACAGCGGATGCGGCATGTTGATGATCGCGTGTCGCCACTTCGGGATCTCGACCTTGCCGTCGTCGGTGACGCGCACCCCCGGCTGGGTCTCATCCTCCGCGATGTGCAGGCCGAGCGCCTGCGCCGCGTCGCGCTCGACGTGTGTGACCTCGGTGATGTGCTGCAGCGCCTTCGCCATCGAGTCGGCGGACTTTACGTTGAGCGGCACCACGTGCCACTCGTCAGGAAACGTGCGGAATTCAGTGATCGTCGTGCCGCTTCGACGCGTCTCGATCGGCAGCAGCCGTAGCTCCGGAGGCCGCGCGGTGTCGTGCAGCAGCTCGGTCGGACACATCGTCGTGCGGCCGGCGCTCGAGGGCAGAATGCGCAAGCCGAAGTCCCCGAAGAAGATGGCGTTGATGAGCTCGGATTTGCCGCGCGAGAACTCCGCGACGAAGGCGATGTAGAGCTTGTCGTCGCGCAACGTCCCGAGCACCTGCATGAGGCGCTGGTCCACCTGCGTGTCGGAGAGCTCCTGATCCTTGAGCCACTGTTTGAAATCGGTGACGCTGCCGGCCAAGCTTTGGCGCCAGCCGCTGTACAGTTCGAATTCCTGCTCCAGGCTCATCCCGAAGGGTTCCTACGATGATTGTTGTCAGGAAAGCAGAAAGCGTGCCACCGGAACGTCGGTATGGCCTCACAAGGCTAAACCTGTCAATGGCTTAATGACGCCTGCTCCATCCCCATCTCAGAGTCTAGTTCACGAAAATTACACAGTAAAAGAGGCTTTTCCCGGTATGGGCCGGCGGGGGTGACGGCGAGCGCGGTGCGCTCAGCGCTGGCAGCGCCGGCAGTAAAACGCCGAGCGTTGACCGAGGCGGTGCAGCCGTATCGGCGTGTGGCAGGTCCGGCAGGGTTCGCCGGTGCGCCCGTAAACCATGAGCGACAGCTGAAAGTAACCCGGCGACCCATCGCTCGCGCGGTAGTCGCGCAACGTAGTTCCGCCGGCGCGCAGGGCGCGGTTGAGGGTCGCGCGCACCGCGCGTACGAGGCGAGTGGCGTCATTCAACGAGAGGCGCCCGGCGGCGCGCGTCGGACGGATACCGGCGCGGAACAACGCCTCGTTCGCGTAAATGTTGCCGATGCCGGCGACAACGCTGGAGTCGAGCAATACGTCGCGAACCGCCCGCGTGCGGCCGCGCGTCATCCGATGCAGATATTCGCCCGAAAACCCGACCTCGAGCGGCTCCGGGCCGAGATCGGTGAGCAGCTTGTGGGTAGCGGGGAGACGCTTCGTCCAAAGCACCGACCCGAATCGACGCGGATCGTGCAGGCGCAAACATTCGCCGTTCACGAGCACGATATCGACGTGATCGAATTTTCCCGCCGGTTCGGCCGCTCTTGTGATTCGTAGCCTGCCGGACATGCCGAGATGCACAATCACGGTGCCGGTATCGGCGTTCAGCAGCAGATACTTCGCCCGCCGCGTTACCGCGCGAATGCGTTGGCCTGGCAGCTCATCGACAAGCGCCGACGGGACGCGCCAGCGCAGCCGTGCATTGCGCACGATGACGCGCGCGACGCGTTGATCGATCAAGTGAGGCTCTATGCCGCGCCGCGTGGTTTCGACTTCCGGAAGCTCGGGCATTAAACGATCCTTGGCGGTATTCGCTATTTCGCTTCGTCCGCGTTCAAGTTGAACAGGCGTTGGCTGGTTTCCGCGGGAAAGTGATATTCCAATCCCTCGTCGGGTCGGGCGAGCACCAACTGTGGATCGCGTTCGAGCACGGCGATCGTGAGCGCCGAGCGGGGCTCGCTCGATTCCTCGAAATCGATAACGACGGTGTCCCGCGACTTGCGGCCGGAATATTTTTCCACTTGCAGGGCGCGCGCGTGTCGCCAATCGTCGACGAAGGCGTTGATGCGATCGGAGGAAAGCGCGGGAATTTCCGGCTGTCGCTGCCACGTGCCGTCCTTGAGCGTAAGCGTGAAACCGGGAAGCTTAAAGGCAACTGCTTTGCGACCGGGCTCGATGAGCCGACTGTCGATGAGGTTCGCGTACTTTGCCGCGGTTGCCGCGTAGTAACGACTGGAGATGAGATGCACGGCCGTTCCATGCTGCACATAGTACTCGTCCTTGAGCGGGTGCAGCCGACCGAAGCGTATTTCGACATCATCGAAACGTACGGTCAGCGACGGCCGATCGAGGCCGTAGCGCGCAAGGTCGCCGTCAGCGGGCGTTACCGTGGCGTCAATCGGCGCGCGCGCCAGACGCAGCAGCGATTCCACCGCGAGCGTGTCGGCGCGCGCCTTGAGCGGCGCCGTCAGGCGCCAGCCGCCGCCGCTTCGCTCGAGCGCGACCGGCGCTTCACGGGGTCGTTCGATCTGCACGCGGCGGATGGAATCGGGATTGATTTCGGTCAACGGCGGTCTCGTCTCCGTCGGCGCGTGGCTGCTGCGGTACCACGCGAATACCGCTAACGCGGCGATAATCAAAAGCAGCGCCAGGTTGAGCCACCAGCGGCGCATGAGCGGTCGCGACGATTCGGCCGGGGTGGGATTGGGACCGGAGGAGCTGGCCATCAGCGCCTGCGTCGCCGCCACCAAATGGCGATGCCGCCGGCGAAGAACACGATAGGTAGGACGACGAGGAACGTCGCGCCGATCGCGATCTGCGCGTTGGTGGAAAGACTAAGTCCACGGTCGCGCGCGGTGCGCACGGGGACGTTCACGTAGGCGTCGTCCTGCGACAACCAGTTGGTGACACTCATCCCGAGTTCCAGGTTGCCCCCGTTGGCGATGATGCTGTTCGAGAGAAAGTCGCCGTCGCCGATCATCACGACGCGCTGCTCGCGGCCCTCGAGGCTACGCGTCAACGCCACGCCGAAATTCAAGGGACCCGGCACGTCCTTGCCCTTGTCAAAGCGCAAATCCTTGTCGAGTCGGCCGGTCTCCGACCACGCGTTCGGACGCGTGTCGAGCAACACCTGGCTCTTCCAGCCTTCGGGCGGGCGCACGCTGATGCCGGCGGCCTGGGGGAATACCGTCGTCTCGGTGAAATTCCGCACCACCGGGTGCGATCCGTAGCGCGTGGCGACGAGCGCGGTCGGATCACCGGCGAGAAGTTGCGACGCGGGATCGACGATCACTCCCGGTTGTAGCTCAATGCCCATCAGCTCCGCGACCGGCTCGAGCCCTTGCAACGGGCCGGGATCGGCGAGCCACAGCAAATTGCCGCCGCGCTTCACATAAGCCTCGACGGTTTTGATTTCTCCCGTTAGGAAGCGCGTCCGCGGGCTCGCGATCACCAGCGCGCTCGTGTTTTCCGGGATCTGCGGGTTTTCGCCCAGCGCCAGCACGCGCGTCTTGAAACCGCGTTTGCGCAGTTGCGCCGACCACGTCGATAAATCGAAGTTCGCTTGACGATCGGGACTGCGCTCGCCGTGGCCGGTGAGGAACACGAGCCAACGGTCGCCGCGATGGCCGAGGCGAGTGAAGGCGTTGGTCAGATTCTCCTCCGTGAGTGACGCCGGGGGAATTGTTTCGTGCGCATCGCCGTAGGCGAGCACCATTTCGCCGTCGAACTGCACGCCCGCCGAGCGCGCGCGCTCGGGCTCCGTATCCGGATTGACGACGTCGAGCTTGATGTCGGGCTTGTGCTGTTGATAACGCGCGATGAAATCACGGACCGCTTGGCGCACGGTGCCGCGCTCGCTCGCGTAGACGGTGAGGGTGACAGGACCCTGAAGACGCTCCACCGCCGCGATGCTCGCCGGCGAGAGCGAGTGCCGGCGGTTTTGGGTGAGATCGAATTGCCAGTGAAACTCGCGACTCGCCCACTGCAGGAGTCCGACGGCTACCAGGAATAGCACCACGAAGACCGCATTCGCGAGGCGCAGCTGCCACTTGGCGCGCGGCGTGTGATGCATGCTCAGCCCCCCAGCCGGTCGGCGTCGAGCCGGCGAATGCTCAAGCCGAGGAAAGTCGCGATGAAGAGCAGGTAGTAGACCGCGTCTCCGCTGTCGAATACGCCGTTCAAGAACGGCTGATAGTGGTTGAAGATCGAGAGATAGGCAGCCACGCTCGTTCCGGGGTCGCCTTGCCCGGTGTCGAGAATCCAGAAGAGCAGCAGCGTGCCTAAGCCCCCGATCGCCGCGACCGTCGGGTGCTGCGTCAGCGTCGACATGAAGAGACCTATCGCGGCGAACGCGCTGGCCGCCAGCAGGAGACCGAGGAGTGCCGAGCCGAGCATGCCGAAGTCGAGCGTGCCGCCAGCGAGGAGCGAGAGCGGCATGAGCACGACGAGCATGATGATCACCATCAGGAACAGCAGCACGCCCAGGTATTTGCCGAGCACAATCTCCGTCATCGACACCGGGCTGCTCAAGAGGAGCGGCAGGGTGCGGTTGCGCCTCTCTTCGGCGATGAGGCGCATGGTGAGCAGCGGCACCACCAACAGCAGGATCACGGCAGTGGTTCTGAAGAGATCGGGCACGATGAGCTCGGTAGTGCCGGGCGCGTTCTCGGATGCGAGCAACTGCCCTTGGAGACGCAGGAGCGACTCTGCGTACGTGACAAACAGGAACGCGATCACGGCCTGTAACGCGGCCAGTACCGACCAGGCGAGCGGCGACAGAAAGAGATTCCTGAATTCGCGCCATGCGATGGTAAAGATCATGCGCTCGCCTCCGGTTCGGTGGTAGTAAGTTCGACGAAGATCTGCTCGAGCGAGGCACGCTCCGGAGCGATTTCTTTAAGTCCCCAATTCCGTTCGGTGGCGACGCGCACGATGTGCTCGCTCGGGTCCAGTTCGGGATCGTGGACGATGCGCGCGCGGCCGTCTCCTTGCATGTCGACGGTGCGCACGCCGGGCAGCCGCTCGAGCTCGGCAGGCGCAGGCGGCTGCCGGAACGCGACGAGAATCGTGGCTGACTTTAGATGTCGAGCGAGACCGTCGATGGTATCGGTCAGCACGAGACTTCCTTTGCTGATGATTTGCACGCGATCGCACGTGGCCTGCACCTCGGGCAGAATATGAGTCGAGAGGATCACGCCGTGGTCTTTGCCGAGCTCGCGGATCAACGCGCGGATCTCGCGGATCTGAATCGGGTCGAGACCAATCGTGGGCTCGTCCAAAATCACCAGCGGCGGCAGATGGATGATCGCTTGCGCGATGCCGACGCGCTGCTGGTATCCCTTCGACAAGTTCCCGATGAGACGGCGACCCGTGTCCGCGAGCCCGCATTTTGATTTGGCGTTTTCACGCGCCGCGCGGCGCTGCTGTCGCGGGAGGCGGTGCAAGGCGGCGCAATAATCGAGATACTCATCGACCGTGAGATCGCGATACAGCGGCGGCTGTTCGGGCAAATAGCCAAGCGCCGTCTTCGCGGCTTTCGGTTCCGCCGCCAGATCATGACCGGCGATTCGTACACTGCCTCCGCTCGGGGCCAAGTTCCCGGACAGAATTTGCATGGTCGTGGTCTTCCCGGCGCCGTTCGGTCCGAGGAAACCCAAGATTTCGCCCTGAGAGACGTTAAAGCTCACGTCATTGACGGCGCGCAGGTTGCCGTAGTAACGCGAAAGATTCTTGACCTCGGCGAGGAGTGTTCCCGTCATCGGGTTTGATTTACACAGAGAAGCGAGGGCTTACGTCAGGCGCGCATTTAAGGCGTAGCCGCCGGCGTTGTCAATCCTCGACGGCTGGGGCCACTGGATGTAGTCAACGGTTTTTCCGCTCCGTTTTCGAAATCACAAGTTTTTCCTCGCGTCGGATTAGGCGATAATTCCACGCTGTCGACGCGCGCAACTACGATGACCACCGCAAAGATCCAC
Source organism: Sulfurifustaceae bacterium (assembly GCA_041485885.1). Taxonomy (GTDB): domain Bacteria; phylum Pseudomonadota; class Gammaproteobacteria; order Acidiferrobacterales; family Sulfurifustaceae; genus JACQFZ01. Next base: position 26,641 of record JBGPKL010000028.1, read on the forward strand.
CAGATCCGCATTAAACGAAGCGACCGAACGTTCACTGTCCAGGAAGGCGAGACGGTCCTCGATGGCGCGCTGCGCAACGGCGTCGTGCTTCCGTACAGCTGTCGCAGCGGCTCCTGCGCCACCTGCAAGGGAACCGTGCTCGCCGGCACCGTCGACTACGGCGTGTACGAAGCGAAGGCGTTGACGGCCGAGGAGCGCGCGGCGGGGAAGGCGCTTTTTTGCCAGGCAAAGCCGTTGAGCGATCTTATTATCGACGCACGCGAGGTGATGGCGCCGGCGGATATCGAGATCAAGACGCTCCCGTGTCGGGTAGTCAAGATGGAGCGCGCGGCTCACGATGTCATGGTGCTTTCGCTCAAGTTGCCGCAACACGAGCGGTTACGATTCCTCGCCGGACAGTACATCGATATCCTGTTGCGCGACGGACATCGTCGCAGTTTCTCGCTCGCCAATCCTCCGTCGCAAGACGACGTGCTCGAAATTCACGTGCGCCGCGTGCCCGGCGGCAAATTCACGGAGCACGTCTTCACTATGCTCAAGGAGAAGGACTTGATGCGGTTTCGCGGCCCGCTCGGCATTTTCTTTTTGCGCGCCGACGAGACGTCGCCGGCCGAGCCCACGGAACCGTCCGGGCGGCCGACTTTGTTGATCGCCGGCGGTACCGGTTTCGCGCCGATCAAGTCCATCGTGCAGGATGCGATCGCGCGAGGGATCAAGCGCCCGCTGCATTTCTATTGGGGAGCGCGCGCACGACGCGATCTCTATATGCACGACCTGGCGCTCGGCTGGCAGCGGGATCATCCGGAGTTACGTTACACGGCAGTTTTGTCCGACGCGCCTCCCGCCGATGCCTGGGACGGCCGCACCGGTTGGGTACACGAGGCGGTGTTGGTCGACTATCCTAACTTAAGCGGCATCGACGTCTACGCGAGCGGGCCGCCGCCGATGGTCGAGGCGATTCGCGCGCGCTTTCCGTCGCACGGATTGGCCGAGGATCGGCTGCACTACGATTCGTTCGAATTCGCGCACGACGCGCCGTAGACGCGTCGCTTTCGAGACGAGGAGGAAACATGAAATACGCGATCGTTTTGTTGGCAATGGCGATGCTCGTCGCCTGTGACGACAAGCCGCCGCAGCGCACGGTGTTCGATCCGCAGGTGAAGGCGCTGGAGAAGGCGCGGGCCGTCGACGGACAAGTGCGCGAGGCGGGCGAGCGGCGCGCGGACGAAGTGCGAAAGATTGATTCTGACTAAGGAAACTATTACTAAAGACATTGGAACCGCGGATGAACGCAGATAAACGCGGATAAAAGAAACACAAGACCGCCTTTTTTTATTTTTTTACTTTCATCCGCGTTTATCCGCGTTCATCTGCGGTTTCAAATTCTTACTTGGAAAATGTGTTGAGCCGTCTAATGCACCGCGCGCTGACGCGGAACGGAGCTAACGCCCGGCCGCGGGGCTGGAAGTAGCCGCGACTCTTCCGCATAAATCTCGGTGCCGCGACGGTAACACAAGAGCGCCCGGTCCTTTTCGCCCAGGCGCTCGAGCAGCGCCCCGAGCTCTCGATACGCTTCCACCGGACCACGCAGGTTAACGCAACGTTCCAGATAGCCGATGGCCTTCTGCTGGAGATCGCAATTTATCGCGAGCCGCCCAAGGGTGAGCAGCAGCTTCGGATTCTCCGGATAAAGCCCGAGCCAACCTTCGGCCGCTTCGAGCTGCTCGCTCGCGTGATCGGTGCGCGTTTGGCCGTACAGCTCGACGAGCGCCTCGTCCCACTCCTGCGCGATAGTTGAGCGCAACAACGCTTCGGCCGCGATCATCTCGTTCTGTTGAATCAAATGGCGAGCATAGATCGCGACGAACGCGGGATGACGTCGCAAATGCTTCGGGACCGCGTTCCAGGCCTTTTGTAGCGGTTCGAGCGAGCCCGTCGGCAGCGTGAGCACCAGCAGCTCGCGGTGCGCGCGTAACTCGATCGCGTCCATCTCGCGCGCCGTCATGACGTGTTGTTGGCGCAACGGCGGGATCAGTTCCACGAGATTGGTCCAGTCGCGCAGCTCTAGGTAGAGCTGCGCCAGCAGACGCAGCACGTGCTTATGCTTGGGCACGACGCTGCGCAGTTCGGTGAGCGTCGCGAGCGCCTGCTCGGATTGATGCGCGAGATACTGAAGATTCGCCTGCGTCATGCCGATGGCGAGGTGGTGCTGCGGCGCGGCACGATGCGCGGCGGCGAGATACTCGTCGCGTTTCTCCAAGTTTCCCTGCCCTTGATTGACGCAGGCCGCGCCGAGATAACCCAGAACCGGCATGTCCGTGCCGCGCATGCTCGCGATGAGTTGCGACTCCGCCTCCAGCCAATTTGCTTCGGCGAGCTGTACCAGCCCATCGTAGAGCGCTTCGCGGCTTTGGCGTTGCGCCCGACGAACGCGCCAGCGCGTGACGTCGCGTGGAATGCGCACCAGTCGCACAATCAAATAAATGACGAGATAAAAAGCGCTGACGCCGGCGAGCGCGAGCAACGCGAATACCGGGAGCGACATCTCGAAGGTCCACGGCATCCGCGCGATCAGGACGTAGCCCGGATCCTTGAGCACGGCGAGCGTGACCAAAATCGCGGCGAGCAGCGAGCCGATGACGACGAGGACGAGTCTCATGACTCGACCTTGCGGCCGGACGCCTTGCGCAACAATTCGAGCGACGCCGAGATATCAGGGAGCTGTCCCATCATCGGCGTAGCGCGCATTTTTTCCAGCTCCGCCTGCGCTGCCGTGACCGCGGGCGCGTTGCGATCGAAGTAGTCGGTGATCCAACGGCTCGCCGTCTTGAGGTTTTGCTGATACGTCTGCGCGTTACCCTGCAATAGCGCTTGCTGCGCGCCGTAAAGCATCAGCCGGAAGTTTTCATGCGCGTAGTACTGTTGCTCGGGTGGCAGCGGCGGTCGCGGCGCGTTCTCGTAGCGGCGTACCCGCACCAGACTCAAAAGATCTTTCCACAAGCTGGGTTTGGCGCCTCGACCGTCCTCGTGCGCGGCGCTGGCGACTTGCGACTCGGCCGCTGGCTCCGGCGCCGCACGCATGTCGGGCGCGAGCGGCAATTGATCGACGCCGTCGGCGAGCGCTCCGAGCCGCAATGAAATGCCGGCGACATCGGTGCGCTCGATCGATTCGAGAGTCGAGATCTCGCGCGCCAGTTGCCGCCGCACCGGAATCAGATTGGGGCTCGCCAGCAACTCGAGTTGGCGGTCGGCGGCCCGCAGAGCGGCAAGCGCGGAGTTGACGTCGCGCGCGAGCTGCAGCCGGCGGTTGGCGATCAGGAGCAGCTGCTCGGCTTCGCTCACCATCCAGTGCGCTTGATTGCGGCCGAGCTCCGCTTGCATTTTGTCGACCGCGGCTTTCAACGTATTCTGCGTTTCGGTCAACAAGCCGAACTGTTTTTGCGTGTCGTCGAGGGTCGTCTTCAATCCGCCCGTCGTTTCCTCGATACCGGCCAGCGTGCTCGGCAAGTCGATTTGAATCAGCTCGGGCCGCTCGTAAATCAACCGGTAATAGAGATACCCGGTAAGAACCAGCGCGAGCGAGGCGAAGACAAGCGCGAGACCGCCCGAGACGCGACCGCTGCGCGGCGGCGGTGAGCTCTTGCGACGCCGATCGCGCGCTAGCTGACGGCGTTCCGATGCGGAAAGCTCGCCATCGTCCGCATTCATGTCTTTATCGGAGCTGGACAAGGGGTCCTCGGATTTCGTCTAGGGTCGACGGCAAAAACGATTATAGGGAAAAATGACCGAGCCGCCACGTTTTGATCGTCTCAAGTATAGCCTCGTCGCTCGCCTCGGGCGCGATCAGCACCTCATCGACAAGGCCGAAGCGGCGACACGCGGCTGCCTGCAGCTCGCTCAACGTCACGATCGGTGTGTGCAGCAGCCATTCCCGGCCCATGTCGCCGAGCATCTCCAAAAGATTGCTTAAGCCGTCCGTGCTGGTAATACAGACGATGTGAATCTCGTCCTGTCGCCAGGCGTCGATCAGTGTCGTTGCGTCCGCCTGCGGCCGCATGCGCCGGTACGACTCGGCGTACACCACCTCGGCGCCGCGCTCGATCAGGGCGTCGCCGAGCAACTCGCGGCCGCCGTCACCGCGAAAGATGACGACGCGCTTTTTCGCCATCTCTTGCAGCGCCGGCAACGCGAGCAGCGCCTCGCTGTCGTAGCGGCGCTCCGGCGCTACGACGCCGCGAATGCCGAGTTCCTCGAGAGCGCGGGCGCTGGCGCGTCCGACGCACGCGACCGGCAGCCCCTCGGGCCAAGTGCGGCGCAGCGTCCGCAGCCACACGAACGTCTGCTCCACGGCGTTGGGACTTACAAAAATCGCGAGATCGAACTCGGAAAGTCGGCCGAGAAGCACCAGCAACGGACCCGGATCGACCGGAGGTCCGATCTCGATGGTCGGAAAGGCGATCGCAACGCCGCCGTGCTGTTCGACCAGCCGTATGAGATTACCCGCTTGATGAGTGGGGCGAGTAATGAGCACGCCGACGTCCTGGAGCGGGCGTGCGTTGACGTCCGTCTCAGGCACGCTGGTAAATGCGCTCGATGATGGCGCGCACGCCGCGCGCGAGCAGGTCGAGCGCCACGCGTTGACCGAGCGCCTCGGGTTCGGCGGCGGCTCCACGCCCCTCGGCTTGCACGATCCGGCTGCCGTCCGGTTCGCCGACCAGCGCGCGCAAATGCAGAGAGTGTTCGTGCAACTCGGCAAAGGCAGCGATCGGCAGTTGGCAACCGCCTTGCAGCTCGGCATTGAGCGCGCGCTCGGCGGCGACGCAGCAGCGCGTCGGCGCATGGTCGAGCGGCGCGAGATAGCGGTTCGTCGCGTCGTCGTCGCGACGCGATTCGATGCAGATCGCGCCCTGCGCCACCGCCGGAAGGCTGACGGCCGGGTCGAGCGCTTCGCGGATGCGCGCGCCCATGCCGAGCCGTTCGAGGCCGGCGACGGCGAGAATGAGCGCGTCGTATTCGCCGGCGTCGAGCTTCGCCAGCCGCGTGTTGACATTGCCGCGCGCCGTCACGATCTCGCACCGCGGATACCGAGCGCGCACTTGGCATTGACGTCGTAGGCTCGAAGTGCCGATGCGTGCGCCGGCCGGTAAGTCGGCCAGGCGCCCGTACCGAGCGGAGACGAACGCATCGCGCGGATCGGCGCGCTCCAGCACCGCGGGAATTACGAAATCGTCGGGGACCGTAACGGTGAGATCCTTCATGGAGTGAACCGCGAGATCGGCACGACCGTCCAGCAGCGCCTGTTCCAGTTCCTTGATGAATAGCCCCTTGCCGCCGACGGTGGCGAGCGGGCGATCGAGGAGACGATCGCCCTCGGTGGCGATTTTCACCAGCTCGATGCGCAGGCTCGGCGTGCGTTCGAGCAGGCGGGCGCGGACGTGCTCCGCTTGCCAGAGCGCGAGGGCGCTTTTACGGGTGCCGATGCGGAGGGTTTGCAATTTCAGGTCGCTCGGATCAGCTTCCATTTCATCTGCGTTTATCCGCATCGGCATCTGTGTGCATCCGCGGTTTCAACAACCTTAAACTAGTTACTCGCCGCCGGCCGGTTGCGCGCCCAGCGACGCACGGACGCCGTGTGGCGCCGGCTGACGTCGAGCTTCTTTTCCACACCGCGCAGGTTCACCTGCCATGTCCCAGCGGTGCTCTTTTCGATGCCTCTAATGAATTGCGTCGCAACGAGGGCGTTGCGATGCACGCGCAGGAAGCGCTCGCCGAACTCTTTCTCCAGGTTAACGAGCGAATCTTCGATCAAGTGTTCCTCGTTCGACGTGCGGATCACGACGTACTTGCTGTCGGCGAGGAAGTAAATGATCTCGGGGAGGGGAACCAAGCGGATGTTGCCGCGCAGGTGCACGCTGATGTGCGTGCGCGCCGGCATCTCCTTGCGCGCGTGGTGCAGGTCCTGCACCTGCTTCATCGTGAGCTTGCGCGCTTTGGTGAGCGCGTTCGCGAGGCGGTCCTTGCGGATCGGCTTCAACAGGTAATCGACCGCGTTGACGTCGAAGGCGTCGAGCGCGTGTTGATCGTAAGCCGTCGTGAAGATCACGCTCGGCGGATGTTCCATGCCCATCAGGTGCATCGCCGCTTCGAGCCCGTCCATGCCGGGCATGCGGATATCCATGAGCAGCACGTCCGGATTGAGCTCCGATGCCTTCTCCACCGCCTCGGCGCCGTTCATGGCTTCGCCGATGACGGTGTAGCCGCCGATATCGGTCAGAAGCTCGCGTAGCCGGTCGCGCGCCAGCTTTTCGTCGTCTACGATCAGCACTCTCATACGTCTCCTCCGCGCATCGGGATCACCACCGTCGCGCTGAACTGACCGTTCTCCCCGCGCGTCTCGAGCCGCGCCGCGTCGCCGTAGTGGCTTTGCAGGCGCTGGCGAATATTGTCGAGGGAACGACTCGGGGAATCCGGTCGGGTCTTCGGTTTCGTGGGATACGGATTGTCCACGCGTATATGTATGTCGCCGTTCTCTTCCCAGAGTTTCACGGCGACGGTTCCTCCCGCAGGCAGCGCTTCGATCCCATGACGCACCGCGTTTTCTAAGAGGGGTTGTAACGTGAGTACCGGCACCGCCGCCTTGCGCGGCAACGTGCCGACGTCCCACTCGACGTGCAGGCGCTGATCGAGGCGCAGAGTTTCCAGCGCCAGGTATTTTTTCGCGACGTCGATCTCCTTTTTGACGGGCACGAGCTGCTCATCCTCGGACAACATCATGCGAAACAGATCGGCCATGTCTTCGATCGCGGCCTCGGCGCGGGCCGGCTCGTTGCGCGTAAGGCTCGCGACAATGTTCAAGCTATTAAAGACGAAGTGCGGGCGTATGCGCGACTGCAGCGCTTGGATCTTGGCGCGCGCCTCGGAGAGCGTGCGCTGGCGCAGCTCGTGCTTAGCGAGTATGTAGCGCAGCGCGAGGCCGTTCACCAGCACGCTGACGGTGAAATTCTGGATATGAAAATACAAATGCCACTCCGGCCGCGGCGTGCTGATGCGCCCGAGCGCGTACAGAACCCAAATCGCCGCCTCGCTCACGACGAGCGTCACCAAGAGAAGCAGCGCGTAGCTCATCCCGAGCGCGCGGACTTTGGGCAGGCGGTTCAAATAGCGGCGCGTGTAACAGAGCGCGGCGATGCTCGTAATCGCGATCCATTGCACGAAGAGCGAGATCAGCAAAAAATCTTCGAGGATGTTGAGCGAAATGCGGCGCGTAATGAGAGTCGCCATGAAGGCGAACATTTCCGCAATGATGATGACGTTCAGCACGACCGGGGCGGAGCAAAAGTCGGGCAGGAAACCGTCGTCGGCCTCCGCTGCGCCCAAGGCTGGACGAGTCAGCCCGACGAAGTCCGCGGCGGAGCGCAGCCAGCCGTGCATGCTATTGCGTAGTGTCAACAACTCCATGCTTCACCTTGTAACGCGAGATTGTCCCGAAAGCCGCTTCGTCCTATCTGACATATACATATATTAGTTCCTTTGCGCTTGCGCCCCGGGCGGCGCGCGATCAACCTCGGCCCGGCATCACGCTATCCTGCCTGCCGTCCGTGGCGCGAGCCTGGAGTGTTCAATAAGCCCCGGTGCGGCCCTCCGTGGCCGGGCGTTCGCCGGCGCGGATGCACGTTAAGTGCATTCGCGAAAACTCCGGCCGGATGTTCTCGCCGGGTCGCTGAAATTCTACCTGCCATCCCTGGCGCGAGGTGTGTATCTTCGATGAACCCCGGCCCGCACCTCCGTGTGCGGGCGTTCGCCGGCGCGAACACACGTTAAGTGTGTTCGCGACTTCCCCGGCCGGATGTTCTCGCGGGGTTACTGAATTCTCCACTGCCATCCCTGGCGCGACGCAGGCCGCTTCGTTCAACCCCGGCCCGCACTTCCGTGTGCGGGCGTTCGCCGGCGCGAACACACGTTAAGTGTGTTCGCGACTTCCCCGGCTCACCCTCTCACGATCGGCATTTTGATTTTCACGTGGTATTGCCCACCTTCTTCGAATGCTTGCAAGTTAGCCGTGCCGCCGAATTGGGTCGTTAACCGCTGGCGCGTATTTTCCTGTGCGATCTTGTTGCCTTTGCCGCGCGCGTCCTTGCGGACATCGGGCAGCGGATTGCTGATCAGAATATTGAGCGTCTCGCCTTCGCCCCACATGTCGATCTTGATCGTCCCGCCCGCGAAGCGCGGCTCGATGCCGTGATAGATCGCGTTCTCGAGTAAAGGTTGCAACGTCAACGCGGGAATGAGCGCGGAACGCGGAATATTCGGGCTCACGTTCCATTGCACTTGCAGACGATCGCCCAAACGAATCTTCTCGATCTCCAGATATTGACGCGAGATTTCCCGTTCGGCCGACAGCGGCACGAGCTTTCTCGCGTCGGCGAGCAGCACGCGAAAGAGATCGGCGAGGTCGTGCAGCACGGCTTCGCCCTTTTCAGGGTTGCTGCGGGTGAGGCTCGCGACGCTGTTCAGGCTGTTGAACAGGAAATGCGGGCGTATGCGGGACTGGAGCGCTTGCATGCGCGCTTCCTGTTGCGCGCGACCTTCTACTTCCGCCCGATGTTGTGCGATGAAATAGCGTACACCCAGCACACCGATAATGAGCGCGACCAGCAGGCTACGAATGATCAGGGACTCGCGCCATACCGGCCAACGCTCGGGGATGAGCCCGAGATCGTGCAGCGCGAAGATCATGCCGTCGGTACCAATGGCGGTGACCAACAGCAACAGCAGCACCACCAGCACCGAGCCGAACACGACCGAGGTTCGTCGAAGCAGAGGCGCCGCGAGCTTCAAAATCACAACGCTGCAAAGCGAAATGGAAATGGCGAACGCGGACAGGAGATTCAGATCTTGCCACGCTTGCTCGTCGAATGTGGGGTTGCGTCCGATAGTGATGATGATCGCGATCATCTCGGCTAGCAAAATGAACCGAATCGCCAAGCTGAAGGAGCCGAAGTCGGGAAGGAAATGTCGCTCGTGCGTCTGTACGTGTGCCATGCGGCTGTGTCCGTCCGGTTTGCCTTGCGGCATCGCGTCCGTTTCTCAAGAAGTCAACGCGGAAATGGCGTGCACCCAAAGAGGAATCCGGCCGCGATTCAAGCGTAGCGGCTCCGGGCCCTGCAACATCGCGCCAGGGGCGGCGTGCCCCGCAAGCCCCAAGTATAGATTCGGGGAGTTGGCGTTGGCCCGCGCGGCGTGATTATTCTATAAGCAGAGGGTTCAGTATACTGCGCGGGAGCTTTGCGGCACCCAAAAAAAACCCCCGTACTAGACGGGGGCCTGAAGACCTGATCCGGAATTCGGGGTGGGGGTGCACAAAGGAGAGTCCGAATCAGGCAACTTGCTGCTAGAACTTGCTGCTAGAGCCAAACATAGTCGGGACGCGGAGCCACAACAATCCCTTACCGATAACCGGGAGGCGGATACGGATAGACGGGCGGCGGGCGTTTGGGTCCGATCCACGCGGGGTTTCTTTTCACACATGATACGCATGGGAAAATGACGACAGGCAAGCTTTGGGGCGGCCGGTTCGGTGAGCCGACGGATAGCGTGGTGGCCCGCTTCACCGCCTCGGTCGACGTCGACCGCAGACTTTACCATTACGACATCCTCGGAACCGTGGCGCACGTGCGTATGCTCGCGCACGTAGGCGTGCTGACCGCGGCCGAGCGCGAGGCGATCATCCAAGGTCTCGAGCAAATCGAGGCCGACATCGACGCCGGCCGATTCCAGTGGAGCGGCGATCTCGAGGATGTCCATACGAACATCGAGACGCGGTTGATCGAGCGTATTGGCGAGCTCGGGAAAAAATTGCACACGGCGCGCTCGCGCAACGATCAGGTGGCGACGGATCTTCGGCTCTACTTGCGCGACGGTATAGACGGGGTTCTGGTCGCACTCAAGCGCCTGCAACGGGCGATCCTCGCGCGTGCCGAAAGCGAAGCCGATACCCTCATGCCCGGGTTCACGCATCTCCAAATCGCGCAGCCCGTGACCCTTGGCCACCATTTGCTCGCCTGGTTTGAGATGCTCGATCGCGACGGCGCGCGTCTCGTTGACGCCCGCGCGCGCGTGAACGTTCTACCGCTCGGTTCCGCCGCGCTGGCCGGTACGAGCTATCCCATCGATCGTGCCTATACCGCGAAGCTGCTCGGCTTCGACGACGTCGCCCGTAACTCGATCGATGCGGTGTCCGATCGCGATTTCGCGATCGAGTTTGTCGGCGCCTGTGCGCTGCTCATGATGCATCTGTCGCGAATTTCCGAAGAGCTAGTGCTGTGGTCGTCCCCAATGTTCGCCTTTGTCGAGCTGGCAGACGCCTATTGCACCGGCTCGTCGATCATGCCCCAGAAGAAGAACCCGGACGTGCCGGAACTGGTGCGGGGGAAGAGCGCGCGCGTACAAGGCCATCTCGTCGCGCTCCTCACCCTCATGAAGGCACAGCCGCTTGCCTACAATAGAGATAACCAGGAGGACAAAGTGCCGGTATTCGATACGCTCGACACGACGCTCGGTTGTCTCGAGGTGTACTCGGGATTGATCGAGACGCTGGCCGTGCGTCGCGAGCAACTGGCGCGGGTTGCGGCGCAGGGCTACTCGACCGCGACCGACCTCGCGGACTATTTAGTCCGCAAGGGCATGCCGTTTCGCGACGCGCATGAGGTCGTCGGGCGCGCGGTCCGTCGCGGCATCGAAAGCGGGCGCGATTTGTCGCAGCTCTCTCTCGAGGAACTGAAAGGTTTTGACGCGCGGATCGCGTCGGACGTGTACGACGTGTTGACCCCGACCGGCTCGGTTCAGGCTCGCCGACATGTCGGCGGAACCGCGCCCGAGCAAGTGCGGACCGCGGTGGCGCAAGCGCGCCGCCGCCTTGCCAAGGAGGACTGATTGCCATGATCGATCCCGACCCGACCCGCGACGAATCAAGCGAAAATCTCGGCCGGCGTGCCGCGGATCGCCGGCTCGACGAGCGGCGCTCGAGTCTGCGCCGGACAACCGATCGGCTGCGCATCGCGAGCTGGGACGAACAGCGCACGCAGTTCGTTACCCGATACCTGTTCGGCGCCCTAGGTCTTGCTTACTTTAATCTCGGCGAGTCGGTCACCCGTAGCCCCGACTATCTCATCGCCATCAATATCGTTCACATCGTTTACCTGGTTCTTATTACGCTCTATATGCTGCACGCGTGGTGGCGTGTCGCCTCTCCGCTTCGGTTACGGGTGGCGATGTTGACGGACGTGCTCGGCGTCTCGGCCGCCGTCTTCGTCGATTCCAACGTCATGTCGCCGGCCTATCTGCTGTATTTGGTCATCGCGCTCGGTAACGGCATGCGCTATGGCGTGCGCGCGTTCGCCGAGGCAGCATTGACGAGCTTGGTGTTGTCGGCTCTCGTGCTCGGTCTACGCATGACGGATTATCTACAGAACTTTTCGGTGGCGAGCTTCTTCTTCATCCTGTTCGTCGCCATTATCGTGCTGTACTCCTACGCCCTGATGAAGAACGTCGATCGCACCCGCGACAGTCTGGAGATCGAGAGCCATAACGACGTGCTCACCGGCTTGCTGAACCGTCGGGGCTTGAACGAACGGGCGGAGGCTTTGTTCCGTTCGATCGGGGCCGATCGGATTTCGATCGCGGTGCTCTTTGCCGATCTCGACGGCTTCAAAGCGGTGAACGACGCTTACGGTCACGATGCGGGCGATCGATTATTGCAAGAGGTCGCGCGTTCGCTCGCGGCTCGGCTGCGCGGCAATGACATCGTCGCGCGGTTCGGCGGGGACGAGTTTATCGTGATACTTCCCGACGCGAGTCTCGAACAGGCGGCGATTGTCGCGAAGCGCCTTCAAGCCGCTGCCGCCGCGGCCGACGACGGTAAGGCACGTTTGAGCCTCACTATCGGGATAGGGCTTGCGCCGCAACACGGCGCGGATCTAGAGGCGGTAGTGAAGACGGTCGACGCGGCGATGTACCAGGGTAAACTCGTCGGCGGAAGGGGCGGGATCCGCCGCGCCGACGGTGTCGCGGTCGCTTGAGCATGAATTCGTTGGAAGACCTTCGCCGGCGCTTGCGCACCTTCGCGCAGGCGCGCGACTGGGAGCAATTTCACTCGCCGAAGAACCTCGCGATGGCGTTGATCGTTGAGGCTGGCGAGCTGGTCGAGCTGTTCCAATGGCTCACCGAAGAGGAAAGCGGCACGCTGTCCGTCGAGCAGCGCACGGCGGTAGAGCAGGAAATGGCGGATGTGCTGCTTTATTTAGTGCGGCTTGCCGATCGGCTAGACGTCGATCTCTTGGAAGCGGCCGCGCGCAAGATCGAAATCAACGAGCGGAAATATCCCGCCGACGACGTGCGCGGGCGGGCGCACAAGCGCCGATCCCCCTAACGTGCGGCATCTCCCCGCTGGCCGCGAGGCGATGGATGCTCGGCGTCGCCGTCTCGGAATTGGCGGCGTTCCTCCGGCGACATATTGCGCCAGCGTTCGCGCAAGCGTTCCCGCTCCGCCGGCGGAAGATTCTTGAACCACTCATGGCGCTGTCTCAACCGCTGCTGCTCCTCGGGCGGCAGTTGCTTGAAGCGCTCGTAACGCTCGCGCGCTCGCGCGCGCTCCTCGGGCGACAACTGCTGCCATCGCGGAGAACGTTCGTGCGCGCGAGCGCGTTCTTCCGGCGTCATTTCCTGCCAGCGGGCGGCGTCTTGCCGTAGGCGTTGCTGACGCTCGGGGGGGAGTTCCGACCAACGCTGCTCGAAGGGTCGCAGCGCCTGTTGTTCTTGCGGCGTCAACTGATCCCACCGGAGCGATCCTTCGGCGGCGAGCGCGCCTAAGGAACACACGCACAGCGTTGCGAGCAGAGCGAGGCGACGCCCTTTCACGTCATCGCGTCCGTTCAACCAGCATCGGTTTCACTCGCCAGCCAGTTGTAAAACTCCATGTCCGTGTAAAACTCGGGACTCTCCTTCGTCGCCAGCATTTCGATGTCAGCGACCGCGGTTTCACTGCCTCGCGGAATCGGCAAATCCGACGGCGTGTTGAACCACAGGACGCCCGCGAGCGCCGCGACGACCCCCGCCGTTGCAAAACCACTCATGGTCTTCCCTGAGGGAAGAAGAAACCGAGGGCGTTTCGCGTCGAGGGCGCGCAGCCGCGCCGCGCGAAGGCGCGCGACCGTAAACTCATCGCACCCGCGCTCGCTTTCTCGAAGCAAGCGTCGCGTCGCTTCCAGTAACTCCTGTTCGTCGGGCGTTCTCATTGCCAATGATCCTTAAGGCGTTCTCTTAGCGCGTGCACGGCACGCGAATAGTGTGTCTTGACGCTACCGGCTGAGCAGCCCATGGCGCGCGCGGTCTGCTCCACATCGAGCCCTTCACACGCGCGCAACAAAAACGCTTGCTGCTGCCGCGCTGGCAACCGCGCCACGGCGGCGTTGAGTGCCGTCAACGTCTGGTCGGTGGAGCTCGCGTCGGCTGGATCGACCGCGGCTGGATCCGGTTGATTCTCGAGCGGGTCGGCATCGGTTTCCTCGTCCCATGTGAACCAGTGGCGCCAGCGATTGCGCACGCGTGCCCGTCGATACCAATCGTAAATGCACCGCTGAAGAATCCGGTGGAATAGCGGCGCCCATTCGCTTTCGTCTCGCGTCCCATAGTGCTGAACCAGCCGCAACATCGCGTCCTGCACAATGTCCATCGCGTCGTCGGCATTGCGTGTTGCGATGCGTGCCATGACGAATGCGCGTCGCTCGACACCCGCGAAAAAACGATCCAGCGCCTGCTTCGAATCCAGCGTTGACCTCCTCGTTGCCAGGCCGGCGAATGCAATCCTTGCCGTTGACTCGACGTGCGTCATAGCGGCTCAACGCGTTTGCATGGGTTCGCGCCGGGCGAGCCTATTGTCGACAGTCGGCCCGAGGGGGTCCAGTCAATTGACGGAGGTTTGAGTGATGAAACTTCATTTCGCGCGAGGATGCATAGGCTTGTTTGTCAACAACGCATTGACGGACCGAAGGTTGACCCGCCGGAACCAAGGGGTTCACTGGTTGAGGCGGCGTTGGTACATTACTACCGGCTGTTGTGCGTGGAGGGAACGAACACAATGAGGGAAGAACGGGACGAAGACACCGGCCACGGTGGCGATCTCAGGCGCTTTTACTACGAACGCCGGGAGTACGAGCGACGCGAGCGGATCGACCGGCGCGGCCCGTTGCGCTGGGATCCGCTGGCGAAGGAAAAACAGCGGCGCGCGGTTAGCGAGCGGCGCCGGTTGAATTGAAACCCTACATGCGCCAATAGGCGGCAAGAACGTTGTCGGCATTCGCGCGCCCTTGGAGCGGGAACTGCACCCGCCGCAAGTAATCGAGGATGTCCGAAATGGGGCTGAAGTCCTGATAAAGACGCCGATAGGTCTGACGCCGGGCGGGGTTCGCTTCGTAGTCGGCGGAACGCCAGAACGCATTGCGCCCATGGGCTACGTAGTAACGGAGCTCACCACGGGATTTCACTCGTTCGCGAAAGAGCCCGCTCATGAAGAGCGTGTAGTCGCCGATATGTCTCACGATCGCCCGTTCGCGGGCGATGTCGCGCCGTCCGTTCGCGTTCTTTTGCGCGTTTTGCCAGGCGGTAAGCAAATCCACGATGTATTCGAGCGGTCGGCCGTCGCCATCACGCACCGCATGGAACAGGCGCGTATGCGCGAACTGCGCAAGTACTTCGCTAACGTACTCCACGGTGTCCGTCGCGCCACGCAGGCCGCACACATGAAACCCCTGCTGCAGTTGGTGGCGGAAGAACTGTTGGAGCGACGGCAGACGCATAACCCCTCCCACGCTGTGTGTGAGACCTCAATCCGACCCAAAAGTCGCGGTCGCCCGTTGCACACGCTTGGCGGCGCGGCTCACTCTTCAAGTATAGAAAGCAGAACGCCGGGCTGCATCCCAGAACCACTTGAGCCGGCTTCGTCCCGAAGACCGGCAAGGGCAGGTGCCAGTGGATAGACGGGTTGCCGCCGGTTAAGCTTGGCCCTTGCTCATGAAGGGAATAGGTCGTTGTCCGGGTCATCAAAAGCACGTATCGCAGCGCTATGCCTCGCGGTAGCGACGCTGCTCCTTGTCAGCTGTGGCAAGAAGGGCCCGCTCTACTTGCCCGATGCGGCGCCTAGACCGGCGAGCGCGACCACGGATAACGGCGCACCGCCGCGTCCCACCACCGACCCGGCTTCGCCGTGAGCGCATTCGAATACAGGCACGGTCGACTCTACGCCGAGGACGTAGAACTTGCCGAGCTCGCGCAGTCGGTGGGGACTCCTTGTTACGCGTATTCGCGCGCCTATATCGAGGAACGCTGGCGGGCGTTCGACGAGGCCTTCGGCGGTCGCAAGCATCTTGTCTGCTACGCCCTCAAGGCCAACTCAAACATTGCGGTGCTCGATGTGCTGGCTCGGCTCGGATCCGGGTTTGACATCACGTCGGGAGGCGAGCTCGAACGCGTACTCGCCGCCGCGGGCGACCCGCTCAAGGTGATTTTTTCGGGCGTGGGTAAATCGGAAGCGGAGATGCGCCGTGCGCTCGAAGTCGGCATCGGTTGTTTTAACGTGGAGTCCATGAGTGAGCTCGACGTGCTCGACCGGGTCGCCGCGGCGTGCGGCGCACGCGCGCCGGTGAGCTTGCGCGTGAACCCGGACGTCGATCCGATGACTCATCCCTACATCGCGACCGGGTTGAAGGAAAGCAAGTTCGGTGTCGACTTGGCGCAAGCGGCGGACGTATGCCGCCGCGCGAGGCATTTGGCGAACATCGAGTTAAAGGGTCTCGCATTCCATATCGGGTCGCGGCTGGACGATGTCGGGCCGGTCGTGGTAGCGCTCGAACGCGTGCTGGACTTGGCCGGCGAGCTGATGGACGAAGGGTTCAAGCTCGAACATATCGACATGGGAGGAGGGCTCGGGATCCGCTACGCCGACGAACAGCCGCCCGAACCTTACGACTACGTGTTGGCTCTGTTGGGAGCGCTCGAGCGCTTCGGCGCGCGCTATCAGTCGCTACGTCTTATCATCGAACCCGGACGGGCGATCGTTGGGAATGCCGGTGTTTTGTTGACGCGGGTGATGTATCTCAAGCGCGGTGAGGCGCGTAACTTCGCCGTGGTCGATGCGGCCATGAACGACCTCTTGCGGCCGGCCCTATACGACGCCTGGCACGACATCGCGCCGGTCCGATTGAAGCCCGATCTCGCGAACGAGATCTACGACGTCGTCGGACCGATTTGCGAGAGTGGCGATTTTCTCGGTCGTGACCGCGAGCTCGCGATCGCCGAAGGCGATGTGCTTGCGGTTGCCTCGGCCGGCGCCTACGCCGCCGTCATGAGCTCCAATTACAACACGCGCCCACGTGCGCCCGAGGTGCTCGTGGATGGAGATCGGTACTGCGTCGTGCGGCGCCGCGAGACCGTCGCCGATTTGCTGGCGCTCGAGTCGTGTTTGCCGCGTTGAACCCAAACGTTTCCCACGCGTGGCCGGCGCTAGTGTTTGTTCTTTTTCTCCCGGGCGTTGACGCTGTCGACTGCGGATCCGCTCTTGTCACCGCTCAAACGGCGCCGTTTGTATTCCCACCAGACAATGACGCGGCGGTTGAGTCGGCGCGCCAAGGGAAAATCGACCGCCAGCAGCGCGAGCCCGAGCGGAAGCATCCAATAGCCGAGAACCGGCAAAAAGCCGAGGATGCCGCCGATAACTAGCAGCACCCCAGCCGTTTTGCGCAATCCTCGACGCTGTGTCGTTTTGAGGGCGTGAAATCGCCGTTGAAAGAACTGTTTCATGGGTCGCCGGCACCTCCCCGGATATCGTTTGTCCCTACCGGCGCTACGGGTAAGCTTAAATCATGCGGCTGAAATTCGCGAAGATGGAAGGAACGGGCAACGACTTCGTCGTGATCGACGGCTTCACCCGCCCCGTGCCGCTATCGCCCGAGCAGGTGCGCCGGCTTGCCGATCGTCATTTCGGCGTTGGCTGCGACCAAGTGCTGCTGGTCGAGCGCCCAGAGACGGCGGACGCCGATTTCCGCTACCGCATCTTCAACGCCGACGGCGGTGAAGTCGAACAATGCGGCAACGGGGCGCGGTGCTTCGCGCGCTTCGTGCGGGACCGGAACCTGACGCGCAAGGACGAACTGATCGTCGACACGCTCGGTGGCCGCATCCGTCCGCGAATCCTGACTGACGGCCGAGTCGCGGTACAAATGGGCGCACCGCGTTTCGAGCCGCGCGTGGTTCCTTTTATCGCTGAAACGCGTGCGCTCGTCTATGATTTAAACGTGGACGGCACGGCGGTACCGGTGAGCGTTTTATCGGTGGGGAACCCCCACGCCGTACAAATCGTTTCCGACGTCGTGAGCGCGCCGGTCGTTACCCAAGGGCCGCGGATCGAAACTCATCCGCGCTTTCCGAACCGAGTGAACGCCGAGTTCATGCAGATTGTCGACCGCGGCCGTATCCGCTTGCGCGTTTGGGAGCGCGGCGTCGGAGAAACACTCGGCTGCGGAAGCGGCGCATGTGCGGCGGTCGTCGCCGGTCGAACGCGAAAGCTCCTCGACGAAACCGTGGAGGTGAACCTGGCCGGTGGGCAGTTGTCGGTAACGTGGGCGGGTGAAGGGGAGCCGGTATGGTTGACGGGACCGGCGCGTACGGTGTTCGAAGGCACCATCGAGCTTGAGGCCTTATGACGCAAAACGTATCGAGCGAAGAGCAAGAGAAGGAACTGTCCTGGGAAGAAGCGGTTTCCCGATATCTAGAAGATCATCCCGATTTTTTTCAGCACCACCCCGACGCGTTGACCAAGCTCGCGCTTCGTCACGACGCAGGCGGCGCAACTTCCTTGATCGAGCATCAGGTGCAGCGACTGCGCGATGAAAATGAATCGTTGCGTCGGCAGTTGCGCGATTTGATCGCCATCGCGCGCGAGAACGACGTTCTCTCGGCGCGGCTGCATCGCTTCGCGCTCGCGATGGCGGACAGCGCTTCGCTCGACGACGTGTTCGACAACGCCTATGAAATGCTCCGGCGCGAGTTCAAGGTCGACGCCGTCGCGATTCTTTGCCGAGGCGAGGGTAATGCCGCGTTCGCGCGCTCGGAGTTCGTCGGCGAGGACGCGCGCCTGAAGACCGTGCTGCGCGACTATGCCGGCGACAAGCCCGTTTGCGGCTCCGGTTTCGATGAAAGCCTGATCAAGTATCTCTTCGGCGTGAACGCCGCGGACGTGCGCTCCTCGGCGCTCATCGCCCTTGGCATCCGCGGCGCCTTCGGGATACTCGCGCTCGGCAGTCACGATGCGCGCCGCTTCCACGCCGAAATGGGCACTGTGTATCTCGCGAAGCTCGGTGATATCTTGATGCACAGCATCGCCCGCTTCGCGCCGACGGCCTGAAGGTGGCTGCGGGTCTGCAACCCGTGTCACTAGAATCACCGGTCGAGCGGTTCCAAAGCTACCTCACGAATGAGCGACGGCTGTCGCGTCTGACCGTTTCGAGCTATCGGAGCGATCTCGATCGTCTGTGCGGTTTCTGTCGCCGTCGTGGGATAAAACACTGGCGAAGTCTAGACAGCGCGCACGTGCGCCTATACGTCGGGGAGCTGCGCCACGCGGGCCTCTCGGGCCGCAGCATTCAACGCCATCTTTCTTCGGTGCGCTCGTTTTACCGTTACCTGTTGCGCGAGCACCTCGTGACGCGGGATCCCGCCGCCGGAGTCATCGCGCCGAAGTCAGCGCGACGGCTACCGAAAAGCTTGAGCCCCGATGAGGCCGCGCGTCTGGTCGCGATCGACACGAACGACGATCTCGCGTTGCGAGATCGCGCTCTGCTCGAGCTTCTGTATTCCTCGGGGCTGCGGCTTGCCGAGGTCTGCGCGCTTGATCTGCGCGACTTGCAGGCCGACGGTACCGTGCGCGTCACCGGAAAAGGCAACAAAACGCGCGTCGTTCCGGTCGGAGCCGCCGCCGATGCCGCGCTCCAGCGGTGGTTCCTCCGGCGGTCGGAATGGGTGTCAACCGACGAGCCGGCGGTGTTTGTGTCGCCACGCGGGCGACGTCTGAGTGGGCGCGAGGTGGAGCGCATCGTCGCGAAACGCGCGCGGCTGCAAGGGATCGCGCAGCCCGTGCATCCGCACATGCTGCGCCATTCTTTTGCATCTCACGTGCTCGAATCGAGTGGCGACCTGCGGGCGGTGCAGGAGATGCTCGGCCATGCGAGCATCGCGACGACGCAAGTCTACACGCATCTGGATTTTCAGCATCTCGCCAAAGTCTACGACCAGGCGCATCCGCGCGCGCGCAAACGCACGCGGATGGATTCGCGGTGACGCCGGGCGCGCGATATTACAGTTTGCGTCGCCTGTCTCCTTATCAGGGCACGGTGCAGGTCGTCGAATGCCCGGGCTTCCGCGCCATGAGCGCGGACGGTTTACGCTGGCGCGTCCAGTTCCTCAATCAGCGCACCCGTTTCTCGAGTTACGGGGTCTGGCGGGCGGACGGCCATGGGAGCTTGATCGACACGGAGCGTACGCAGCCGATTGTGCAGGCGCTACGCAGCCGACCGCCGCTTCCGTTTCCGCTCGCCGATCGGTTGGAACTGTGGTTGCTCGACGCCAACGACCGGCTGCCGCTCGCATTGTTGACCAGTACGCTACCCGAGCGTGCGCCGCCGCACGCGGTCGCGCTGCACTGGCGCGCCGCGCTCGCGGGCGACGACGATTTTCACGCGCGCACCTTATCCCGTTCGGACGGACAAGCGTCACATATGCCCCATCGCAACGTACTCGATCGCTGTGTGCAGCGGGCCGCGGGATCGCGCCCTCAGGCGCAGTGGTTTCGCCGCGGGCCGGACGGCGCGGGAGATGGACTGGACGTGCACGGACTCGATCGCTCGTTGAGTGGACGTCGGCTGGAGCGGCAATACTTCCCCGAGTTGCTGTTGCGCGACAATTGGAGCAACGAGCAAGAAAAGCATCTCGTTCTCGACTATCACGAATGGCACGCGGCCAATCTACTCACTCACACCGGTCTCGCGCGTCCTACCCGCGCGGCGCTCGAGCGCGCGGCTTGTCGTCAAGCGCCGAAGCTCTTTCGCGTGCGCTATCTTCTTCCCGAAGTCGTGGACAGCGAGCTGCTGCGAGTGGCCATGGTCGAAGCCGTCATTCGTCAGTCGGCATAAGGTCGAGTCGCTCGATCGGTCGCAGGACCTCGTCGCATCGAATCGCGGCACTAGTGGCCCGTAACAATTGATTCGGGAGTGATTCGACGCGATGAATCGAAGTACTTCCACTTCACGGGCTTGGGTTGTTTATTGTAGTGACGGATGTAGCGCATGAGCTTTCGCTTGAGATCGGGCACCGAGGTGAAGA
>JBGPKL010000029.1:0-46644 GCA_041485885.1 Sulfurifustaceae bacterium
CCGAAGCCGGTCGCGTAGCGACGCGTGGCGGCACGATCCGGATAATTCGCGAACAGCCGGCGAAACGCCCGCACTAAGGCGGCCGGACTGCGCTCGTCCATTAACACTCCCGCCGCGCTCGAGCGCACGACTTCCGGCGTTCCCCACGTCGGCGTCGCGATCACCGGCGTACCGCAAGCCATGGCTTCCAGCAACACGTTCGGCCAACCCTCGCGGCTCGACGCGAGTACCAGCGCGTCGGCCGCCCCGTAGTAATTTTTGAGATCTTGCTGCGCAACCGGTCCGACGAAGGAGACCCGATCAGCGACTTTCAACGACGCCGCCAGACGGCGCAGCGAGGTCTCCTCCTCCCCGTCGCCGACGATCATGAGCCGCACATCGTTCAGCTCAACGAGCGCGCGGATCGCAATGTCGTGCCCCTTACGCTCGATCAGATGGCCGACGGAAACGAGCGTCGGATGTTCCAGCTGCAAGCGAGCGCGCCACGCCACTCGGTCGATCGGCTCGAATAGCTTGAGATCGACACCGTTTCGCAACACCGTGATTTTATCCGCGTCACCCCCGAGTTGCACGAGCTCGCGCTTCAGCGCCTCGCATACGCAGATGATCGCGTCGGCGCGGGCCGCCGCCCACTGAATCATTTTCCTCGGAAGATAGTATTGCGGAATAAAGTTAATGTCCGTCCCGCGAGCCGTGATGACCGTCGGTTTATGCAACCATCGGCCGAGCAGGGCGGCGGCCACTCCATCCGGATAAAAATAGTGTGCATCGATCAGATCGAAATCGTATCCGGCGGCGATGATCCGCTTCATGACCGGCAACGCGGAAAGCGCCAAGGCCAAAGGCGCCGCCGACATCCCGAACTTCGGCAGCAGCGCATATCTCGGCCGGTATACATCGATACCGCCACGCACGTCGAAGCGCGACACGCGGGCGAGCGCTCCATACCCGCCGAACGCGTCGCTCGTAAACGGAAACCACGGTACCGGCGCGACCACGACCGTCTTCGCCGCGCCGCTGTCCACAAGGTGGCGCAAGCGCGTTTCAACAAAAATCCCGTGGCGCGGGCGCACGCTGTCGGGGTACAGCGTAGTGAAACTAAGCAGCCGCAACGGCGGCGGACTGGCGTTCTCCAACTATCCTCCTCGCGAAGCAAGCGCGCGCGCGTAGACGTCCCGGTAGCGCGCCACACTCGCGGGCCAGCTGCGTTCGCGCTCGACGAACGAACGAGCGCGCTCCCGTATCGCCGTCCCGGCGTCCGGATGCGCGAGCAGCTCGCTCAGGCGCGACGCCAACGCCGCGGGATCGCCCGCGCGAAACAGAACGCCGGTCTCGCCGTCGCGAATAAGCTCGCGGTGACCGCCGACGTCCGACGCCGCGACCAACCGACCACGCGCCATCGCCTCGAGGGGTTTGAGCGGCGTCACCGTCTCGGTCAGGCGTATCGAGATTCGCGGATAGACCAGAACATCGAAAAGATCGTAGTACTCCTCGACTTCCTGATGCGGCACGCGTCCGGCAAACACGACCTTCGACTCGAGCCCGCGCCGCCGGGTGATTTCCTTCAACCGCGCTTCATCGGGTCCGCCGCCCACGAGCAGAACGGTCACGTCGGGCGATCGCGCGACGATATGCGGAACCGCTTCCAGCAATACCGACAATCCTTCATAGGAATAAAATGAGCCGATGAAACCCAGCACACGCTTGCCGACCAGGCCGAATCGTTCGCGCAACCGACTCGGCGGCGACACGGATCGGAGGCTGAACTTTTCAATATCGACCGCGTTCGGAATAATCGTGACGCGGTCGCCGTCGATTCCCCGCGCGAGTATGTCCTGGCGCAAACCTTGGCAAATGGTCGTCACGGCGTCCGCGCGTTTTAGCACATACGTCTCCGCGGTACGCGTGAGCCGGTATCGCAGGCTGCCCGCGTGCGTGCTGCCGTGGTCGACCGCCGCGTCCTCCCAAAACGCGCGCACTTCATAGACGACGGGGATATCTCGCCGCTTGCCGATCCACAGCGCCGGCATGCCGTTTAGAACCGGCGAATGAGCGTGAATAACGTCAGGCCGAATCTGATCCACGACGTCCTTCAATCGTCGGTGCAGCTTCATCATGACGTCGAGTTGGTTCAAGACCGGCAGACGCGCGACCGCTCCTTGTGCGGCTCCGGTACGATAGAAATGCAGACCGTCAACCGTTTCTTCGAGGCCATTCGTCACACCCTGCTTCGAGCTCGTTATATGGAAGGTCTCCCACCCGAGGCGTCGCTGTTCTTCCAAAATCGCGCGCGTGCGGAACGTATAGCCGCTCTGCAGCGGTATCGAATGATCGAGGATATGTAAAATCCGCATTCGCGCTCGGCGCATCGTTTAGAGCGCGCGCCTCAAGTCGGCCACAAGTCGTTCAGCCCGTTCTCGGCGATTCCTCTTAACGCGCGCAAGAGCGGGACGCCCAGGCGAGGATTGTCCGTCGCCGGAACCCGTTGCCACAATGGCGCCCGCTCGGCGAATGTAACCGCGTCGTAACGATCGCGCTCGCGGGCGAGAAACGCACACAATTTTCGCAGCCGTTCCTGATTCAATCGATTCGGACGCGGGCGGTCGCGCCAGAGCGCGTTGCCTCGAAACTTCACGAATTCGTGGGGATGCGTGAGAATTACCACCGGGCTAAGTCGGCGTCGATGCGCCGATGACAGCAAGCTTTCCATTTCCGTCCACGAGGTGCCGGTAAGCGTCAAGGTCTTTTCGTTGGCGCGCCCGGCGAAACGCAAGTAGGTGAGCACCGGCGCTTCCACCACGCCGTCGATCCGATGGAGTCCGCCGTAAAGTTGCAATGCGTCGGCCGCCGGCCGGTATACCGCGAGTCCGATGTTGGAAGCGAGCGGCAGGGCTTGCGCACGCATCGCGCGATAAACCGCCGCATCGACATGCAGTCCTCCCGTGCGCAGCGCCACCGGCCGCGGTAAACCCCAGCGCGCGAACGTCGCCAACCCGAGCGCAATGAGTTCTTCGGTTTCGTCCTGACTACGCCCCACGAACGAATCGTTGGGCGGCGCGACCTTCAGTCGCTCGCGCCATGCCGGCTCGCGAAAATAAGTCCACGCCGGGTGCAAGTGCAACTGCACATCGTGCCCGGCTTTCACAATCTCGCGCGCTATCGTCCGCATCGGCCCGTCGCCGAAATAGAAATGGTTGAGTGCTTCGACAAAAAAGGTTGCGGTAATGCCATGTTCCGCGAACACCGAAAGCATAAAACCCAACCCATGAGAGTAGCCGTCGATGTCACACCGAACATGTTGTGCGCCGACGGGCGCAAACCGCGCCGGATCGGTAAACGTGCCCGCCAGTGCGAACTCAGTGTCGATCGTGATGCAAACGTCCGTCTTCATCGTCAAGCGCGCGCCCTCATGCACGCAGAAACTGCCGCTCGAACCCCTCGAACATGAGCAGCGACCAAAGCGCCGCGCTATGGTCGCACCTACCGCTTTGGTGTTCGTCCACGAGTTGTCGCAAAAATCGCGGTTCGAAAATGCCGCTGCCGCACAGCCGCTCGCTGAGCACCGCTTCACGCAGACGCCCGCGCAGCGCGCCGCGAAACCAGCTCGCCAGCGGTACCGAGAAACCCATCTTCGGCCGGTACAAGATGTCATTGGAAAGAAAAGACTCGAGCGCCTTCTTGAAGATGTACTTGCCTTGGCCGTTTCGATACTTGAAATCCGGAGGGAGACCGCTCACCCACTCGATGAATTCGTGATCAAGCAACGGCGCGCGCACTTCGAGCGAGTGCGCCATGCTCGCGCGATCGACCTTAGTGAGTATGTCGCCCGGCAGGTAAGTCTTGAAGTCCAGATACTGTATGCGCGAGAGCGCGTGTTCCGTCGGGGCGCGACGCGCGTGGGTGCGCAATACCTCGATCGCCTGATACCCATCAAGCCGGCGTTTGAACGCGGTACTGAACAGACGCGCGCGCATCGGATCGGGCATGACGGATACGCCGTGGAAGTATCCCTCCGTCGATTCGCGCGCGAGCGCCTGGAACGTCGTCTTGGCACGAAATACGCGCGGTGCCCAATCCGCCTTCGGATAAAGCGCGCCGAGTAAACCGAAGAGCGGTTGGCGCAATCCGAGCGGCAGCATTTTGCGAAAACGCTCCTCGAACAAAAACCACCGATAGCGCCGGTATCCGGCAAACGTCTCATCGCCGCCATCGCCGGAAAGCGCAACCGTAACCTTACGGCGCGCCAGCTCGCAAACACGGTAGGTCGGCATGGCGGAGCTGTCGGCATAAGGCTCGTCGTAGATCGACACCAGCCGATCGACCAGTTCGAAGTCATCGGCGTCGACCTGCTCGACGTGGTGGCGCGTGCCATAACGTTGCGCGACTTCCGCCGCGAATTCCGACTCATTGAACTTCGGATCGCCGAACGATATCGAGCAGGTGTCGACCGGATGATTGGACAGACCGGCCATCATCGCCACCACCGCACTCGAATCGACGCCGCCCGAGAGAAACGCGCCGAGCGGCACGTCGGAGATCAAACGAATCTTCACCGCCTCGCGCAAGCGCTCCAGCAGTTCGACGCGCGCATCCGCTTCGCTCATCGGCGCAGCCGGCTTGAATGACAGATCCCAATACTCACGCGGCGCGACCGACACGTGGCCGCGGCGCACAGCCAGCGTGTGCGCCGGGGCTAGCTTGAAGGTGTCGCACAGGATCGTGCGCGGATCGGGCACGTAACCGTACGCGAAATAGTTTTCGACCGCGCGCGCGTCGATCTCGCGCCGCAGCCCGGGGTGCTGCGCCAGCGCCTTCAATTCGGAGCCGAATATCAGTTCCCCATTCGGCAACAGCGAATAATAGAGCGGTTTCTTGCCCAACCGATCGCGCGCCAGAAACAACGTCTCGCGATTGCGATCCCACAGCGCAAACGCGAACATGCCGCGGAAACGCTTGACGCAGTCTTCGCCCCACTGCTCCCACGCGTGCACGATGACCTCGGTGTCGCTGTGAGTACGGAATTGATGACCGTCGCGCTTGAGCTCCTCGACCAACGACTGGAAGTTGTAGATCTCGCCGTTGAATACCACCACCACCGACTTGTCCTCGTTGTACAGCGGCTGCTGTCCAGTCGAAAGGTCGATGATCGATAAGCGCCGATGCGCGAGCCCGAGGCCGGGCTCGACGTGCGTGCCGTCCTCGTCCGGCCCGCGGTGGAATATCGACTGGCTCATCCGCGCGAGCAGCGCCGTATCGACCGGTCGGCGCTCGCGCGTATGAAAGATGCCGGCGATTCCGCACATCGCTCTAGCGCGCTCCAGCGGCGACGGGCGTACGCAACAGCGCGTCGTACACCGCCAGGTAACCCCGCACCATCGCCTCCAGGCTGAAGCCGCGCTCGACCCGCGCGCGGCCCGCCTGACCGTGACGTCGCGCGAGCACACGGTCCTCGGCGTAGCGGCGTAACGCGCGCGCGAGCGCGTCGGGGTCGGCGCGCGGCGCCAACGCGCCGGTCTCTCCCTCGACCACGAGCTCGGGGCTGCCGCCGACACGCGTCGCCACCACCGGAAGCTCGCTCGCCATCGCTTCGAGGATCGTGTTCGACACGCCTTCCGCGAGCGATGGCAGCACGAACACGTCGAGCGCGCGCAGCAGCTGCGGAACGTCATGACGCGTCCCCGGCAGCCACGCGAGCTCGCGCACGCCCGCTTGCGCGAGAAACTGCTGCGTCTCCCGGTACAACACGCCGTCCCCGATCATGACGAGACGCAGCCGCGCGCGCAGCACGGGCGCCTGCTCGATGAGGCGCACAAACGCCCGCGCGAGATTGAGTGGATCTTTCACCGGCTCCATCCGCCCGACCGTGCCGATCACGAACGCGTCGGGGCCGGCGAAGCCGGATACCGGCAACGGCGCGCGCGGGCCTGCGGGCGCATGAAATTTCTTCACGTCGACACCGGTGTAAATCTGCGCGAGCTTGTCGCGCCGCACGCCGATGCGGTCGTGCAGCCAGCTTTCGAGATCGCGCGACACGGTGATGTAGCGGTGCGTGAACGGGCGCAGCGCCCGCCGCAACAGTTGATACTTGCGGTTATTGCCGTCGAGGTCGTTGATATCGCGCCCGTGCTCGCCGTGCACGCGGTGGCGCACGCCCGCGAGCACCGCCGGCACGACGCTGTCGACCGCCGCGAGATTGCGCGTGTGCACGATCAGCGGGCGCAACTCTCGCAGTAGACGCCACAGCCGTCCGTAAAGCGGAAAGTCCTTCCCGGGCCGTTTGTGCAGCGCGTAACACTCGACGTCTGCGCGGCGCAGCCGCTTGCGAAAGTCGGTGTACTCCGTCAGGCAAACGATTGCGTGCCGGTAGCGCTCCGGCGGCATATGGTTGATCAGGTTAATCAGTCCGTTTTCCATGCCGCCGACGTCGAGACGGTAAATAACGTGCGCGACGAGCGGAACGGAAGTTGGTGCTGACCCCGCGGCTTCGCCCGCTCTGATAAGGGAATTCATGATGTCCTCAAGCGCGCCGAATCAATTCGCCGCCGCCGATACGACCGCCGTGTCGCCCTCGAGCAGGCGCTCGATCCGCCGCAGGTTCTCGCTCCAGCGATAGTGGCGCACCACCCACTCGCGCGCGCGCGCGCCGACTTCCTCGCTATCGCCGCAGTTCAGCAAGCTCACCGCGCGCGTCGCCATCGCCTCGGCGTCGCGGCACACCATCGACTGCAGCTCGACGCTGAGACGCAAGCCGTCGGCGGCCTGCGGGCTCGCGATCACCGCGCGGCCCATCGCCATCGCTTCGAGCACTTTGTTCTGTATGCCGCGCGCGATACGCAGCGGCGCGACCGCCGCGTGCGCGTGCGCGAGGTACGGCCGCACGTCGTCCACCGCGCCGGTGACGTGCACGCCGTCGCGCGCCGCGAGCGCCTGCACCGCCGCCGTCGGGTGCGCGCCGACGATGTAGAATCGGGCCGACGGAACGGTTGCGCGAATCCGCGGGTGCACCTCTTGCGCGAACCACGTGACGGCATCGACATTCGCCCAATAATCCATTGCGCCGGTAAAAACGAGCACGCGCTCTTGTGGCCCGTATGGATTCGCATAGTCGCGCGCCGGCAAGAAGTAATCGGTATCGACCCCGTTCTCCACGGTACTCACGCGCGCCGCGGTTTCCGGCGCGTGCTCACAGAAAAACCGCGCTTCCGCCTGCGAAACGAACACGCTCGCCTCGAACCGGCTGGCGCAGCGTCGTTCGTACGCGAAGAGTCGCGCCGCCTCGCGGGCGTACACCCACGACAACGGCCACAGACGCGCCGGCGCGTACTGACGCCACTTGTCGGAGTCCATGTCCACGAAGTCGAGCACACGGCGCAGGCCCGCCCCAGAGGCGTTCTCGACGTACTGCGCCATGGAGGAGGAAAACACCAGCACGCGCTCGATCGCGCCGCGCGCGAGCAGTGCGTCGACCCAAGCCTGCAGCCGGCGATGGCGGTAGTACGCGAGCGTGATCGGCTCTCCGCGGGCGAACGCGCGCAAGCTCAGCAATCGCGCCCATCTCGGATTCAGGCCGACGAAGCACGTCTCGCCGCAAATGGCCCGCAACGTCGCCACGTGTTGCCAATCGCGCGGGTCGTCGATGAACGCACCGAGGTGCACGCGGTAATTCCTCGCGAGATGCTTAAGTATATTGAACGAGCGAATCTTGTCGCCCTTATTGGGCGGATACGGAATGCGGTGCGCGAGGAACAGCAGTTCTTTCACGACTAGCCGAGGCTCCGCGAAATCCACGGCCCAATGAGTTTCGTCACCGGAAGCGGCAGCCGCTTCCACGTCTCGATCATGAGCCGATATTTCGGGTTGAGCGGATTGATCTCCGGTATTTGGCGCGCGCGGATCAGCCGATACTCGTGATGCAACGGCTCGGCTGTAAAGCCCCAATTCTTTTTGAAGCTGTAAGCGCCCGTGCCCGTTTTGCTGCGGCCGTAGTCGAAGACGCGGATGCCGCGCTCGCACGCGCGGCGCATCACTTCCCAGTACATGAAATCATTTCCGGCCACTTGCCGCGCTTCGCTCGTGCCGCCGCCGTAGTACGGCAGCACTTCGTCCCTGAAGTAGAAGCTGATGACACTCGCAACCGCCCGTTTCTCGTGCGTGATGGTCAATGCCTCGCAGGCATCGCCGAAGACGTTCTTCAGCATTCGAAAATATTTTTTCGAAAATACCGGCGTTCCGAGGCGACGCACGCTGTCCGCGTACGTGGCATAACAGCGCTCGACGTCGCCGTCGACTTCGCTCTGCAAGCCGGCATCCTGGCCTTTGCGCACCATGGCGCGCTGCTTGCGCGGTATCGCGAGATAGTTTTTCTCCGGATCGGGATCGAGCGTTTTGCGAAACGTTACGTAGAGATCGTCCTTGCGCGGCCAATCGGGATGACGCGCTTGACGCTGCCGCAGCTCCAGATAATCGACTTGCAACCGATCCGCAAGCTCGCACGCCGCCTGATCGAGCGCTCGCCGCGCCGCTTCGCTCGTCACCGCCGCGCCGCCGTAAACGCAGAAAGGCGTCGAGATCAGCGCGTTGCCGAAAAGACGACTCCGCAAATGACCGAGCGGCAGCACGCCTTCGATCTGGCCGTTTCGTTGCGCGTACAGGAAATGCGCGTCATGGCCGAACGCGCGTTCCAACACCTCGCGCCAACCCGCTCGGTGGAAAAACGTCGCCTCGGGGCAATGCTCGACGAACGCGTCCCAACGCGCCGCGTCGCGCGGTTGCAGAGCGCAAATCTCGAGAGCGGCGTCGGTTAAACTCGCCGTCTGCGCCGGTGCCAGGGAAGTCATACCGGTGCCTTGCCAGACGCGAGAAACACTTCGTCCATCCGTCCCCAACGAAAGTCTTTCAGCAGATGCCGCAGTCGGTGCTCCATTCGTTGCAGGTTCAAATAATGCCTGAACCGCGTCTTGAGACTGATATTTGCCGGCCGAGGTTGATCGGGGTCGATCTCCCACGGGTGGAAATAAAACACGCACGACTGACCGTCGCGCGCGTTGACGCGCCGCATCGCCCAGCGCGACACGCGATACGGCAGTAGCCGAAAATATCCGCCGCCGCCGCACGGAAGTTTACGGTTGAACAATTCCACCGTCGTCACCGGAATCTCGAGCAAGCCGTTGCCGTTGTGCCGAAACGCGAACCGCGGCGCCTCCGGCATGCCGTAGAGATCATGGTGGATCGGATAGATGCTGGAGCTGTACTCGTGACCAGCCTCGTGCAGCACATCGAGCGCCCAGAGGTTGGTCGCGCCGATCGAGTAACTCGCGGCGCGATAGCCGCGCACGGGGCAACCGCCGATATCCTCGAGCAGCTTCTTGGTGCGCGTGACATCCGCGCGGAATTCTTCCGGGTGCTGCTGTGTCACGCGCACGTGCGAAAACCCGTGGCTCGCGAGCTCATGTCCCGCCGCGACGATGCGGCGCACCAGCGCGGGATAGCGCTCGGCGACGATGCCGAGCATGAAGAATGTCGCACGCACGCGCGACCCGTCGAAGAGCTGCAGAATCGTTTCGGTGTTGCGCTCGACGCGCGACTGCCAGCGCGTCCACTCGTCGCGCCGTATGTGCGGCTCGAATGCCGAGACTTGATAGTAATCCTCGACGTCGACCGTCATGGCGTTCACGAGCGGCAGCGCGACGGCCGATCGAGTCGTGTGCGGTGTCAACATCGCGCCGGGAATCGAGCCCATCGCGCTAGCGCTCGGCGACGCGGACGCTACGGGACTGCGCGCCGGTAAGCCAGTCGAGCAGCACCGCCTTGATACGTTGCGCAGCCTTGCCATCCCATAGCTCCGGGATCCGCCCGGCCTTGCCGCCGCTCGCCAGTATCTCCGCCACTCCCGCTTCGACACGTTTCGGATCGGACCCGACGATCGTGTTCGTGCCTTGCTCGACGGTGATCGGGCGCTCGGTGTTTTCCCGCAACGTCAGACACGGAATGCCGAGCGCCGTCGTTTCTTCTTGAACGCCGCCCGAGTCGGTCAGCACCAGCCGCGCCTTCGCCATCAAGCCCAACATTTCAAGATAGCCGAGCGGCGCGAGCTGAAGCACTCGCGCGCTGCGCAGCACCGCGCCCAACCCCGCCGCGGTTATACGTGCTTGCGTGCGCGGGTGCACCGGAAATACCACCGGCAGCGAGTCGCTAACCCGGCGCAGCATGTGCAACAAGGGCTCGAGCACTTCCGGATCGTCGACGTTCGAGGGACGGTGCAGCGTCACCAGCGCGTAGCCGGACGGGCTGCGCGTAAAAATCTGCGGATCGGATGCGGATGCGAAACTCTTTTCAGGCGGGGTCGCCTTCGACAGATGGCTGAGCAGCGTATCGATCATGACGTTACCGACGAAATGGATCCGCCGGTCGTCGATTCCTTCGCGCGCCAAGTTGCGATGGGCGTCGCGTTCGGTCGTGAACAGCAGCTCGGAAATTTGATCGGTGAGAACCCGATTGATCTCCTCCGGCATGGTCCGGTCGAAGCTGCGCAGCCCCGCTTCGACGTGTATGACGGGCACGCCCTTCTTCGACGCGACCAGCGCGCAGGCGATCGTGGAATTGACGTCGCCCACGACCAGCACCGCGGCGGGACGCTCGCTGTCGATAACCGGCTCGAAGCGCTTCATGATCTCCGCCGTCTGCGCCGCGTGACTGGCGGAGCCGACGCCCAAATCGACGTCGGGCTCGGGAATGCCAAGCTGTGTGAAAAACGCCGCCTTCATCGCCGCGTCGTAGTGTTGCCCGGTATGGACCAGGCGCGCGGGCAGCGGCGACGCGCCCTTGCGGAACGCCGCCATGATCGGCGCGATCTTCATGAAATTCGGCCGCGCGCCGACGACGCACAAGATGGACCCAATGCTTTTACCGGAAACCACCAAACCCCCGTTGTCTCGCCAGACGGTCGTCGCGGTAGAGATGCTTCCGGAGTAAAGCGCCGGACAAACCGCGGTATCGCCGTTGGCATTATAGCGACCCTGTCGGTATCTCGCTTTGCTAAGGATCGCGGACCGACAGACGCGCCTCGAATGTTTAAGCTTAGCGGCCGCTAAGGCCGCGCGCCACCGTCGAACTCGTACGCGCCCACGTCGGGCGCCCCGACCGGGCGACGCGGCGCATGCTGTCTCGGGTGAACGTACTGGTCCGTCGGCGTCAATGACGTGCCGTCCGCTTTTCCCGGGTCGACACCGGCGTTGATCGCGGGGGAACCAGCAACCAGGCGATAGTCGTAATGCACTCGGTCCGCCAACTTCGCGTCCGATACGGAAAGGTTGTTGCGAGACTCGACGTTTCCGTTCATCGCTTGACCCGGTCCCACGAATAGATTGTTGACGGCAAGCGCGCGCGTGGCGCCTTCGACGACTCGGAGAAATACGCCCCGGTCGCTGTCGTTCACGAGAGTATTGTTAACGAGATAAAGCGCGTTGTGCGGCGTCTTGAGGCCCTCGGCGCCGTAGCTGACGATCACGGGATTTTCCGTTCGCGGGCCTTGCTGTATGAGATTGCCGACGAGGTAAGCGAGGCCGCCGTTCGGTAGATCGATGGTGTAACTCGACGTGCCGTCGGCTTCGTCCATGATGCGGTTGTACTGAATGTAGTTCTCGCGCGCCCGACTCTTGAGGTTGTGACCTACCTTCGCGTGATGACTGTAACTGTAACGCAGCGTGAACCGCTCGGCGTGATCGAGAATGTAGATATTGTGCGTGTAACCGTCGCCGCTGCCGTTGCGAGCGAATTCCGAATTTTCGATGAGCACATTGCCGGCGCCACCGAGGATGCCGTTTTGATTGTCGTGAAAGTAGCAATCGCGCAGTACCAGGTCCGGGCCTTCCGCCCGGATGCCGGCGCCGTTTCCGTCCGGAACTTCCGCGCCGGAGAACTCGATACGCTCGACGGTCGTCCCGCGTCCCTTGATCACCCAGATCGCTTTGCCCTGCGCGGAGTGGCCCGCGGCTTTGAGGTGCGCGCGCCCGCCCGTGCCGCGCAGCGTTAGGCGGTTCTGGTGCCACACCGCCACGTCGCCGACATACTCGCCGGCGTCGATCTCGACAACGTCGCCGTCTTGCGCGAGCGTTGCAACCGCACTCGGGCGCTCGTGCTCGCGGCTGGAGCCGACTTGAAAACGCTCCGCCCACGCCGGGCCCGCGACAATCAGCGCGGCGAGCGCCAACACCCGCCGCACGCGAACGCGCCGCTCGATCGAGGTTGAGACCCGACGCGCAGTTATATATAGAATAGTCAGGAGAGCCGCCACTACGAGAAGTCACGTTCGGTCGACGACCGACACATTACCGTTATTTCCATGGCCATACTACTTCATGAGCTGATTCTTCAGAGCGCCGAGCGCGCGCCCACGGCGGAGGCCCTGCGTTACCAGAACCAAGCGCTTTCCTACGGGGCGCTTGCGGACTCGATCCGTCGCGCCGCCGGCGGGTACGTGCGACTCGGCTTGCAACGCTACGAGCGCGTCGCGGTATTTCTGGAAAAGCGCTTCGAGACCGTTATTGCGCTCTTCGCCGCCGCCGCCGCAGGCGGAGTGTACGTGCCAATCAATCCGCAGCTTAAACCCGAACAGGTCGCGTATATCTTGCGCGATTGCAAAGTGCGCGTGCTCGTTACGTCGCCGGAGCGCTACGCCGTGCTCGCGTCGGAGCTCGCCGCGTGCCACGACCTGCGCGCCGTCATACTGGTCGGCGATGCGGTTGTGCCGTCGGCCCCGCCGCTTCAGTTCGTAACGTGGTCGGAGTTACTCGTTGACGACGGCGCGCGCGGACATCGCTCGATCGACGGCGACATGGTCGCCATTCTTTACACTTCCGGCAGCACGGGTAAGCCGAAGGGCGTCGTGCTGTCTCATCGTAACGTCGTCGCAGGCGCGGAAAGCGTGTCGCTGTATCTGGAGAATCGCGCGAGCGACCGCCTCTTGGCGGTGCTGCCGTTCAGCTTCGACTACGGCTTCAGTCAGATGACGACCGGCTTTCGGGTCGGCGCATGTGTGGCGTTGATCAATTATTTGCTACCGCGCGACATCATCAAGGCCGTGGCACAAGAACGGATCACCGGCTTAGCGGCGGTTCCTCCGCTGTGGATCCAACTCGCACAGCTGGATTGGCCCGAGTCGGTACACGCGCATCTGCGCTACATCACCAATTCCGGCGGCGCGATGCCGCGCAGCCTGGTGGACACATTGCGTCGCAAGTTGCGAAGCACCCGGGTGTTCCTCATGTACGGCCTGACCGAAGCGTTTCGCTCGACGTATCTGCCGCCGAGCGAGCTGGACCGGCGGCCGGACTCGATCGGCAAAGCGATACCGAACGCCGAAATACAAATCGTGCGTCCGGACGGCGCTCCGTGCGCGCCGGGCGAACCGGGAGAGCTGGTGCATCGCGGCGCGCTCGTGGCGCTCGGTTACTGGAACGACAGCGAAAAAACCGGCGAGCGGTTTCGTCCGGCGCCGGGACAATTGGACGGAATCAAGCTGACCGAAATCGCCGTCTGGTCGGGTGACACGGTGCGCATGGACGAGGAAGGGTTTCTGTACTTCATCGGACGCAAGGACGAAATGATCAAAACATCGGGCTATCGCGTGAGTCCGACCGAGATCGAGGAAGTACTCTACGCCACCGGTTTGGTCGCCGAGGCGGCCGCCTTCGGCGTGCCGCATCCCACGCTCGGGCAGGCGATCGTTGTCGCGGCCGCGCCCTCCACCGGCGCGGCCCTCGACGTCGATGCGCTGCTCGCGGAATGCAAACGTCGCTTGCCGGCCTTCATGGTGCCGGCGCAGATCCACGCGCGCGCGTCTTTACCACGCAACCCCAATGGCAAGATCGACCGCAAGCAGCTCGCCAAGGAATGCGAGAGCACCTTCGAAAGCGCTCCGTCATGAATGACACGCGCGCCGTGCCGACGCTCGGCTTTCCGGTCGTCGATGATTGTCTGCAAATTGGCGGGCGCTCTCTTACGGCGCTCGCGCAACAAGTCGGGCGCACGCCGTTTTACGCCTATGACAAACGGCTCGTCGCCGAACGCATCGGCGCGTTGCGCCGAGCGTTGCCGGACGAAATACACTTGCACTACGCGATCAAAGCGAACCCGATGCCGGCGCTCCTGCGATCGATCGTGCCGCAAGTGGATGGGCTCGATGTCGCTTCAGGGGGCGAGTTGCGCGTCGCCCTCGAAGCCGCGATGGCGCCGCGCCAGATCAGTTTTGCCGGGCCCGGCAAGCGCCCGGAGGAGTTGGCGCAAGCAATCGACGCCGGAGTGGTGATCAACATGGAGTCGGAAAACGAGATGGAAACTATCGCGCGTCTCGCACAAGCAAAAGGGGTCCGCCCG
Organism: Sulfurifustaceae bacterium; assembly: GCA_041485885.1. Lineage (GTDB taxonomy): Bacteria > Pseudomonadota > Gammaproteobacteria > Acidiferrobacterales > Sulfurifustaceae > JACQFZ01. Next base: position 14,374 of record JBGPKL010000029.1, read on the forward strand.
CCCGTTGCCATCCGCGTCAATCCGGACTTCGAATTGAAGACCTCGGGCATGAAAATGAGCGGCGGCCCCAAGCAGTTCGGCGTCGATGCCGAGCGCGTGCCGGAAATGCTCGCCCGGCTGAAGACGCTTGCGCTCGAATTCGTCGGCTTTCATATTTTCAGCGGCTCGCAGAATCTTTCGGCGGCGGCGATTCAGGACGCGCAAAGTAAAACGTTCAATCTCGCCTTCGCGCTGGCCGAACATGCGCCCGCGCCGGTGCGGTTGCTCAACATCGGCGGCGGGTTCGGCATTCCCTACTTCCCGGGCGAGAAGCCGCTCGATCTCGCAGCGATCAGCGCGCACCTGCACACGCTTCTGCCGCAGGCGCGCCTACGCTTTCCGAAGGCGGAGTTCGTCATCGAGCTCGGGCGCTATATCGTCGGCGAGGCCGGCATTTACGTCTGCCGCGTCGTTGACCGCAAAATCTCGCGCGGCCACGTGTTCCTAGTCACCGACGGCGGCTTGCACCATCACCTCGCCGCGTCCGGTAACTTCGGGCAGGTGCTGCGCAAGAATTATCCGGTGCTCGTGGGGAACAAAGTCGTCGGCCGAGAACGCGAGACGGTCTCCGTCGTCGGACCGCTATGCACGCCGCTCGATCTGCTCGCCGACAAAGTCGAAATGGCACGCGCGGAAGTCGGCGATCTGATCGTGGTGTTGCAGTCGGGCGCCTATGGGTTCACGGCAAGTCCGACGGCGTTTCTGAGCCACCCGCCGCCGGCGGAGGTTCTCGTTTAGCTTCCCGCTTACGGACTGAACTCGTACGCGCCGATGTCGATCTGACCTACGCTGGGCCGATCTTGGCGGCCCGCGGGATGCACATATTGGCTTGTCGGCACGAGGCTCACGCCCGCCGCGCTACCGGGGTCGGTGCCGGCATCGCGCGCAGCCGAGGCGGCCGTCAGGCGATAATCGAAGTTAACGATGTCCACCAGACCCGGCGCGTTCGAGACCAAGTTCGTCGCGACGCCGGCGCCGCTCGGCACGGAACCGCCGCCGCTGAAAATGTTGTTCACGATTTTCACCGTCGTGCCGCTGCGGATCGATAGGAACGACCCGGATCCCCGATCGTTCACAAACGTGTTGTTAGCGACATAGAGTTGTTGGTCGCCGTTGGCGCATCCCTCGGCACCGTAGGGGACCAACGTGGAGTTGCCGGCGCTCGGACCCTTCTGAATCAAGTTACCGATAATGAAGGAACGACCGCAGTCGGGAAGATCGATCTCGTAGCTGGCGTCGCCGTCAGCCTCGTCCATGATCCGGTTATAGAGAATGAAGTTCGCCTTCGCGCGACTCTTAACGTTGTGCCCTTCGTGCGCGTGATGCGAGTAGCTGTACCGCAGGGTGAACTTGTTGGTTCCGCTCGCAATGTAGATGTTATGCGCACATCCGCTCGGATCGATGCAGTTGCCATTGTGAGAGAATTCGGAATATTCGATCAGCACTTCCCCGGCGCCGCCCAGGATGCCTTCCTGATTATCGTGAAAGGAGCTGTTGCAGATCGTCAGGTTCGGTCCGTCGGCCCGAATGCCCGCGCCGTTGAGATCGGGAACCGCCGCACCGGAGAACTCGATATTCTCCACCGTCGTGTTATTACCGGAGATGACCCAAGTTCCCTTACCTTGCGCGTCAGCGCCGTTGGCGCGCATATGCGCGCGCCCACCGACGCCGCGCAGCGTGAGATTGTTCGCGCTCCAGGAGGCGACGTCGCCGTCATAAACGCCCGTGTCGATCTCGATGACGTCGCCGTCGCGAGCGGTCGCGACCGCGGCGCTCGGCTTGGTGAGAGCGCGGGTCGGACCGACCTGCAAGATGCGCACTGGCAAAAAGTTATTGGCAATTCCGCCGGTCGCGGGGATCGTCACCGTGGCGGTACCCGTGAAAGTGATTGCGTCATCGGTGGCGGGGTTGTCGTTTGCAGCCTGGTTGGTGAACGCGACCGTATACGTTCCAGCCGCGAGCGTGTCGAAGCGATAGCCGAAGGTGCAAGCGCCGTTGTCTTGCGTCACCGGTGCCGTGGCTAACGGCTGCGCGCCGCCGCCCCCGAGATCGTCGGGGGTCACTGAACCGTTATAGATGTAAACGGCGTTGACGCCGCTGCGGTTGATCAAGGAACTATCCGCGCGCCCCGAGAGGCGCGCCGGACCGCTCGGGCTGTAGGAGACGGCGAGCGTGGCATCGCCGGCGTTGCCAGCGGCGTCGCGGGCGGTAATCGTAATCGTGTTCACGCCCGACGCCAGCGTAACGTTCCCGACACTCCAGTTGCTCGAGCCGCTGGCGTCCCCGCCTGCTCCGGTCGCGGCATTACGCCAGCTGACACGGACTACGCCGACATTGTCGGACGCCGTACCGGCCAGCGGAACCGTGGCGCCGGATGCCGTGTACGTGCCGGAGCTGCTTGGGGCCGTGATCGCCAACGCGGGAGGGGTCGTGTCCGCTGCGGTGGGCGACGGAGCCGGCGCGGGGGCGGGGCTACCGATTCCGGAACTCGTCGGACCGCCACCTCCGCAGGCAGCGAGCAACAGCATTACGACGATAGGGCAGCCACTGCGGGCGACGCGAAGAGTTCGTAGCATAGGTGTCTCCGACACGTTGTAGTCCGTCGAGATCCGTTCGCGGCTCGGCAGGGCGAAGCGATGTGCTCCTTAGAACATTCGTACGCGTAGCGCGATTGTTGAAGCAATCGGCTGATCTACGGAGAACTGAGGAAGACGAATGGTGTTATCCGACTACGGAATCGGACGCGGGCACTTTTCGAGCGGCTTCGACATCTTACGCCACGCAGCGATGTTGCAGACGCGCGCGCAAGCCAATCGATCGTTTCGGACGCGACTATTTTTGTTTGGTCGCGCCCTTGCGGTCGGTTTCCACAATCTTCGGCAACTCGCCTGCGACACGTCGCAATAGATTCTCGATGTTAGCCATACGACCCGTCAGCGCGTTCAACGCAGGCACGAGGGCGTCGAGTTGAGTCATGCGTTGACCGACGCCCACGATCGCGCGGGTGTGATCCCTTAGCGCTTGCTGGTAGTCGTCGTTGGTCGCCGGCTGACTGCGCGAGCGCTGCTGATTCACGCGCTTGGCGTATGGCAGCCAATTCAGTTCCTCGACGGCGCCGTTTAGGACCACCTCGCTAACGAGCGGCTGGTTGTCCGCGTACGCGCAAACCAACGCCGTGTCGCACAGCGTATTGATGAGCCGGGGCAGCCCGCCGGTGTACTTGTAAATCAGCGGAAACGCGGCCGGGGCGAAAAGCGGTTTCTCCGCCATCCCCGCCACCTTCAAGCGATGCACGATGTACGCCTTCGTATCCGCCTCCGATAGCGAACGGATGTGATACCGCAGCCGGACGCGCTGCAACAATTGCTCGAGCTCGGGCGCTTCGAGCATCTCGTTTAGTTGCGGCTGACCGACGAGGATCACATGCAACACCTTCTCTTTGTTCGTTTCGAGCCCGGAAAGCATCCGAATCTCTTCCAGCACCTTGGGGCTCAGATTGTGCGTATCGTCGATGACGAGCACGAGCTGTTTTCCGCGATGGAATTGATCGATCAGAAAGGTATTCAACATGTCGATCAACTCGACCTTCTTGGCGTGAAACGGATTCAGCCCGAACTCGACGAGTACGGACTGCAAAAACTCCTCCTCGTTGAGCTGCGTCTGGAATATCTTCGCGACCAGCACGTTGTCATCAAGCTCCGACAGGAGCTTCTGAATAAGCGTGGTCTTGCCGCAGCCGATTTCACCGGTGATCACGACGAAGCCGTCGCGATTCCACACGGTGTAATCCATGTAGGCCTTGGCGCGCGAGTGCGCGTCGCTCATGTAGAGAAAATCGGTGTCCGGAGTGAGCCGGAACGGGAAATCCTTTAAGCCGAAGTATTCTAGGTACATTGGGCTACCACCGGTAAGGAAGACTGTTGTAACTAACGCTCAGCACCGCACGGTTATCGACATAGTCGGTACCGGGCAGCGTGCTCGAATGATTCAGCTGCGAGACGGCAAAGCCGCTCGAGACAGTGCGGGTGAACTTGTACTGCAACCCCAAAGCGGCCAGACGGTCTTGATCCTCGCGCACCAGCGCCGGAAATTGCGTTTTGACGTAGCGATAGGACGCGGTGCCGAGCACTCGCTCGGAAAATGTGTGCGTATACGCGACGTCCGCCCCTTTGGCGTCCTCGTCGTTCTGCTTGGTGATTTCAAACGCACGCTCGATACGAAACGCCGAGAGCGAAAAGCTATTCGTTCCCGATCGGCGCGAATACAAGGCCGTTAGTTCCTTGGCGACGAAAATATCGGTGGTGCTGATCGTCGCGGGGCCGGCGGCCGGTGCGGTCGTCCCCGCCGTGGCGAGCACTTCGGCCGCGGCGTCGGTCAACGCTCTCGACGCGGAGAGAGAAAAAGTTGAATCGGACGTGAGCTCGCGCACCCACGACAGCCGTTCGAGCGCGCCGTCGACCTCCTGCTGATTCTCCCGCTTGATTCGGGTCTGACCGAGATCGAGCGTCAAGTTGTTGCGCGCGAACTTGCTCGCCAATCCCACTGACGCCTCGCTGCGGCGAAAATCGAGCCCGCTCGACCCGCCCGGATCGTCAAACGCGACCGACTCGACCAAGTACCCGAGAGAGAATGTCGTGACGGGCGAGGAATGATAGAACCACCGGGCGTTGCCGGTGCGCGAGGTGTTATCAGTGTTACCGGCGCCGACGGTATTTGCCGTCGCGTGAAAGGAACTCTCGGCATAGCGTCCACCGACTTGCAACGTTTGCAGCGAACTGATCCGCCAGAAGGCGTCCGGGCCGGTCGAGAACACGTTCGCATTCACCCGGTTCGCCGGTGTATCCGCTTGCGCCGGGTTCACCCCCACCTGCGTATACACGTCCTGCACGGTCCAATGAAACGCTTCCGGCAACGGCTTCCAGACCAATGTTCCGTTCAATCCATAGGTCGTGCTATCGGCGAAGATGTTATGTTGATAGTCGCGGTACGTCGCGCTCAGTTGCGCGTGCGTGTCGAGTTCTCGATTGGTTTCGTTGAACAACATTCCGGCACTCAGCGCGTGCGCCAACTCCTCTTGATGATTGGTCGGCGTCTGCCGTACGTTGTCGCTGTACTCGGCCGCGTACGACAAGTTATACGTAACATCGCCGGCCGCCGCGGTTCGCGACAAGAACGGACTTGCGGAAAATAAAACGACCGCCGCATTCGCCACAACCCACTCCCGCCGCATGTAGGTTCAGTTCTTCCGCGGGTTTTTGTACACGAACCCGCGCCAAAGGTGCGCCAAAATCCGCAACCACCATGGCAGGCCAAGCCGCTCTTTCGGCAGTCGCGGCACGTCGCTGAAGACGACGCCGAGCAGCTTCTTCTCTCCGATAATTTTCGCCGCCGCGGCGATCTGCGCTTCCGTCGCGCTGCCGTACGGAACGACCAACACGGCAAAATCGGCCAGCTCGACGAGAACACGCGCATCCGCGGATTCCACGATCGGCGGAGCATCCAACACGATGTAGCGGTCGATGTAACGCCCGCGCAGCTCGTTCAGCAGCTCGCGCATCTTGTTCGAGGTAAAGTATTCGGCCATGTGGTCGTGGCCGCGGCCGGCGGGGATCACGCGTAACCGCTTCACGCCGACGGAATGAATGACCTGTTCCAAACCGACTCCGTCGCCTTTCAAATAGTCCGTTATGCCGCGGGCGTCGCGCGATGAAACGAGATGATCGAGCTTGGGCGCTCCCAGATTGCAGTCGAGCAGCATCGCGGTCTTGCTGTCGTCCAACGAGAAGGCGATCGCCAAGTTGGTGGCGATCGAGCTGCTACTGCCGGTGTCGGCGCACGAGGTCACCATGATCGTGCAGTTCTTTTGCGCCGTTTGCAGAATCTTCGTGCGCAGCTCGCGAAACGCGGTTACCGCTTCGACGTCGGCCATGCCGATGTGGATGATCCGCCGTTCGGCGAGAGCGGCGGCGTCCAGAAGTCTAGGCTCCTGCATACGCGTGAGCGCTTTGGACGCGGCGACGCGATCTGCCTCCCCATGGGGCGCGCTGCGCTGCTCTACGGCGACGATACCGGTACCCGGCGCGGTGGTTTTTACGGACTGAAGTTGCCCCCGGCCGCGCGCTTTAGCCAATGCCGATTCGATCTTACTCATGGATTAGAGCACCTCGCTCAATTTGAGCACGCCGGCGACGACGACGAAGGCGACCGTAGCGAACACGGCGATCGCCAACCTGTTCAGGCTCCGTCTCGTGCGCACCATCTCGTCCGGCGTGACCAGCCGGGGGACTGTCGCCAGTACCGGAATTCTCAGCCGTTCGGAAATCAATACCGGCACGCGCGCGCGAGAATCGATCTGCTGAAGCCCGAAAAGTATTCCCAAGGGCAGCAACAAACTGCCCACCACGCCGGCCATGACAAAGTGCATGAAGCGAAAGCCGCTCGGCGCCACCGGCAGAGAGGCCGGCTCTTGAATCCGCATCGTCAAGCCTTGCTTGTTCGCGTCGAGGTTCTTCGACACTCGCGCATTCTCGCGACGTTTGAGCAGGTCGTGATAGATATCGCGGTTCACCTCGTAGTCGCGAGTCAATTCCGCCAATGTCGCCTCACCACCGTACATTTTGTTCGCACGTTCGAGCTCGGTCTTCAGCAGTTGCTGCGTCTCCGTCAGCCGCGCCGTCAGCGTTTCGATATTGGTCTTGGTGTCCAACAGCTCGGTACGTAGTTTTTGGTAAATCGGCGTGACCCGAACGGTTTCGTCCACTGCGTAACTGTCACCCGACTTGATCGCGTTCTTGGCCTCCTCCCGTTTTTTACGCTCCCCTTCCGCCAGATCCCGCAACTCCTCGATCTGGTGCTTCAGCCGCACGATGTCGGGATACGTGTCGTGGTAGCTCAATCGAAGCGCATCGAGCTGCGTTTGGAGGTCGGCAATCCGTGAAACGAATTGGCCTTCACGCGTCAGACTAGTCGCAACCACCGCCTCGCCCGACAGCTGCTTCTCGATCGAGCCCTGCTTGATTCGCGCCTCCTTGAGATCGAGCGTCGCCTTTTCGATGCCCGCCTGCAGCGTCGTAATCTTCGTGGTGATCTGCACCTCGGTTCCCGGCCGCGCATCGACATGCGCGGAGCGGAATTCCTTCAGCGCCTGTTCGGCCTGCGTCAGCTTCTCGTGATACTCCTTGACCTGACCGTCGATAAACTCGAAAGCCACCGCGCTTTCTCGCGTCTGAGTCATCGTGCTTTCCTGAATGAACAAGTCGGCGAACTGTTGCGTAATTTTGTGAGCGCGTTGCGGGTTATCATCCTGGTACTCGACTCTGACGAGATTGGTACCGACGTTCGTGATCCGCGTCGCCTTCTTGACGCTGTCGATGATTTGCTCCTGTTCGAGCTGAGAGGGGGAAACCGTGCCGAACCAGCCGATCGACTCCATGACCTGATCCATAATCTTGCGCGAGAAGATAATCTCGCGAGCTATCTTGGCGCGGTCGGTAATGTTGGTCGCCACGGCTGTCCCTTGCATCAGCGGCTGGATAATGCTGCGCTCTTCGACGTATATCGTCGCCGAAGACGTGAAGTTTCTGGGCCACGTCAAACCAGCGACAACGAACGCAACGTTGACGAAGACAAATACACCGACCAGCAACCGGCGCCACAGCATCGCTTCGCTCAACAAAACCTTCGGAAGGTAATGCAATGGCATGTTTGGAGCGTTCATACGTTAGCCCTTACGGTAGTCACACACTAAAACAAGCGCTCCGGCACCGTGATGACATCTCCCGGCACCAACGTGACATTCGTGCCCAATCTTCCTTTGTTCAAGATGTCGCCCAGCTCCACGTCGAGGACCTCCGTCTTGGTTTTATCGCGGCGATAAAGTTTCGTCCGATTCGGGGCGGCGAAATCGTTAGTACCTCCCGCCTCGAGCACCGCATCGAGTACCGTCATCCCCTGGCGAAATGGCAGAGAGCGGGGGGTGCGAACGGCGCCGGTAATGCGCACGCGCGACAAGTACTCGCCGCTACGCAAATCCGTGACGATCACGGTCACACTCGGATCCCGCACATAAGACACCAGGCGGTCGCGAATGATTTTCGCCACCTGCTCCGGCGTCATGCCGCCCGCCTGCACGTCGCCGATCAGCGGAACGGAGATCATCCCATCGGGGCGCACCGGCACGCCAACCGAGAGCTCGGGATTGCGCCAAACGCTGATTTGCAGCCGATCGTCGACTCCGATGCGGTACGTTTCCTCGATGATGGCGCGCGACTCCTTGGACCGCTCCGCGCTCACCACCTCTTGATTCACTCCCGCACACGAAGCAAGCAGGATACACGCCGTCCCACAGAGGACGAGGGGAACCAGCCCGCATAGTTCTTTCAACGATCTCATACTCTCTCTAACCATTCGCACCATTCACTTGTGCCCCAGATTCGGATGATCCACTGATCCGTCAGACGAATGAACAGGCTCTATTGCCTTCTTCCCAGCCGCCCTACAATACAACTTCACTACGGACAAGGCGCCAAGCCACTTGACGACGTCTCCACGCAATTCGACTTTCATGGACGACTACACACCTGACTATCGTACCCTCGGTGTCGAACCGGGGTGCAGCCTGCAAACCCTCAAATCCGCGCGCCGGCGGCTCGTCAAATTCTGGCACCCCGACCGCTACCCAAGCGGTAGCGCTACACGACTGCGCGCCGAAGAACGGATAAAAGACATCAATACCGCGTTCGATCGGTTGACCGACTACCATCGGACCTTCGGGGTACTCCCTGGTATCGCCGAGCAACCATCCATGCTCAGCGTCGATTCCACACGGTCCGCCTCGATACACGAGTCCCCGGCTCAAACGAGCCGCAACGATCCACATCCTCGCGCGCCTTTTCGTTGGATCGCGGTCCTTGCCGCGATTGCCCTAGCCGCAGAAGGATTGCATGTCCTGCTGCGACAAGACGCTGACTCCGGCGCCGCGGCCCTCTCTGAAAACACGCCCGCTCCCGCGGAACCGTCGCTACCCGCGCAAACCCCACTGTCGCACTCTACGTCCGACAAGTACTTCACCGTCGGTTCCTCGCCGGGCGAGGTCTATGCCGTCCAGGGAGTGCCTACCTCCATCGAGAACGGCGTCTGGCACTACGGAAAATCCAAGGTGTATTTCACCGGCGGCACCGTTACGTCGTGGGAACACGATTCCGCAAACCCTCTCAATGCCACCATCCTTCCGAGCGACACAGCCAAAGATCCGCTTTCGTTTACTCTCGGTTCAACTAAGTCCGAAGTGCGCGCCGTTCAGGGCGCGCCATTGTTCGAAACCGATTCTCTATGGGACTACGGTTTATCTAAGGTGTACTTTCGCGACAACGCGGTCATCGGCTGGGACAGCTCGCCGATGCGCCCGCTGAAGGCGCGACGATAGTCTCACCTCGCCCCATTACCGAACAGCACGACCTGCGCGGTTTGCAGCAATATGACAACATCCAAGAACAGCGAGTGATTTTTCGCGTAATAGAGGTCGTACTGCAATTTCCTGACTGCATCTTCGACTGAAGCGCCGTAGCGATAACGGATCTGCGCCCATCCGGTAATCCCCGGTTTCACGGTATGTCGACTTAGATAGTACGGAACCTGCTTCGCCAAATCACGGACGAAAAACGGCCGCTCCGGCCGCGGTCCGACAAAACTCATGTCGCCCTTCAACACGTTAAAAATCTGCGGCAGTTCGTCGATTCGAAGCTTTCTTATTACGCGCCCAACAGCCGTGATGCGATCATCATCCTGTCTTGCCCATTGGGGCGTTCCGTTCCGTTCCGCGTCCTGACGCATGCTGCGGAATTTGAGAATTCCGAACATGCGACCGAACTCCCCGACACGCTCTTGTCGATAAAGGATCGGCAATCCCGTTTCGAGATAGATCAAAATCGCCGTAAGCACCATGATCGGAAACGTTGCCCCGAGCAAGAGTACGCTAACGACGACGTCGAAAATTCTTTTTACGATGTATTTGTACGATCCGTGCTCGAATCCGTCCGAGAACACAATCCAGCTTGGATTGAGGCATTCGAGTTGTACTTGACCCGTCTCCCGCTCGAAGAACGTTGACAGATCCGTCACTACTACTCCCTCGACCTTGCATTGAAGAAGATCGGACATCGGCACACTCCCGCCGCGACGGTCTCGGACACCGACGACAACTTCATCGACCGCGTATTTGTATACGATCGACAACAGCGAGCCAGAATCAGGAAGGATGCGATCCTTGTCTACGTGGTGGTCTTTCGCCGATAGTGGCAGGTAGCCGACGAGGTGAAACGGTTGGGCGTCTTGATCATCGCGCAGCAGCCGACCGACACCCGCCGCGCGGGTTCCAGTCCCAAGTACCAACACTCGCCGCTGAAGCGCTTTTTGATCCACGACGCGGAAAAAAACCGTACGCGCGGCGGCGGCGGCGGCGAAACCGCCCGCAAAGGCGATACCAAACACACCGCGACCCAGGAAGAGGTCCGGATAAACGTAAAAAACGAGGGTCATGGTGACCCATCCGAGTAGGAAGCTGGCGATGAACTTCGCGTAGTACGACCAGTTACCTCTGGGCACGTCGCGCGTATAGAGCCCAAGCGCTGTCATGCTGGTCAGCATGACCACAGCGAACACGAGGCCCTGAGGCCACGCCGGATTCTTTAGCGCCTGTGGATCACCGACATCAAAACGAAGAGCGATGCCGAGATAGATCGCTCCAAAAAAAATGCTCGCCTCGAGCAAAGCCAGCAGGATGAGTTGGATCGGTACATAGTGACGAAAGATGCGAACCATCGAGAGCCTGAGCGGCGTCGCGCCGCGCAAGCGACGACCCGCGAACTCTCCTTGGCTAACCCAATAAAGACCGCTTCCCCCAGAATCCGACATTGCGCCCCCGAGTGGTGCTTTATACGCTCTTCTTACGTGTGCGAACCCGTGCGTCGATCACAATCACACCAGGCTCGGATACGCTAACAGCGTTTGCAACAAGCTGTAATGGCACTTTAGTGCCCGTTCCTTACATGGATGTGACTGCTATGTGACGAACAACGCTACGACGTCACGCAGTTTGTTCCCTCTTTCAGTAGAGGGCGTGCTTTGGGGTGCAATAAAAGAAAGAAGGTGGGGTTATGAATTTTTACTATCGCACCGCCGACAGGTTGTCAGCAGTGCCCCTACCCCTGAGCCGGCTCACCGAATCCTTGATGAATTTCCGCGCCCATCGCCATCCTGGCGCAGCTAATCCAACAAAAACCTCACGGCGGACCGGTTACTAGATGCGAATCATACCTAACTTAATTCGGTCCGCGGTGCACCCGCGGGCGCATTTTACCAGAACCGAAAGGAAACAATTGGCCGAACGACGAACGGCCTTACGTTACTCGCCAGCCTCGAGCCATTGGCGGCGAATGTTCATGAAATGCTTTAAGTAACCCACGCCAAAATAGTTACTATGAGAGCGAGGCTGCTAAGGTCTTCCGCGACTTCTGCACTTAAGCAGGACCCGCGGACGCGCGGGTCACACCTTCCTGCAACCGCTTGAGGACGCGCTCGCGCCCGATGAGATGCAAAGTGATATCGATCGGCGGTGAGACAGCGCGACCCGTGACTACCACGCGCACCGGTTGCGCCAACTTGCCAAAATCAAGGCCGCTTTGCCGAGCGGTTTCCTCTATTTCGGCGTGTAGCACTGACGGTACCCAATCATTAACGGACTCCAAGCGTTGACGCAGCGCCTCCAGCACGGGCGCGATATCCCTCTTCAGATGCTTTGCGGCGGCCTTTTCATCGTACTGTTCCGGTTCCCGATAAAAAAATACGCTGTTCTGCGCCATTTCCACCAAGGTCTTGGCTCGTTCGCGCTGGGCCTTGACCACTTCGACCAGATCCGGTCCCTGCGACGGATCGACGCCGAGTTTCCCGAGGTGGTAGCTCAGGTGATGGGCGATATGCTTCGGGTCGCTCGTCTTTATATAGTGCTGATTGAGCCAAAGCAGTTTGTCCGGATTCACCGCGGCTGCCGAGCTGTGTACGTGTCGCACATCAAAGAGCTCGACCATCTCATCCACCGAGAAAACCTCCTGATCACCGTGCGACCAACCGAGGCGCACCAGGTAATTGAGCAACGCTTCCGGCAGATATCCCTCGTCGCGATATTGCATGACGCTTACCGCACCATGGCGCTTAGACAAACGCGAGCCGTCCGGACCGAGAATCATCGGCACGTGCGCATAAACCGGCGGCTGCGCGCCGAGCGCTTGCAGCATATTCATCTGACGAGGCGTGTTGTTCAGATGGTCGTCGCCGCGAATGACATGGCTGACTTTCATGTCCATGTCATCGACGACAACGGTGAAATTGTACGTGGGAGTGCCGTCGGCGCGCGCAGTTATCAAGTCATCGAGCTCGGCGTTTTGAAATGTCACTCTTCCCCGTATCAAATCCTCGACCACTACCGCGCCGTCGGGAGGGTTCTTGAATCGAACGACGGGTTTGACGCCGGCCGGCGGATTCGCAACGCCCGCACGACACCGCCCGTCATAGCGCGGCTTATCCTTGCGCGCCATTTGTTCGTTGCGCAGCTGCTCGAGTCGTTCCTTCGAGCAGTAGCAGTGATACGCCTTGCCCGCTTGTAACATCTCATCTAACACTTCGCGATAGCGAGGGAATCGCTTTGTCTGAAAGAAAGGGCCTTCGTCGTATTCGAGCCCCAGCCACGTCATGCCCTCGAGAATCGCGTTTACCGACTCCGCCGTCGAGCGCTCTATATCGGTATCTTCGATTCGCAAGATAAACGTCCCGCCGTGCTTGCGCGCGTACAGCCAGGAAAAAAGTGCGGTGCGCGCGCCGCCGATGTGCAGGTAACCGGTAGGGCTCGGGGCAAAACGGGTGCGGACGGTCATCGGTCGGCCAGCGGGAAAGGCGGCTATGGTACTGAAAAAAACCGGCGAAATCAGCCCGGCAATCTTGTCGCGCTAAGACGGCAGAAAATCTATCGGGTACGTCACCACCATCACATCGCCTTCCCTTGCGCCGAAGCTGAATTGTTTGACGCGCACAAGAAGCTTCCGCTCCAACTCCGGCGCGTGGAGCTCGCTCGAAATGATGTCGCAGTCCATACTTGACCATCAACCGGCTCTCCTCGATCGACCGCGCCACTGAGTCCCGGCGTGTTCGCCTTGTAGTCGCGCTCATCGCTCATGCTGAACGAAAGACCCATAGTCGTATTGCGATATATATAATCGACGCCGAGCCCGTATTCTTGCCGCGTCTCCTTATATGGACTCGCCGTCGTCACCACGTCGATCGACGCGCCGCTGATGGTGTCCACACAGTATGACGCTCATCAGCGGATCCGCCAATGCGTCCCGCTTCACCGACGGCTTCAGCGCTCGACATGACGACAACGCGTGTCATTTCTTTAGCAGCTCCCGTATTTCCTTCTCGTACATCTTCTCGGCACCGCTTTGATAGCCCTGGTGTACATGGCGCACAAGTCCGTCGCGGTCCACGATCACCGTGAACGGCATCGTTCTTAACTCGTACTCACGCGCGGTCCAGCGGTTGGTGTCGTAGAGCGCGTCTAATTTCAAATTCAGCTTCTCCAGCATTTGGTTCGCGTCCGAGCGACTAGGGTCGATATTGACCGCAAGCAGCGTGAATCCCGCAGGCCGGTGTTGCGTTTGCAGCTTCTCCAGCGCCGGCAATTCCTCGCGGCAGGGTCCGCACCAGCTCGCCCAGAAATTAATCAGTACGACTTGGCCGCGCAGCTCGCTCAACTTCACGTTGCGTCCGCTCTTAGTCGGCAACGTGAAACCGGTCGGCGCTTTCCCAACCTCGGGTAGCGCCGCCTCTGCACTCGTGATTGTCCATCCGAAAACCAACGCTAGAACCACAACAGTCACACGCACGGCGTCTCTCCTCTTGTTAGAAGTAAATCGACAAACCCAACGTGAACTCGAAGTTGTGCTTGAGCTCGTTTTTTCCCCAGTACATCCGATTGGAACAGCAAATCGCGTATCTCGCCACGAAACCCCGCAAGCGGCGCTCCCGCAAACGTCGCGAACGCCGCCCCGTGGTGCTTGCGGCACATTAGAGAGGCTACGCTCTGCCGAGATAATCTTGCTTGCCGATCTCAACGCCGTTGTGCCGCAAGATGTCGTACGCCGTCGTGACGTGAAAGAAAAAATTCGGCAGCGCGAAATTCAAAAGGTACGGCATGCCTTGAAATGTCACCGTGTTCCCGCGCACCTGCAAGGTAATGGTCCGCTCTTCCGAGCCGTCGATTTGCTCGGGCTTGATGACCTTGAGGTAATTGATCGTCTTTTGGATGCGCTCGCGCAGTTCGGGGAAAGTTTTTTCGTTATCCTCGTACTTGGGCGGTTCCAACCCGGCAAGTCGCGCGGCCGGTCCCTTGGCATTGTCCGCGGCGACCTGAACCTGGCGAACGAGCGGAAACATATCCGGATAGAGACGACTGTTGATGAGCACCGTCGGATCGATCTTTTTGGCTTCCGCCTGAGCCGCCGCCTTTTCGAGAACTGCGGCAAGGTTTGTCAGCATGCGGCTATAGACGGGTACCGAGGCTTGGTACATTGAAATCTTCATTGCTATTCTCCTGAGAATCTACATCCTGTTTGATGGCGGGTGCGCAATTGTTTCACTTGCGATCTCGCTCGGGTAGACCTTGCGGACTGGAAAAAATGCACCGGGCGGTATTGACTCTGGAGATTGTTCAGGCCTCACGCTAATAAGCGGCCCAGAATAGGAAAAGGTTGGGTGCATGGACGCACCCTACGCAGGCTATTTCACAACCGTGGGGAGCAGGTCGGGGGCGCGAAACGAAGGCGATCCACATGTGGCTCCGCGACCCTCCCCGCCGTGGCGCATCATGAATCCGATGCGCCAGGCGAGGGACGGCGCTACTTCACGACGCCGCTTCTCGTATAGCTAAGGCGCAGGTCCCGCGGCGTTCAGCGTGTAGGGCCAACTGCACGAGTTCAGCGCGTTGGTGAAATTCGCCGGGTTTGCCAGGATGCTGTCCCAGATCGCGGTGCTGCAACCGAGGTACGTAAACATATCGTCGAGCGGCAAGTGGCTGGCGTTGCTTACGGTCACGAAGACGCGGGTCGTCTTGGTCTGATTGGTGAAATGATATTGCGCCCCGCTGAGCGGAGTGAACGGGTCGTTGGCGCCTTGAAAATATAGAATCGGCGCCACGATCTTGAAGTTGGCCGAGTCGTATGGATCGGTCATCGACACACCGGCGGCGGCGCAAAAATCCTGACCCGAGCCGACGATGCTACCGCTGACGAGATCGGCCGTTTGATTGGTCCCCCACAGTTCGCGACACCCGAGTCCGATGGAGATATAAAGTTTGTACAGCCCGGCGTTTCCCGAATTCGCGTTGAGAATCGCATCGAGATGAGCCTTTGCGCTCTGCCCCGCGGGCGAACCGAGATTGGCCAAGGGGTTAAGCTGCGAAGCGATATAGTCTCCGCTCGGAGGGATTACGCCGGGCGAGAGCAAAATAGCAATGAGGCCGGCCCATTGTTGGGAGGAATAGCCGAGATAGTTCGTGCCGCTGACGATCTGATTCAGCACGGGGGGATCGATCTGCGGCTTCACGCGCTGCCACTGCGCATCGATGCCGGCGAAATACAGATCGTGAGTCGGGAATGCTTTGCCAAGGATGCCTTCGATGATGACAGCCTTCGGCTTGGCCATCGTCGCGTCCTGCTCGATGAGATAAGCAAGCTCGGTGGCGTGCACCGATCCGTACGAGGCGCCGAATATGTAGTAGTTCGTGAGATTCAACGCCTTGATGACGGCAATCACATCCCGCGCCAGATAGTCCGTCTTGTAGAAGCCGGCGGGATAGGTGAGGTTTGGATCTTGCGGCGCGTTGCAGCCGGTGCCGCGAGCGTCGGTGTAGATGATGTTGTAGCGCGTCGGGATGTTGCCGAAGTTCGTGCCGATGCCCGGAGCACCCGGCCCGCCGTTTAGCGTGACCACCACCGGCGCATTCGGGTCGGCGGCGCGCTTGTACTGATAGTAATAAATAAACGTTGGCGAGCCCGCTGTTGGCGACCCGTTAGAGTCGTAGTACCACGGCGCGGCGATTTGACTGACATCGCTCGTCAGGCAGTAGGCCGGCAAGGTCGCGACCGGTGTGCTTCCGCCACCGCCACTTGTGCCACCACCCCCGCCACCGCAATTGACCAACGTTAAAGCCAGCGCCAATGAAACCAGGGCGCGGCCAACACGTACTGCATCGCATGAACTTAGTTTACACATATCGATGACCTCTCTTCTCAACACACGTCGCACAAAACTCTGCCCGGTACTGACCGCGCGCTACCCATTTCGCCGACCAAGCGCTTCTCATCTGAAATCCACGCTTTATTCTTCAGAGCGTTTGGTATCGCCAAGATCACGGTGAAGGGTTCCTTACCGTCAAAGAGATCGGCAAATTACATTGCGCCAGCGCATTGGTCAGGTCGGTGACATTGTTGTTGGCGATAGCGCTCAATACCGCCGCTGAGCAGCCTTTCGCGCAAGCCAAGACCAACACAACCAGCGAAGTGCGAAAAAAATAGTCCGCCAAATTTCTATTCATCGAATCGGTCCTCCGTGGCAACCGTGAACAGTCGGGTGTTGCTCTTGATACTAGGACGGAGGGTGCGCAGACGCGTTGAACACCCGGGGGCGTTAGGGGAGCGCAAAGGGGGCGCGACGTGGGCGGCGCCTAGAGCGTCGACTGGCGCAGACAACAAATCCTAGACAGTCTTCGGATCTGAAAATGTTTTTGATTGTTGCCTATGGGTCCGGCTGAACTAGCCGCAGACCATGGCCACGCAAGACTTCGAGGTACTCTCGGTCGGGCTGCGCCGCGCGCAGGCGTGCGCGCAGCCGCTTGATGAGCCCATCCACCGCCTCCTCGCCCACGCCGGCAGGATTGCTGTCCGGCCACACCGCGGCGACGATCTGTGCGCGCGAGACCACCTGGCCGGCTGAGCGGTACAGCAGACCCAGCAGTGTCAACTGGGCCGCCGAGAGCGGCGGATCGACGCGCTGGCCGTCCAACCAAACCTCGCGCGTCGCCTCGTTTAACCATACACCCTTGAGCCGGCCGATCCGCGGCCCTTGGGCGGTCTCGCGGAGATTGTTGAAGCTCAGCTCGACTGTCCCACCGAGCACAATCTGGTCGTCGTTTTTCAGGAGCACCTGGGCGTCGCCGATCGGTTCGCCATTGACGAAGGTGCCGTTGCGGCTGCCGAGGTCGCAGATCGTGTAGCCGCGCGCGTCGCGGCCGATACGGGCGTGGCGGCGCGAGACGCGTGGTAGCGGTATGACCAGGTCGGCCGGCGCTTCCCGTCCGATGACGTACTCGTCTTTTTCCAGCTGCCACTCGCCGGGCTGGCCGTCGAGCGCCGGCCCGCTGATGGTGAGCCAGGCCGTCTGAGTCATCAAATGTCTCCCTGGGTTGTGGGAAGTATAAAAGTGCTACTCCTGAAAATCGATCTTTCGCGCCGCGCCCCTACGTACGCGCGTAGAGGAGTCTGCCTGAAAATTCAGACTCGATCTGGAGGATTGTTAAGACCCCAGTTCCACGGCCGCACCTCGACCGACTGGAATAGTCCGGCGCGGCTATAAGGATCGTCGGCGACGAACGCGCGCACGGCATCGATGTCCGCCGCCTCCACGATGAGCAGCGTGCCGTTCATGGCAACGCCGTCTTCCGCCAAGGTGGGACCGGCGACACGCACCGTAATCCGATGTTTACCCGGGTTGTGCAAATAGTCGCGATGCGTCGGCCGGTTCGCGGCGCGGATGTCTTGCGCGCCCGGTTTATCGGTGGCGAACACTACGAAGTACATATCTCCTCTACGTTACGCCGACGCAACGATCTGGCCGCAACGAGGCAGCCACGCTTCACTGACTTCGGACCAGGCGGAAATTATACTCGGCGACCCAAAATTCTCTCTCCATCTTCGAACCATCCGGTGCGGTTCCCGGCTTGTGCTTCCTGAAATCGACAACCAGCGAATTCTTCACCGCGAAGACGGCGTCCGAGTCGAGATACGGATCGCCTTCGACGAAAATATGCGTCGTCACGGCCTGGAACCCCGGCGCCGACACGATCACATGAATGTGCGCGGGCCGATATGGATGCCTTCCCATCATTAGGAGCATCCTTCCAACCGGTCCATCCGTAGGGATCGGATAACTCACCGGCTTGACGGTACGGAACAAGTAACGCCCTTGCGCATCGGTGCGAAATTTTCCGCGCAGCTGCATTCCTTCGATGTCCGTTCGCTGCACGTCGTAGAAACCTTCGCCGTCCACCTGCCAAACATCGAGCTCGGCTCCGGCAATCGGCCGGCCGTCGGCCGTCAGTACCCGACCCGACACGAAGGTCGGATCTCCCTTCGCGCCGTGCACGATCGAATCGCGTTGCTGCTTCGGCGGCGCGCCGTTGACATGAAACGGCCCGAGCACGGTGGTCTCGGTCGCGCCTGCGGGTTTGCGATGATTGATCGCGTCGATCAGCATCGATACGCCCAGCGTGTCGGACAGCAAAATAAATTCCTGGCGCTTGGCATCGCACATTTTTCCCGTCGCCGTGAGAAAGTTGATGCCTTCGAACCATTCGGCCTCGGTCAGCTCCACGTCGCGCGCGAACGCGTGCAAATGTCGGATGAGGCTGGACAAGACTTGCCGGAAGCGGGCGTCGGGTGCTCCGTCGAGCTTCGCCAGCACGGCGTCGGTGAGATTCGCCTCGTTCAAATTTCGCATGGAATCTCCGTTGCTGTCTCGGATAGTTAAGAGGCGTCGCTCAGGCGCGAGGCGGGCCGACGCCGATCGGCGGCGGAGCAAGGGTCACGACACGCCGGAACAGTTGTTGAAGCTCCTCTTTCGGCTTGATGCCGAACAACGGATCGTCGTTCTCCTTGAACGCCGCCGCAATCGTCTTCCAATCCGATTCGGTAAGCGCTTTTTCCGCGAGCGGGAGCAGCTCGTCTTCCTCGCGACGCATGTGGGCCCAATGGAAATCAGCGTATTCCTCAACCACGGCGCGGAAGGCGTCCGCTTTGACTGTGCCCTCGGATTGGTAAGCAATCAATGCGCTCTGCAAACGGCGAAGCAAGTGGTCGCCGAGCACGTGCTCCCCTTCGAGCTCATCGATCAACGGACCGGCCTCGTCGCTGCGCTCGCGCAGCGTCTCGAACAAATATCGATCCTCTTTGGGATGGTGCAGCTTCTCCGGAAACGACACGATGTAGTCGAGCATCGCGCGCAACACCTGAAAGTCGGGCGGCGTGCCGCGCTCGTGCGTCTCGCGCGTCAAGTAGAGCAAGCCATGTAACACGGCCGCGATGGAGCGGTGTTCGTCCTTGATGATACGTACGGCCTCGTGCACGGTGTCCTCCTTGCGGGCTAGCTGTTCACTCAAGATCGCAGGCGGCGCTGGACCGGAAAGCATCGCAGATCCCAGCGCTGCTCGACGAACCCCCATATCCCTTTCGGAAACTTGATCGTCACTACGACCGCGATCAAGCCCAGCGCGATCAGATACCACGCGCCATAGTCGCTGAAAATCTTCGACATCGCGAAGTACAACGCCGCGCCGATCAGCGGCCCTTCGATCGTGCCGAGCCCACCGATGATAACCATAAATATGACGACCGGCGACCAGTGCACGCCGAACGCGGCGTCCGGCGAGATGCGCAGATTGTTCAGGAAATAGAGCGCGCCGGCGACCCCGAACCCGAACGCCGCCATCACGTAGACCAAAAATTTCGTGCGCCTCACGTCGATACCCTGGCTTTCCGACGCCACCTCGCTGTCGCGGATCGCGGTCAAGGCCAATCCGAGCCGCGAGCGCAGCAACAGGTACACGAGCGCGATCGAGCCGAACACCGCCACCACCGCGATCCAAAAGGTGAGCGACTCGCGCGTGGAACGCGCGATGCCGTAAAGCGCCGTGAAGCTCGTACCCGAACCGCCGCCGACCGCGGAAATATTGGCGACGACCAGCCGGTAGATCTCCGCCATCGCCCACGTGCCGATCGCGAAGTAACCGCCTTGCAGACGAAACACGATTTGCGACGTGGGAATCGCCACCACCGCCGCGACGAGGCCGGCGATCGGAATGCAAAGGAACGGATTCAGCCCGAGAAAGTTGCCGAGCACGATCAGCGCATACCCGCCGACGCCGATGAATGCCTGCTGCCCGATCGACACCATGCCGCCATAACCGCCGAGCAGATTCCACATCTGCGCCATCACCAGCAGGCAGGCGAACTCGGTGAACTGGCGGAGCCAACTCGAATCCGCCCAGAGCGGCATCGACGACAACAGCGCCAATAGTGCGGCACCCGCCGCCAGGGTAGTGCGGCTCGCGCGCGTTGCGCGCTCGACGCGAAACTCCGGTGCTGAATTCGGATGAGTGTCCGTCGCCTGCATGGCTAACGCGTCTTCGGAAACAAACCGTTCGGCTTGAACAGCAGCACGGCGATGAACACGACGTGTCCGATCAGAATCCCCCAGCCGGGATCGGCGCGAAACCCGATCGATTGCGCAACACCGAGGATAACACCGCCCGCGAACGTCCCCCAGAACGATCCCATGCCACCGATGATCACAGCTTCGAAGGCGTAGATGAGCTGCGCCGGTCCGTCACCCGGCGCGATGGTCGTGCGCATACCGTGAAAAATACCGGCGACGCCGAGGATCCCGACCGCGATCGCCGTGGCGAGCGCGTAGACCCGGCGATTGTCGACGCCGACGAGCGCGGCCGCTTCGTGATCGTCGGAGGTCGCGCGAAATGCACGGCCCAGGCGCGTGCGATCGAAAAACCATTGGAACAGCGCCGTGATCACGAGCGCCGAGACGAAGATCATGAGCGGCAGCCAACCGACGGCAAGTCCGCCTCCCACCGGAAGACTTTGTGTCTCCAAGCCGCCCGCGCGGATCGAGCGCGTATCGGCGGAAAATATTTCGAGCAGGAGATTTTGAATGATGATCGAGATGCCGAAGGTCACGACCAACGACGGTAACGGATCTCTGCCGATGGTGCGCGTGAGCACGCCGTGTTGCACCGCATACCCCACGCCAAACGCGAGCGGAACGACGACGAGCATCGCCGCGAATGGATGTAGATGCAGCGTATCGACGACTACGAAACCGGCGAACGCGGTAAGAATGACAAAGTCGCCGTGCGCGACATTCACCAGCCGCATAACGCCGAACATGAGGGACAACCCCATCGCGAACAGCGCGTACAAGCCGCCGAGCATTACTCCTTGCAGCAGCGTGTCGAGCCAAGTCAGCATGTTAACTATTCGTGGAACCACAGATGAACGCAGATAAACACAGATAGATGAAAACACTTTCGTTCTTGCTGTTATCCGTGTTCATCTGTGTGCATCTGTGGTTTCGCACTTCTTGTTCGTCGGTTTCATACGCCGAAATACGCCTTGGAAATTTGCTCCGTCGCGAGCTCGGACGACTTGCCGGTCAGCGACACTCTTCCTTCCTGAAAGCAGTACAGTCGATCGGCGACGCGCATCGCAGTACTCACGTCCTGCTCGACGATAATCAGCGTAAGCCCTTCCGCCCGCAGTCGCGGGAGCGTGTCATACAAATTCTTTATCACGATCGGCGCGAGCCCGAGCGACAGCTCGTCGCAGATCAGGAGCTTCGGGTTGGACATGAGCGCGCGCCCGATCGCCACCATTTGTTGCTCACCGCCGGAAAGCGCTGGGGCCGGATGACGCCGGCGTTGCGCCAACGCCGGAAACACTTCGTACACCCGCGCGAGCGACCACGGACCGGCGCGCCGGCTGTAGGCGCCCATCAGTAAGTTCTCCTCGACGCTCAAGCTCGCGAACAATCTCCGCCCTTCGGGCACCATCGCCACGCCTTTGGCCACGATGCGTCCGGCCGGAGCCGAGCCGATCGATTCGCCTTGGAATCGCACGGCTTCGCGCGGCGCCGCGAGCAAACCGCATATGGTTTTGAGAAACGTGGTCTTGCCGGCGCCGTTCGCTCCGATCACTGCGACCGTTTCGCCCTCATGGACGTCGAAGTCGATACCAAACAGCGCTTGAAAGTCGCCATAGAAGGACGTGAGATCACGCGTTTCAAGCAGCGAGTCCATTACACCTCGATACCCATGTAGACGCGCTTCACTTCTCGATCGTTCATCACGGTTCGCGCGTCGCCCTCCGCGAGCTTCGTACCGAAATTGATCACGAGCAAACGATCGGCGACGGCGAGGAGCGCGTGCACCACGTGCTCGATCCATATAATAGTAACGCCCGTCGTCTTGATCTCCTGGATCAAGCCGATCAGCGCCGTCGCCTCATGCTCGGTGAGCCCGCCGGCGATCTCATCGAGCAGCAGCAATTTCGGTCGCGTCGCGAGCGCGCGCGCGAGCTCGAGACGCTTGCGATCGAGCAGCGGGAGCGAACCGGAACGCTGGTTGGCCTTCGACCGAAGTCCGGTCTTTTCCAAGATGCCAACGCAAGGCGCGTAGGCATCGCGTTCCGAGCATTGACCGCCGGAAGTCGCCGCCACCAACAGGTTCTCGAACACCGTCATGCCGGTGAACGGATGCGGCACTTGATACGAACGCCCGATGCCACGACGCGAGCGCAGATGCGGCGGCGCGCGCGCCACGTCCGCGCCTTCGAGCAACACCCGCCCGGCGTCGGGACGCACGTCACCGCCGATCAGATTGAACAACGTCGTCTTGCCCGCGCCGTTCGGGCCGAGAATACCGAGCGTGGTGCCGGCATCGACGTCGAAGCTGATATCGTCGATGACCTTCAGCGCGCCGAAACTCTTGGACACGCGTTGCAGGGATAGTATCGAAGCCAAGGCGCAGTCAGCGTGCTGTTGGCAGCGCGGTTCTAAAAAACACCGGACGATATGTTGCACCCTCCGCCGCCGCGCCCCCTCCCATTCCCTCCCCCGCTTTGCGGGGGAGGGTTAGGGTGGGGGTATTGGCGGACACGAGCGTTTGCCGGGCGCACTTGCGCGGCGAAGGGCTTTCTAAGCCCCCATCAATTTGAGCGATCCCGCCGTTGGAATCGAAGGCGCGGTCTGATTGTTCACGATCACCAGATCGTACTTATACTTCGAGCCTTTGACCCATTGGCCGCCTACGAGCGGCGTTTTCGCCACGTTCTTCACCGGCCCACCGCCCCACGCGACCGGCCCGACGATGGTGTCGAGCTTGCTCGCCGCCAGCGCGTCGCGGATCGACGCCTTCTTGTCGAGATCCTTGGCGCGCTTCAGCGTGTCGACCGCAATCTCGAACAGCGCGTGCGCGAAACCGAGCGGCTGCGTCCATTGCTTGTTCGTTGCCTTCTCGTAGGTCGCCGCGTAGTCGGCCGCACTCGCGCCGGTGAGCGATGACTTGAACGGATGCGACGGCGTCCACCACACTTCGGTCGAAATCCCGTCGCCCAGATCGCCGAGCGACTCGACCGCCGACGGAAACAGCATCGCTTTGCCGACCGATACGACTTTGGGATTGAAACCTTGTTGCTTCGCCTGAGTCCAGAAAGTTTTGAAGTCGGGCGGGATTACGACACCGGTAACGATCTCCACCTTCGCCTTCTTGAACGCGGCGATCTGCGCGCTGAAATCCGCCGTCAGATTCTGGAAGCGGCCTGGATCGGTGAGCTTGAAACCGTCTTTCGCCAGCACCGGCGGGAAGCCGCGCTTCTCGTCGCCCCAGGCATTGCCGTCGCCGTCGTTCGGGAACAAGCCGCCGACGCTCTTGTTCGTATTCACCGACTTCCACAAGTTGGTGAACACACCGATCACGTCTTCGAGCCCCCAGAAGAAATGATACGTCCAGTTGAAACCGACATCGGGCTTGCCGCCGCGCGTGAAGAACCACGGCTGCCACGGTGCGACCGTCGAGATGCACGGCACCTCGTTGATCTCGCATTGGTCGGAAACCGGGTTGGTCGTCTCCGGCGTGGACGCGACCAGCATCAAGTCGATCTTATCTTTGAGAATCAGATCGCCGGCGGCCTCGCCCGCTTTGTTTGGATTCGACTGGCTGTCCTTCACCAGAATCTCGACCGGATATTTTTTCCCGCCGACGGTGATGCCGTCTTTCAGGAACTCGCGCATCTGACCGATCACGAATGTATCCGCTTCGCCGAACGCCGCGAGCGGTCCGGTCTGCGGCGACACATAGCCGAGCTTGATCGTGCGCGCCTTCTGCGTGCAGCCGACGCCCGCAAGCCCCGGCAGCGCGGCCGCCGCTCCCGCAACGCCGATGACTTTCAGAAAATCGCGTCGCCCGCTCATTGCCGGCGCCGGTAGATCTTCACGGCGCTTCTTGTTGTCCGACTCGTCGCGCATATTCTTCTCCTGATGTCGTTAGTGGTATGAAAGGATATCGACTCAACTGTCGCCATTACACCGACGGCGACGGCCGTCGACCGTAAAACGCGTCATCCAACAATCGGCGTATCGCCGCGCGCTCGATCGGACGCGGATTCGGATACGGCGCGACCGCCGCGATCTCCGCCGCCCGATCGAGATCGGTCGCGTGCATGCCGATCTGCTGCAAGTTCATCGGCGCGCGTAACCGCGCGGCCAAATCGTACAAACCGCTCGCGGCCTCTTCGGCTCCCAGCGCGCGCTTCGCGCCGAGGGTGTGGGGCAATTTTTCGCACAGCTGCTACCGCGGATAATACGGCGGCAGGTTCGCATCCACGTTGATCCACACGGATTTGACTTCGGTGTATTCGTGCATCGCCTCGAAGCCCATCTCGCGCCCGTAGCCGCTCGCGCCGACACCGCCAAAGGGCGATGCGGGGCTGACGCGCTTGTAGCAATTGATCCAAACCATGCCGCTCCTCATCGCTTGCGCGAGGCGGTGCGCGCGCTGCAGGTTCGACGTCCACAGCCCGCCGCCGAGCCCGTACTCGGTGCCATTGGCAATCGCGAGCGCTTCGTCGTCGTTCTTGAATACCGTCACCGTCACGAACGGTCCGAACACTTCTTCCTGGCAGACGCGATCGCTCGGTTTCGCGCGCACCACGGTCGGCTCGATGTAACAGCCCTTCGAAAGATCCTCGCGCGCTGGCGCCTTGCCACCGGTTAGAATTTCTCCGCCCTCCTGTTGCGCCACCTTTATATAGTTCACCACGCGGTCGCGGTGCATTATCGATGTCAGCGGACCCATCTCCGTTGTCAGATCGAGCGGGTTGCCGAGCCTGATCGAGCGCGCGAGCGTCAGGAATTTCTCGGTAAACTCTTCCGCAATCGACTCGTGCAGCAACAGCCGCGATCCGGCGATGCAGGCCTGGCCTTGGTTGTGAAAGATAGCGAACGCGGAACCGTTCACCGCTGCATCGATGTTCGCGTCGCCGAACACGATATTCGCGCCCTTGCCGCCCAGCTCGAGCTGCACGCGCTTCAACGTGTTGCCGGCAATTTGCGCGATGCGCTTGCCGACGGCGGTTGAACCGGTGAACGCGATCTTCGCGACGTCCGGATGCTCCGCCAACGCTTGGCCGGCGGTGTTGCCGAAACCGGGAAGTATGTTCACTACTCCCGGTGGAAAGCCGACTTGCGCCATCAGCTCGGCGACCTTCAAGCTCGACAGCGGCGTCAGCTCCGCGGGTTTCAACACGACGCAGTTACCGGCTGCGAGCGCCGGCGCCATCTTCCAGCTCGTGAACATCAGCGGGAAATTCCACGGCACGATTTGTCCGACCACGCCGATCGGTTCGCGCAGCATGTAGTTCAAGAAACCGCTCTCGACCGGGATGACGCTGCCTTCGTATTTGTCCGCCATGCCGCCGAAGTAACGGTATGTGACCGCCGTGCGCGGCACGTCGAGCCCTTTCGTGTCGCGCACGGGATGCCCGGTGTCGGTGCTTTCCAGCGTCGCGAGCTCCTGCGCATTCGCCTCGATCGTGTCGGCGAGCTTGAGCAGCAACCGCCCCCGCTCCATCGCCGACGTGCGGCTCCATTTTGGGAACGCCGCCTTCGCCGCCTTGACCGCCTTATCGACGTCCGCCTTCGTCGCCATCGCGACGTCGGCGATTTTGCTTAAGTCGTGCGGATTCAGACTCGGCGCGGTTTCGCCGGACTCCGCGGGGACGAACTTACCATCGATGAATAATTCGGTTTGCATGACTCAGCGCCTGTTCAGTTCAACCCGATGGACACGAGATTGGCTTCGAGCGGCGGCGTGGAAAAATGTGGGCAAACGTTGACGTAGCCCCACACGTGGCCTCCGCTGCGCAGCACTAACAGGCGAAACACGTCGCGTCCTTCGCCGAAATGAAACTCGCGCGCCGATCCGTCCGGAATATCGTCGAGATCGCAAACGCGCGTGCCCGACGCTGGGGCATACTCGCGCTGGCGCCAAGGCTGATCGACCAAGCTGTCGCCATGTCGAGCCGCGAGCGGCTGCGTGCGTACGAGAAAAACCCCCTACCCTTCCCTCGCCCGGGCGTGGGAGAGGGTTAGGGCGGGGGTCAACCACGGAATCGCGATGTTCAAAATTCCACAGGATACGGTTTGAGCTTGCCGCTCTCATAGAGCTTCGGCAGCCCCATGCGCGCGTTCTCCCACACCAGCAACATCGCGCGCTTGGTGGCGAAACCTTGATGGCGGATGTCGGCGGGCATCGCCGCAACGTCGCCCGGCTTCATCAGCACCCGCGCGCGCGGTTTGCCGGTTTCCTTGTCGGCCACTTCCCAATCGATCTCGTCGGAAAGCTGGATGAACCACTCGACGCGATCGTTGCCGTGAATGATCGGCAGGATGTACTCCTCGGTGGTCGGACAGAACAACGATTCGCGGCACACGGACGTGACCGACGGATTCCACGTCACGTCCGAGCGACTCAGATATTTAAACAAGCTAAACGCGTGGAGCTTACCTTCGAAACCCGGCTCGGCTTTGATTTCCGGCTCGTCTTGCGCGACATCAGCGAACGCGCGATTGACCGGCAGTTCGTCGCGCAGCGGCGAATCGCCCGGCACCCCGGGCATGCGCTTGGTCGCAACACGGAAACGCTCGATCGCCGCGATGTTGTCGCCGTTCTTCACACCGGCCCACGTCCCGCCGGTCTCGGCGGGCGCCGCGAACGGATCGAAGCCCGCGTTACACCAGTCGCGCAGCATCGCCTTGCAGGTTTCCATCGCGATCGGCGAATCGAATTGCTCGACGTACGACAATCCCGCTTGGTGATACGCCTCGTTGTAACGACCGGCGAAAAATTCGACGCGACCGTAGAGGTTACGGCTGCCGAACATGCCGTCGAAGTTCACCCAGCCGTAGAAAAATCCCCACGCCACGTCGCGCATGAGCGCGCGCAGAAACGCGTCGGCCGACATGCGATGCTGCTGGCGCGCGCCCTTCGCGGGCCAGCTGACGTTGACGAAATATTCATCGCGCTCGAATAGAAATTGCCCGAGCTCGAACTTGCGGTAATGCGTCCTGGGATCGGGCGCGCTGGCCTTGACCATCGGGGAAGTCTTCGCGGGCGCCGTCGCAACGTTCGGTTCCAGCATAGCCATTGGAATCTCCTAAGGAAGCTCTGAACAATTCAAAAAATGTAGGGTGCGTCCCACGAACCACTTAATCGATTGGTGCGTGGGACGCACCCTACATCGAATTAATCGGAGTTTCCCTAAATAAATATCGAGCGCGCTATTGAGCGCAGATCTCCGACCATTTCTGCACCGTCAGGTCGCCGACGAGGGTTTGGATCAGCAGCACGCCGGGCTTAGCGGATGAGAACTGATAGGCCGCGCCTTTGGGCAACAGCGCCTGATGGCCGCGTTTCAGACGGATCGTTCCCATTTTCTTGCCTTCCGGATTGCCGGAAAGCTTCACGGTACCGTCTTTGCCGGACGGGACCGGGCTCTTGGCGAGCTCGACCAAGCTTACCGTGACATCGCCGTCCATCACCACGACGAATTCATCGTGCCCCGCCGTGAACCAGGGCGACGCACCTTCCGCGCGAACGGCTTCGACGACGTATTCGAGATTCTTGGCAACCGCGACTTTCTCGTACGGCTTCGATTTCGACGCGACCTCGAACACGTTCGAGTAACAATAATACTTCGGGTTATCGTTGATGATGCTGAGCCGGCCTTTTTCGAACCTGCCGAGCGCGCCGAACACGGTGGTGTATTGAGGCATAAGCCACCTCGTAGTTGAAGTTCACATACCGAACAATTATTCTGATCGCGAACTTTCGAGGCTGGGAGTTAACCACCCCCGAAATACGCCGTCAACAATTATTCGAAACACCAGCGGAATTCGTTATGGCTACGCAGATGCACACAAACCCAACATCGTTAAAACCCGGCGACAGCTACGTACAGTCGTTCGCACGGGGGCTCTCGGTCATCCGCGCGTTCGGCACGGAGGCGCCGCGCATGACATTGTCCCAAGTGGCGACGCGCACCGGCCTGACACGTGCCGGCGCAAGACGGATTCTGCTCACGCTCGAAAACTTAGGCTACGTCGCCGCCGAGGACAAGAAGTTTTTTCTTACGCCGAAGATTCTCGATTTAGGATATGCGTATCTATCGACGGCGCCGTTTTGGATTCCGGCCGAGCCCGTCATGGAGCAACTCGTCGCCGAGGTGCACGAGTCGTGCTCGATCTCCGTGCTCGACGGAACGGAAATCGTTTACGTCGCGCGCGTGCCGACGAGCAAGATCATGACCGTGAGTCTCGGCACCGGCAGTCGTCTTCCGGCTTACGCGACGTCGATGGGGCGGATATTGCTCGGCGGGGTTGAGGGCTCGAAGCTAAAGTGCGTCCTCGCCGCTTCGCGTATCAAAGCGCACACCAAGTACACGGTCACCGACGCGAAGAAGCTCGCGACCGTCATTACCACCGATCGCGAGCGGGGATGGTCGTACGTCAATCAAGAATTGGAAGAAGGCCTGCGCTCCATCGGGGTGCCGCTGAAGGATCGCAGCGGCAAGATCATCGCCGCGATGAATATCAGTGGCCAGGCGAACCGGAACTCGGAGAAGATGATGACCGTCGAATTTCTTCCTAAGCTTCAGCAAGCCGCCGATCGAATCAACGCCGCGCTGCGTATGCGATCCGTCGTTTGATCTTAGTGACGGCGCAGCAAACGGCAAGCTCGGTAAGGACGATCAAAATTGACGGTGCCTCGGACAACCACGTAAACTTGCGCTCCTCGTCGGGCGATTAGCTCAGCGGTAGAGCACTGCCTTCACACGGCAGGGGTCGTAGGTTCGATCCCTACATCGCCCACCATGTTTTCAGTCACTTAACCGCCTCTGCGTTTTCCTCCTTTGGTTGGCGAGACGTCCGGCGGCGGCTTCGTGTATCTCACAACGCCTTTTGTCACCTAGGAAGCGGCAACCCTACCAATGAAGTACCCCTTGGTTATCGCCATGGGGTTCCTATCCCTCTATACCTCTTCAGGTATAATTGAAGCGCGTGACCGGACAACAAGAAAAGCCGCTGATGTGGATAGGGAGTAGCAAACGGGACCTGATAGCGTTGCCGTTGCCCGTTCGAAAGTTCTTCGGCCATGCCTTGGACTTCGCACAACGAGGCGACAAGCATGATGCGGCCAAGGTTCTGAAAGGCTTTGGCGGTGCCGGAGTCCTGGAGATCGTCGAGGATGGCCGCGGCGGCACGTACCGGGCCGTTTACACGATCAAATTCAAGGAAGCGGTATTCGTGCTGCATGTGTTCCAGAAAAAGAGCAAGCACGGCATTGCAACACCCAAATTGGACATAGACATCATCCGCGAACGCCTGAAGATCGCGGAGCAACTGGTAAAGGAGATGCACGATGCGTAAGCGAGTCGTTAAGGGTCTCGAAGTCGAGATGAGTTCCGGCAATGTCTTCGCCGATCTTGGTCTGCGGGATGCCGAAAAACTTAAAATTAAATCCGGTCTGGTTATTCAGATCATCAAGGCAGTGCGTCGTCTTGGTCTGTCGCAGGAAGAAGCGGGTCGGCGCATGGGACTGCCTCAACCCAAGGTGTCGGGCCTGTTTCGCGGCGACTTCGCCAACGTATCCGAACGCAAGCTCATGGACTGCCTCAACCGGCTCGGCTACGACATCGAAATAAAGGTGAAGCCTGCCGCCAAGCGTGTCGGGCGTGTAAAGCTGGCAGCCCAGCAGGCGAGCAACGCCGCAACGATCGGCATAAGAACATCCCCGGTCAAGTGTTGAGACAGATCAAAGAGGAGATTGAACATGGCTAAGTCTGAACGGGAACTACGTGCGCGCGATGCGAAGCGCGACCTCGGAAAAGAGTTGTTGCAGTCCGTGCGCGAGATGAAGGCAGGTCACCGTGGGCGCGTTCACAAGGTAAAGATACCGCCCATCGTGGAAGCACGATTGAAGTCCGAACTTTCACAAGCACAGTTCGCACGGTTGCTCGGTGTATCCGTGCGTACGCTTCAAGACTGGGAGCAGGGCCGGCGTGAACCTTCTGGTGCCGCGAAGACGCTCATCTTAATCGCCGCGCGCCGACCCGAAGTGTTGCGCTCCTTGGCGGCGTAAGGTCTACGCGACGGTAAAAAATAAAATCTGTCCCGAATACTCGCGTACCCGGGCTACCCCATGGCGCTTGTCTGTTTCTATTTCGCGGCGCGGTTCTTGACCAGATCGTCCACCACGGAGGGATCCGCCAGCGTCGTCGTGTCGCCGAGATTGCCGAGCTGGTTCTCGGCGATCTTGCGCAGTATGCGCCGCATGATCTTGCCCCGAGCGCGTCTTCGGCAAGCCCGGCGCCCATTGAATGACATCGGGCGATGCGAACGGACCGATCTCCTTGCGCACCTGTTGCACCAGCTCCTGGCGCAGCACTTCGGTCGCCGGCACGCCGACCTTGAGCGTCACGTAGCAGTAGATGCCCTGTCCCTTGATGTCGTGCGGGAAGACGCGCCGGCGCAGCAGGTCCCGGTTAGCGGCGCGAAACCATGGCTCCCCGTAGAGGGCAAAACTGGGCACTACTGGAAATTGGCCGTGCCGCTCGCCTGATGGCGCTCCCACCATGTATTCTCATACACGCCTTGCTTCCGGAAATAGCAGCAACCGGCTAATTGCAGACGTCGGGGCATTTGGAAACCGTAGTGACCCCGTTGTTTCCTAAAAAATTACGTCCCGCCTTTTTGTAGTAAGCCTCGGAGGGCCTGCAGAGCCCCAATTACAAACAGGAGCGTTGCCAGATAGATCGGCCCGAGATGGCTCACCCAGTCATAGGAAAAGTGACCAAAGTAATGCATCGGCAGAGCAACGGCTAAGCCCGCCACGGGGGAAACTACGGCGGCCCACCACGCCCACCATTCTCCTTTGCGAACTCCCCACCAAGAGATGGCTGCAACGGCAATGCCGGTGGCGGCAATGAAACCAGCGGTCGCAACGTGCAGATGATTAATGTAGTAGACCACCGCAGGGTTAAGAGCGTTGAGCTGTTCCTTGGTTACGCCATTCAAGGTCTCTACGCCAAGTTCAAAACCAGTACTGGTAAAACTGCGGATAAAAAAGACTACGGCATACCCAATGAAAGCCAGAGCAGCAATCAACATCATGGTGGAACCGGTACGAACAGATGAATTGTCTTGTGCCATGTTGTCGCCTCCTTTCTGTTGTTACTTAAAACACACAGTGGAATACAACTTGATTCTTTCGCCTGTCATTCAGCAATTCGCGACGAAGTTTGAACTATACGCTGAAAATTTAGTTTTAAACCTGCAGCGTCAATCGGGTATAAGAAGTATAAAACCCCTTTTCCGAAAACTCGACCCCGCCCCACCCCTTCCTGCTCCCGGTGAGAGTCCACGGCCCACGGCCCGCGCGGGCGGCTGCGCGTACCGATCGGGGCGCGTGGTGGCCAGCACCGGAGCATGTCGTGAACGGTGCTTTTCGCTGGCGCAGACGCGCACGCCCCTGCGCGGCGTCTTCCGGCAAAGTCGGGACGAGTGGGGCTGTCACGAAGGGACGGCACGCCTCATTTCGACGCGCGTCCGTACTCTTCCTCGATATCGAACCGTTGCGGGACTCAGTGAAATTTCAACCCGCGGTCTGAGCGGTGCGCGCCGCGAACGCGTCTAGAAACTTGCGGACGCGCCGCGCGTTGGTGCCGATGTCGCTCTTGCCGACGCGCGAAACCGATCGGATATCGACGCGCGCGCCGTCCGCCGCCG
>JBGPKL010000030.1:0-44357 GCA_041485885.1 Sulfurifustaceae bacterium
CCCACGGAAAGTCAGGCGGTATCCATGTACGCCCGCCAGACGGGCATGGCTTGCGCCAGTTGCCACTTTCAGCATTTCCCGATGCTCAACGAGTTCGGCCGGGCTTTCAAGGCAGGTGGCTATACCCTGATCGGCAAGGAGGGCAAGGTCGAGGGCGAGGAGCTGTCTATCCCGGAAACCATGAATATCGGCATCGTCTCGAAATTGCGCTACCAGAAGACCAACGGTCCTAAAGTTGTTGGTACGCACACCGAGAACGATGGTCGCTGGGACATTCCCGATGAATTTAACGTGATGCTTGGCGGGCGGATCAGCCCAAACATCGGGTTCTTTTTTGAAGGGGCAACGGTCGAAGCTCCATTCTTGGCCAGCTTCAAAATGCCTTTCATGTACGATGTGGGCGGCCTCAAGGCCGGGGTGATTCCCTTCTCCACGGCTGAACTCGGGGCGGCCTTTGGGTTTGAGCTACTGAATACGGGCGCGGTGAAGAATCAAAGAATGGTTGAGAAAGGACCCGACATTTCCGCGAAGCAATACGTCATGGATGCGCATAAAGCCCGAGGCTTTGCCTTTGTGGTCAGCGATCCTCGGTTTTTTGTAAACCTGACCAAGTGGTCGCCCGGCCACGTTGAGGATCATGTGAGCTCACCGAACGCAACCTATATCCGGGCGGCGGTAACCCCAAAGGTGGGAAATTGGGACCTGGGTGCTGGCTTGCAGTCGTGGAGTGGCTCTGCGGAAGAGGGCCCTGGTAGCGCCATAGTAACAAAAGATATCAAGGGTACGGCTGTCGACGCCCAGGCGCAAGGCGCGATCGGGGCTATGCCGCTAGGCATTTATCTGTCCCAAGCTAAGGCTCCTGCCTCGGGCACAACAGGTAATCCAAATTTTTTCAACACGGGTACTGATAATGCCAAGACGGCCACGGCGATAGCGGCAGAACTTGGCGTTCTGCCACGCAAGGCGACACTCGTGCTTGCCTACCGCAAGGCGAATACCGGGGCTACCAGCTTCAACCACGACAATGCTTTGACCGTGGGCGGCATCTATCAGATCGTGCAAAACATGCAGCTTCAGCTCACCCATGCAACGCGTAGCGGGAGTGCCTATGATTCTGGATCACCGAATATGACAGTCGGCGGTAATGGTGACCGCTTGACGACACTCGTGCTATTCGGCTCGTTCTGAAAATACGACCCCGGTTGCCGGGAAAAGATGGGCCCTGATGCAGGGGGAAGCTTGATACAAGCTTCCCCCTTTTTTCATGAGACTCCCCCTCTCTATGTCCGCTAGGAAGCACCGGATCCGAGAAAATCAGAAGGTGAATGGAAACATGAAGACGAACCGACTCCTGGCGAAAGTGGCTGACCTTTTCCGGTACGGTGTTTACGGCGTTGTGTTGCTTGGGGCGGCGGGCTGCACAAGCACGCCGTCCTTCGGCCTCACTCCGGCCGCCCTGCAATTGGACATCGCCCCCAAACCCGCGCCCAGCCAAATCGTCCACCCCAAACGCCCCATCGTGCTGCGCGTGGCGAAATATGCCGACGCCAGGTCTGCCACCCCTTCCGGGAAAATCGGCGACATCGATGCCACGGTTTTTGACATGTTTGGCACGGAACTGGTTATGGATGACCTCTCCGGCACGGTAACCGCCGCGATGGTAAACCAGATCAGCGCAGGCGGGTTCCAAACGGTTACCGAGGGCGGCCAGGCCGCCGCCGGGGGCGCGGATTTTGAGGTATCCGGGGCCATTCGGGAATTCAACATGAATATCGGCGGACGGGATGAAGTATCCATCGTGGTGGAAACCACTTTACGCGACACCCGCAGCGGCGGCATTCTCTGGTCCGGTGCCGTGGCTGAAAAGGCGGACCGCTTTGCCGGCGTCGCCGGCAACAGCCGGAGTTCGATTACCCGCTATCTCAGTGCTGCGCTGGCAAAGGTATCCGCCAAGACCCGGGATGCCGTCAGCGCGAGCATCATGCAGACCTATCCGGAAAGGTTCGACCAGGCTGCGCCCGCCCATGACGCAACGCCCGGGGTTACCGTTCTGGTTGCGCCTCCCGGGCGGGTGTCTGCATCTCAGGTGGCGGCCCCCGCGATGACCAACCAGCTTGCCATTACCACGATCCCGGCCCGCGCCAAGGTGTATGTGGCTGACGTCTATTATGGCTTGTCACCGCTCAAACTTGAGCTGGAACCGGGCATCTATACGATCCATTTCAAGCTGGATGCCTTCAAGACAGCGACTGAAAAGGTGTCGGTGCGCAAGGGCGAAACCACGGAATTGGAAATAAAACTTGAGAAGTAAATGGACTCGCCTCTGTCACTGAAGAACTTTCCTTAGCCGCTGAGAAAGGGGCGGTCGGCGATTTCGGTTTGTTGAATCGGCTGTTCGAATTCTTCCGGTGGGCGGTAGCTCACGGAGGACCGCAGTCGTTTCCTGTTGCACCCCCTCGATGAAATAGCGAAGGCAGTGCGCCGATTTAAATCAGGTAGCCGATGGTGTCTATACACCGGCGCGCATCGAAGTGCCGGTGGGCAAACCGCCGGATGTGATCGTGACACTGCCGCAACTGGGCGGATAACGAGTTTACCTGTCAGATGCGCATGTACCGTGGTGGTGCGCTGGTAGCGAAATAATCGCTACGTTGTTTCAATTCACACAACGTTCAGCTTTGTGGGCGTCATCCGGAAACCCGGGAAAACGTCGGCGAGCTGCTGGCCGTTCAATGCCAGATGTTTCGCAACAGCACCGATGACTTCACGAAAGTCCGTCGTGACGGCAAGATCACGCCCCTCATGGAGATTTTCAGCGGCAACGTTCGTTGAACCAGGATTTGTTGCGGAACTCAACCGCCATCAAATCGTCACGCAGCATTTCCGCACAGCGTTCGACATGATCGAAACTCTCTTCGCCATAAACCAGCCACGGAGCGTATTGAAAGACGACTGGCGCCGAGGTGGCCGGTGGTGCACAGCGGTTCGAGCGCGCGGGTGAAGCGCCGCCATAGCTCATTGACAATCTCGGGCGGGAGATCGCGATAGTAGAAATTTTTCTTAGTTGGGCGGCGTTTGATGCTGCGTAAAAAGCCGGAACGCTTTTACGTGGAAGATGAACCCGGGCGGCGTGCGCTCGGATCATATTATGAAGTCGTGCTCGGACGGCAGACCATAGTTACGTACTGCCACCTCCACGATCGAGAACTGGACGGGTCGGCTTTCCGGCGCCTGGGTTCGATAAGACGGGAGCAATGGTGTCCATTGGCGCGTGGCGCAACTATGCTAATTACTAGCTGCAACTGCAACGGAATCGGGAACAGGGAACGGCTCTAATGCCAGTGACGACTGCTATTGTTTTTACACCGACGCGAGAATCCTCTTGAGCGCCGTACCCAACACCAAGGATTCGATCGCTGACGCGCCGACCGACAAACA
This sequence comes from Sulfurifustaceae bacterium, assembly GCA_041485885.1. Classification (GTDB taxonomy): domain Bacteria; phylum Pseudomonadota; class Gammaproteobacteria; order Acidiferrobacterales; family Sulfurifustaceae; genus JACQFZ01. The sequence continues at coordinate 3,439 of JBGPKL010000030.1, forward strand.
TGTCTTTGTCGGCCGTCAACCCATACTCAATCGTCAACAGCGCGTTATTGCTTACGAGCTGCTCTTTCGCGGCTCAGCCGCAGCGCAGGCCGCCAACCTCACGAAGGCGCCGGAAAGCACATGCGGGCTGCTGATCGATAGCTTCAAACTGCTCGGCCTCGACAACGTGCTCGGTAGCAAGAGGGCACACGTGAACGTATCGGCGGACGAGCTGCTCGGCGACGCTATCGCCGCGTTACCGCCGGAACGATTGGTATTCGAAATCGTCGAGAATACAAAAGCGACGGACGCGCTGATCGCCCGCTGCCGGGATCTGCGCCGCGCCGGGTATCGTTTCGCGCTGGATAACTTCGTTTACCGCCGCGCCTACGACCCGTTGGTGGCGCTGGCCGATATGATCAAGTTCGACGTGCGCGCGCTCGGCCCAGAGGGCGTACGGAAGCAGCTCGCGCCACTGAAACGACGCCCGATCAAGTTCGTCGCTTCCAAGGTCGAATCGCAGGAGGAGTTTCGCGCCTGCCGCGCCATGGGCATACAGTATTTCCAGGGCTTCTACTTCGCTCGCCCTGAGACGCTGAGCATTGAGCGCATGGACCCTCAATTCCTGCGCGCGGCGCAGATATTCAATCTGGTCGCGGCAAACGCCGGACCGAAGCGGATCGAGGCGGAAATGCGCCATGACGTTGCGCTTTCCTTCAATCTGCTGCGTTACATCAATTCGCCGGCCCTCGCGCCGGTCACGACGATGGCGAGCGTGCGCCACGCGATCGTCATTCTCGGCCCGACGAAATTCGCGAAGTGGCTGTCGCTGCTCATGGTCTCCGGCTCGCCCCAGTCGCAAAGCTCCCCGGCGTTATTTCGCGCGGCGCTTACGCGCGCGCGCTTTGCCGAGTTGCTCGGCCGGGAGAAAATGAGCGACGCGGACGCGGACGCGCTTTTTCTGGCCGGGATGTTTTCGTTGCTCGAACCGCTGACCGGCATGCCGATGAGAACGGCATTGAAGGACATCAATGTCGCCGAACCGGTTCATGAAGCGCTCTGCGAAGATCGTGGTCCCTACGCCCCGTACGTCGCGCTTTGCGAGGCCTGCGAACGCGCCGATACGCCGCGCATCGAGGTGCTGACTCGATCCATCGGGATGGACGTCGGCCAGGTAACGGTGGCTCACTTCGAGGCGCTCCGGTGGGCCGAGCAGATCGATAACTGAGAATCGTGCGCACGTGCGGCGCGCGACGACCAGTTTCGGGTTCGCGACTTCTGGCAAACGGGATCGGACCTATCCCGGCTAGTAATGAACCCCGACAATGAATTTCACCACCCAACGGTCCGACGCGTCCGTCAGGCCGCGCCCGAGACCCGCGTTCAAATCGAACCCGCCCACTTCGGTATCGATTGCAGCATATAACGTCTGGCTCTGCTCATTGAGATGTCCGGGGTGGCGAAGCGGTCCGAGTTCGTTGTAGCTCTCGAATCCCAGCTGGTAGTCGCCGTCCGTTCGGTACGCGAGTTTCGTGTCGACCTCGAGCGTGCCCGAGTTGTAAACGGACGACGACAAACTCCAATCGATGTTGGGATTGACGGCGAAGGTCCAGCGACCCGAGCGCCGGCCGTAGATGCCTTTGAGCTGCGCATTCCACGGCGTTTCCGAGACGCGAACGTTGGTTTTGCCGACCTCGAGATTCACTCCCCAGAAATCGCCCTGCTTCTCGTCGTGGGGCGCGATGTACTTCGCGCGCAGCTTCGAGCCGTCGAGATGCCCGCCGTTGTCGGGCCCGACCGAAGAGAGCACGTAGAGCCCGAGCTCAAACGTATTGGTGACGCCGTAGTAGAATTCCGGCGTCAAGCGATAGACGTGGTTCGGCGGTTGCGCGCCATCGAACGCCGGTGTCTTGCTTCCGGAAAGCACGTAGTTGTTGTGGATGTCGGCGCCGAAATTACCGGGCGCCGTGAGATCGTCCATGTAGACCTGGATCTCCTCCGACGCCGCACGGCTCGGTTCGCTGATAAACGCCAGCGCGGGGATTATCACGATCGCGAGCAGCTTCCGCGCGCGCCCGCGCGCCGCGACTCGCTTGCTCTGTTTCAATACCGAGTGCATGGCTGGAAGAATCACGCGTACGCCTCCTGCGGTGAAACCGAGATATTAACCTACAAGCCGTGGTGCCACGACGATGATGCGGGAGACCATTAATATATGCGGCGCCACTAAGGAAGCTCTGATTAAGTCCTCCGTTCGTGGTGAGCCCGTCGAACCATGAGCGGAGGACGCGTCGGACTCAGTCACTTATACAATTCGTCTTTCGACAAGCTCAAGACGAACGGACTTAATCAGAGCTTCCCTAAAGGACCGCGCGGGTTGCCTTCGAGGTAGCGGCAGGGCAGTGGTAGGATTATTTGAATTTGTGCTACATACTACGATTGACTTACTATTTTATATATAGGACACTTTAACCATGTTGGTATACAGGAGAATTTAGGTGGAAACTTATATGACCGTTAAAGGGCAAATCGTGATCCCGTCCAAAGTACGGCGCAAACTCGGTATGAAACAGGGGACTCGCGTACAAGTGGACGTAGAAGAAGACACGCATCGCATCATCCTTACGCCGATCACGCGCGAATATATCGACGGCCTGCGGGGCCGATACAAAGGAAAGCGGCTATTGAAAGCGCTCGCCGCAGAGAAGAAAAGCGAGCGGCAGATCTAAGTGGCGCGCCGACCCAAGACAATCGTCCTGGATTCCTGGGCTGTGCTGGCCTACTTGGAAGATGAAAGTTCCGGTCAGCGAGTGGCGGAGATAATGGCTGACGCGCACGAGCACGGTACCTCCTTGCTAATGACGACGATCAACGCTGGCGAAGTCTGGTACATCCTTGCCCGTGAGATATCGGAAGGCGACGCCGATCGCGCTATCACCGATTTGAAACACCTTGGCATAGAGTTTGTCGATGCGGATTGGAAACTCACGCGTCTTGCCGCTGGTTTCAAAGCCAAACACCGCATGTCCTATGCCGACTGTTTTGCCGCCGCCTTAGCTAAAGAACGGAAAGCCGACTTAGTGACAGGGGATAAAGAATTTAAACAGGTGGATGACCAAATAAAAATTGCTTGGCTTCGATGAATCAAAAGCCTGAGTACGCGACGACGAGTGAAAGAAATCGCCTCACCTCAGATTCTGTGACGCGCTCACGCTCGCCGTCGACGTAGATCGCCCATAGCTCACCCACCGCGTCCGCGGCTCGTCCCTTTGGGCAAAACACGGTGTAGCGAATCCAGAAAGCGAGCGGATGTTGCGGGGTGATTCGCGCGTTGGAAATAACTTTCGTAATGGCCGCGTGGGTCGCCTTCGACGTAGCGGGAGCGGTTGCAGGTAGTTCGCTCCATCATTGGAGATTTTCTCGTTGAGCGGGTGAGGATGTTAGCGCGTCCGCTGCGGACCGAGTATCCGCTTGGCGTCCGTGCGAAACAAAGCGAACCACTCGACGAGATCCCCGCCGTTTACCGACTCCTCGCCGTCGAACTGCGGCCAGTCGCCCACGGCCCGGCGTAGCAGTGCGCGCTGTTCTGCCACGCGCCCTCGCGTTGCGTCGCGGTCGACTGTCGCCTTATCGAATCTTCTTTTCATGGCGAGTCAGACCTTAAGCCGCTTTTGCGGGCCTCGTCTGGACGATGACCTTCCGACCGGCGCGCGCGAGCAGGGTGACGAGCATATCGATAGTGAACAGCGCGATCTTGCCGCGAACGAGATCGCTAACCCGCGGCTGAGACACACCGAAGAACTTGGCGGCCTGCGCCTGCGTCAGACGCTTGCGCCGGATCAATTCACTCAGCTCGATCATCAAGTCCGCGCGAATACGAAGGCTCTCGGCCTCTTCCCGATCAAAGCCGACATCTTCAAAAACGTTTCCGGAAGAACGAGTCATTTCATTATCATCGGCGCGAGAGATGGTCTCGGGCGTCCAGACCATGCGCACTAGCGTTTGATGCCGAAGCGCTTTTCGATCTCTTTCTTGTTATGTGAAACGACCGGCCTCGCAATCAGGGCTTTTTGGCTACTACTTTGCCGTTCTCCCAAACATAAATGGGAGTGCCGTACATGCGAGCGATTTTTCGCGCAGTACGTGCCGCTCGGCGTAATGCAATGCCGACCCCTTTGGCAAAGTCGTCGGACTTTTTCTTTCTGCGCGCAGCGGTCATAAGCTTTTCTCAATGAGTGTTGGCGCCTGTCCCGAATTGTCGTACACCGCCCAACTATCCGCCAGCGGTTTGTACACTCTCTGAAAGTTTTCCCAACCGCGTTTGAACCGCCGCCGCACGTCGGCCGCCGGTACGTTATGCCCGCCTTGCTTGACACGCGAGGCGATTCTTTGCAGCGCTAAGGCGGGCGAGGAAAGCCGCAGATACAAGATCTCGATGTCATACCCCGATCGTTTGAGCTGTTCGAATCTTCGTGCATAGGTAAGCCCGCTTAGCATGCTCTCGAATGCAAAGCTCGCCTTTGCCGCCATGAAACCGGCTGATCTCGCTGAGTACCAATTTTCCCGCTGATACCGTAGCAAGCTCCGGTCGCAGCGGCGACAGCCCACTGGCAATCAAATCGGCATTGATGAAATGGGCAACACCGACGTGCGTGGTTAGATACTCGCGCGCGAAAGTGGTTTTACCGGCGCCATTAGGCCCGGCAATGACGATGCATCGTGGCTTGGCCTTTCCTTTGGGTGCGGCACGCTGTCGAACGGTTGGTGCCATCGGGCTCTTCCGAAGTTACGGGCGATGCGAGACGCGCATTGTAGGGGCCAACCTCTGAAGGCGGAAGACCAACACTATATATACGAACGGCGCCGACAACTTCGCCGGCTGACTGAATCGCTTTCACCGCTACACCGGCTCTTGCACGCAGCTCGCCCTGCCGAACGACCAAAGAGTTAAGCGGATCATGCTCGTTTGTTTTTCGATCGAAATCCCCATCGTCGGAGGCTAGTCGTCGCCATTTTTAAAAAATCGAACCTGGCCCCTATGAACACAGAAGACGAGCGGACGTTGCGGGTGATTGGCGCGCTGGAAATAGCTTTCGTAGCGACCGCCCGGGTCGCCTTCGAGGTAGCGGCAGCGGTTCCAAGCGTCTTGCTCCGTCAGGCGCCCCTCACCATCGTCGTCCTATACCCCGTGACGGGAGGGTTATACAACCTTAGAATGCAGCCCATGGAAGCAGTCATCAATCGAACCGCTCCAACCACGGAAACCCAAGGCTTTGATCCTTCCGATTGGCTCCCGCCCGAAATCGGTGAAATCACAGATCACCAGACCGACCTCCCCAGAATCGCTAAGGACCCGAAAGCGATTGCTGCGATCGAAGCTCAGCTATCACAGATTCCGACGACTCACGATCTCTACAATCGTGATTCTCGACGCATAGATTTTCTGCCACCTAATAGCATCCAACTAGTCGTTACCTCTCCGCCGTATTGGACTCTTAAAGAGTACGCGGACCACCCGGATCAGATGGGGGATATCGCAGACTACGAAGAATTCCTAAGCGAGTTAGATAAAGTCTGGCAATCCTGTTACGACGCGCTCGTCCCCGGCGGCAGGCTCATATGTGTAGTGGGCGACGTTTGCCTCTCACGCCGAAAGAACAACGGGGAACATGTCGTGATCCCGCTTCACGCGTCGATACAAGAGCATTGTCGGGCGATCGGCTATAGCAACCTCGCGCCGATTATCTGGCACAAAATCGCCAATGCGGTTTATGAAGCGAATGGGAACGGCGGAGGATTCCTAGGAAAACCTTACGAGCCCAATGCCGTCATCAAGAATGACATCGAGTTCATCTTGATGGAACGCAAACCCGGAGGATATCGAAGCCCAAGCCTGGCGACCCGGCTGCTCAGCGTAATTCCGGCCGAGCGTCACAAGATATGGTTTCAGCAAATCTGGACTGGCGTTACCGGCGCTTCAACGAAACAACATCCTGCTCCCTATCCCATTGAACTGGCCGAGCGGCTTGTGCGCATGTTTTCGTTTGTCGGCGATACGGTGCTGGATCCATTTCTCGGAACAGCGACGACAAGCGTCGCCGCCTCCAAGTGGGGCCGCAACAGCGTTGGCGTAGAAGTAGACCCAAGCTATTTTCAAATGGCCATCAGACGGATCAGCACCGAATCACAACAGCTTTTTTCATCCTCAACCGTCCGCACACACGAATAGCAATTCGATCGGGAATTTCCATTGCTGGATGCAGAAAAGAAACTCGGCGCAGCGATAAAGCACTTTTGGCGTACACGATCTAGCCAGCGGGACCGGCAAGGCATCAAGACTGGCGTCAAAGACGCCGGCAACCGCAGCGCCGTAACCGGCGGCAAACACCTCGATGGTTTTGTACACCTGATCGCGGATATTATCGGCGACGCCGGCCTGAAAGATGTTTCGATTTACAAATCAGAGAAAGTTCGCCGCACCCTCCCCGGATACTTTCGTCCTACAAAAGAATGGGATCTAGTTGCGTCGTCCGGCCATGATCTCGTCGCTGTCGTAGAGGTTAAGTCTCAAGTCGGCAGCTTCGGCAACAATTTCAATAACCGCGTCGAGGAAGCGCTCGGCAACGCTACCGACTTTTGGACAGCGTATAAGAAGGGCGTCTTTCAGCCGTCTCAGAAACCCTGGCTCGGATACATCTTCATGCTGGAAGAGTGTCCGGAATCGCTTCGGCCAAAACGACAGGTGACGCTATCGCCATTCAAGATCGATGAGATTTTTCAAGGGCACTCCTACGCACAAAACTATGAGGAAACGTGTCGGAGGCTTGTTCGCGAGCTGCTCTACGATGCTGCCTGCTTTGTGACGTCCCATTCAAAATCGGGAAAGCTTGGTAAGTTCACACAACCCAGTGAAGAGCTAAGCATAAGAAACTTCGCGATCTCCCTACACGCTCGCGCTGCTGCTTTCGCCAGAGTGAAGTAGAAAATTAGGAATCCGGAGAAACCGAAGCTGATTTATTTCTTGTGTTCACTGCTCAGGAGCCCGGGAACGAAGTAAATCTGTTACCTTTTCTGTGTTTCTGCCGGCTGTCACTCGCTCACGCTCGCCGTCGAAGTAGATCGCCCATAGCTCACCCACATCATCGCCGGATCGTCCCTTGGGGCAAAACCGGGAGTAGCGAATCCAGAAGGCGAGGGGACGTTCCGGGTGATTGGCGCGCTGGAAATATGACCGCGCGGGTCGCCTTCGAGGTAGCGGCAACGGTTCCAAGCCTCTCGCTCCGTCATTTGAGTCTTTGTTGGCGCGCATGCATGACCAGGATGATGACCTTTTACGTTTAACCGTCCTGCGGTTTTCAATCTCGGATCGTCGTACACTGCGCTTGGCCCGAACCATCGGGAGGAGATGTCAAGAAAAACATGGCCGCGCCCAAGGAAATTCTCGAGCTGGTTCGCCGTTTCGACGAACACAAAGAAGCCTACATATCCGGCCAGTACAATGAAACTCAGCTGAGGCGCGAGTTTCTCGATCCGTTTTTCAAGACCTTGAGAAGAATGCAAACGTACGCGCGTCATGCATAACTTGATCCGGAATACGAGGATGAGCAAAGGAGATCACCTTTTCGCCTCGGACTGGGCAGGAAGTGTCTGGCAGAGTGAAAGTACCTTGCATCAACTATCGCCTTACATCGGTAAGACAAAATCGTCCATGGCTGCTTCGCTTGTGGCTCGGTTTAGCAAAAAGGGCGATGTCGTGTATGACCCTTTTTCTGGCTGCGGCACCTTCGCATTTGAGGCTTGGCTAGCAGGCCGCCATGTAATAGCGAATGACCTCAGCCCATACGCAAAGGTATTAACGACTGCCAAACTCTTCCCCTATCGATCACTTCGTGAGGCCCTTCGCGATCTCGAAAAGTATGAAGCGCAAGCGAAAACTCAACGAAGCGCCTGCGATTTGCGGAGCGTGCCTCGTTGGGTGCGGAGTTTCTTTCACCCGGAGACTCTCCGGGAAATACTCAGCTGGACTACGGTACTGACAAAGGAACGTCGTTGGTTTCTGCTTGCCTGCCTACTAGGAATTCTTCATCACCAGCGCCCGGGTTTCCTGTCGTTTCCGAGTAGTCACACAGTTCCCTATTTGCGCTCAAAAAAGTTTCCGCGATCACGCTTCCCTGATCTATACGAGTACCGGTCACTGACAGATCGACTCGATGCAAAGGTCAAACGCGCCTTTCGGCGAGTGCCGAAGTTGAACTTCCAGTTGTCCAGGCGATGTTTTGGGAAAAGCGCGGTTGAGTTGCTGCCCCCTAAATCGGCGGACGCCATACTAACCAGCCCTCCGTATATGCGGCAGCTCGATTACGGACGCGACAACCGGCTCAGGCTATGGTTTCTAGGGGTTGAGGACTGGCGTTCGCTTGATAACGTTGTAACTCCTGGAGAAGACGAGTTCCTGGCGTTGATGAGTAAATGCTTCCAGCATTGGAGAACCGTCCTGAAGCCGGGCGGCTATTGTGTGCTCGTAATTGGCGATACGTGTAGCCGCGATGAACGTAGCGACCTGGCGCGCGACGTATCTCGCATCGCCACCGAGGAGGTCGGCGGGTATTCTCTAATCGTTGAGCATAAAGACGTAATTCCGAACGACAGACGCGTTCGCAGAGAGATCGTCGGAATTACATCTGAGACAATCTTGGTGCTCCGGAAGGCGCGATCTCGCGCGACCAACGTGGACGTATCGAGGAATAGCCATGCAACAACTCTTCCATACTAGGAACTACAGCGTTCGAGATTTTGAAGAGTGGCGTGAGCGAAGTGAGCTCGTCCTTGCACCCAAATTTCAGCGGCGCGAAGTATGGAACGACAAAGCTCGCTCCTACCTGATGGATACGATCCTACGCGGTAAACCTATTCCGAAATTGTATATGCGGCAGGACGTTAACCCGACGACTCGCCGCACTGTTCGGGAGGTCGTTGACGGACAGCAGCGTCTCCAGACGGTGCTCAGCTTCATTAAGGATGGATTCAAGATCAGCAAAGCTCACCACGAGATCTACGGCGGGAAATATTTCAGCGACTTCGATCCCGGTACTCAACGCGAAATTCTCAAATATGAATTCGTGGTCGATTTGCTTCAGGATATGCCTGATAACGAGGTTTACGATCTATTTGCTCGGATCAATACGTATGCCGAGAAGTTAAAGCCGCAAGAGCTACGAAATGCCCGCTGGTTCGGGGAATTCAAATCGTCAGTGTATCTTCTCGCCAAGGAATTCGTCAGCTTCTTGGCGAACAGCAAGGTCTTCACGTCAAAGCAGATTCTGCGAATGGCGGAGGCCGAGTTTATCTCTGAACTACTACTCGCTATCGAAGAGGGCATCCGCGAAGGTAAAAAAGCGGTCATCGATACTTGCTATAGGAAATACGACGACCAATTCACAAACCGGAAGCGCCACGAAAAAAGATTTCGCGAAACAATGGATGCGATAGGAGGAATCTGTGGCGTCGATTTGCCTGAGCTGAAGTTTCGAGCAACGAGGCTGTTCTATCCACTCTTCTGCGCCGTCTATCATATGAAGTTTGGCTTGCCGAGGCTCCACGCCCCTAAAAGGACGCTCAAAACGAGCGACTATCCGAAGCTCAAGATTGCGTTAGAGCAAGTAGATGACCTAATTGATAAGGTCAAAGCTGCAGAAGTTGCGCACGAGACTATAACTCTTACAGCAGAAGATCGTAAATTTTACGACTCGTACAACGTGCACTGGGTCCATGCCGACAGGAGGACAATTCTCACGCAGTACCTCTGCAAGCGGTTCGACAAAGCGTTGAAGAGCTAAGCGTGTGCCGCAGCGCGGGTTTCAAAATGTACAAAAGGATTTTAGGCGAACCCTGCGTGACTGCCGCAGCTTTGCTGCCGACGCGTATCGATGGTCTCTGCCCGGCGCGCGTCCGCATATATCGCGAAAGAGGCGCGATTCCATAACAGAGCTTGCATTCCTACGCGCTTTTTTAGCGTGGGAGACGTTCCTAGAGAAGTCCTTTGTTCTGTATCTGCTAGGGCATCAACCACCAAGGGGCCGCGCTCCGCACCGCTTTACCTTCCCTCCGAATCGAAAGTCCGCCGAAGAGTGGGTAATACCCGAAGGGCGCCAATACGCTACGTGGCGTGCGGATTCCGTTATTAAGCGTGCTCAGCGCTTTTTCCGAGACGGGCGTCCGTTCATGAATGCGCTGCGCACTAGTCAGAGTCTGCTTGATGAGAACAATACGATCAGAAATGCGATCGCACATGAATCAAGAACCGCACATGACAAGTTTGAAAACCTAGTGCGCATAAAAATTGGAACGCTGCCATCGAACGTGACCGTCGGAAGTTTTCTGGGCACAACCATTCCCGCCTCAAGTCCGCCTCGGTCTTTCTTGGAGTTCTATCTCGACAAGATCGAATTCATTGGAGAACAGATTGTGCCAAAATCCTAAAGGGTGGCTTGGAAAAAGGGGACTGATTGATTTTCTTTATTTCCTTGAGGGGCGCCCAATGACTGCTCTTGGCTTATTCCGTTGAAAAACTCTGATTTCGGCGCGGTCCAAAACATCAGAGTTCCTTAAGAGGAATTCAAATCAGTGAGACGCGGGGGGGGGGCCACGTGGATCAACTGAAAGGCCGATTACCAGCCTCTGGTTGAGCTACGGGCGAGAATTGTGCGGCGTCTCTGCAATAATTGTCCCTCGGCAGAAATTTGACGTCTTCAGATTTTCGAGTTTTTCAACAGAATAGGCCGAAAACAGACGTCGTTGTCGATCCCCGAAAAAGCAGGGCCTCCGAAGAGGCCCCGCGTCCTACAGTCGAAACCATTAGGAGTAGTGATTCCGCTGGCTGATCCTGTCCGTTAGCCGCCGACGCGCGCGGTCATTTCGACAGGCGGATTTCCTGGCGCTCGCCGCGCGCCTCGTTGACGACCACGAAACTGCCCTCGTCGTCGGCGCGCAATGGTTCGTTGGCGTTCAACCGCTCGATGCCGTACACCGTCCCGTCGGGCGCGATGTCCACGTTCAGCTCATCGCTGACGCGGATGCTTTCCACCTCGACTTTTTTCTCGTGTAGCCGGATGTAGGCGATGTTGTAACGCGGGTCGTAGGTGAGTTTCATAAGACTGCCCTCAGATGTTGACGGCATAGCGAGCTACAACGCGCGAGACTCCCGTTTTTACGCCGCCGCGGCGGCGTGGAACCCGCCGGTTTTTCAATTCTTCGCCGGCTCCAGCAACTTCAGCCCCGCAAGCCGGTGAAATATCCGAAAATCCCGGTCGCGCGCGACCAGTGTGGCCTGGTGGTCCAGGCAGCTTTGGGCAATCAACGTATCCGCCAATCGGGCCTTGCGGCCGCTCTTCAGGATTTTTGCCCGTAACAGCCCCGCCCGTATCCAGTACCCCTCGGTGAGGGCGAGCAGCGGCAATTGCAGTATCGCCTCCCTGGCGGATTTGCCCAGCGAGGCGTCGCTCAATACTTCGGAAAGTGTGACCGGCGCGATGACGCCGACTCGATCGGCGAAAGCTTGATCCACCAGCTCGACATCCTCGCCAGCATCGCCTTCGAGGTACGCGATCAGCGAGCTGGTGTCGATGCAAAGCATCAGTCTTGCCGCAGTTCGTCCAGCTTGATGCGGAATTTAACCTTCCCGCGCAACCTGCGCAGCTTGGCGTAGGCGGTACTGGCCGCCATCAGCTCAAGGCCCCGGCGGATAGTCGACGTGATGCCCTCGCCGGAAGCGGCTGTCGCCCGCGCCAGCAGTTCCTCCGGCACCTGGATGGTGAGTTTCTTCAGTCTCGCGCTCATACGTCTCCTTGGATGAACGAAACAATCATGACATCAGAATACCATATACCGATATGGCATCAATGCTGGTATGCAGAAATAAGGGGACGCTACCGAATGGCATTTACTTAAGCACAAATGTAGGGTGGGTTAGCGTTTTTTGTGTAACCCACCAGCCGTTGCGCAGCAACACCACACATTTTTTATGAGTGCCTGGCGGCACACCCGGTGGGTTACGGCACAAACGGCGTGCCTAACCCACCCTACATCGATTATGGAACCGCCTTAAGTAAGTGCCATTGGGGACGCCACCCTTTTGAAGCCTATGCCGTCGCCGAGGAGGGCTGGTTGGTCATCACGGTGATTGCGAGATATTTCTGAGAGCGGCCTATGAAACTCACTTACGACTCGCGTTACAACATCGCCTACATCCGGCTGCACGAGAAAAAAGTCGAGGTGGAGAGCATCCGCGCGCCGGCGCGGATTTAGCGACTGCGCGCGCTCGCGTGCAGAGTCTCGGCGACTTCGCGCTGGCCGTTCTCCGTGGCGATGGTCTCCGCCGTCTTGCCGCGGTTGTCGGTTAATGTCGTGTCCGCTCCCGCCGCCAACAGTGCCGCGACGGTTTGCGCGCGTCCGTATCCGGCCGCCCACATCAACGCGGTGAGATCGTTGGCGTAACGCGCATTCGCCGATACACCCGCCGTGAGAAGCAGCTTGACGACGTCCGTGTGTCCCTCGCCCGCGGCGTAGATCATGGCGGTCTTTTGTAAGCGATCGACGGCGTCGATTCTGGCGCCTTTCTCGAGCAAGCGCTGCACCACGCGTGTGTGACCGCCGAAGGCGGCGCTCATTAGCGGCGTCACTTGCGCGGCGTTAGCGAGGTTGACGTCGGCGCCCGCGGCCAGCAGCACATCCACCGCCTCAGCGCCGCCGCGCCGCGCGGCGAGGTTTAGTCCGGTATCGCCAATGCGCGTGCGCGCGTTGACGGGCGCGCCGGCGGCGAGGGCCTGCTTCAGCGCGGAAACGTCATCATTGCGCGCGCCCGCGAGCAATTGAGCGATCAGCGCATACGGTTCCGCCGCCATCGCCGGCTGAGTGCCGACTGCCAGCACTACAAACAGAATCGCGAAGTACCGTGACTTCATCGCGTGTCTCCGAGCGTTTGTTGCGCTTTGCGGTAGCGGGGCGCAGTATAGCAACCGCTCCACGACTATACGCTCGAAGGCGCCCCCTGCGCTGGCGCGATTCTATTTGCGCAGATCGTCTGACGCTTCATCAACGGCGCCGGAGAAAACCAACAACCCACGCTAACTCACGCTCGCAATGGATGGAGGTGACTAATGACATTCTCCAAACTTCTAGTTCTTATCATGGGCACGATGGGAGTCAGTCTCGCAATCGCCCAACAACCGCCGAACGTGTCACAAGACATGTTGAACCGTGCAGGTGCCGACGCCCGCAACTGGTTACACGCAAACGGGAGCTACGCGCAAACCCGCTACGCTCCCGCCGCCCAGATCAACACGCAGAACGTCAAGAACCTGCGACCGGCGTTTGTATTTCAAACCGAAGTTATCGAGTCGATGGAAACCGCGCCCATCGTGGTGAACGGCGTCATGTTCCTCACGACGTCGTTCAATCACGTCTATGCCGTCAATGCGACTAACGGCAAGGAGCTGTGGCACTACAAACATAAGATGGGACCGATCACGACGTTCTGTTGCGGGCCCAACAATCGCGGCGTGGCGATCAGCGGCGACAAGGTTTACATGGGTACGCTGGATGCCAAGCTGATTGCGCTAGACGCGAAGACCGGGAAACTCGCGTGGGAAACGCAGATCGGTGATCCGGAAAAGGGCTATTCGGAAACGATGGCGCCGACCGTCGTGGACGGTAAGGTGATCATCGGCACCAACGGCGGCGAGTATGGCATTCGCGGTTTCGTCAAAGCGTTCGATGCGAATACCGGCAAGGAGCTGTGGGAGTTCTACACGATTCCCGAAAAGGGCCACGAAGGAGTTTGGGCCAAGACCGATGCAACCGGACGTGACATGCATCGGGACATCGAGGCGGAAAAGAAACAACTGGCCGACAAAGGCGGGGACTTCTACCAGACGCTCGGTGGCGGCGTGTGGATGACGCCCGCGGTCGACCTTAAAACGCGCACCGTGTTCTTCGTCGTCGGCAATCCGTCGCCGGATTTGTACGGCGCCGTGCGACCCGGCGATAATCTGTACACCGACTCGATGGTCGCGATCGATCTCGATAAAGGCACTTACAAGTGGCACTTTCAATACATCGCGCACGATGTCTGGGATCTCGACGCGGTAAGCTCGCCGATTCTGATCGACGTCAAAGACAAGAGCGGCAAGCTGGTTCCGGCCGTGATCCACGGCGGTAAGACCGGCCACATCTACGTGCACGAGCGCGCGACCGGTAAACTCATTCGTTTCTCGCAAGCGATGGTCCCGCAAGAAAACATGTGGGTGTTGCCAACGCCGGCGGGCGCGCGCATGTTGCCCGGCGCGAACGGCGGAGTCGAGTGGTCGCCGATGGCGTTCGATCCGAAGCTGCGCTTCGCCTTCGCGGCGAATCTGCATCAGCCGATGACGTATCACGTCGAAGAGGCGTCCTATCCCGGCGGCAAACTCTGGCTCGGCGGGGCGTTCAAGACGATTCCGGGCGAGGAGCAATCGGGGCGCCTGGTCGCCGTCAACGTCGATACCGGAAAGATTGCGTGGCGCGTGAAGACGCCGCAACCTTTGATCGGCGGCGTGCTGGCGACCGCGGGCGGGCTCGTGTTCAACGGCGAAGGCAACGGTTGGTTCAAGGCATTCGAATCGAAGACGGGCAAGCCGCTGTGGCAATTCCAATGCGGCGCGGGCGTGAACGCGCCGGCGGTGTCGTACACGGTAGGCGGCAAGCAATACATCGCCGTCGCCGCGGGCGGCAATACGCAGATCGACTTCAAGCGCGGCAACAGCGTGTTCGTATTTGCGCTCTGATCGGCGGCGCACACAATGCCAGGGCCTCGTTCGCGAGGCCCTTTTTTTGGAGCGTTGTCGTGAAAAAGAAATTCTGGCGCCACCTGCCGTTGTTCGTGCTGGCGGTCTGCGCGAACGTGGCACACGCCGACGCCGCGGCAGGCGCCAAGAAGTCCGAGGTTTGCGCCGCCTGCCATGGTCCGGCGGGTAATTCCAAGATTCCGATATATCCAATCCTTGCCGGGCAAAACTTTCGCTATCTGCATTTTCAGCTACGAGATTTCAAAGAAGGTCGTCGCACCGATCCAGTGATGAGCCCGCTGGCCGCGAACCTGTCGAAACAAGACCAGCAGGATCTTGCCGAATATTTCTCTCAGCAAAAGCCGGTCTCGACCGGCTTCCGGGGCGAGCCGGAGAAGGTGGCGAAGGGGAAAATGAGATCCGATCAGATTCTGTGTCCGATGTGTCACTTGGGCGGATTTACCGGACAGAACGAAATACCGCGCGTCGCGGGCCAACACCGCGACTACGTCGTGAAGCAACTACGCGACTTTCGATCGCGTAGTCGAACCAACGATGCCGGCAACATGACCAGCGTCGCCAAGACACTGTCCGATGAGGACATCGAGAATCTGGCGGAATACATCGCCGATTTATAATGGAAAACTTTACACCGGTTAGCGCTTTGATCGGCGGCGGCTTGATCGGCGTCGCCGCTGCGATGCTACTCTGGCTCAACGGTCGTATCGCGGGCATCAGCGGCATCTTCCATGGCGTGCTAGGCCCGCAGTCGGGCGACACGGCGTGGCGGGTGCTTTTTCTTCTGGGGCTTGTCGCGGGTGCGTCGATGTACCTCTCGCTCAATCCATCCGCTTACACACCGCGCGCGGGCTTTCCTGTTGGGCTGCTGGTGTTGGGTGGCTTTCTAGTCGGGTTTGGCACGCGGATGGGCGGCGGTTGCACGAGCGGTCACGGGATATGCGGGGTCGCGCGTCTCTCGATGCGTTCGCTGACCGCGACCGTCATCTTCGTGGCGGTGGGGATAGCGACGGTGTTTGTCGCGCGCCATTTATTGGGAATACAACCATGAGCAAAAATATCGCCGCATTGTTGTCCGGTCTGTTGTTCGGCTTCGGCTTAGCGGTATCGCACATGGTGGAGCCGGCGAAGGTTCTTGCCTTCCTCGACGTAGCGGGCCGCTGGGATCCGAGCCTGTTGTTGGTGATGGGCGCCGCCGTGACTGTGACATTTGTCGCGTTTCGTCTGATCTCGCGTCGATCGAAACCGTTGTTGGCGTCGCAGTTCTTGATCCCCACCCGCTCGGAGCTCGATCGCCCGCTCATACTCGGCGCGGCCGTCTTCGGCGTGGGTTGGGGTTTGGCCGGTTACTGTCCCGGCCCGGGAATCGCCGCGCTCGGTCTCGGGACCTGGGAAGCGCCGGTATTCGTCGCCGCCCTCGCGGCCGGATCGCTCATGCATCGGTGGCTGTTCGAGACGGGATCGCCAGGCGCACGGCAGACCGCGGAGTAGCAATAGGTCGAGGCATCAGCCCGCAATGTGGAGAAACGATGCGCCTATACCGCGTGCTGCGCGATGGCTCCGATGATCCGATCCCACATCCCGATCGGCAGCGCGTGCCCCATGCCCTCGATGATTACCCGCTTGGCACCGGGAATCTTATCGGCAACGTCGATGCCACATGTCACCGGAACGAGCGGATCGGCATCGCCGTGAATAACCAACGTCGGTACCGTGACGCTCATGAGCGCCTTCCCGCGACTTCCGGACGCGATGATCGCCGCCAACTGCCGGGCGAGTCCCGCCGGATTCAGCCCGCGGGCGTAAGTCGCCTCGGCGCGTTCGCGGTCGCGCGCTTCGTCCAAGGGAAAACCCGGGCCGCGTAACACACGCCACGTGCGCTGGTAGTTTTCCACGTAGGCCGCCTTGTCGGGCGGCGCCGGTGCCGTCAGTATCGCCAATGCTTCGGGCTTCGGCGACGGCAATCCGGGCTCGCCGGAAGTCGACATAATTGTCGTCAGCGTTCGCAAACGATGCGGATAGTGGATTGCCATTTCCTGCGCGATCGCGCCGCCCATCGATACACCGATAACGTGCGCCGTGTCGATCCCCAACGCGTCGAGTAAACCGACGGCGTCGTCGGCCATGTCGCGCAGCGTGTAGGGCGCGCCCGTCGGCTTGCCCATCATCTGCGCCATCATCGCGGCGGCTACGTTCGGAACGCCGGCCTGATGGAACTTGGTCGACAAGCCGATATCGCGGTTGTCGAAGCGGATCACCCAGAAGCCGCGCGCCGCGAGGCGCGCACAGAACTCATCGTCCCAGGCGATCATCTGCGATCCGAGCCCCATGATCAGCAGCAACGGCGCCGCCGCGGGATCGCCGAACGTGTCGTAGCACAACTCGATACCGTTGCTCTTGGCCATAGCGGGCTTGCTATGGCGTACGCGCTGACTCGTTCCCTCGCCTGCGCCGACCGGCGCTGACGCGTCACTTGCGATTTCGACCGTATCTGCCATGACTCGTTACCCACTCTCCACACATGATCGCGCTCGAGAGCGACGTTTCACCCGCGAGCACGGTCGCGGCGACGATCTCCGCCAACTTCTTGGCCTTCCCGGCGCCGTAGCAACCCAGCATCTCGAGGCATTCCCGCTGGGTCGGAAGACTCGTGCCGCCGCCGTACGTTGCCACGATCAACGACGGCAGGGTGATCGACCAGTAGTAGTCGCCATCGTCGAGGAGCTGAGTATACGCGATCGCGGTGTGCGACTCCGACACGTTTGCGGCGTCCTGACCCGTCGCGATGAAGACGGCGGCGATTCCGTTCGCCGCGTGGGCGCCGTTGTTGGCGGCGCCGGACAAGAACGCGCCGACGTTCGAGAGCTGGCGCGCGCGAAACAGCGTCGCGCCGTCGACGCGCATGAGCGCCTTCAGCACGGCCTTGGGAATTACGATCTCGGCGATTACGCGCATGCCGCGCGTGTGGAGGATGTTCATGTGGGAATGTTTCTTGTCGGTGTCGATATTACCCGACAGTATGTAGTCGACGTGCTCCAGGTAGTTTTCCTTGATCCATTCGCATGCGCAAAGCGTTGCCTTGCCCACCATGTTCTGTCCGGCGGCGTCGCCGGTCGTAAAGTTGAAACGCAGGTACTTCATGCAGCCGACGGAGTACTGCCCGATCTTGACGAGCTTTCCCCACTTGGTCCCCGATTCGGCGGCCGCCTTGATCGCCGCGAAATTCGCGTCGACCCAATGGCCGAAATCGCGCGCCGCGCGCGCGTCCGCGAACATGAACACCGGCGAGCGCTGCATGAACTGCTCGACCACCGTGGTGCGCACGCCGCCGCTTTCGGACAGCAGGCGCATTCCACGGTTGTAGCTCGCGACGAGCGTGCCCTCGGTTGTCGCGAGCGGCACGCAAAAGTCGCCCTGCGCGTATTCGCCGTCGACGCGCAAGGGTCCGGCGACACCGATCGGCACCTGGGCCACGCCGAGGAAATTCTCGATGTTGCGACTCAACGCGCGTCGCCCGGCCACACGGGCGTGGGACTCGCCCACGCCCCGGCTCGACGCCCGTACCATGGGCGCACGAGTCGCGCCCGCATCACGACTTCTTGTTTAGATAATCCCGGAACTCCTGCATACCCGTCTGCACGCGCTTGCGGATGACCTCGTACGCTTCCCGCTGCGAGGTCGCCGCCATTTCGGCCAGCTCGCGCATGTGAGCGAGTGCGTTCTCGATCGCCTTCTTCGCGAGATCCGCCTGCTTTGCCACGCTCTCAGCCGGACTCTTGGCGTTAAGCTCCTTCGCGGCTTCCTGCCACTGCGTCATGGTCTGCTGAAAAATTTCCGCCTGACGCTGCGCCAATGCAATCACGCCCGCATAGGCTTTCTGATTGGCATGCTGCAGCGCTTCGACGTTTTTGCGTTGCGCCTCGGCCAATGCGGGGAGGTCTATGCCAGGCAGCTTGAAACGCTCCAGCAGCTTACCGATATTGAGTACCGGTATCTCGGACTTAGCTTCCGTGTCCTCGGCCCTGTGGGCGCTCGCCCTGGCATGGGTTGCCGAATGTGAATGGCTTGTACTGGTCGTGTCAGTGGAATGGGTGGTGCTCATGGTGCTTCTCCTGTGTGTGATGAGTTGATTTGCGCACGCTCGAATGGCCGATCGCACAGCCCCTGGTTCACGCCACGTTGCGCCGGAACGCGGGTGCATCGGGTTTCGCTGCGGTTCATTCTCATGTTGCCGGCTCCGCCACTTTCTCCGGCGCGTCCCTCTTGCCGACGGCTGATGCGGTTGGGATCGACCGTTCGCTCAAGACATTCGCCGCCGCGGCGCCGAAGAGTGTGTTCGATGCATCGGGTTGTGCGACGTTTCCGATGATGCTGCTCTCGGTCGTCATGACTGGGAATTTCGGTTTGCCGTTGTCTCGCATGCGCTTCACGGCGCGCGGTGCGTGGGTCGCTCGCTTGGCGTTTGCGGCGGAACGTCGCTTCGCTGCGCGATGCGGGGAGCGTGTGGCCGTGTCGGCCGGTACCGTCGCATCCTGGGTCGCCTGACGCAATGCCGCCGTTTTCAAGTCATCGAGTGCGTCCACGATGTAGTCGGCGAGCTTGCGGACGTCCGGCAATGCGTGCCGGCACGCCGTGAGGCCGACGTCCAGGTTGTCGCCGTAGCTCTGAACGGTAATGTTCAGGGCCGAACCGTGAGTCGGTATGGACATTGGGTAGACCGACAGCAACTTGGCTCCCGCTAGGTACAGCGGCGGGGACGGGCCGATGTTGTTCGAGATGGTGAGGTTGGCAAGCGGTCGCGTTTGGTCCGCAACGTGGTGGTGTCCGAGCAAGTCCATCAGGCCATGCACGAGGAAGGGTGTGCCCCACGGCGACAAGAAGCTGAGCGCCGCCGACTTGATGGTGTCGGTGAAGCGCTTGGCGTTCTGCGAGGAATCGTGAATCGCGAGCAGCCGCTTGATCGGATCGATCACGTTCGTCGCCAGGCCGCAGATCATGCCGAACACCTGATTGTTCATCTGCGTGTTCCCCGCCTCGCGCAGCGATACCGGCACGAATGCCGTCAGCGATTCGGACGGCAGGTCATGTTTTTCGCTCAAGTAGCGGCGTAGCGCGCCGCTGCACATCGCCATCACCGCGTCGTTCACCGTCGCGCCGTTGCTCTTCGCGATTTGCTTGATGTCTTTGAGCGAGACGGTTCGTGCGGCGTAGCTGCGTTGACTCGTGATCGCGACGTTCAACGGCGTGCGCGGCGCGAGATGCGGTAATTCGGGCGGCTCGAGCCTGAGCGTGTCGGGGTCGATAACCGACAGCTTGGCCCATGCCTTGAGGAAGTCGGGGATGGCCTGTATTGCGCGCACGTATTGGCGCAACGCGTTCGAGTACACCAGGCCCATCAGCTTGATGGGATCGAGCTCTTCCTTCTTGCCGTGCGGTCGCGGCGGCGGAACTTCTCGGGGAACGGGCGTGGTGTCGTAGAGGCTTTGGATGAACGCCATCGCGGCCACGCCATCGAAGCCGGCATGATGGAACTTCGCGTACTCCGCCACGCGCCCGTCGCCGAGGCCGTCGATGATGTAGATCTCCCAGAGCGGACGGCTGCGGTCGAGGAAATTCGAATGCAACCGGCCGACGAGCTCCTCGATCTGATCGAACCGCCCGGGCTTGGGCACGGTATGGCGGCGTATGTGGTAGTCGAGATCGATTGCGTCGTCTTCCACCCAGAGCGGCGCGTCGAGATCGAACGGCAGCTGCGCGAGTTTCCGCGTGAGGATCGGAAACAGGTGCATGCGATGCGCGATCTGCGCTTTGAAGTCCTCGTAGAAATCTCCGGTGTAGCCGGGCGGCAGTTCGTACAAGTACAAGCTGCCGACGTGCATCGGTGTTTCCGCGGTTTCCATGTAGAGGAAGCTGGCATCTGTCCCACCGAGCTGTTGCAACATATTCGTCTCTCCTTGGTGCTAGCGACTGCGTTGCAATTCTGTTTTCATCAACCACGTGTTCGCGTCACGAGGCATGTGCTAGTCCTCGTTTTGGATCCGGGTAGAACAGGCTTCTCCATCCACTGCGATGGAACGGTGCCCATGTACCTTCGGGCTGCGCGAGCCGATCGGCGACGGCGTACAGGGCGAGCGGATTGTGGCCGAGTCCACAGTGACTGCCCTCGATTTCGATGTTCTCGGTTTTTTCACCGTCCACTTCCAGGCTGCATTGCCAGGCGACGATCCCGTCGCTGCGGCTGAATATTGAGGTGCTGGGCACGGTGGGCGCATTCTGGCGTCCGCGTCCGCAGATAGCGCAGTTCTCATCGACGATGGCGTGCTCGCCCGCGACGTTTCGCGCCGCCGTCTTGTGACGGCAGTGGCTGCTCACGCGCTTTCCGCTGGCGACTTCGTATACGCGCCAGGCGTTGGTCGATCGGGCGCAGCAGGCGATCGGACTGCCGAGCGAAATGACCTGGCGCACGGCCTGCGGCGCTTCCTTCGCGAGCTCGCGCGCGAAAACGCCGCCCAGGCTCCAGCCGATGAGACTCACCTTGCGCTGGTAGCGACCGTGCAGCTCGATCAGCCGATCCAGCATCTCGCCCTCGACCGTGTGGTGGTGACCGAAGTTGCGTCCGAGATCCCAGCCATGCGGCGCGTAACCGATATCCTTGAGGTACGCGCGCAACGGCTCGGTCGATGCGTCGCTCGCCGTCAAACCCGGCAACACCAGTACCGCATGACCGTCGCCGCGCGACGCCGTCCGCAAGAACGGATAGGCGAGGAAGAATGCGCCGAGTTCGAGAAACGCGCGGCCTTCGATCGCGAGCAGCAATTTGGACGGGGGCTTTATGTAGGCCGTGTCGGTCGGCATGTCTGCTCCTTCTTCTATCTCGTCGCGGAAAGAGTCCGTGGATTCGGCTCGGGATTCTTTCTAATCGAACGTGAAGCTACGCGTAGAAGCTTTTTAACAGGTCCGAAATCGCGAGATATTGACGCAGGTCAAAGGATGGAAGGCGCGGATACTGGCAAGCTAACGTGGATGAGGACGATCGGGCGCTTGCTCGGAATATGCGCGCTGGATCGTGTTTACTCGTACCGGGCGAGCAGAAGCGAGATTGGGCGACAGACCACGATTGTCGACGATATGAACAAAATCGCGGTTTGTTCGCTAGTTCCTTGACTCACGCCGCGGGCGGATCGACATCAAGCGTTCGGCGCGATCGCTGATCACGCGGCCGCGCGCATCCGTCGGCGAATGCGGCTCAGCGCGATCGGCGTGATGCCGAGGTGAGACGCGAGATGATACTGCGAGACGAGATCTTCGATACCGGGAAAATCTTCCCGCAACAGGCGATAGCGCTCGGACGCGCTCATCGTAAGAAACTGAAACTCGCGCTTCTCTTTGTGTACGTACAGCTCTTCGAGAATGCGCCGATTGATTTTTCTCCCACACCGGGTTCGTTTCGCGCAGCGCAACGAAGATGGCGATCGGGAACACGAGCGCCCGCGTGTCCTGCAACGCCTGGATCGACATATGCGACCGGCGCGAAAGAATATGGTCGGTATAGGCGGCGGCGAAACCGCCGGCGCGCACAAAGCTTTTGCTGCGCTCTTTGCCGTCGGGCGTCGTGTAGTACTCGCGCACCAGTCCCGCCACCAGAAAGTACACGTTCTCGACCGCGTGACCGGCGGACTGTAAAAGGTCGCCGCGCGCGAAGCGCCGAACGCTGAGGTGCGGGCGGATTTCCTCCCACTCGCGATTGCCGATCGACGCGATCGCTTCGAGCGCGCGCCGAAACAATGCCAGGTCCGCCTCCATAGCCGATAGCATGGCGGATGCATGGGTGCGCGACAAGCCGATCGCGCGCGGCGCCGCCGGGGGCGCGAGACGAAGCACCGGCTTCATGCTTTCGCCGCCGCGCGGTGCCAGCCGAGCAACGCGAAGATCCATAGCGCCGCGACGAACGAGAACACGCGCAGTAAAACCAGCGGCACGGCGAGCGCGCCCGGCATGACGAAGATCGCCACGCCGAGCGGCAACTGAAACCAGCGGAGCCAGATAACCAGCGCGCGTTTTCGACCGCATCGAGCAGCGCGGTGACGAGCAGGGCGCCGAGCCAGATCGGATGGGCGACGGTCCGCGTGTTGCGCCATGACTGGATCGCCGGCAAGAGATAAACGAAGAAGGCGGCGTAGAAGCCAATGAAGACAAAGTCGATGGCAAGCTCGGTACGCGGTACCGCCGCGCGCTGGAGCAGCAGCGCCGCATACTCCGCTGCCGGGCGGTTGACTTGGAACGCCGCCTGCGAGCCGTGCGTTACGAGCGCGAGCGCCAGCAAGCAAAGCGCAAGGCCACCGGCGATGATGCCCAACCAACCTACGATCTGACCGTACGACGTCGGCGATTTCATGCGGCGATTATGCGCACGCACGCCTGTCCGTGCATTAACCGAGGTTAAGAAACGCGCAGAAATTAGAGGTTGCAGCATGTCCTTGGTGCGATCGACATAGCACTAGGAGGCAGATCACTTGAAGGGAGATCTATCGGCACGCCGCGTTCGGCGGCCGATCGCGTCAGCGGGAGTTCGCGCGCGCGGCGAGACGAAGTGGTTTGACGTTCGCCGAACGCTCGGGTATCGAGCCTTGCGGCGCGGGCGGTTCGGTCGGCGTAAGAGCCTTCCGTCTGGTCTTGACTCCTGTCGCCCCAGCCCGGGAGGAATTGCAACGAAAGATCGCCGGCCGCGACGCGGCTCAGCCGCACCTGAAACGCCTCGAGCGCCCACTTGTGGACGATGCCGAGTGCGCCGAGGAGATAAAGCCCGAACAGGAACAATCCCGATCCGACGAGCGCAGGCGTGGAGAGATGCGAAACGAACTGCAACAACCCCGACTCACCGCTCGCAGCGGAAGGATCGTGGACAGCGTACAACCAAAGCGCGACCGCCCCGAGCTGCACCAATAGCAGCAACAGGGCGACGAGGCCGTAACTGGCCAGACTCTGCATTCGCCGAAATAACGCGAATGCCGGTCCCATGCTGGATTTCAAGACAATGCTCCGGTTCCGCTCTCCTCTCCGGGAATGGCGGTGTCGGTTATCTAGAGTAGCAACACGCGTGCCGGTAGCTTTTTTGCCTATTTCAATGCCCGAATTGGACTAGGGAGAATGGCACTTACTTAAACCCAAATGTAGGGTGGGTTAGCGTTTTTTGCGTAACCCACCGAGCGTTGCGTAGCAACACAATATGCATTTGTTAATGTGTGCCTGGTGGCACGCCTGGTGGGTTACGGCACAAACGGCGTGCCTAACCCACCCTACATCGATTATGGAACCGCTTAAGTAAGTGCCATTCGGTCTAGGGAAGCTCTGATTAATTCCCTCTCCCCTTGCGGGAGAGGAGTTGGGGAGAGGGGTCATCATAAATTTTTCCTTTAAGTCTCCCCTCTCCCTGTCCCTCTCCCGCAAGGGGAGAGGGGATACATGAATTAATCAGAGCTTCCCTAGCTCGGTTCGCGCTAGCGGCGGCTCTTCATCCGACACGTCGATCTCGCCCGGCCCAATACTTCTCCCGCAGCACGCGCTTGAGCAGTTTGCCGGTCGGGTTGCGCGGCAGTGACTCGACGAAGTCGATCGACTTTGGACATTTAAAGCGGGCGAGGCGTTCTTGCGCGAAGGCGATGAGGTCGGCTTCGCTCGCTTGGATGTCGCGGCGGAGCACCACGCACGCCTTCACGGCTTCGCCCCAGGTGTCGTCGGGCACGCCGAACACCGCGACCTCGGCGACAGCGGGGTGGGCGGCGAGCGCGTTCTCCACTTCCGCGGGGTAAATATTTTCGCCGCCGGAGATCACCATGTCCTTCACTCGATCGTGGATGTAAACGTAGCCGTCGCGCAGGTAACCGGCGTCGCCGGTGCGGAACCATCCGCCCTGCTCGTCGCGTCCGAGCGGAAAGACTTCCGCCGTCGCTTTCGGGTTGCGGAAGTAGCTTTTCATATTTTGGATCGAGCGTATCCAGATTTCGCCGACGTCGCCGTCCTCTACGTCGCGCCCGGTCGCGACGTCCACCACGCGCACGGACGCGCCATTCGCGGGCTGGCCGGCCGAGCGCAGCAGATGCGCGCGTGGTCCGTCGGGGTCGTGGTCTTTGGCGGCGAGGCACGTGATCATACCGGTGGTCTCGGTCAGTCCATAAAGTTGGTAGAAGTCGCAGCGGAACACTTTGAGCGCGTCGCGCAATACTTTTTCGCTGATCGGCGAACCGCCGTAGGTGATGCCTTGCAGCGTGGAGAAATCCGCCTTATCGATGCCCGGCACTTGCAGCATGAAGAGGATCATCGCCGGCACGAGAAACATGTGCGTGACGCGGTGGCGCGCGATAGCGGCGATCATCTGCGCCGGGTCGAACTCGGGATAGAGCACCGAAGTTCCGCTGATGTAAAAAATAATGAGTACGTTTCCGATTCCGGCGATGTGATAGTTCGGCAGCGCATTCAACTGCACGTGCCCGCCGTGGAGCCCGACGTACGCCGGCCCTTCGTGGCACAACGTCAGCAGATTGCGGTGCGTGAGCTCGACGCTCTTCGGCAAGCCGGTGGTGCCGGAGGAACTTAGCTGCAACGCGGTATCGTCCGGTGCCGGTTCGTAGCCGGTGTCCGTCGGCTCGTACGCGCGGCGCCACTTCGCGAACGAAGCGACGCTGTCGGCATCTTCGGTCAGCAGCGTCAGCTTCACGCCGGTGCGGTTCACTTTTTCCAGCGTCGGCATGAACGCCGGGTCGGTTAGGAGAACGCGGATTTCGTTTTGCGTGAACAAATGATCCAGCTCGGGCGCCGTTAACCGCCAGTTGAACGGCGCGCACACCGCGCCGAGCTTCATCGCTCCGAACGTCAATAATAAACAATCGGCGGTGTGCTTCGTAAGGCAACCGACGCGATCGCCGGTTTTTATGCCCAACGCGCGCAGCCCTTGCGCGACGCGGTTCGATTCCGCATCGAGTTCGGCGTACGTCCAACTTCTCGCCGGCGTAATCAGTGCCGCGCGGTCCGGAATCTCGCGTGCTTGTCGGCGTGCGGTGGCGGTGAAGGTTTGATCCAGCACGTTGGCCTCCTTATATATAGGTATAGGGTCATGGTCGGCGGCAATAATCTAATCCATTCCCGGTACGGCTTCACAAGTTTTCTAGCGTGCCCTTGCACCGGGCCAGCTAGCCGCTCATCCTGTCGGAATCAATCGAGTTCGTTCGTCCTTGGGTCTGCGACAAAGGGCTGACATCCACTCGGCCGCAGGCGATCGGCGCGTTGCTGCGTTATTTCGGCGATCTCAGTCGTCTTTTGTTAGCCGTGGCCGGCGTTACTTTGTCTCGCTTCGGACGCGCCCCCTTTGCTATGTCGATCGCCTCTCGCGCCCATGCGCGTAGTTCGGATGGGTCGTTCAACACGTCTTCGGGTAGCTCGAAATACCTTCGAACCAGCACCCGCCTTTTCTTAGTCCTGTACGAGAAGGGCGCCATACCGGCATTTTCGTATCTTTGCCGGCTGCTATCGTCAACGACGAGATACAAGCTGTTACCCATGATCATCGCAAACTGTACGGCACCGTAGGAAATCCCAACGCCGCCGAAGAAACGGTTCGTGTGTAGCCGCCCGATGGGTTGCAACAGCTCCATCACGTATTCCGTGTACTCCGTGCTTGCGCTCATGCGTCCGGCGTCCGGACGACTTAGTTTGCAAAGAAGCCGGTCATACGTGCCAGCTTGCCGTCCGCGGACACTTCGCCAAAGCTGTTTCCGTTTTGCAGTATCTGACGGTTGGGGCCGACTAACTCCCAGCGGATGTGAAGTTGGCCATGGTGGCTCACGACATTGTCGGTCAGGACGAACGTTGCGCTCGGTACGTTCTGATGAAAGCCGAGCATATAGTCGGCCAACTGCTTTCTCCCCTTGGTCTGGATATTCGGGTCCGTGTAGACGCCGCTGGCGTCCCAACAATCGGCGAGCCTTGTTTGCAAGGCGTTCGCGTCCGTTTCGTTCCATGCGGAAACGTAAGTGTCGATAACGGATTTGACGGCTTCTGCACTCATCGGAGTCTCCTAGTGTGGGCCTTAGCGAAGATATGCCAGTGCTGCATCGGTGACTGTCTTCAAGTAGCGATCGCTTTTCCCGAACCGCACCAGCACGAGTAAACCCTGGTAGCTAGTGAACAAATGTTGCGCGATCAAATTCGGATCGCGTTTGCGGCTGATCTCGCCGTTCTCCTGCGCCAGCTGCACGATCCGCCGGAACTCCTGCTCGATAATCTGAAAACCGTTTTTGACCTGTCGCACGACAACGTCATCCAGATGTGGCTCCGCCGACGTGATCGTGAGCAAGCATCCGCATCTTCCATATTCCTTGTTCTTGAAGGTGGACTCGAAATACGACCGAACGCCATCGAAGAAACCCTGGTCGTGGATGTACCGCTCGATTCGCGCGACCACCACGTAGCGGATGTAGAAAGCGACCACCCGTAAAAACAGGTCTTGTTTGCTCTCGAACGCAAAGTACAAGCTGCCGGCGCTCAAGCGGCTCGCCTTCTTAATGTCGGCGATCGACGTCCGCGAGTACCCCTTCCGCAAAAAAACACCGAGCGCGGTACCGAGGACTTCGGTTTCATCGAACGACTTAGGATTTGCCACGTAACGGCTACTCAATTAGAACGATTGTTCTATTTGTAGCGCCTTCGGCCGAAAAATGCAAGCGAAGCGGGCCCGGCCGACACCCGCCACGCGGCGGCGGAAGCGGTGGATTCGGATGCATCTGGTCGGTTGTCGAAACTGCGTGAAGCATCCCCCTGGAAGGGTGCCGCCCGGTGGACTGGTTGACGACGGCAGAAGTGGCTCTTCCTCGTAACCAAATCCGAACGTAGAGTGTCGCGTAACGAATCCTAAAATGTTATCTGTAATTCTAAGCGCATAACAAAACAGAACACAGGCTGTGAACAACCAACGGAGGTTTCTGCGATGACCCAATACACAGCCGAGGTTTTGTGGACGCGAGACGGCCAGGATTTTCTCGGTAACCGATACAGCCGCAAACACCTCGTGCGGTTCGATGGAGGCGCCGAAGTAGCGGGCTCGTCCTCCCCTCACGTCGTTCCGGTCCCGATGTCGGATGCCGCGGCCGTGGATCCGGAAGAAATGTTCATTGCATCCATCGCGAGTTGTCACATGCTGTGGTTCTTCTCGATTGCCGTCAAAGCTAAGTTCTGCGTGGACCGCTACACGGATGCAGCGACGGGTGTCATGGAGAAGAACCAAGCCGGCAAACTCGTAGTATCAGTCGTCACGCTGCGGCCCGAAGTGCGATTCGGTGGCGATCGCCTGCCGACCCGAGATCAGATCAAAGACATGCATCATGCCGCGCACGAAGAGTGTTTCATTGCCAATTCCGTGAGGACGGAAATTCGCTTGGAACCGATCTGCGTCGGCTAGAAGGGTTGCTCCGGACGCGTCGCCCTAATCCGCCCGATTAGCGTTACACTCGCGCTGATGCCACCGGTGATCTCCATCTCGAAGTTGACCAAGACCTACGCGTCGGGCCTTCAGGCGCTTAAGAGCGTCGACCTCGAAATCCGCCGCGGCGAAATCTTCGCGCTGCTCGGGCCGAACGGCGCGGGGAAGACGACGCTGATCAGCGTCGTCTGCGGGATCGTCACGCCGACTTCTGGAACGGTGCTCGTCGATGGCCACGATATCGTGCGCGACTATCGCGCGGCGCGCTCGAGGATCGGCCTCGTGCCGCAGGAGCTGCATACCGATATGTTCGAGACCCCGTGGGCGACGGTGAGATTCAGCCGCGGCCTCTTCGGACATGCGCAGAACCCGGCACATTTGGAAAAAGTGCTACAGAGTCTCTCGCTGTGGGACAAGCGCAACGACAAGATCATGACGCTCTCGGGCGGCATGAAGCGCCGCGTCTTGATCGCGAAGGCGCTCGCGCACGAGCCGCAGGTGCTGTTCCTCGACGAGCCGACGGCGGGCGTCGACGTCGAGCTGCGCCGCGATATGTGGGCGCTGGTGCGGCAGTTGCGCGACAGCGGCGTCACCATCATCCTGACCACCCATTACATCGACGAGGCCGAGGAGATGGCCGATCGCATCGGCGTGATCAACAAGGGCGAGCTGATCGTCGTCGAGGAAAAAATCGAGCTCATGAAGAAGCTCGGCAAGAAGCGGCTTACCCTTAACCTGCTCAAACCGCTGGCGTCGATCCCGCTCGAGCTGAGCGACTGGCGGCTCGCGCTGAAGCCGGGCGGCAACGAGTTGGAGTACACCTTCGACGCCCACGATGAGCAAACCGGGATTCCGGCGCTGCTGCGGCGTCTGGACGAGCTCAGCATCGGCTTCAAGGATTTGCAGACCGGTCAGAGCTCGCTCGAAGATATCTTCGTCAGCCTGGTGAGCGAGCGCAAATGAGCGCAACGAGCAATAGCCTCCGGTTCAACCGCTACGGCGTCCTCGCGATCTACCAGTTCGAGATGGCGCGCTTTCGGCGCACGCTGTGGCAAAGCTTGGCGACGCCAGTGCTCACGACGTCGCTCTACTTCGTGGTGTTCGGCGCCGCGATCGGCTCGCGCATGGGCGCGGTCGACGGCGTTCCCTACGGCGGCTTCATCGTGCCGGGGCTGATCATGCTGTCGCTCTTCACCGAGAGCCTAAACAACGCCTCGTTCGGCATTTATCTCCCGAGGTTTACCGGCACGATCTATGAAGTCCTGTCCGCGCCGGTGTCGGCCTTCGAGATGGTGCTCGCTTACGTCGGCGCCGCGGCGACGAAGTCGGTCATCGTCGGGATGGTCATTCTCGCGACGGCGAATTTTTTCGTGCCGATCCATATCCTGCACCCGCTGTGGATGATCGCTTTCTTGGTACTGATCGCGACCACGTTTAGCCTGTTTGGCTTCATCCTCGGTGTCTGGGCGCAAGGCTTCGAGCAGCTACAATTCATCCCGATGCTGGTCATCGCGCCGTTGACTTTCCTCGGCGGGGCTTTCTATTCGATCGATATGCTGCCGCCCGGGTGGCGCACCTTCAGCTTGTTCAATCCGGTCGTCTATTTGATCAGCGGTTTTCGTTGGAGCTTTTACGGAACCTCGGACGTTGGCGTCGGAGTGAGCGTCGCGGCGACGCTCAGCTTCTTCGCGATCTGCCTCGTGCTCGTGTGGTGGATTTTCCGGACGGGGTATCGGTTGAAGAGTTGATTCCGTCGATAGGGGTGATGGATTTATTCTCTGCAGAAGTCCGAATGATCGGAAGTCGAGGTGAATCGATTCCGGCGTATCGTGCGTCCATAAAGGCCGCGAGAAAAGGAAACCACGACACGAATTTGTCATTCGGGACGGTTATAATTGTCGTCCCGATTGCAGTCGTCCGCGCGATAGCACTTGATGACCGACGCAACCCCGAGAGTACTTTTTCTCTGTACCGGCAATTCCTGCCGCTCGCAGATGGCCGAGGGCTGGGCGCGGCATATCGGCGGCGATGTGCTCGCCGTCGAGTCGGCCGGGATCGAGGCGCACGGCAAGAATCCCCGCGCCATCCACGTCATGGCCGAGGCAGGCGTCGATATCTCCGGCCAGGAGTCCACGCGTGTTACCAGTGAGATGATACGTCGCGCCGATCTCGTCGTGACCGTTTGCGGCCACGCCGATGAGCGCTGCCCGCTGTTGCCGCCCGGCGTGAGGAAGATTCATTGGCCGCTCGAAGACCCGGCGAAGGCGACCGGCACGGAGGAACAGATTATGGCGAAGTTCCGCGCGACGCGCGACGAAGTGCGCGCGCGCGTGGAGGAGCTGGCCGACGCGATTCGGCGCCGCGGCGTTACCGGAGACCAATCATGAGCGCGCAGTGCGAGACGACCGCGACGCCGGCAACCAGCAATCCGCTCGGTCTCTTCGAGCGCTATCTTACGTTTTGGGTATTCCTGTGCATCGCCGCCGGCATCGCGCTCGGGCATTTCTTCGCGCCGATGTTTCAGACGGTCGGGCAGCTCGAAATCGCGCGTATCAACCTGCCGGTCGCGGTACTGATCTGGCTCATGATCTTCCCGATGCTGCTCAAGGTGGACTTCGCCGCGCTACGCCGTGTGAACGCGCACTGGAAGGGCATCGGCGTGACGCTGCTCGTGAACTGGGGCGTGAAGCCGTTCTCGATGGCCCTGCTCGCGTGGCTCTTTGTCGGCCTGTTGTTTCGGCCGTGGTTGCCGGCGGCGCAGATCGATTCCTATATCGCGGGGCTGATCCTGCTCGCCGCCGCGCCTTGTACCGCGATGGTGTTCGTATGGAGCCACCTGACGCGTGGCGAGCCGCACTTCACGCTCACGCAGGTGGCGCTCAACGACGTCATTATGGTGTTTGCGTTCGCGCCGATCGTGGGACTGCTGCTTGGGTTATCCGCGATCGCGGTGCCATGGGATACGCTGCTGCTGTCCGTGCTGCTCTATATCGTTGCGCCGCTGATCGCGGCGCACTTCGGGCTCCGGTGGCTGCTCGGTCATACGGACGGTGGGGCGCGCCTCGCCCGCACCATCAAGTTGTTCCACCCGCTCTCGCTCGCCGCTCTGCTCGCCACGCTGGTACTGCTCTTCGGCTTTCAGGGCGAACAGATCCTGCGTCAGCCGCTCGTGATCGGGTTGCTCGCGGTGCCGATTGCGGTTCAGGTTTTCCTCAATTCAGGCTTCGCCTATCTCCTGAACCGCAAGCTCGCCTCGCCGCACTGCGTTGCCGGGCCATCGGCCTTGATCGGCGCGAGCAACTTCTTTGAGCTTGCCGTCGCCACGGCCATCGCGCTCTTCGGCTTCGAATCGGGCGCCGCGCTCGCGACGGTGGTCGGCGTGCTGATCGAAGTCCCGGCGATGCTTGCGGTCGCGAATATGGTGAACCGCACGCGCGCATGGTACGAGGCCAAGCCCGGTGTGCCCGACTACGCGCAATGTTGTCCTCCTGCCGATGTCCACTCGCCCGGGCGCGAGCTGCCAGTCTGACCGCCGGCTCGCATTGGCGGAGGCCGTGCCGAAACAGAAGGAATGCGAAAAGACCAAGGAGTTTGGCGCCGTCGAGGGAGGCAAGCAAACGCTTGCGCGTCTCGAGGCGTATCTGGCGAAGAGGCGAGCCGTTCATACGAAAACAATTGATCCGGAGAATATTCATCATGCTCGTAAAAATCCTCATAGCTCTCGCGGCGATCGTCGTCGTATTTGTCGTCGTCGTTGCCGTGCAGCCATCCGAGTTCCGCGTGGTGCGGACGGCGAAGATGTCAGCTCCCCCGGCAGCGGTATTTGCGCAGGTAAACGATCTACACAAATGGGAAGCATGGTCCCCGTGGGCGAAACGCGATCCAGCGATGAAACAAACATACGAGGGCGCGCCGGCCGGAACCGGCGCCATGACTGCGTGGGCCGGCAACAAGGTGGGCGAAGGACGCATGACGATCATCGAGAGCCGTCCGAACGAGTTGATCAGAATCAAACTCGAATTCTTGAAGCCCTTCGCGGCCACCAACACGGCGGAGTTCACCTTCAAGCCCGAGGGCAATCAAACCGCGGTGACGTGGAGCATGGCCGGCACAAACAATCTCATGGCCAAGGCATTCCACCTTTTTATGAACATGGACAAGCTGGTCGGCGGCGATTTCGAGAAGGGGTTGGTGCAAATGAAATCGGTGGCGGAAGCAGTGCCCAAACGGTAAGGCCCCGTGACAGCAAGAACTTGGAACGCCTCAAGACTTATGTATCACATATAAAAGGAGATGAAGTATGAGACGATTTGCGACAGCGTGCGTCATCCTGGCGCTCGCCGCCTGTTCGCCGCAAAGTCAGGAGTCGAGCAAGAGTGCTCCAGCGCCGGCCTCGACGGTGCCGGCAACGAAGCTGCCTGCCGGCGCGTATACGCTCGACAAGGCGCATGCGAGCCTCATCTTCCGGGTGGACCATCTGGGATTTTCGAATTACACCGCGCGCTTCAAGCGCTTCGACGCCCAGCTGCAATTCGATCCGGCCAACCTCCCCGCATCGCGCGTGACCGCGACGATCGACGCGCGCTCGCTCGAGACCGATTTTCCCGATCCCGCCAAGCTCGATTTCAACGCGCAGCTACAAAACGAGCAATGGTTGAACACGGCGAAATTTCCGCAGATGATATTTCGCTCCACGAAAATCGAGCTCACCGGACCGAACACGATGCGCGTCAACGGCGACCTCAATCTGCGCGGCGTGACGCGTCCGATGATTTTGGACGCCACGTTCAACGGTGGTTATGAAGGCCACCCGATGGATCCGCACGCGCGCATCGGCTTTTCGGCGCACGGTTCGATCAAGCGTTCGGAATTCGGGATGGCCTTTGGCATACCGGCACCGGGTTCGACAATGGGCGTCGGCGATAGCGTGAACGTCATCATCGAGGCGGAGTTCAGTGGGCCGGCCTGGGCCGGCGCACCGAGTGATCCATCGGCCGCGAAAAAGTAAAGGAGAAACTTAGGTTCGCCGGCTCCGGCGAGTAGAAGGAAGAATTCCGCGAGCTCGATTTCCGCGCCGTCGGCACCGTGTGCCGATAACGCGGAGCCGGCGTTTGCGTCGAACGAAGCGCTATCCCTGAAGCTTCAAACTTTTGTAGACGATCTCGACGAACTGCGCGGGCGTAAGAAAGCCCTTGCCCCACACGGCGTCGAATTCGGCGGTGGGTTTCGACGCGACGACTTGTTCCAGCGTTTTACCCTCTTTGATCTGCGCGCGGATCCGATCGGAGACCCCGACGAGCATATCCCGATACGCCCCGAGGTCGACGTTGTTCCCGAGCGGTCCGTGACCCGGGATGATCTTCGTGTCGTTATCGGTGAGGCTCAACACGCTCTCGGCGGCGTTAATCATGCCTTCGACGCTTCCGCCGCTCGCTATATCGATGAACGGATACATCTTGTTGAAAAACGTGTCGCCCATGTGTATCACGTTGCTCTTCCGGAAGTGCACGAACGCGTCGCTGTCGGTGTGCGCGTTGGGAAGATAGAAGACGAGGATCTCGTCGCCGTTCATATGAAACGTCACGTCGTTCGTGAACGTAACGACGGGCAGCGCTTTCGGAGGCGCGGGCGGCGTCTTCATGTTGAAGAATTCGATGATTTGCTCGGTCGACATGCGGAATCGCACGTTCTCGTGCGCGATGATCATCGCGCCTTCCTTGCCGAAGTTCTCGTTGCCGCCGACGTGATCGCCGTGCCAGTGGGTGTTGACGACGAACTTGACCGGCTTCTTGGTGATCTTCGCGATCGCCGCCTTGATCTTCGGCGTGAGCGGCGCGAACTGATCGTCGATCATGAACACCGCGTCGTTACCGACGGCCAGCCCGATGTTGCCGCCGGCGCCGGTGAGCATGTAGATGTTGTTGGAAAGCTTCTCGGTCTTGATCTGAACTTTCGAGTAGTCGTCTTCGGCGAAGGCGGAGCCGGCGAAAAGCGCGGCGACGCCGAGCGCGACGAAATTCAGTGGATGTTTATTCATAAATAGTTAGTTGTTGTAGGGGAACGTCATTTTCACGGGCGCTATCGCCGGCGTCAATCGATTTGCCGCATTCGCGCGTGACGGGATTGCCGGCTCAACGTCCGGCCGTGGGTTAGGGGAGGGCGACAGTCGTCATTGAGGTAGGAGAAGCTCCGGTCGACACTGTGGGCGGTGTCATCGGGACTAGTGTGCCAGTTGAGGAAATCGCGTACTGCGCAACATTATTCGAGATATCGAGGGTGACGTAAGCGTATAGCCCGTTCGCATCGATCGTGACCGCGGTCGGAATGCCGTTTGGCGGGAAAACTTTTGGAGGCGTCATCGGAGCGAGGGCGCCGCTTGTGTCGATGTTATATTGTGAAATGCTACCTTCGCCGGCACTTGCGACATAGGCATAACGCGTGCTCGGGTCAACGGCTATGGATAGAGGACTGGTGCCGGTGATTTGCATCGGTGGAATCATCGGTGCGATGGCACCATTGGCCTCGATCTTGTATTGCGAAATAGTGTCGCCACTGTTCGCCACGTAGACGTATTTTCCGTTTCTAGTCATGACGACTGAGATGGGCGAGGTCCCGGTTGATACCGCCGGCTGCGTCGTCAAAGTCAGCGCGCCGCTCGCGCCGATCGCGTATTGCAACACAAAGCCACTGACGCTAACCACATAGGCGAAACGTCCCGTCGGATCTACTGCAACGGCAGAAGGATTGGTCCCAGTGGGGATCTGCGACGGGTTCATGGGAGTTAGCGAACCGTCGGCCTTGATATTGAATTGAGAAATCGTCGAGTCGCCCCCGTTTACGACGTACGCATAACGTCCACTCGGATCGACGATGATCGAGTCTGGTTCGGTTCCCGTGATTACCGTTAGCGGATTCATCGGCATCAGTGATGCGGTCTGTACATCAACGGTGTACTCAGAAACTGTGTTACCGAAGGAGTTCACTACATACGCATGGCGGCCATTTGGATGTATGGCAATTGTTTGCGGCGCTTGCGACATCATTCCCGTTGCTACGTCTACCCTAGTGCCAAGGCTACCCGTCCGAGGGTCAACGGCATAAACGGAAATCGTGTTTGCGGGGTAGTTAGCCACAAGCGCCAGGCGGACGAAGGTATTGACGCAAGCGACCGCGATCGACACATTTGCTCCCGCCACCGCTCCACTGCCGTTGGTGATCGTGCAAAGCTGACTCGGACTATGAGGCTGCGAAGCCACGATGACATCATAACTCGTGGCGTTGAGAACCGTCGTTGGAAACGCGAATGTGCTGTTGCTCGCGGCGATCGAAAGACTCGCGCCGTTGTTCAGTTTGAGAGCCAGGCCGCTGCCTGCCAGACCCATCACCGTGCCGCCGATGGAAAAGGTGGGTGGAGGCGGTGAGGCGACTCCGCCGCCGCCACCGCCTTTGCAAGCGCAAAGGAACCCCGCCAACAATAACGGGATTAGTAACGGTACACGCTGCGCGGAAATCATGAACTCTCTGCTTTCACTCGATAGTGCTTAAGGATTCTGGTTTTCGCGTGCAGGAGTGTCAAGCGATTGCGCATGCATCGCGACGAGCTGCCGCTTTCGAGCGGCGAACGTCCGCGAAGGACCGCTATCGACCCTTAAACTGCGGGCGGCGCTTTTCGAGGAACGCGCGGCGGCCTTCTTGGTAATCGTCGCTGCGATTGCACGCGGCGATCGCGTCTTGCACCGCGCGCAAATCTTTCCCGCCGATTTCCGTGACCGCCGCGTCGACCGATAGCTTGGTCGCCTTGATCGTGAGTGGGGCATTGTCCGCGATACGCGTCGCGTACTCGCGCGTGTAGGTTTCGAGATCGGCCGGCGCCACGGCGCGATTGATCAAGCCCATCGTCAGTGCTTCGTTGGCGTCGAATTGGCGTCCGGTATAAAAAATCTCCTTGGTGAACGACGGTCCGACCAGATCGACCAACCGCTTGATGCCGTCGTAAGCGTAGCCGAGGCCGAGCTTCGCCGCCGGAATGCCGAAGTGCGCGTCGAGGGTCGCGATGCGCAAGTCGCACATCGAAGCGATGGCGAGACCGCCGCCGATGCAATAACCGCGAATCATGGCGATGGTCGGCTTTTGCAAGCGCGCGAGCGCGACCGTCGCTTCGGCGAGCTTGGTATTGTAATCGGCCACCGCATCGGGGCTGCTGCGTTTGCTTTCGAACTGCGAGATGTCCGCGCCGGAAACGAACGTTTGCTCGCCGCCGCCGCGCACGACGACGACGCGCACGGCGGAATCGGCGGCAAGATCGGCGACGACGCGCGGCACCGCCGCCCACATCTCGTACGTGACGGCATTCTTGTGATCGGGGTTGTTGAAGATGAGCCAGCCGATGGCGTCTTCTTTCTTGGCGAGCAGCGATGCTTCGGTCATGGTGCGTATCCTGAGGTTCTAATCGTTCTCGGAATAATTGCTTTGAAATGAACCCTCTCGGCTTTGCCGGAGGACTCACAGCGTTTGGCGTTCGCCGCGGTCGTGAAACCGCCCATGCCTTTACCCCTCTCGCGCCCTTCTCCCTTCGGGAGAAGGGATGGGGATGAGGGACGAAGCCGATCTTGCTTCGAGGGAGAGGGTAGGGGTGAGGGTGCGACGTCAAACGTCATCGATACCCTTCGCCTTCCACCTGCTGTACAGGGATGTACGAATGTCGCGAGCGCAGGGCGAGACGGAAACCGACAAAGGTCCAGTGGACCTTTGTCCCGGCGAGCGGGCGAGGCAGGAGCCGAGCCCTGGCTTTCGAGCGAAGCAGGACTGCGCAGCGATGAAAGCGCAGGAGCGACCTCATCCTAACCTTCTCCCTCAAAGGGAGAAGGAGTCGTACCCGTAGGGGGGTACGGTGGATGAAGGTCAGTCTAGCAATCGTCATACGACTTGCCCGCGGTGCAACTCCGTGATCGCATGCTCGTCGTAACCAAGCTCTCGGAGAATCTCGTCGGTGTGCTCGCCTTTCTCGGGCGAGGCCGTGCGTAGCTTGCTCGGCGTGCGCGAGAGCCGCACCGGTTGTCCGACCACGCGGATATCGCCGAGCGTCGGGTGTGGCACAACTTGCGCGATGCCGAGATGGCGCACTTGCTCGTCGGCGAAGACTTGATCCATCGCGTAGATCGGGCCGCACGGGACGCTCGCGTCATTTAGAAGCTTCATCCATTCCGCGCTGCCTCGCGTCGCTGTCACCGTCGCGAGTTCTTTATTGAGCCGCGCGCGATTCTTGGAGCGGCCCGCGTCCGTTTTGAAATCCGCGTCCGCGAGCAACGACTCGGCGCCGATGGTCTTGCACAGACGCGCCCACATCGCATTGCCGGACGCGGCGATGTTGATGTAGCCGTCGGCGGTCGGGAAGACGCCGGTCGGGATACTGGTTGGGTGATCGTTGCCGGCTTGCTGCGGCACTTCGCCCGCGATCAACCAGCGCGTCGCCTGGAAGTCGAGCATCGAGATCTGCGCTTCGAGCAACGACGCTTGTACCCATTGACCTTCGCCTGATTTTTCGCGCTCGAGGAGCGCGATCAGTATGCCCATGGCGCAGAAGATGCCGGCGGTGAGATCGGCGATCGGAACACCGGCGCGCACCGGACCTTGGCCCGGCAGCCCGGTGATCGACATCAGTCCGCCCATGCCTTGCGCGATCTGATCGAACCCCGGTCGATCGCGATACGGTCCGTCCTGCCCGAATCCGGAAATGCTGCCGTAGACGAGGCGCGGATTGATCGGGCGCAAGCTCTCGTAGTCGATGCCGAGCCGATGCTTCACGTCCGGCCGAAAGTTCTCGACCAGCACATCGGCGCGGCGCACGAGATTTTTGAGCACGTCGACACCCTGCGGCGTTTTTAAATTGAGCGTAAGGCTGCGCTTATTACGATGCAGGTTTTGAAAATCGGGGCCGTGGCGCGGTCCACCCAACGGCTCCTCGCCGTCGGCGCTCGGTGGCGATTCGACTTTGATCACGCGCGCGCCCCAATCGGCGAGCTGGCGCACCGCGGTCGGACCGGCGCGCACGCGGCTCAAGTCGATCACGGTAAATCGGGAGAGCGGGCCTGTGGTCATGAAAATGTCTGGCGATGTAAGCAGCGACCGAACGCGGTAGTCTTTTTAGGGAACCTTTGACTAAGTTCGCCATTCCCGCGAAAGCGAGAATCCAGGGTTTGAAAACATCG
The DNA here is from genome assembly GCA_041485885.1 of Sulfurifustaceae bacterium. Taxonomy (GTDB): domain Bacteria; phylum Pseudomonadota; class Gammaproteobacteria; order Acidiferrobacterales; family Sulfurifustaceae; genus JACQFZ01. The sequence goes on from JBGPKL010000030.1 coordinate 41,934, forward strand.
GCCGTTAGGCCGATTCTCGATGCCGGCTTTCGCCGGCATGACGGAATTTCGATATGATCAGAGCTTCCTTCAGACGATTACTTTACTCCGCTCAACTCGGTATAAACACTATCTCGTATCCAATAACAACAGAGACGAGCCTGATGATTTTCATTCTCGATGTACGCCGCTTGCGCAGACCCGCTTCAATGCTGCTTGCCTTGATCGCAGTCGGTCTGATGGCGGGCTGCGGAGCCATCCGCCCGATCTCGGTCGCGACCGGCGTCATCAGCCACACGATTTGCTCCGAGACGTTCGTCTCGGGATTGGACCCCGAGCGGATCTACGCGGAGACGCTCCGGCCCGCGGGCATGATGTGGTTGATAAGCTGGGGCATGCACTACGACGTCGATCGCGAGAAGCGGGAAGTGCGCACGACCTTCGCCGGTGGATTCGCGAACCGCGCGATCTATCGCGACGGCGTGGGGTGTATGGTCGTGCACGGCACGGAACCGGCGGACACGGTGCCGCCGCAAGATGTGCCGAACAAAATCGCATCGGCTCCGGTGTTGCCGGAAATCGCCGGGCCCGCGGTGGTCGAGCCCGCCAACGACAAGCTGCGCGCGGCGCTCGACCGGGCGTTCGCCGAGCGCGATGCGCCGCCGTATCGGCGGACGCGCGCAGTGGTCGTCGTGCACGATGGACACGTCGTCGCCGAACGCTACGCGCCGGGTTACGGCGTCGATACGCCGCTGCTCGGGCGATCGCTCACCAAGTCCGTGATGAGCGCGCTCACCGGTATTCTGGTTCGCGAGCGGCGGCTTTCCGTCGAGCAACTCGCTCCCATCGCCGCATGGCAAAAGCCCGACGACCCGCGCCGCGCGATCACCATCGATCATTTGCTGCGCATGACGAGCGGGCTTGCCTGGGGAGGCGAGACGTACAGCGGCTGGGACTCGGCACCGCGAATGGAAAACCTCGAACGTGACATGGCGGCGTTTGCGGCGAGCTTACCGCTCGACGCGGCGCCCGGCAGCCGATGGAACTACAGCGGTGGCGACTATCTGATCTTGTCGCGCATCATTCGCGATGCCGTCGGTGGACACGCCAAGGACGTGCTTCGGTTCGCGCACCACGAACTTTTCGCGCCGCTCGGCATGCGCAACGTGACGCTCGAATTCGACGCGACCGGCACGCCGGTCGGTTCGTACACGATGCTCGCGCCCGCGCGCGATTGGGCGCGCTTCGGGCTGCTGTACCTGAACGACGGCGTGGTCGGCGGCCGGCGCATCCTGCCGCAGAATTGGGTGCGCTACTCTTCAACGCCGATTCTCGATACCGGTTACGGCGCGGGTTTTTGGAGCAATCGTGTCGACGGCAAAGCGCCGGTCTGGGGGATTCCGTGGGGCATACGCAGCGCGCCGCGCGATGCGTTCTTCGGCCGCGGTTATCTCGGGCAGTTCATCGTCGTCATTCCCTCCGAGCGGCTCGTCATCGTTCGTCTGGGTTTGACCCACCGGCCTGATCCGGACGACACGATCGGAGGGTTGGTCGGCGACGTGATTGCGGCGTTGCGGTGAAATTACGGCAAGCCGAGCCACAATCGCAACGTCCTATCGGCCGTATGCATTTGCGACGTCGTCAGCTCGCCAACAACCTTGTCCATGCGCTCGCTCGGGATTATTTCATCGACTCTCGCTTGGCTGCGTTTACTTTAGGTGGATTCCATCAAAGGTAATCGCGCATCGCTGTCCGCCTCACCACCACCTTCGTGGTTTGCTCCAGAAATGCCTTCGGCGCGTCGTCCCAGTCTGCCAAGAGCGTCGTCACGATCTCCGGTTTGAACTTTCCGGTTTGGAGCAGGGCGAGAAGTTTCGGAAGAGCGGCGCGTGGATGCGACACGCCGACATGCAGCGTCGAGTCGTTGATGTACATCTGCATCAGCGGCAAACCGCCTTTGCGCGCGAAGTAGTAGCCGACACCGGTGCAAACGCCTCCCGGCGCGAGCGATCGTAGCGCATAGTCGAGGCCCGCGACCGATGCGCTCGCGTCCACGGAAATCAAATACGGGCCGCCGCGGCGCGGAGCATGCTTCTTCAGCCAAGCCGGCTTCGGAATCTGCAAGGGCGTCGCACCCAGTGCTTGGGCGATTTGCAATCGATCGATGTCGAAGTCCATGTAGTCGACGCGAGATGCGCCGAGCGCCACGGCCATCCCGGCGGCGTACAGCCCGATGCTGCGCGCCGGCCCACCGACTATCAGTACGGCGGCTCCCGGGAATCGCGCGAGATGGGGACCGACCGTTCTCCAGGCGTCGGGCAAATTGTCGCTCGCGCTCGCGAGCGCGACGGGATCGAGCCCGGCCGGAACTTTGACGAGCATGGCGTCGGCGAAAGGGACCCGGAGTTTGTCGCTGACCGCGCCGCCCCATGAACCCATCGCCGG
>JBGPKL010000031.1:0-44347 GCA_041485885.1 Sulfurifustaceae bacterium
AACGCCGGAAGTCGTGCGCTCGAGCGCGGCGGGAGTGTTAATGGACGAGCGCAGTCCGGCCGCCTTAGTGCGGGCGTTTCGCCGGCTGTTCGCGAATTATCCGGATCGTGCCGCCACGCGTCGCTACGCGACCGGCTTCGGTTGGACGGAGACCACCGACGGGCAGCTCGCGTTGTTCAACCGGATTCTTCGCCGGAATTGATACCATGGCGAGGTGTGGAATGCTTACATTCGAAAACAGCGCGCCGGTGCACCGATAACCGAGCCAAAAGCGCTCGTCTTGAGAGGATCGGTCCTCCGAGTCATTTCGCTCGTCGTCAATATCCGGCATCGCGTTGTACATGATGCCGTTCGTGATTCACTCAATCGGAGAACGCCTTTATGGCATGTGGGCGCTGATTGGGACTTTCATGGGTTACTACGGCTATATGGACTTCGGCCTGTCGATAGCGACACAGCGGTTCATGGCGGGGGCAATCGGCCATAACGATACCGATGAGCTGAATAGGCTGTTCAATACGTCGCTTACGATCTTGGCGGTGCTTGCCGGCGCCGCCGTCGTCATAACCATAGTCATCGCCGCGGCCGCTCCGCTGATGTTCGTCGATTCCGCGGAGGTGGAGACGTTCCGAGCGGTCATTCTTGTTCTGGCGCTGAACATCGCCGTTACCTTGGTGATGGCGCCCATCAATGGGCTGATTACGGGAACGCTCCGTTATGACGTCGCTACCTACGTGGAACTTGGCAAGCTGGTATTTCGGACGGCGTTGATCATTTATTTTATCGGCGCGGGATATTCCATCCTGGCGTTGGCGGTGATTACATTGCTGTCGATGTGGGGGCGAATGCGATCAGGACGGCGCTCGCGTTAAAAATGTTTCCATCGATACGCATCGGGCGGCGGCATTGGAGCCGAAGTCATCGCGCCTCGTTGTTTTCTTACGGATGGGGGACCTTCGTAAATCAGTTCGCCGACTTAATGCGATTTCAACTGGATCACGGGGTCATCGCCTCGTTCATTAATCTGTCCGGTCATGCTGTTCGTGTCCCAAACGCCGTCGAGCGGTCTCGTTTATGGCCTGGGTAAAACCGGCATCCTCGCCAAGGTATCGATCGTGGATGCCGTTTGCAACTTGCTGTTGAGCGTAGCGCTGGTCAAGCCGCTAGGACTGGCGGGCGTTGCGGTAGGGACCGGCATTCCGATGATCGGATTCTCTCTGTTCCTGTTGGTCTTCGCGAACCGGCTGGTGGGCGGTAGCGTTTTGGTTTATTTGCGAAACGTATTACCGATATTCGCGATCTGTATTAGCCTTCAGGTCGCGACTTGGTTCATCGCCGGCGAGATCGACCTTGGCAGCTACGCGAAGCTCGCGTTTTGGCTGGCGGTGTTGTATCCGCCGCAGATACTGGTGCTCCTCTTTTTCGGATTTGTGCGTCCCGAGCGTGCGCTAATCGCGCGAACGTGTTTGCAAGCGGCGGGGTTACGCTAAAGTGGGAGGTCGCGAGCGACCATGCGCCTGAAACCATTGTTCGAGGATCGTCAACGTCCAGAGTGTACTGCCATAGAAGGCCGCGTGCTCGAGGCGATGTCGATCGAGCATCATGCGAATGTACTCGCTTCGGACGATCTGCCGGCGACCGAAATCGGCGAGCGCATCATATATCAGCTCCTGCAACGCCGGTGACTCGCGCAGCCATATCCCGAAGGGCAATCCGAAACCGTGCTTTCGCTTGTCAATAATTGCGCGCGGCAAGAAATTGTCGAGCGCCTCCTTGTAATAGTGACGTAAGCGGAAGCCCTTCAGCTTCTGGTCGGTCGGAATAGCGAGCGAATGTTCGATAAGATCCGGATGCAGCATGGGGTATTTGACTTCAACGCCGGCGACCTCGCACATGGCGTTGACCTTGCGCAGGTCGTTATCGGCCAACGTGAGCCTCCAATCGAGGTGCAGCATGCGGTTGAGCGGCGAAGCCGACGCCGGGCGCGCATAGGGTGCCGCGAGCAGACGTGTCGGACTACCGGGGTCGATCGTCTTTAGAAAGTCGTCATGGAGAATGTCAGCGAGCGAATTTATTCGCAGCCAGTTGTAACTCTGCAGTCGATCGGGTAGCGGGATGTTGGCTTGGCGGACGTAACTACCTAATTTTCGTAACGGCGCAATCGTCTCGGCCCCAGGCAAGCGCAGCGCGATAGGCTCGATAAACCACGAGCGCAGACCGGCGGGGATACGCGAGTAGAGCTCGAACATCTTTTGCTTGGCATAGCGCTCGTTACCGGCGAAGAGCTCATCACCCCCGTCGCCCGCCAGCATGACCTCGATTCCTTGTTGCTGGGCAAGCCGTGCGCAATAGTAAACCGGTACCGCGGAGGAATTGCCAAACGGTTCGTCGTAGCTCTGCGCAATCAGCGGGATCGCGGAAACGACGTCGGCCGGGGTGATGTAGTACTCGTGGGAGTCGAGCGCGAAATGCCGGGCGGCAATGCGCGCGTACGACATCTCATCATACCCCTCGGCCCGAAACCCAATCGAATAAGAAGCCACCTGCGACGTCGCCACGCGGGAAAGCACGCCACACACTGTGGAGCTATCGAGACCACCGCTTAGGAATGCCCCGGTGGTGGCTCCCGGTTCACAATCCTGGACGGCGCGTTCCAGCAAGCGGTAAAGAACACCGTCGTGGGGATCAAAGGCGGAGCGATCCGACTCCGTGAAGCGCGGTGTCCAATAATAGGCGGTCGTGAGCTGTTCGTCGGCGAACCTTACCCATTGCGCCGGCTCAAGCTTTCGTTCCGCACGATATATGGTATTCGGGCTCGGCACCATGTCGAAGTACAAGTATTCGAAGATCGCCTGCGGATCGATGTCAGGCGATACACCGGAGAGCTGGTGAAGGAGATTGAGCGAGGACCCGAAAACCAAACCATCGGGCGCGACGGCATATGTCATCGGCCTAATGCCGATGCGATCGATTGCTAAGATGGCTTGGCTCTTCGCTTCATCGATGATCGCAGCGGCGAAGTCCCCGCGCGCGTACTCAAACGCCCGCATTCCATCGTCGAGATAAGCGGCCGCGAGCGCGTGCGCCGCGCCACGCTCGCGAGCGAGCGTGGCTAGGCGTGCATCGGTCCAACTCGGGTGCCCGACGATTGCGGTGTAGCAGGTTTCACCGACGTGCAGATCTGCCGCAGGCGCCGCGCTAATGAGCAAGACTGAACGTGGTCCGGCGTGAACCCGATATCCATGCTCACCGTCAGGCGCCATGCGACGCCCGATCTCCACGACCGCTCGCTGCCGATGCGCTTTCGCCTGGGGTTGCCCAAGCCAACCACACAAGACCGGTGTCGCGAATTTCCGCCGTCTGGTTTGCGAATGATCCGGGGTGTTACTAGAAGCCATCTCAAAAATCCCGTGTAGGGTGGGTGAAGCGAAGCGGAACCCACCAAGATAATACATTGTTGGGTTCCTCCGCCGCTCGCGCGGCTGCACCCTACCTACATCAGGTGGTTTTTGAGATAGCTTCTAATAACCTCACCGTCCCGGCTTAATCGGTCCACAATTTGGCTTCGATCAGTTTTCTTTTCAGGTCGGGCTGGGTGGCGCCCAACTGATACGCGCGCCGCGCGTGTTTGAGCGCCAACTGCGATTGGCCCGTGTCGAGATACAATTGTCCGAGTTCATAGTGCAGCGGCGCGGAGTTCGGGTTCGCGGTTTCCGCCTCTTTATATTGACGCAATGCGTCCTCCCGGCGGCTGTGTTTCTTCAGGTAGTCCGCATAGAGCATGCGGGTTTCCGCGCGTTTCGGACGAAACGCGATCCCTTCGGTAAAGTAGTAATCGGCGTTACGCTCGCGCCACGCACCGCTCTCGATTTCGTTCAGGGTATCGCTCGCCGATTGCTTCGTTTTGAGCTTTTCGTCGAAACACGCAGGATGCGAGTCGAGGTACGTGGCCATTGCGACCAGAGCGCGTGGGTGGTTCGGAAATGCGCGCAACGTGTAATCCAAGTCGTCCCAATAGGCGCACCAGTTGCCCTTGGCCGCGTATTGCGTGGTTTGAGCCGCGAAATGGACTCGTTCGACTACCGATAGAGTGCCTTTGGGCGGACTGTAATAGTCGAACGGACCGAATTGTTCGGCGTTGGTGATAGGAGCAACAGCGCACAGTAGAAGCCCAATAAGCACGGCCGAGACCAGGTAGCGCATGGTATTCCCCGCATCCATTTATAATGGCAAAAGTTGTCGCAATTTTATCCGCCGAACTGGCAATCAAGGAACTACGCCGGAACATCGCTTATGGCGACGGCGGGTAGCCGTGGAATGCTGGCGGAAGCAGCAACACCACGCCCCGGATCGGCACCAATCGGCTGTGTGGCTATTATACTAGTCTTCACTGAGCATTTGATCATGGCGATCGAGCCTTTCGGCGCGCTTCGCCTTGTGTCGCGTGAACGACCAAATTTGTCACCCTTAAGTTCGGATAGGCGAGCCTTCGATGTGGCCGAGTCCGACCCCCCGGCAGGCTAACAGCCGTTGGCCTAACTGTTACAATTCGAGGTTGTATCCTCTTGACCCAGCGGCTGAGAGCAGTCCTGCGCGATCGCTTGCGAACGAATACTTAGATATAGGTAGGTTCCCTCGGCTGTCGGCATTCATGCGACTACTATGCGCATGGGGGGTACGAGTCCTTCTGGATAGGTATTGCCGGCGCGTCGCGAATTTAAGGTGCGTCTACGAGCAAGGTATTCATGCGTGACATCGTCACATTAGCGATCGTGTTCGGGCTCTTGCCCGTTATCTTAGTGCGCCCCTACGTCGGGGTACTTGCGTGGTGCTGGATCGGCTACATGAATCCGCACCGCTTAGCTTATGGCCTCGCCTATGATTTCCCGGTCGCGGCAATCATCGGCGGCGCGACGCTCGTTGGGCTGGTTTTCACCCAAGAGCAAAAACGTATTCCCTGGACGCCGTTGACGGTGTGCTGGGTGCTGTTCGTATTGTGGATGAGCTTCACGACGCTATTTGCACTGGCGCCCGACGCCGCATTCGAGGCGTGGACGAAGTCCATGAAGATTCAGTCCATGACGTTCGTGACCGTTATGCTCATGTGTACGCGCGAGCGGATCACCCTGTTGACGGCTACGATTGCCGGTTCACTCGCGTTCTACGGACTCAAGGGGGGCATTTTCGCGTTGCTCACGGGCGGAGACTACAAGGTATGGGGACCGCCCGGGAGTTTCATCGAAGACAACAACGCTCTTGCCCTCGCGCTCGTGATGATTATCCCGTTGTTGCGCTATCTTCAGCTCAATGTCGAAAATCGATTGATCAAGCTGGGCCTCTGGGTAACGATGGGCCTCTCCATACTAGCCATCGTTGCCTCTTACTCGCGCGGCGCTTTTATCGCTGCTACGGCCATGATTCTTTATATGATCGTGAAGAGCTCTAAGCGCGGCCAAATCGTGTTCGTCATCTTGTTAAGCCTGCCACTGCTGTTTAACTTCATCCCCGAGAAATGGTTTGATCGAATGAGCACCATAGGGCAATTTGAACAGGACGCCTCGGCCATGGGGCGCATTAACGCTTGGTGGTTCGCCTACAACCTCGCAACCGACCGACCGGTGACGGGAGGCGGGTTCGATACGTTTAACCCCGAGCTGTTCCATCGTTACGCCCCCGATCCGGAGGATTTCCATGGCGCACATAGCATCTACTTCGAAGTGTTGGGCGAACACGGTTTTGTCGGTTTATTTTTGTTCCTCCTCCTGGCTGTGTTCGCCTTGCGGACCAGTACCTGGATAGTAAGGCACGCACGAGACCGAGCCGATATGAAGTGGGCGTCGGACTTAGCGGCGCTCGTCCAGGTAAGCGTGGTTGGTTTTGCGGTGGGCGGGGTCTTTCTGGGATTGGCATATTTCGATTTGTATTATCACTTGATCGCAATCCTCGTCCTGTTGCGCGCCGTGGTAGAAAGGCAATTGGCATCGACCCCTGAGTCGGCGCTCGTCACGCCGGCGGATGTTGCCGTAGGGCAGCGTCAGGCGTCGTAAGACACGATGGTGGAAACCTACCGCGGTAGTCTCGATACCGCTACGCCTCCCTCGATCGTCCGAGGAGCGACCGCCGGACGCGCCGCTTCGGCGATTCTCGGTCTCGCGAGCCGCTTATACATTCCGGCTTGTGCTCGCCGGCGGCTCGCCATTCTGATCTATCATCGCGTTCTGCCGGAGATCGACCCGATGCGCACATTCGAGGTCGATGCCGCCACCTTCGGCTGGCATATGCAGCTCGTAGCACGGTATTTCACCCCGCTTACGTTGAGCGAAGCGATTGAACGCCTGTATACCGACAGTCTGCCTCGGCACGCGCTCTGCGTTACATTTGACGACGGCTATGCGGATAACCATAGCGTGGCTCTGCCGTTGCTGCGGCGATGGAATGTTCCGGCAACGTTTTTCGTCACGACTGCTCATCTCAACGGCGGAATGATGTGGAGCGATGGAGTCATAGAGGCGTTGCGAGTCGTTCCTGGCGATTACCTAAATCTGGAGGATATCGGTCTCGGGAATCATTCGCTGTCGGGAACGAAGGATCGTGCGACCGCCGCCCTTGCCATCTTGCTGAAAGCGAGATACTTGCATCCCCGCGACCGGTTGGCGCTGGTCGAGCGACTAACGGACAACATCGGTACGTTACCTGTGGATCGCCTGATGATGACCGCCGAGCAGATTCTCGCGCTACGGGGTACCGGAATGGAGATAGGCGGACATACCGTCAGTCACCCCATCCTCGCGCAGGTCTCTGACGCGGAAGGTTGGGACGAGATCGTTCGCAATAAAGAGGAACTGGAGTCGGTACTCGGCGAAAAGTTGCGCTTGTTCGCCTATCCGAACGGATCTCCAGGCAAGGACTACGCGGCGCGTCACATCGACATGGTAAAACGCGCTGGCTATACTGCCGCCGTCTCGACGGCGTGGGGGGCGGCCACTTCAGCGGTCGATCGTTACCAGTTGCCGCGAGTGATGCCATGGGATGCGACGGCGATCCGGTTCGGTCTGAGATTGCTCCTCTGTTATGGGCATGACCCTGAACTGTTGGCGATCGGTGCCTGAGAAGGCGAACGGCTGTTAGCATTCTTGCGGCTACGGGCGCGCCGTAGTGCGCCCGGCCGACATAACGAGACAAACGTGAACGAATCCTCACACGGCGAAACGTCGACGGTAGTCGGCTCCATCGATCATTCCAGCGACGAGCGCTTCTTCGAGTACTACAAAAAGCAGAGTGAAAGCGAAACGTCGTATCGCCGGTTCTTGAGCCTGCGCGACTTGGCGTTGTCTGCCGTGACGCGGTTGCATGGCGCTCAGACGAAGCGCGTGCTCAAGGTCGCGGATATCGGTTGCGGCGCGGGCACGCAGGCGATGATGTGGGCGACGTTGGGCCATCAAGTGCATGGCCTGGACGTCAACGAGCCGCTAGTGCGTCTGGCGCGCGAGCGAACCGTCGCCGCCGGTTTGATCGCCGATTACCGCGTGGGCACCGCGACGGCGCTTCCTTGGCCCGATCGCAGCATGAATATTTGCTTGGTCCCGGAACTGCTGGAGCATGTGGTCGAGTGGCGGCGGTGTTTGGACGAGTTCGCGCGCATTCTCGCGCCCGGCGGCATTTTGCTGCTCACGACGAACAACAAGCTTTGTCCGGTGCAGTATGAGTTCAACCTTCCGCTCTACAGCTGGTACCCCGTGCGTGTGAAGCGCCACTACGAGCGCCTTGCCAGCACCTCGCGTCCGAAGCTGGTCAACTTCGCGAAATACCCAGCCGTGAACTGGTTCACCTTCTATTCATTGGCCAGGGAGTTTCGACTCCGCGGACTGCAACCGTTGGATCGGTTCAGCGCCGTGGAAGCGACGGAGCTACCCTGGCTGAGGCGAACACTGTTCCGGGCTATCCGCGCGAGCGCCGTGTTACGTTTTATCGTGCACGCGGTTACGCCATACACACTGATTCTCGCGGTACGTCCGCATTGAAAGCCCGACCGAGGGCCGTATGGATCCGGCCGGTGGGACACAACGTCGCGACGATCTTGCGCGCGACGGTGAGTCCCCGGGTTCGAGGTGTTCCGTTGAACGCGCATACGCGGGCGCACAAGTCGTAAATGAGTAACTTCCTGGTCCTCTTGCCCACATCGAGTGATATCGCAACCGGCATGGCGTACTACCGCGCGGCGTTGGCGGTGGCGCCGCAATTGCTATTACGGTCCGTGGAAAAATCGCTCGTAAGGGACTGGGCACACGTGGTCACTTTCCCTCGAGATAACGGAACGTCGACGCCGCTCGTCGAGGACACTGCCGGCGAAACGTGGCTGCTTGTTGTAGGAACGTGGTTTCACCGACACGGGTTTCACGTCGGTGACGAAACGGAATTATTGGCCCGTTACCTGAAGGTAGGGCCGCAACAGCTAGCGGAGGAACTCGAAGGCTTTTACTGCGTGGTGATCGGAGATGCCCGCACCCGCGAGGTCATCGCCATTACCGATATTGTCGGCAGTTGCCATGCCTTCATGCGAATGCTGAGCGGGGCGACGGCGTTATCGGGATCTTCACTGTTGCTTGCGGCTCTGGGTTCGTGTGCCATCGACGCGGTCGGATGTCACGAATTCTTGTATACCGGAGTGATTTATGAAGACCGTACCTTTTACCGCGACGTGCGCAAGCTCGGTCCGGCGCGCATCTATCGTTTTACGCGTGACGCACAGCCAACGTCGATCGTCTATTGGGATGTACAGCAAGTAGCGCGGCGCAAGTCGGACGACCGAGCGACCGTCGCTTCCCTCTGGGGCGCGTTGACGACGGCGACACGGCGCATCGAGCACGCGTTTCCTCGCATCGTGTGCGACCTCACCGGCGGTTACGATTCGCGCACGCTAGCGGCGGCGTTGTTGGGTTCGGGCGCGCGCTTCGAGACCACCGTATCGGGCGATGCTACAAGTCGGGATGTGGTCGTTTCGAGCGGTCTGGCGCGCGTCGCCGGTCTTACGCATCGAGTGATGAGCGATATCCCACAGACGCTCGAACTCGCGAAACGCTCGCTCGCTTACACGGACGGCGAGTACGATCTGGTTGAATATGCGCAGATACTTTATGTCCATAGCGAGCTTATGAAGGGATTCGATATCAGCCTGAACGGATCGTACGGGGAGGTGGCGCGCGGCTATTGGTGGGAATTGCTCGCGCCGTTCGTGGGAGCGCCCCGAGCGTTGGATGCGCATCGACTCGCCCGTGCGCGATTCGCAACCGATGGGCCCGCCATCGCGCCCGTGCCCAACCTGATGCGCCTCGATCTCGCGTCGCATTTTGTGGACGTCATTGAGCGTGTCAACCGGGGCCTTGGCGATCTGCCGAATACCGCCCAGATGGACAGTATTTACTTGACGATGCGCATGCAGCGTTGGCAGGGGCGAATCGCGAGCAGCACCAATCGTATATGGCCCTGTCTTTCGCCGTTTCTGTTCCGTTCGGTGCTCGAGATCATGCTCGCCGCGTCACCGCGGCTGCGTCGCCGCGGGTTACTGGTGCGACGCTTGCTTGCCGAATATCAATCGCGATTTGCTCACTATCCGTTGGAGCACGGGTATCCGGCGGTGCCGTTCTCCTGGAGCACAGCTCACCGCTTTGCGCCTCTTATCACGTACTACGGGCGAAAGGCGTGGCTGCGGGGTTTGCGACGATTGGGTCTCGCGCGCGCAACGCCGCGTCACCCAAATTCTCCGTTGCACGACGAGCTTACTCAGCGGCTCGATCCTTCCAACATGTGCTTGTCACGTTTGTTTGGTCGCGCTGCGGTTGATTCCTACGTCGCTGCGCTGATTGCGGGCGCGCCAGCCGTTCCGGCCTCGCGTGTTTACACTCTCGAGGTTGCGCTGGAAGCGCTTGAGCGCGCAGGCGCGCCGCCAAGCGCGTAACGGGCGCTCCTTCCTGGATCGAAAACTTATCCCGCTCTTTTAAGGTTTTCCTCTAACGTTTTCTTGATGCTGTTTTGGCCATTCGTCTGCGCGGACTACGCAGAAGTCGGTTTTTCCATTTTTTTTGCCGATTTGCCATATGATTCCGTGGATGGATCACCCGGCATCGGCTACGCCGTGTATGACACGGAGCGTGCCGTTGTCACCCAGACCCACTATCGCGCGCGACGGCAAGGGATGGCAAATGCGGGCGCGCCGAATCAAAACAGTTCAAAACAGTAGAGACAAGTACAACATAATTATGAAGGACCGAACTAAGACGCCGCTTGGGGTATCACCCTTGCTCGCCGCGTTGGCACTGTATGTGGCCCTAGTCGGCTGTGGTGGAGTCGGCGGTTCGGCATCGTCATCCAACGGCGATTCGCCGCTCCCCCCGTCTCAGCCGGCACCTAGCGGTGGGTCGGATACGATCGCGCCGACGATACCGCAATCGTTAAGCGCGACCGCGCTGTCATCTTCCGAAGTAAACCTCGCATGGGCGCCCGTGACCGACAACGTCGGGGTGACCGGCTACCGTATTTTTCGCAATGGCGGCCTCGTGGGGACCATCACGACTTCGAGTTACCGCGACGGCGCTCTCGCGCCAGCGACGCAATACACCTATCGCGTTGCCGCATTCGACGCCGCAGGAAACACCTCAGCGCAATCAGGACCCGTCAGCGCGACGACGTTCGCGACCGGTACCGGCGGCAACGTCTTCCAAGGCAACCCGAGTAACTATTTGTCGCTGCTGCGCGGTCTACGCGCCGGCGACACGCTGGTACTCGATCCCGGCAACTACGACGACGTCAATGACGTCCCCGGCCTGCCGATCTTCAACCTGAACGGCGAGCCCAGTCGGCCGATAACAATAAAGGGCCCGGACAGCGGACCGCGCCCGGTGCTCCTCGGACGCTCCACGCACAACACGATCCGTTTCAGTGACGCGAGCTACATCGTGGTCCGCAATCTCGAAATAGACGGACGCAACCTGGGAGGCGATGGCGTTAACGCGCAAGGCGCGGCGCACGACATCACTCTGGAAAACCTATCAATCCACGGCGTTGGTAGCAATCAACAAGTCGTCGGCATCTCAACCAACGGCGCTCCGACATGGAACTGGATTGTCCGAAACAACGAGATCGTTGGGGCTGGGACCGGCCTGTACCTGGGCAATCCGAACGGTACGAACCCGTTCGTTGCCGGATTAATCGAGCGTAATCTCGTGCGAGACACGATAGGGTACAACATTCAGATCAAACACCAGGATTCTCGGCCGAACCTTGCCGGTATGCCGACGGGGAATAGTTCCACCATTATTCGCCACAACGTCTTCAGCAAGTCCGGTAACAGTTCGACCGGCGCAGAAGCCCGACCGAACGTTCTCGTAGGACATTTCCCCCTCTCCGGCGTCGGCGTTGACGACGTGTATGAGATATACGGAAACTTTTTCTATCAGAATCCCACCGAGGCTTTGTTTCAGGGCGAAGGAAACATCGCGTTTCATCATAATCTCTTAGTCAACGACAGCGGTTCGGCGGTCAATATTCAACCGCATAACGATGTGCCAAGGATGGTGCGCGTTTTCCACAACACGGTCGTCGCCTCGGGAACCGGGACCCGTGTGACCGGCGGATCGGCCGCGTTTCGTCAGGTTGTCGTGGGCAACGCGGTGTTCGCGGCGAGTCCGATTTCGGCGTCCGATCAATCGCAAAACATTACCGGTGGCTATCAAAGCGCAACCAATACGTTAAACAACGCATTCGGGGCGCTCGGTCAACTCGACCTGTTTCCACGGGTCGGGATGCTCAAAGGCTCCGCGATCGACACCAGCACTTTCAATTCGTTCATCGACTGGAACCAGGACTTCAACGGCGCGATGCAGGATGAGACCTCGTACGGCGCGTATTCGGGCAGCGGAGTAAATCCTGGATGGCTACCGTTGTTGGAGATCAAGCCGTGATCCGCCCAAGGCACTGCTGCGCGGCGCGATGGAGCAGTGACGGGCATGGCAGTCTGTCGGCGGTTATGTAGCGAAGGTCTGATCGCGGTATGGGTTGCCGTGCTCCTTGCCTAGACTCAACCCGACGACGAACGAATTCTAGCAACGAGGGAGCAGGTGACAACAATGATCCGGGAGCTTGGTTCCAGACAAGATACGGCAAAGCGATCCGCTCGTGTCCGAGTGAGTCGCCGCTGGCCTACCGTCGAAAAGTCGTCGCTTCTGCCGTTGGCTCTTTCTGTGATGATCGCTGCATGCGGCGGCGGCGTGAGCGGTCCGAACCAATCGGCATCCGGCCCGACCACGCAAGGATCGACGCTGGACTCCGTCCCTCCCACGGTCAGCATTGCAAGCCCGTCAAACGGCAGCAGCACAACCAGCGCCACCATTTCGGTGGCCGGTAGCGCGAGCGACGATGTCGGCGTCGTGGGAGTGAGCTGGCGCAACTCGAGCACAAATGCGAGCGGGACGGCGAGCGGCACGGCCAATTGGACCGCAAGCGGTGTTGCGTTACAGAGTGGCGCGAACACGATCGTCGTGACCGCGCGTGACGCCGCCGGAAACACCCGCAACGCGCAAATCGCGGTAACGTTTACCCCGCCTAATCAGAATACCGCGGCGCTATCGTGGGATCCCAACGTTGAATCCGACCTCGCCGGTTATCGGATTTACTATGGTCTCGCGTCCGGCACTTACCTCCAGCAAAAAGGTAACGGATTGCAGATTTCGAGTAACGCTTACACCGTTGTCGGGTTGAATAGCAGCACGCGTTATTACTTCGCTATCACAGCCGTCGACATCGCAGGCAACGAAAGCGACTACTCGAACGAAGTATTCAAGGATTTCCCCTGATTTTCCCTAGAACGTCGGAAGTGTCGGTCGCAGGGATGCGAGCCGACTTGGAGAAGTTAGACCTATGCGTAATCGCGAGCAACTAAGAACAGTGCGCAAACCAAGCGGGTTGTTGCCCCATGCCGTTGCCGCGCTCGGCTTGGTCATGTCCGTCTATTCCGCCGCGGTCGCCGCGACGGCGCTTGGTGATGCGGTGGCGCAGACCCCGGTAGGAGGGTGGAAGCTGCTCAACAGCGCAGGTGACGGCAGCGGTTGGAGCACGAGCCTGCTCGATGCTGGCGGTGGCCACAGCATCTTGCAATATTCGGACAAGGGCAAGTGGGATCCGAACACGAAACGGGTTTTGTATGTCGGCAAGGGAGCTGGGGCCAACTTACAGAAATTCATCAGCTACAGCGACGCGAGCGGCACGTGGAGCATCGAGCCGAAGCCGTACTGGGACTGCACGCCGAGCGATAGTTGCCTAGGGCACGCGTATCATCACAACACCATCGATCCTAGCGGCAATCTTTACTATCACCTCTACTACAGCACCGATTATTTTATTTTGACGCGCGCGACCGGCCAATGGAGCCAGCTCCCGGCGCCGTCGGGCATCATCGCGTGCTGCATCGGTCTCGAATACTTTCCCGAGATGAGAGGCGGCGGTCTTGTTGCAGTGGGCGACGGGGCGGTGCATTTCTTCAATAGCTCGACGAATCAGTGGAGTCAGCTGACGTCGGGTCTGGCCATGGGCCCCTATCACAACGTCGCCCTCTACAACGCCGTGCATAAGATCGTGTTGTTCGGGGGCGGGAACGGCAGCAGCGATCTTTACAAAATCGACGCGGCCGGAAAGATCACGAAGATCGCCAACGCGCCGGCCAACGTCGGCATAGCGGCGAGCGTAATTACCGTCGATCCCGTGAGCGGTAAGTATCTTCTGCTGAGTAGCGCCCGCGGGTTTTACCAATACGACGTTCTCGCGGACAGCTGGAGTCCTCTCAACGCGTCAACGGTGCCCGTTTTCCCGCCGGACGGTCAATCGGACTTCAACTTCTACGGAACCGTGGCGGTCCCGATTTCGACTTACGGGGTCATCCTGTTCATGAAGTACGAGGATGGGCAGTCGAAGGTGTATCTCTACAAGCACACCGCGTCCGTTCCCGATACGACTCCTCCCGCGCCGCCACGGAATCTGTCGGTAAAGTAAAACACCCAAGGACACTCCGATGCCTGACTACCGTTGCCACGTGCGAGCTAGTACGGCCGCTTTCTTCCGCGCCTGCGCTTATGCTCTCGTCCTAGCGATCCTTCCGCTCGGCGTAGTCGCCTGTGGAGGTAGCGCCAGCAGCCAATCGGCTAACGGTGGGGTTGGGAGCGGCCCGCAAACGGGCGGTTCAGGGGGCGCAGACGCGACGGCGCCGACTGTCGCTATCACATCTCCCGGCCCCGGCGCTACGGTGTCCGGGGCGGTCACGATCACCGCCACGGCGCTCGACAACGTTTCCGTCGCGGGCGTGCAGTTCAAGTTGGACGGCGTCAATCTATCGAGCGAGGATACCTCGTCACCGTACAGCGTCAGCTGGAACACGCTGGCGGCGCAGGCGGGAACGCACAGCTTGACAGCGGTCGCGCGCGATGCGGTCGGCAACAAGTCCACATCCGCGGTCGTCACGGTCGTTGTCGCGAACGGGGTGTCGCCACCGCTGCCGCCGCTCAGCAGCCAAAACGTGATAAAAATCTATGACGCGTCGGGTACCGCGCAGAGCGGTCGCCCGGTATCGATCGCCCGCGCTTTCCGCCAGGGCGATATTCCGAGCTTCGTGCAGGCTACGATTGACGGCACATCGGTTCTCACGCAAACGGACGTCAAGAACCGTTGGCCCGACGGGTCACTCAAGTTCGCCGTGGTGAGCTTCGTTGTTCCGTCGCTCGCGGCGAACGGCAATGTGACCGTTTCGTTCTCGGATCAGGCGACCGGCAACAACACCGGCTTTCTGACGCAGGCGCAGATGCTGGCGTCGGCGTTTGACTTCGACGGCACCATCGAAATGACGGGCTCGTCCAAGCAGACCGTAACTGCACGCGAGATGCTGACCAACGGCCACTTTCGTTACTGGCTGCAGGGTCCTGTCGTGACTGCCGTAATATTGGAGGACCGCACGACCGCGCGCACCTACGACAAAGACTTCGGAGACGGTAGCAAAGCGTTGCATCCGATTTTCGAGGCGTGGTTTTACCCGCAAGGTAACAAGGTCGAGCTTGGGTATACGGTCGAAAACGTTTGGTCGAGCAGCGTCGCGTCGAAGAGCATGCGCGATCTGTCTTACAGTCTGGTATTGACCTCCGGAAGCGCGGCACCCACCAGCGAATATGCACACCCTGCTTTTAACCATATCGGCCGCAGCCGCTGGCACAAGAGTTTCTGGTTGGGCACAGATCCAGGCGCCGTTCGAATAGATCACAACAAAGGTTATCTTGTAACCACGAAGGCGATTCCAAAGTACGACACCAACCTGAACGTCGCTGAATCGCTTATTTCATCGGAGTACGCTGACTGGAGTAGCGCCGACAAGACTCTCAGCGGCGCCAGCAGGAGCGTCGGCAACTACAGCAAGAGTCTGGGCGATGCGGGCTCGCATCCGTGGATCGGTCTCATGAACAAGTGGGATACAATGTATCTATTGACGATGGACAACCGAATGTTGGAGAAGTCGATCGGCAATGCCGATCTCATCGGACGAATTCCTTGGCACTTTCGTGAGGCCGATACTCTCGCCGGCAGCGGCCGCTTCTTCGATAACCCGCAGTCGGGTTCCGTCGATACGTTCGGTCGCGTCGTGTCGGTAAACGCGCGCAAAACCGTGACATTAAGTCAATTGAACCTCGATCCGGTGGACTGCGGCCCTCAGTATGCCGTCGACGGCCTCAAGATCGGCGCCATTTCCGACGATGGATGGGGCTTCTACGATCTCGGTCGGCACCATATGCCGGACGTTGCGTATGTCCCTTACTTGATGACCGGTCATTACTACTATCTCGAGGAACTCCAATTTGAGGCGGCGTACGCCGTCGCCTGGAAAGTCGGTTGCCTCGACGAGAATTGGCAACGTCACGGCGACGCGGGTTATTTCAACGACGGCGAGACGCGCGGCAATGCGTGGTCGTACAGAACCGTCGCGTACGCCGCCTTCATTTCTCCCGATGGCTCGCCCGAGAAGGTCTACTTCGAAGACAAGCTACTCAATAACATCGTCAAGGATGAAGGTCGCCTCGGTCTGACAAATTCAGTTCCGGCGAAACAAACGCATTGGGATTGGGGCAAGACCAACCAACAATACGTGACTGGGCCGTCGCCGCTTGGGCTTTGGCAGGAGGGCGAAGTCGAGTTCGTCAAGAACGCACCTATCAAGCAGGACGGTTCCGTGGCGCGGGCGCTTCCCCTGTGGCAGCAGTATTTCGTCACGTGTTCGCTCGGCATGGCGCGCGACTTCGGCTATCCGACCGACCCGATCTTGAATTACTCGGCGAAGCAGATGTTCGGTCAGTTGTTGCATCCATCGACGGTGCCGTATCTGGTCGAGTTGTATCAGTACGCGTCGATCGTTACTGCCACGAATGACTGGATACCCAGTTGGGACCAAGTCAATCGGTACTATGATGATCCTCTTCCCACCGCGTGGCGCACGGACGATGACATCGATCACGGCTATGGTTTCATCGCGCTTGGCGCCTTGAGCTTCTTGTATCCGTATACCGCGGACGGTTTCACCGGCCAGCAGGCGTGGACCTTCTTGAAGGCGAGTAAGCCCGGCCAGAACCGGTTCGCGACCGAGAGCCCGAAATGGGCGATACTGCCTTAACTACGTCGGGCTGGAGCGCGACATCAGTCGATTCGCGACATCAGTCGAGAGGGTAGTTCCTTCACCCGCGCGACTAGCCGCTTGCTTAGCTCGGTAGTGAATTGTCGTAGCGCTTTCAACAGCGGCCCCCACTCGACCCAATCGAGGTAGGGGTAGACGATCTTAGCTCGTCGCTGTTCCACCGATGGTCGGCGAAGGAATAGGGAAACGCGAGCTAGTCGATCGTATTCGGTATCGCACCAGATGGCGACGGCCTCTTGCTTAGTGGGCGGCGGTCGCAATCCCGCCTGATGGCAGTACTCGACATACGGAAAGTCGACGCCGTTGGCGATGCAACATCCCACCCAATAGTCCGTCCGGCCGACGGTCGGTTCTATCACCCAGAACTTGCTGTCCTGATCTTTTTTTAGCTCTAGCGATACCGGCCCCGACAGATCGAGACCGCGAAAAAATTGCAGCGTATGTTCATAGACAGCCGAGTCATGCAACGGCACGGCCGCTGTCGTGCCTCCAAGGGCCGGTCGACGTGATCGCAGCTTCTGGCCATCGAAGCGAGCTACTACATTCCCATCCGCCAGATAGAGCGCACAGAAGCGAAGCGCGCGGTCGTCCCCGGGTATCCATTGCTGTAGCAGGAACGGCAGATCGGCGTGATGCCGTATCACCATGGCACGAAGATCGCCAAGTGACTGCACCAGTTCCACCTTAAATCCGGAAAGCGGACGCACGGGTTTTACGATGAGGGGAAAATCGGTGCGGTGCAGCGACTCCAGCTCGGCGAGGGAACCGAGCACTATCGAACGCGGGTATAGTAAACCGTTCGCTTCGCACTGCGCTTGTATGGCGCTTTTGGAGAGAAACCGTTCGACGGTGTCTCTGCTAGACGACCAACTTAAACGGAACGTTGCGCTCAGCGCATTCCAGCCGCGCGCTACCTGCCGCACCATATTATCGTTGGTAAGAAACAAGACCGTACCGCCGGGGCGACCGCGGTGGTTCGCCCGCCATGAAAGCAACGCCGTTATCAATCCAGGTCCGTTGATGTCATCGACTGGATGAACGGCGGCGTAGCGGGTAGCCGTCCCGGGTAATTTCGGATTCGATTCGAGCAAATGGACCGCAACGCCGCGCTGCGCAAGCGTGCGAACGAGTGCGAGCCCGTGCGCGCACGCGCCTACGACCACAGCTTCAGGCCGCTCGGAGGTCGCGGAATCGATGCTCAATTGGCTACGCATCGCGGCGCACCGGGCAAGACCGGCTTATCCACATCCTCACTCAAATAGGGAGAGAAATGCATTGTTTCGTCGACCTCAAGAGTACCGCATTTTCCGTTACTGCATTTGTTGCCCGTATCGCGTGAGTACGACTCGTTGAGAAGACGCTCGCTTGGCAAGGAGTGCGACAAATGGCGTTTCTGGGCGCACGCATGCTAACGTCGCTTTCAACAATTTTACCCTAGCCGGTCTCA
This sequence comes from Sulfurifustaceae bacterium, assembly GCA_041485885.1. Lineage (GTDB taxonomy): Bacteria > Pseudomonadota > Gammaproteobacteria > Acidiferrobacterales > Sulfurifustaceae > JACQFZ01. The sequence goes on from JBGPKL010000031.1 coordinate 18,162, forward strand.
CAGGTAGAATAAAGCGGCATAAGCGGCGCGTTAACTGACAATCTCAGCGCTGCGTTCTTTGGGGCGGGACTGTTGAGTGCGTCGTCGCGTGTTGATGTACCTCTCCCGTAGGTTGAGAGTTTTGTAGCTGCGCTACTTACCTTGGTCGTGCCCGTCGCTAGACGCGCGCGGCCCACTGTCTGTAGTTTATCCGTGTGATTAACCCGTGGTTGGCCCGAAGATGTCCAAGCGTGTCTTGATGATTGCATTCCACTTTCCGCCTTGGCAGGGTAGCAGTGGCGTGCAACGCACGCTGAAGTTTTGCCGCTACCTGCCCGAACACGGGTGGGATCCGCTGGTTCTCTCAGTCCATCCGCACGCTTATCAAAGCGTTTCGCTGAACCAACTTTCCGAGCTTCCTCCGCACGTAAAGGTCGAGCGTGCTTTCGGGCTCGATGCCGCCAAACATCTTTCCGTTGCCGGTATCTATCCGGCATGTCTGGCATGGCCTGATCGCTGGTCAAGCTGGTGGGTGGGTGCGGTACCGGCCGGGCTGAAGCTCATCCGCCGGTACCGGCCCGATTTAATATGGTCTACCTTTCCGATCGCGACCGCGCACATGATCGGGTTGACGCTGCATCGCTTTAGTCGCATTCCTTGGGTAGCCGATTTTCGGGACTCGATGACGGAAGACCACTATCCTGCCGATCCTAAAGTGCGGCGAATATATCGCTGGATTGAGCGCCATACCATCGCACGTTGCCGGCGCGCGGTATTTACCACGCCCGGGGCGTTGCGCATGTATCGCGATCGATATCCAGCGGTCGAGGCGGTGCGATGGGCCGTTATTGGCAACGGCTACGACGAGGAGAACTTTTTGAGCGCGCAACGAGCGGCGGGACTCGCGGAACGCGTCGGGGGGCCGATTGTTCTCGTTCATAGCGGAGTGCTTTATCCTTCCGAACGCGATCCGCGTGCGTTTTTCTCGGCGTTGCGTAACATGAAAGCGGCCGGCCGGATTTCGAGCCAACAAGTGAAGATCGTATTGCGCGCCACGGGGCATGACGATCATTACCGGGAGCTCCTCGCGCAGCTCGGATTGGGCGATATCGTTTCTATCGAGCCGCCGATTCCGTATCAGGAAGCGTTGATCGAGATGCTCAGAGCGGACGGGTTGTTGGTGTTCCAGGCGTCAAATTGCAATCATCAGGTGCCGGCAAAAGTGTACGAGTACCTGCGAGCGGGCAGGCCGATACTTGCTTTGACGGACCCGAACGGTGACACCGCAGCAGTCCTCAAACAGGCCGGGATAGATACGATCGTGCCGCTCGACGCGGAGAATCAAATCGTCGTCGGCCTAGCTGATTTCTTGACACGTCTACGTGCGAGCTCCGCGCCGGTTCCGCGCCCCGGAACTATCGAAGCCTTTTCGCGCCGTGCGAAGACACGCGAACTGGCTGGGTTGTTCGAGGCAGTGGAGAGCGAATAGTCTTAAAGGAGGGTCTACTTAAATTCCCTCTGCCTCAAGGGGCGAGATGGAGAATTCGCGAATGCACTTAAGGAGATTCTGAACAATTCAAAAATGTAGGGTGCGCCATGCGCACCAATTGAGGAAGTGGTGCGTGGAACGTACCCTACATCGAATTAATCAGGGGTTTCCTTAGAGAGATATGGAAGTGGCCAGAACGTCGCCGGGCGGCGTAGACCGATCACTAACAACCTAGAACCGACAGTCATGTCAATTGACGATCAAATCAAAGCGATACTGGCGAGCGTGTTACAACTTGGTCCCCGGGCCGGCAAGTTCGACGTGTCCACACGTCTGCTGGGAAGTCTGCCGGAGCTCGATTCGATGGCGGTTGTGTCCGTTATCACCGCCATCGAGGAGCATTTCGGATTTGCGGTGCACGACGATGAAATTAGCGCTAGTACGTTTGAATCCCTCGGTACGTTGAGCGCGTTCGTCGAGCAAAAGTTGAGGTCATGACGTTTGTCGCTGTTAGCACTCCAGCTCATCCGTTTTTCCTTTCTTGCGGTACCCGGAAACTCTTTGCGCTCCGCTTCGACGTGCCCGCGGGAATGGTTCCCAGAGGCGCGACGCTGCTCGTTCCACCATTCGCGGAGGAGTCGAACAAATCCCGCCGCATGCTTGTGCAGCAGGCGCGCGCCTTGTCAGCGTGCGGTTATGGCGCGTTGATCGTCGATCTGTACGGCACGGGTGAAAGTGCCGGTGACTTTTTCGATGCGCGTTGGGATCTATGGCGGGAGGATGTGGCGTGTTCCTGCGATTGGCTGGAACGACAGTACGCGGTACCCGTGAGCCTGATCGGTTTGCGGCTAGGAGCCTTGCTCGCACTCACCTTCGCCTCTAAACAGCCTTCGGCGTTAGAGCGGATCGTGCTCTGGCAGCCGGTCCTAAGCGGCGAGGCCATGATGACCCAATTTCTGCGTACGCGTCTTGTTTCGGGACTGATGGCGCAGGTTGAAACCAAGGAAACCACGCAAACTCTGCGCGCTCAATCGAGGAGCGGGCAACCCCTTGAGGTCAGCGGATATCTTCTTGCCCCCGAGCTGTTATCAGCGATCGATTCCGCGGTGCTTGCGCCACTCGCCGCACCGTATATGCCCCCGCTATATTGGTTTGAGATCGTGGGTGACGCGGCGCAGGGAGTAACACCGGCCAGTCGTCGCGTGATCGAAACGTGGCGTGAGCGCGGAGTAAAGGTAGACGTGAAATCGGTCAGCGGTCCGACTTTCTGGTCGGTGGTCGAAATCGCTGAAGCACCGGCGCTCGTAACCGCGACGACGGAAGTGTTCGCGCGGACCAGTTGACGTTATGGACGAGAAGCCAATTAGATTTGCCTGTGCCGGTCATTGGCTCTATGGCGTCCTACATGTTCCGAGCAGCGTTGCGGCGCGCGGCGTACTGGTGGTCGTAGGCGGTCCGCAATACCGAATCGGGAGTCATCGCCAGTTCGTCTTGCTCGCGCGCGCGTTGGCCGCCGCCAGCATCCCGGTGTTGCGTTTCGACTATCGCGGCATGGGCGACAGCGAAGGGGAGCCGAGAAGCTTTGAGCATATCGCGGAGGATATCCGTGCGGCCGTAGATACGTTCTTCGACCTGTTGCCTTCTCTGCGTGAGGTGGTCTTGTGGGGGCTGTGCGACGGTGCCTCCGCCGCTCTGTCATATGCGTCGGCAGACGCACGAATTAGCGGCTTGATATTACTCAATCCGTGGGTGCGCACGGAGCAAACCGTCGCGCAGGCGTATCTGCGTCACTACTACCTCGAGCGATTGCGTGACCCGTCGTTCTGGCGCAAGCTCGCCAAGGGCGAATTCAGGACGGGCAAAGCGCTTCGTTCGTTGTTCGGCATGTTGCGAGCCGCCCGCGGCCGGTCGCCGGCGCCGACATCGCCCGCGTTGATGCGTGCCACGCCATTGCCCGAGCGCATGCTCGCTGGGCTGCAACGGTTCCGCGGGCGCGTGCTGTTGATTCTGAGCGGCGATGACATCACGGCGAGCGAGTTCAAGGACGCGGCGACGCGCTCGCGCGCGTGGAAGCGTGTGCTCGGCGACCCACGCGTTACGCGTCGCGATCTGCCGGGCGCGAATCATACGTTCGCGCGTCGCGACTGGCGCGATCAAGTATCGGCGTGGATGACGCAGTGGTTGGGCGCGTGGTGAGACGCGCGCGAGGTTGCACGCCATTCCGAGACCGCTGGACTGGCCTCGATGGTGCGCCAATGCTCGCCCTCGCCGCCGTCGGTGTGATGACCGTGGAAATTGTGCGACATCCGGCGATCGAACGACGCGAGCCCTGGAGCCGAGCGCGCCCGCGCGTGTAAACTGCCCGCCGGTACAGCGCGCGTGCACTCCGGCCCGATCGGCCGAGTTAGTCTTGTAGGGGGGGACATCACTTTAATGAGCGTTAGTCGATCAGATCGCGGCATCGCGCCGGCGCCGCAAATCGCGCGCGCCGCTTGCCGCTTTTGCGGAACGTCGTTGCGCCACACGTTCGTCGATCTCGGCATGTCGCCGCCTTGTCAGACGCATATCGAAGCCCATCAGTTGAACCACATGGAGCGGTTTTATCCGTTGCACGTGTGGATCTGCCATCAATGCTTCCTGGTGCAACTCGAGGAGTACGTGTCGCCGGAGGAAATCTTCACCGAGTACGCTTACTTTTCTTCGTATTCAGACTCGTGGGTAGCGCACGCGAAACGCTACACCGAGCACGTCAGCCAGCGTTTCGGCATCGATCGCTCGAAGACAGTGATGGAGATCGCGAGCAACGACGGCTATCTGCTCCAGCATTTCGTCGCCAACGGCGTGCCGGTGCTCGGCATCGAGCCGGCGGCGAACGTCGCGAAGGTCGCGATCGAAAACGGCATCCCGACGACGGTGCGATTCTTCGGCACCGCGAGCGCGCAGGAGATCCTCGCCGAGCACGGGCACGCCGATCTCCTGCTCGGCAACAACGTGCTCGCGCACGTTCCGAACATCAACGATTTCGTCGGCGGCATGAAAGTGTTGTTGCGCCCGGGCGGCGTCATTACCATGGAATTTCCGCATTTGTTCCGACTGATGTCGGAAAACCAGTTCGACACGATTTACCACGAACACTTTTCGTATTTGTCGTTCTACACCGTCGAGCAGGTCTTCGCCGCGCACGGCCTTACGTTATTCGACGTGGAGGAGTTGCCGACGCACGGAGGGTCGCTGCGCATTTACGCGCGTCATGCCGAAGACGCCGGCAAGCCGGTCAGTGCGCGCGCGGCCGAGCTCAAGCGCCGCGAGCTGCAAGACGGCGTGAATCGGCTCGAGGCTTACGCCCCGTTCGCCGAGAAAGTGAAGGAGACCAAGCGCGCCGTCCTCGAGTTCTTGATCGACGCCAAGCGCGCTGGCAAATCGATTGCCGGCTACGGCGCGCCCGGCAAGGGGAACACGTTACTGAACTATTGCGGCATCCGCACCGACTTCCTCGATTACACCGTCGACCGCAGCCCGTACAAGCAAGGCAAATATACGCCCGGTACGCACATTCCGATTTTGCCGCCGGAGCGCATCAAGGAAACGCGACCCGACTATATTTTTATTTTGCCGTGGAACCTGAAGGACGAAATCATTTCGCAGATCGCCTACGTGCGGGAATGGGGCGGGAAATTCGTCGTGCCGATCCCCGAGGTCAAGGTATATTGATCGGCGGTGGTAGCGCGAGCCCAAGCGAGTCGCTAACCCAATGCACGATACCGTCATCCCGCGTCAAGCGAAGCACGTCGCCACAAGATCGCGAATCGATTGGATCCTCGTCGCGCTGGTGTTGACCGCATTCGCACTGCGCCTGATCTGGCTACTTATCGGTCCGCAGGTGATGGAGAACGAAGGCGGCTCCTATACGCGTGTCGCCGAAAATCTGTTGCGCGGGCGCGGCTTCGAGTCGATCTATGGCGCTCCGGAGACGATGTATACGTTGATGCTTCCGCTGCTCACCGCGGCGGCTAAGCTGATGTTCGGCAATTCGGATGTCGCCGCACGCTCGGTGATGTTGATCGCGGGCACGGCGCTGGTTGTGCCGGTATATTTCCTATCGCGCCACCTTTACGGACGCACGGCCGGCACGATCGGCGGCGTGCTAGTCGCCGTGAGTCCGCTTTTGATCGGATTCTCGGTAGCGGTCTATACAGAAACGCCGTTCATGCTGTTCGTCATGAGCGGCGCTTATTTTGCTTTGCGCACGATCGAGTTCGCCGGTACGCGTTATTACGCGTTGGCGGGTTTGTTTTGGGGATTGGCGTATCTCACGCGCCCGGAGGGCATCGCTTATCTGTTGTTGACGATCATCGCGCTGTGGGTCGCCGCGTGGGCGGCGCGCAAACCGGCCCGCTTGGCGCTACGCGCTTCGATAATTGTCGGTGGTGTGGGGCTGCTGGTGGCGGCGCCGTATGTGTTTTATCTCTGGCAACAAACCGGCGAAGTGCGCTTGGAAGGCAAGAACCTGGTGAACTACACGATCATCAAGCGCATGGAGGCGGGCATGAACTACAATGAAGCGGCGTGGGGAATCGACGAGAATCTGGACGAGACCGGACCGCTGTTGATCCCGACGCGCTACGCCGCGCAGTCGCCATATCCCTTCCGCGTGGCGGATACGTTGCGCAGTATCGTGAGTCATGTGACGCACAACACCAGCGAGCTATTTCAAAACGAGCTCGCGTCGTTCGCGTTGGGCGCACCGGTGCTGTGGGTGTGGGTGATCGTCGGATGGTTCCGCCGGAGCTGGGACCGGACGCGAATCAGAAAAGAATTGTTCGTGATCGCGCTCGCCGGCTATCTCGCGATGTTGCTCATGTTGGCGCACGTCATCATGTTTCGATATGTCGTGCCCCTGCTTCCGTTTCTTTTGGTTTGGCATGCAACGGTTTCAAAGAGCTTGCGGACTGGGGGCGCGAGACCGCGCGAGCGGCGTGGTGGGGTACGTGCGGCACGCCGATACTGTTATTCGTCGTCTTCAGCGTTTCCGGCGCACGTTACTTGAGCGAGATCAACAAAGGATTTGCGGAAAATCTGGTGGTCAAGCAAGCCGGCGAAGGGCTCAAGCGAGAGGCGCCTGCACCAAAGAAAATCATGGACGTGAGCTCGTACGTGGCGTACTACGCGGACGGCAGTTTGTCGGGATTGCCGGAGGCTCCCGCCGAGTTGGCTTTGCGCTATATTGACAAGGTAAAGCCGGATTTCATCGTCCTCTGGGCCGCCTACAGCGACCATCGGCGATACATGCATGACTGGATCGAGCACGGCATCCCTTCGCTCAAAGCGGAGCGGTGTACAGCGCTGCGGAAAATGACGAAGGAAAAAAACTGGTGATCTATAAATGGCGGCACGGCGCCGCGAGCTGATGCGTTTTGAAACGGGGCGAGGAACAGAGCGACGAAGCGGTCGCTCGGCCGCGTGGCGCGCTAGCGGCGGTCGATCCCCTCGATAGTGATCAAACGGCACGATGATCGCTGCGCGCAGCAGCGGTCGATCGGCGACACGAGACGCAACACGACTCAATCGGAGACAGCAGTATGAAGGTGGTGCTATTTTGCGGCGGCTTGGGGACGCGGCTGCGCGAGCATTCAGATACCATTCCGAAGCCCCTCGTGAATATCGGCTATAGGCCCATCATCTGGCACGTGATGAAGTACTTCGCGCATTTCGGACATAAGGATTTTATCTTGTGTCTAGGCTACCGCGGCGACCTGATCAAAGAATATTTTGTGAACTACGCGGAATGGTTGTCCAATGATTTCGTTCTTTCCAACGGCGGGCGAACCATCGAGCCGATCAAGAGCGACATCCAAGACTGGCGAATTGCGTTTGTGGAAACGGGGCTGCACTCGACGATTGGCGAGCGGCTGGTCGCGGTTCGCGGGTACCTCAAGGATGAGGAGTATTTTTTGGCGAACTATAGCGATAACTTGTCGGATCTACCGTTTGCGGACTATTTGAAAGCAGCCGCGCAGCGCAATGTCATCGCGAGCTTCGTGACCGTAAAGACATGGCAATCGTTTCACGCCGTTTATGCCCGCGACGACGGCATCGTCAGCCACGTCGGTCCGATCCGAGATTCGGAGTTCTGGCTCAACGGCGGATTTTTCCGTCTTAGGCATGACATATTCGACTACATCAAACCGGGCGAGGAATTGGTGGAGGAGCCGTTCCATCGTCTCGTCGAAAAGCAACAACTCTATACGTACCGGCATCACGGGTTTTGGGCCTCCATGGACACGCTCAAGGACAAGATCATGTTCGATCGGTTAGATGGAAAAGGCGACAGACCTTGGCAGGTGTGGAAATAATCGCAGGAAAAGCGGAACTATCAATGCTTATGATGTCGGGCGTCGAGTCTCTAGACGATATTTCGGAGCACAAAAGCCAGAGCGCGTTAGTCTTTCGCGAAAAGCTGGAGGTTGAGTTCCTAACACGAGTATTTCCCGTTGGTAGCACGTGGCGGGTTCCCCGCGAAGTAGCTAGTGCAAGCTAACATCATTCGCGGCGGACGGCGTGACCTATTTGAAGCGCTTCGCCGCTCTGTCCGCGGCCGGTGCCGTCAACTGAAAACGCTCAGGCTTCAAGGAAGCAGAGGGATAGTTTAATGACTCCGCTAAAGGCGACTATTAAGCGCTTAGCCAATCGATTAGGGTTCGATATAGTCCGGATCCCCAAGAATAGTCCGTCAACGGTTCAGACCCCCGAGGCATATCCAGCCGCGGCTCAGGCATATGAGCGGGTGTATCCCACCGCCACTTATAGTCCGTGGAACAAGGACAACGCGTTTCGAAACGCATTTGCTTCGGCAGAAGCATATTCCTTGGTTGACAAATACAGGTGCTTTGAACTTTGGAAGCTTGTTGAGCAAGTCGCAAAATTAAAAACTGGAAGTATTGCTGAGATTGGTGTTTGGCGCGGCGGCACGGGTGCAGTTATCGCAACGCAAGCGAAGAATTGCGGAATTGAAGATAAAGTTTTTCTCTGTGATACCTTCACAGGCGTGGTGAAGGCCGGCGCAAAAGATTCTTCTTACAAAAATGGCGCGCACGCTGATACGAGCCGCCAAGCTGTTGAAGAATTGATTTTCACTCAAATGAATCTTGATAACGTCGAGATATTGGAAGGAATCTTTCCAGATGAGACAGGCCATCGGGTACAAAACCTGCAATTTAGATTCTGCCATATAGACGTGGACGTGTATCAATCAGCTAAAGATATTGTCGATTGGATTTGGGGTAAGCTGGTTCCCGGCGGAATTATTGTTTATGACGATTACGGTTTCAAAAGTTGTGACGGGATTACTAAATACGTAGAAGAACAGATGAACTGCAAGGATAGGTTGGTAATTCATAATCTAAACGGTCACGCAATCGTTCTGAAGATGTGAGACGGTAAATGGCTTTCGCTGTAGCGTAGACGATAGATTGGTAACGAGCGAGTAAGGACACGGGTGAGATCGTTCTGCCGTGACCGGTGTAGGGACATTAGCGCCGGCCGTCAAATGAGGCTCAATCACGGAGAACCGTAACCGAGTGCTGAGGCCAAGAGTGTGCCTTTCCTGGGAGCTTTAACGTGCGCGTTCTACTGACAGGACACGATGGTTATATCGGAGCCGTATTGGCTCCGCTTCTGCTGTCCGAGGGCCACGAGGTCGTCGGGCTCGATACCGGATATTTCGGGGATTGCCTGTTCGGCGAGAGCCCTTTGCCGCTCAGCGTGCTGAACCGCGATATTCGCGACGTCCGACCCGAAGATCTGGCCGGCTTCGACGCAGTCGTGCATCTCGCGGCAATTTCGAATGACCCCCTCGGCAACCTCAATCCAGAGTGCACTTACGACATCAACCATCGGGCGTCAGTGCGCCTAGCGCAACTGGCCAAGCGGGCTGGCGTGCGGCGGTTTCTCTACTCCTCCTCGTGCAGTGTCTACGGTGCTTCCAGCCAGGACGACGTGCTCGACGAACAGGCTTCTTTCGCGCCGGTCACGCCGTACGCCGAGTCCAAAGTATGGGTCGAGCGGGATGTGCTTAAATTAGCCGACGATGAGTTCAGCCCGACCTTCATGCGTAACGCGACAGTCTACGGTGTGTCGCCGCGGCTTCGTGGGGACCTTGTCGTCAACAACTTGGTGGGTTGGGCGATCACGACGGGTAAGGTCATGCTCAAGAGCGACGGCACGCCGTGGCGACCGCTCGTGCATGTCGAAGATGTCTGCAAGGCATTCGCGGTCGCGCTCAAGGCGCCGCGGGAATCCGTGCACGCGCAGGCGTTCAATGTCGGTCGGCAGGGAGAGAACTACCGCGTGCGAACGGTCGCCGAGCTAGTGCACAAGGCGGTCCCCGGCAGTGAGCTGTCCTTTGCCGAAGGCGCCGGCGCCGACCCGCGATGTTACCGGGTCGATTTTTCCAAGATCGCCCGGGTTCTGCCGGAGTTTAATCCCGGCTGGGACGTAGCGCGCGGCATTCTGCAACTGCGCGACGCGTTTCGAGCCGTCGGTATCACACGTGACGATCTCGAGGGTGATCGATATCTGCGTATCAAGACGATACAACGGTTGCTCGAGCAAGGTAGGATCGATTCCGACCTTCGCTGGAGGGCTTAACGTGACTTATCGGACCGATCGCGAGCGTGCCGCGATGACGGGACAAGCGGGTCGCGGCGTCGGCGCGCTGTCTCGACTATGCCGGAGCTTACGCGCGTGAAGTCGATTGCGGTACTGGGCACCGGCATGGCGGGCTTTGGCGCCGGATATACGTTGGAGGCCGAGCGTGTTCCATTCGTCTGTTACGACCGGAATCCCTACTACGGCGGGCATACGCATTCGTTCCGCTATGACAGCGGTTTTGTTTTCGACGAAGGCGGGCATATTTCGTTCACGAAACACGCTCACGTCAGGGACATTCTGGCTGAAAACGTCGGATCTCGGTACGAAGAACGCAAACTGAAAATCGACAATTACTGGCATGGACGCCGCATCCCCCACCCGGTGCAATGCAATCTACGCGGACTGCCGATCGATCTGATCGTCAAGGTGATCGCAGACTTCGTTTCGGTCCGCGGGAAAGAGGTGGGGACGAAGCAGAGCTACGCCGAATGGTTGGTCGACACGTACGGAAAAACATTCGCCGAGACGTTTCCGATCGTGTATGGACGCAAGTACCACACGACGACGATGGACCGGCTGACCACGGACTGGATCGGGCCGCGAATGTACCGTCCGGATTTGGAGCAGGTCTTGCGCGGCGCGATCGAGGGAGAGGTCCCCGGCGCGCATTATGTCGACACTTACCGTTATCCGTCGGTCGGTGGATTCGAGAGCTACCTTGAGGCCTTCGCCAAGCGCTTCGAGCTGCGCCTGAACCATCAGCTCACCGGTCTCGATCCGGCGGCACGAGTGTTGCGCTTTGCAAACGGCGCGACGACATCATACGAGCGGGTCATTTCGTCCATTCCGCTCCCGGAGATCATTCCGCTGATCGACCGGGTGCCGGACGACGTGCGGCAGGCGGCGCGCAAGCTGGCCTTCACCACGGCGGTGCTGATCAATCTCGGCGTGAGCCGTGCGGACTTGTCCGATACCGCGATTACGTATTTCTACGACGAGGACGTGATCTTCTCGCGCGTCAATTTGCCGCATATGTTTTCACCGAACAACGCGCCGCCGGGCTGCGGTACTATCCAAGCGGAGGTGTACTTCTCTGACAAGTACAAACCATTCACCGGTCGCCCGGAAGATCTGGTCGAGCCGGTCATGGCGGATCTGCGGCGTTGCGGTTTCCTTCGCGAAGGTGATTCCATCCTGCTGAAGGACACCGTGATCAACCGCTACGCGAACGTGATTTACGATCTCGATCGCGCCGCGGCAGTCGAAACGGTGCACGGCTTTCTGGATGACGTCGGCGTGCACTACTGTGGCCGGTATGGCAACTGGGATCACGCCTGGACGGACCAAGCCTTCATCAGCGGTGAAGAGACCGCAAAGAAAGTGCTCGACCGCGTTCGATAAGCATGGCCTGTAGAGGGCGCTCTGTTTCACGGTAGAAAAAAGCGCCGCGCGTTGAGCAATCAAACGTTTTGACAAAGAGGAAACCGAGTCAATGAATTCCGCGCCGCAACGACAATCCATCCGGGATCTATCGGGGCGACTTGACGCCGACCAGATCGGCGCCGAGATGCATGAGCTCATTCGCGCGCTCTATCCCTTGTGTCGCAGCATCACCGGTGAGGGGTTGCGCGAGACGCTGCGCATTGTCGGTCGGACGGTTCCGCTTGAACTACGCGAAGTCCCGACCGGCACGCGCGCCTTCGACTGGGTCGTGCCGAAGGAATGGAACATCAAGGAGGCGTACATCGCGGATCGAAGTGGGCGCCGCATCATCGACTTCAAGAACTGCAACCTGCACGTGCTCGGCTACAGCGCGCCGATTCGCGCGCGCGTATCGCGCCGCGAGCTGCTCGAGCATGTCTATGCCGATCCCGCTCACCCGGATTGGATTCCGTATCGCAACAGCTACTACAAGGAGCAATGGGCGTTCTGCGCGAGCGAGAAGCAGCGCGCCGCGCTGACGGACGAGGAGTACGACGTTTGTATCGACTCGACACTTACGGACGGCAGCTTGAGCTACGGCGAAGCGCGGCTCCCGGGCGAGTCCGAGCGCGAAGTGCTGATCTCGACGCATGCGTGCCATCCTTCGCTCTGCAACGATAATCTTTCCGGCATCGCCGTGGCGGCGTTGCTCGCGAAACACTTGCGCGCCATTCGCACACGCTACACGTACCGTTTCGTGTTCCTGCCTTGCACTATCGGGCCGATCGTGTGGTTGAGCCGGAATCGCGAAGCGGCCGCGCGTATCGACCACGGCCTCGTGCTCGCGTGCGTCGGGGACGCGGGACAAATAACCTACGTGCGCAGCCGGCGCGACACGGCGGAGATCGATCGCGCGATGCGCCACGTGCTCGAACAATCGGGCCGGCCGCACGAGATGCGCCCGTTCGCGCCGTACGGCTACGATCAGCGCCAGTATTGCTCGCTCGGCTTCAACCTGCCGATCGGCTGCCTGATGCGTACGCCGAACGACGAGTACCCGGAGTATCACACGTCGGCGGACAATCTCGACCTGATGAAGCCCGAGGCGCTCGCCGATTCCTTCGCCACCATTCTTTCGACGCTCTGCGTGCTCGAAGACAACCGGCGCTACGTGGCGCGCGTGCAGCACGGCGAGCCGCATCTTGGGCGGCGCGGGCTGTATCACAAGGCGCAAGAGTACGGCCTTTTCTGGTTGCTCAACTTTTCCGACGGCAATCACAGCGTGCTCGACATCGCGGAAAAATCCGGTGTACCGTTCGAAAAACTCGCCATCGGCGCCAAACTGCTGCAAGACGTCGAATTGCTTGCTCCCGATGAAACCGACGCCATTCGTTGACGAAGCGGTATCGCCCATGGCTGCGGCCCTCGACAAGCTTCGCGACAGCCGCATCGTCGTGACCGGCGCGACCGGCTTCATCGGCGCGCATCTGACGAACCGGTTGTGCGAGCTCGGCGCCGACGTGCACGGCGTGGCGCGCTCGGCGCCTAAGTTCAAGCACGACCGGTTCGAGTCGCACAGGCTCGACGTGTGCGACTATGCCGCGGTCGAGCGCCAGTTGCGCTCGCTCAAGCCGGACTATCTATTTCATCTGGCGAGCCACGTGATGGGCGCGCCGGATCTGAAGCACGTTCTGCCTGCGTTTCAAGCGAACCTCGCCTCGAGCGTGAATCTTCTCACCGCCTGCGCGGAGGTCGGCTGCGGACGCGAGCGCATCATCTTCACCGGCTCCTTGGTCGAGCCGCCACACGGCGTCCTCGAAACCGTCCCGGTCTCACCGTACGCGGCGGCGAAGTGGGCGAGCAGCAGCTACGCGCGCATGTTCCATGCGCTCTACGGGTTGCCAACCGCCATCGCGCGCGTCTTCATGGTCTATGGTCCGGCGCAACCCGATGAATCCAAGCTCGTGCCCTACGCCATCCGCTCGTGGCTCGCGGGCCAAGCGCCGAAAATCACGAGCGGACAGCACCTGATCGACTGGATCTACGTCACCGACGTCGTCGAGGGGTTCCTCGCCATCGCGACCGCCCCCGGGGTCGAGGGAGAATCGGTCGATCTCGGCTCGGGCGAGATCATCAGCACGCGTAATCTGGTCCTGCGCATCGGCCAGCTCCTGCAAACGCCGATCGCCCCGGAGTTCAACGCTATTCCGGATCGGCCGCTCGAACGCTTGCGCGTGGCGGATGTCGAGCGCTCGTTCCGGCAAGTCGGCTGGCGGCCGCGCGTGTCGCTGGATGAGGGCCTGCGCGAAGTGATCGCGTACTGCCGCGCGAATACGGCGGCGTGAGGCTCTGACTCGGGGCTCGTGCTTGAAATGAAGGGACATCGCGCGATGTCGCATCGGATAAGTTTCTGGAAAACCATTGCGCTTGCCGCAACGATGACGTTAGTGTGCGCGGCGTTGATATTTCCGGCGCAGATGTTGCCCGGGCTTCTCGCGCCGATCGCCGTCGCTTTGCTTTTTACCGCCGCCACCGCTGCTGCTGCGATTGCGCTCGCCGGCCTGTTGTGCGTGTATCGTGACAGCCGTCAGCAGGCGGGAAAGCCGGATTTGTTTTACCGCTGGATGCAACCGTCCGCCGCCCTTGACCGCGCGCGCCTTCTCTACCGGCCGCTCCTCGGCCGGCAGCCGCGCGCGGGCGATCTTGTGCGGGTTAGGAGTGAGACGGAAATATTAAGGACACTCGACGCGAGCGGAGCGTTGGATAGTCTGCCGTTCATGCCGGAGATGCGGCGTTATTGCGGCAAGACGTTTCGCGTCGATCGCCGCGTGGACCAGATCAACGACATGATCACGAAAACGGGGTTACGGCGTTTCCACCGCGCCGTCACGCTGCGCGGTCTGCGCTGCGACGGCACCGCGCACGGGGGTTGCCAGGCGGAATGCCAGATATTGTGGAAGGACGCATGGCTTGAGCGCATCGGGAGTGCGGCGGCGAGATCCGACGTCCAGGCAGAGGCGGGCGCTTCCGAGCGCCTCGCCGCTCTACTTGCGGCACACAAGACGCAGATGGGCTCCGCGGAAAAAACGGATACGACACCACGCTATCGGTGCCAAATCACCGAGCTGTTGAAAGCGTCGCACTGTATGTCGACATGGGACATCCGCCGGGATCTACGCGCGCTCTGGTTCGGAAACGTCGGTTGGCGAGCTTTTGCTGTGGCGCTGCTGACGCGGCTCTTTAATCGAGTGCAGTGGTGGCGAGGCGGCAACCGTCACCCATGGCGTCCGCAAGGCAGCGCGATCGAAACACCGCGCGTCGATATCGCCTTACAGCCCGGAGACTGCGTCCGTATCAAAGATGGCGTGGCCATCGCGCTCACGCTCGACCGCGACAACCGCAATCGGGGGATGTGGTTCGATCCGGAAATGTTGCGTTTCTGCGGGCAGGAATACACCGTGCACCGACGTATCGAGCGGCTCATCGACGAGCGCAGCGGCAAGATGCTGACGGTCAAGACACCCTCCATCACGCTCGCGGGCGTGACGGCAACCGGTGAGTTCCTGCGCTTTTGCCCGCAGAACGAGTACATTTTTTGGCGGGAAATTTGGCTCGAGCCGATATCGCGGAATACGACGTCGCGCTAGATGCGCGTCGAGCCGGGCTCGCGCTTTATGTATCGGTAATCCCTATAATTGACGAGATCGGGGAGAAAATAAATTCTCACGCCATGAGCGACACGCCGCCACTGACGATCGGGTTACCGGTTTACAATTCGAAGCGCTATCTCGCGTGCTCGCTCGATTCGCTGCTCAGCCAAACCTACGGCGACTATCGTCTCATCATCAGCGACAACGCGTCGACCGATGGAACATCGGATATTTGCCAGGACTACGCGAGTCGCGACAAGCGCATTACGTACCATCGCAATTCCGTGAACATCGGCGCCTCGCCGAACTTCAATCGCGTGTTTGCGCTCTCCGATAGTCCGTACTTCAAATGGGCGACCGCGGACGACTACTGGGCGCCGACGATGATCGAGAAGTGCATGAAGGTTGTGGAGTCCGATCCCACCATCGCGCTCTGCTATCCGCAGGCGACGCTGGTGGACGCCGGCGGCGGCAATCCCGAACGCTACGACGACGCCTTGCACCTGATGGACGACAGTCCGCGGGAGCGATTCATTCAGCTCATGGAGCGGATTCGCTTGAGTCATCAGCATCTCGGGGTTTCTCGGTCGAGCATGCTGAAGCGTACGCAAATGCTGGGCGCGCACGTGGGGTCGGATATCAATCTGCTGGCGGAATTGGCGCTCTACGGAAAATTTTACGAGCTGCCGGAGCGGCTCTTCTTCCGACGGCTCCACGAAGACTCAGGAAGCTGGGCGCGGAACAGCGACGAGCACCAAGCGCGGCGCTACTACGCCGCCGCGTCGTCGCGGATGGCGCTGGTGACGTGGAGGCAGCACTACGCGTTTTTTCGCGCCGTGAGTCGGGCGCCGCTGAAGCTGAGCGATCGGCTTTCGCTCTACCGATACTTGGGGCGGCGGTTGCGCTGGGATCGCGTGCGCCTCGCCAAAGAACTGTGGGCGAAGGCCAGCGGGTTGGTGGTGAAATGAATTTGTACCGCGCACTGAGTCCCGTTAACACCGTTCGTCATGCTTAGTCTCTTCCCCAAAGACCTCGGGACGATTCTCTGCCTCGGCGCCCACTGTGACGACATCGAGATAGGGTGCGGCGGAACCGTCCTGCACCTGAGTCGAGAGTATCCAAATTTGAAAGTAGTCTGGGTAGTGTTCAGTTCCGACCCGGTACGTGCTGCCGAGGCCCGCAATTGCGCCTCGAAATTGCTGAGCAGCGTTCGCGAGAAAAACATCGTCATCAAGGAATTCCGGAACGGCTTTTTCCCCTACAGTGGGGCGCAGATCAAGGAGTATTTCGAGCAGCTCAAGACCGAGGTCGCGCCCGATCTCATCTTCACGCACTATCGCGACGATCTGCATCAAGATCACCGAATGCTGTCCGAGTTGACGTGGAACAGCTTTCGGGATCATTTCGTCTTGGAATACGAAATCCCCAAGTACGACGGCGATCTAGGCGCGCCGAATTTCTTCGTGCCCCTGTCCGACGAAATCTGCCGGCGCAAGATCGACACGATCATGGAAAGCTTTGTCAGTCAGCGAGACAAGCGTTGGTTCACCGCGGATTTGTTCGCGGCGCTGATGCGGCTGCGTGGCATGGAATGCAATGCACCGGACGGGCACGCCGAGGCGTTTTACTGCCGCAAGGCGGTGGTCTGGCGGTAAAACGGTTGGGCTGGTGGGCGGCCGCGCCCGTCGGGGGTACCAACGATCAACGACCGGACCGGACGACGTTGGCGTAGTTCGAATCGTTGCTCGGCGCGAGAAAAGAGATCGTCTTCCCGCTCAAGTGATCCGCGTTCACGCCCAGTAGAGCGAGAATCGTCGGCGCCAGATCGATCACGTGGATCTCGGCCTGTTGGCCGACAAACCCGGCCGCCCTCGGAACGAAAAGCAGTCCTTGTTCGCTCAGCGCATGGTCGCCGCTGCGGATACTCGCGACGGGGTTCTTTACTTCGCCGATCCGAGGCGAGCTGACCCGGTCGATCGGGTGAGACTTGTTCCATTCGAGCAACAGATCGGGTAACGCGGCGCGCAACGGACCGTCGTACAAATCCGATGTGAACGTTATATCTTCGACGAGGCGTTCCCCGGTATCGGCGTTTCGCATCTCCCGAAAATGATCGGCGACCTCGTGCATGAGCTGCTCCAGTTCGGCGCCGGGCGCCACCATGCCGTGTGCGTCCCGGCCCTTCACGTTGAAGCGCACGCCACCTGTGGCGTAGCTCGGATTCAACGCGAAATATCGCCGATGGCGGAGGCGATCGGCTTCGGCCCAGCGATACGCGTGATTGCCGACGATGCTCGGCGCGAGCCGGCGGCGCAGCGCAGCCGGAACCAGGCGGCGGTACAACGGCGCGAGCCGGTCAAACAGCGACCGGCTTTGAGGTGAGTGCGGGCCGGAATCGAGCCGCGCGAGAATCGCGTCGAGGAAACGCGAGGCAGTGCGCTCCGGTCCGATCCCGTGGCTGGTATAGACCAATACCGCGGCATCCGCCGGCAGTGCCGCACGGGCCCGCATTCCGTCTTGCGGGTCTCGAGACGGGTTCGGTAGGGCAACGCACCACTGCTACGCTGCGCATCTACTTCGCATCTGGGCACCCCGGGCGGCGCGTGAGCGAATCGCCTGGAAGCCGCACGCCAAAATAAATACATTGCGGCGCTCGGATCTGTCCACGGTTCACTCGCTCGGAGCAACAATATGCGGCCGCGGGAGATGGTGCTACACAGCTATAGTCGCCACACCTTGATGCCCGCTTCGCGAAGCTTTGCGGCGTCAAACTGCGACTTAACGTCAGTGAAGCAGCCGTTTGGAATGAGCTTACGCGCGTAAGCGGCGGTGTCGCGGGCAAGAAACTCGCGATGCGCGACGGCCGCGACCATGGCGTCGGCGACGGGCAGACGTTCCCATGGAACGAGTGTGATGCCGTACTCGTGCTGCGCTTCCGCCAGCGCCGCGACGGGATCATGCACATAGACATCGATACCGTAGCTGCGTAACTCTCCGATGACGTCGATGACGCGTGAGTTGCGCAGATCCGGGACGTTCTCCTTGAACGTGAGACCGAGCACGTTGACTTTGGCGCCCTTAATCTGGCTGCCGTTCGCAATCATCTGCTTGATGGTTTGCTCGGCGACGTACTTGCCCATGTTGTCGTTGATCCGCCGGCCGGCGAGGATCACTTGAGGATGATAACCGATCATCTCCGCCTTGTGCGTCAAATAGTACGGATCGACGCCGATGCAATGGCCGCCGACGAGTCCGGGCCGGAACGGAAGAAAGTTCCACTTGGTCCCCGCCGCTCGCAGAACTTCGATGGTATCGAGACCGAGCCGGTTAAAGATGAGCGCGAGCTCGTTCATGAGCGCGATGTTGAGATCGCGCTGCGTGTTCTCGATCACTTTGGCCGCCTCGGCGACCATGATGCTCGAGGCGCGATGAACGCCCGCCGTCACGACGGTGCTGTAAAGTTGCGCGACGGCCTCGAGCGTTTTCGGCGTATCGCCCGAGACGACTTTCACGATTTTCGTGAGCGTATGCTCTTTGTCGCCCGGATTGATGCGCTCCGGCGAGTAGCCGACAAAAAAATCCTTTTTCCACTTCATTCCGGAGTATTTCTCGAGCACCGGAATGCACACCTCTTCGGTCGCGCCAGGATAGACGGTGGATTCGTAAATCACGATCGCGCCGCCCTTCATGTGACGACCGACGGTTTCGCTTGCGCCGATGAGCGGGCCGAAGTCGGGCAGGCGCGCCGTATCGATCGGCGTGGGAACGGCGACGACGATGTAGTCGGCGGCTTTGAGCGCGGCGGGATCGTTGGTCGTTATGAGCTGGCTCGCCGCGCGCAGCTCCTCGCTCGGGACTTCGCCGGTCGGATCAATATAGTTTCGGTAGTGGTTGATTTTCTCGGCGCTCAGATCGTAGCCGATGGTTTTAAATTTTTTGCCGAATTCAACGGCTAGCGGCAGGCCGACGTAGCCAAGTCCAACGATACCGACGGTACTCATGTGATCTCCCCGATAGAATTTTAAAAATAGATCCGCGACGCGCACCGAGAATGCGTCGCTAGGACCGCACGTACACGGATGTTCAATGTATGATTAAGGAGGCGCGATGTGTGCAAGATGACGGATAAAATAGTAGGGGATAGCAGTTGTGGGGTCAAAGGCGACGGAACCTTCCGGCGTCGGACGCGCGCGGGGAGATCATGCGGATACTGGTAACCGGAGGGGCGGGCTTTATCGGTTCGCATTTGACCGAAGCGCTGCTCGCCGCGGGACATCAGGTGCGAGTTCTCGATAATCTCTCGACCGGGAAGCGAGGAAATCTGCCGCCGCATCCGCACCTCGAGCTGATCGAGGGCGACATCCGCGATGCGGAGCAGGTCAATCGCGTGGTCCAAGGGATGGAAACGGCGTTTCACCTTGCCGCGGTGGCGTCGGTCGCGGCGAGCGTCGACGATCCCGTCGGCACGCACGGCTCGAACTTTCTCGGCACGTTGAATCTGATCGAGGCGGCTAGGCGACATTCGCTACGGCGGTTGTTATACGCGAGCTCGGCGGCGGTTTACGGCGATACCGCGGCGCTTCCGGTCCACGAGGATTCGACGCTGCGGCCGCAATCCCCGTATGCCGCCGATAAGCTCGCCGGCGAGCACTATCTTGCCTTTTACGCTTTGAAATACGGCGTTCAGTGGACGGCATTTCGCTTTTTTAATATCTACGGGCCGCGCCAAGATCCGTCTTCTCCCTACTCCGGCGTCATCAGCATTTTCATGGAGCGCGCGCGCACGCGACAGCCGGTGACGATCTACGGCGACGGTGGGCAGACGCGCGATTTTGTGTACGTTGCGGATCTCGTCGAGCTTCTCATTCGTTCGATGAAAGATGCCCGCACCCATGGGCAAGCAATGAACGTCGGCCGCGGTGTGGAGTGTTCGTTGCTGGAAATGCTCGAAGACTTGGAGCAACTCTCCGGCGGGCGCGTCGAACGTCGGCACGAGCCGGCGCGAGTGGGTGACATACGGCACTCGCGGGCCGATGTAACTCGTTTAAGGCAATTGCTCGATTACGTGCCGGACACGTCAGTTCGCGTGGGACTGTCGCGCCTATGGGAGCATCTCGGCCGCGCGTGATAACTCTGGTTGCTGATTCCTCATCATCTTGCGCGGTCCGTTCGTTTACACAGAGAGAGACGAGCCGCTCAATGAATAGACTCAAGAATTCTTGCGGGACTTCTCCGGCAGCTTCTTTGGCGACGGTGGTGGGCCTTCCGCCTCGAGCGCTCCGGGCGTAATGCCTTGGCGCGCGTCGCGCGGTTTGCCGGTGAGATCGCGCGCACCGAGTCCCTCACGCGAGGCGGCGGCTGGCCTCACGGGCGAAGGTGGTGCCGGCTTTTCGCGCACACACGACGCCACGATCGCGCACGACACCAGTGCGATTACTATTGCGCGCATGTAGTTTATCGGTCCAGGCATTTGTTCCGCACATCAGAATCGTGCTGCCGAATCGACATTATTCTTGCGCACTATGCCCGACGGCAATGCGGGAAAACGCGCGGCCTAGCCGCTGGGCCGCGGCTTGACCCCATTCCGACCAGCACGTACAGTACCCGGCCTTTGACGCATCGCCTTTTCGCGTCACGAGCCGTAGTGGGTTGGGCGGGTATGTGGGTTGGGCGGGTATAAAGAACGGGGCCATAGCTCAGCTGGGAGAGCGCTTGCATGGCATGCAAGAGGTCGGCGGTTCGATCCCGCCTGGCTCCACCACTCTCCCATGCGGTCCGAGCGACCTCACCTTTCGTCCCCATCGTCTAGAGGCCTAGGACATCGCCCTTTCACGGCGGTAACCGGGGTTCGAATCCCCGTGGGGACGCCACATTGTATAAATTTGTACGGCGACCCCATCGGGCCGAATCGCTTGGGTGGTAAGCGTCTGACGGGCAAGCAGGTTGACGGCAACTAAATATTCGGGCAGCGTTGTCTTCGATTCCCCGAGCGGGTAATAATGGAGCATGGTTTGTTAAGACCTACACACATATATAACCTGTGGGGTCAGCGAGAGGGGAGATTCATTCTCAGTTCGTTCAGTAATCCTTCTAAACACAAACAGTAAATAAGGACGATCAGGAAGGAGGTTAAACCTTGCTTAAGGTATCGGATGTCTCCGTGCACTTTGGGGGTATCGTCGCGCTCGACAGTGTTTCGTTCAACGTGGAGCGCGGACAGATCCTCGGTCTCATCGGACCGAACGGCGCGGGTAAAACGACTCTGTTCAATTGTTTGAGCCGTCTCTACTCGTGCGATAAGGGCGATATTCTTTTCGAGGGGCGCTCGCTGCTCGACGTGCCGAGGCACAGCATCGCACGGATCGGAATCGGTCGCACGTTCCAGAATCTCGCGCTGTTTCGCACCATGACGGTGTTGCAAAACGTCATGGCCGGCGGTCATTGTCACAGTCGCGGTGGTTTCTTTGCTAACGCGGTGCGCTTACCGCTGGTGAAGCGCGAAGAGAAAGCAATGTACGCATCGGCAATGGAATTGATCTCATTCCTGAGGCTCGAATCGGTCGCGCATGCGCGCGTAATGGATTTGCCGTTCGGCACGCAAAAGCGCGTCGAGTTGGCGCGTGCGCTGGCGAGCAAACCGAAGTTGCTGTTGCTCGATGAGCCCGCCGGCGGTTTGAATCACGAGGAAGTCAGCGCATTCGTGACGTTGATCAAGCGCGTGCGCGACGAGCTCAAAGTCACCGTTCTTCTCGTCGAGCACCACATGGCGTTGGTGATGAGCACGTCCGATAAAGTCGTCGCGCTGAATTTCGGCCGCAAGATCGCCGATGGCACACCGGCACAGGTGAAACAGGATCCGGAAGTCATCCGCGCTTACCTCGGGAAACCCAACTAATGGCCGCGATTCTGGAAGTGAAAGACTTGCACGCGTTTTACGGCCCGACGCACGTGCTGCATGGGTTGAATTTCGGCATCGAGCCGGGCGGCATCACCACGTTGCTGGGCGCAAATGGCGCGGGCAAAACGACGACGCTGCGCGCGGTATGCGGGATGGTCACGACGCGCGGACACGTGACGTTCGAAGGCCAGGCGCTCACCGGCAAGGCCACCGAGGACATCGTGCGTCGCGGTATCGCCCATGTGCCGGAAGGTCGCGGCACATTCGCCGATTTGACGGTGGAAGAGAATCTGCGTCTCGGTGCCTACACGCGCAAGGACAAAGGCAACATCACCGGGGATTTCGATCGGGTGTATCGCTATTTTCCGACGCTCAAGGAACGCAGCAAGCAACAGGCCGGCACGCTTTCCGGCGGCGAGCAGCAAATGCTGGCGGTGGCGCGCGCGCTCATGATGCGCCCACGCCTGTTGTTGTTGGATGAACCGTCGTTCGGGCTCGCGCCCATGATCGTGCAAGATATTTTCAATATCCTGCGCACCATCAACCGGGAGGAGAAAGTTGCCATGCTGCTCGTCGAGCAGAACGCATCGCTGGCGCTCAATATCGCCGACCACGCGTACCTGCTCGAAACCGGCCGGGTCATGATATCGGGAACTTCGGACGTGATTAAGAACGACGACTCCGTGCGTCGGTCCTATCTCGGTTATTAGAAAGGGGGCGCTGTGGAAGCTTTTTTCTATCAAGTTTTGTCGGGCCTCGCGACCGGCGGTATTTACGCCAGTCTCGCGCTGGCGCTGGTCATGATTTACAACGCCACGCATTTGGTGAATTTTGCCCAGGGCGAGATGGCGATGTTCTCCACTTACATCGCATGGACATTAATCAACGCCGGGATGCCGTACTGGGCGGCGTTTTTTCTCACGGTCGCCATCTCCTTCGCCGGCGGCGTCGTCATTGAGCGGGTTGTCATTCGACCGTTCGAACGACAAGACGCGGTGCTTGCCGTCGTCACCGTATTTATCGGTTTGCTTCTGATTTTGAATAGCGTCGCCGGATGGATCTACGAATACACGCTGAAGGTTTTTCCGAGCCCGTTCCCGGAGACCTCATATTTCGGTGGTATGCTCAACGGTCATCAGCTGGGGTTGTTCGGAGTGACGTTCGTCACGCTCATCCTGGTTTATTTATTCTTCCGCTTCACGCCGCTCGGCCTCGCGATGCGCGCCGCCGCGCAGAATCCGGAATCTAGTCGATTGGTCGGCATCCGCGTGAGCTGGATGCTGGCGTTGGGTTGGGGACTCGCCGGCGCGATCGGCGCGGTCGCGGGCATGATGATTGCCCCCATCGTGTACCTCGACCCCAGTATGATGACCGGCGTGTTGAACTACGGATTTGCGGCCGCGCTCTTAGGCGGTATTTCCAATCCATGGGGTGCAGTGCTCGGTGGATTTATCGTGGGTGTATTGGAAAACTTGATGGGCGACTACGTTGTCGGCACGGAGCTGAAGCTAACCGTTGCTCTGGTCATTATCGTCGGCGTCTTGGTTTTGAAGCCGTCGGGTCTGTTCGGCAAAACGTTGGTCACGCGAGTATAAGATATGGCAACTATGACGCAAACGAGCACTCGCACTCCCGCGGCGCAGACATACTACGGGCTGAGCAGCGGAGCCTGGAAAAATATCGGGTTGGCGGTACTCATCGTTGCCGCCTGCCTTCTGCCTTTCGTGGTTAGCAACTACCGCACATTTCAGTTCACATTGGTTCTGGTAAACGCGATCGCTCTCCTCAGCATTAATCTATTGACCGGCTTCAACGGTCAGATTTCACTGGGCCACGGCGCGTTTTACGCGATCGGCGCGTATACCGCCGCGATCCTTATAACCCAGTTCGGTGTGCCGTATTGGGTTACGTTGCCGATAGCCGGTGTTATCTGCCTCGTTGTCGGGTTTTTGTTCGGTCTACCGGCGCTGCGCCTGGAAGGCCTTTACCTGGCGCTGGCTACATTCGCATTGGGAGTGGCGATGCCTCAGATCCTCAAATATAAGGGGATAGAAGATTGGACCGGAGGGGTCCAAGGGATATCCATCACCAAGCCGACCGCGCCGTGGGGATTGAAGCTGAATTCCGATCAATGGCTCTATTTTGTGGCGTTGTTCGTCACCATTATCATGTTCGTCATCGGATGGAATTTGCTGCGTGGAAGGATAGGTCGCGCCATCGTCGCGATTCGCGACCAGCCGATCGCGGCGGAGGCGATGGGAATAAATACAGCGATTTACAAGTCTCTTACCTTTGGCATCAGCGCGATGTACGCCGGCATCGCGGGAGCCTTAGGGGGCATCGCGATACAGTTCGTGGCGCCGGACAGCTTCGCTATCACCCTTTCCCTCAGCTTC
This sequence comes from Sulfurifustaceae bacterium, assembly GCA_041485885.1. Lineage (GTDB taxonomy): Bacteria > Pseudomonadota > Gammaproteobacteria > Acidiferrobacterales > Sulfurifustaceae > JACQFZ01. Next base: position 42,645 of record JBGPKL010000031.1, read on the forward strand.
TTGTTCGGCAGCGTGATCGGCGGCATCTTTTCGCTCAGCGGGGCGATTTACGGGGCGTTATTTCTGCAATTTATCCCGCATATTTCCGAAGGGATCTCGAAAGCGGCGCCAGGAGCGGTATTTGGCGTGTTTCTGATCCTGTTTATGTTCATAATGCCGGCAGGAGTAGCCGGGTTCCTCCGTCTCGCTGGGGTGCGGATGCGGCGGCGGATCGCCAATCGTATGGCTCAGGGTTAGCAGGGCATCAAGTCATTGACATCTTAAATATTAGTTAGAAGGAGAACCAGTATGACATCGCTAACATTCACTAAAAAGTTGTTATTTACATCGATCGCATCGGTGCTCGGACTCGTGCTCGCGGTGTCCGGCGCCACTGCGGCGAAGAAGTACGACCCAGGCGCGAGCGACACTGAAATCAAGATCGGCCATACCAATCCGTACAGCGGCCCGGCCTCCGCCTACGGTTCGATCGGCAAAGCGGAAACGGCCTATTTCAAAATGGTCAACGAGCAGGGTGGTATCAACGGGCGGAAGATCAACTTCATCTCGCTCGATGACAGCTACAGCCCACCGAAGACCGTCGAGCAAGTCCGCAAGCTGGTGGAGCAGGAAGAAGTGCTGTTTATGTTCCAGCCGCTCGGCACGCCGTCCAATACCGCCATCCACAAGTACATGAACGAGAAGAAGGTGCCGCAACTTTTCGTCGCGACCGGCGCAACGAAGTGGGGCGACCCGAAGAATTTTCCGTGGACCATGGGATGGCAGCCGAATTATCAGACCGAGTCCAAAGCCTATGCCGCGTATATTCTGAAGAACCATCCGAACGCCAAGATCGGCATCCTCTATCAGAACGACGACTACGGTAAGGACTATCTCTTCGGATTCAAGGAAGGGCTCGGCGACAAAGCGTCGAAGATGATCGTCAAGGAAGTGTCGTATGAAGTGAGCGACCCGACCGTCGACTCGCAAATCGTCACGCTGAAGGCGTCGGGTGCGAATCTCTTCTTCAACGTCACCACGCCGAAGTTCGCCGCGCAGGCGATTCGCAAGTCGGTCGACATCGGCTGGAATCCGGTGCACTTCCTGAACAGCGTGTCGGCGAACATCAACAACGTGCTGGTACCGGCCGGTCTGGACAAGTCGAAGGGCATCATTACCTCCGCTTACATCAAGGATCCGAACGATCCGCAATGGGTGAAGAACAAGGACTATCAGGATTGGCTCGCATGGATGAAGAAATACAATCCTGACGCCAACTTGGCTGACGGTAACTACGTGTACGGCTATTCTGTCGCTTACACCATGCATCAAGTCCTCAAGGCATGCGGCGACGAGCTGACGCGCGAGAACGTCATGAAGCAAGCCGCGAGTTTGAAAAACCTGGAAGTGCCGATGCTGTTGCCGGGAATCAAGGTCACCACCGGTCAGAACGACTACTATCCGATCGAGTCAATACAGCTTGCGCGGTTCGATGGCAAGCAGTTCCAACTCTTTGGTGAGATCATCGGCAAGTAGGCCCGCGGGTATCACGAAAAAGGCCGCCGTTCGGCGGCCTTTTTTTATGGGTCTTCGTGAAATCGTGTGGGTGATTTTCGATCATTTTAGAGCACCGGCAACATGCACGTCAGTATCTTGAGCCGCAGGTATTCCTCGTCGCGCAGACCGTATGCACGACGCTGCAGGACGCGGATCTTGTTGTTGAG
>JBGPKL010000032.1:0-44116 GCA_041485885.1 Sulfurifustaceae bacterium
CAAGGTCTCGCTCGGCTTCGTCGAAGGGCTCAACAACAAGATCCGCGTCCTGCAGCGTCGTGCATACGGTCTGCGCGACGAGGAATACCTGCGGCTCAAGATACTGACGTGCATGTTGCCGGTGCTCTAAAATGATCGAAATCACCCACACGATTTCACGAAGACCCAAATAAATAGGGGAAAAGATGTCAACAACCGTTTCAATGGGGTACAGAAAAATACCGGAGCTATACGGAAAACAGCTAGTTGGGCTAATCCCTGACCCGTCGTCAGTTGGTAAATGGGTGCTTGTTTTTTACGGCAGTAAAGATGGAATTGGGTCTATTGCAAAATGCACCAACGCGGAACTCGCCAAAGGAAAGGTGCTAGAGACCTATGCCATTCATTCTGATAAAAGAGGGCTGGATTTATTTTTTGCCGACGACGTATGCGTAACAATCGAATCCGATCCCGAATCTATCACCGTCACAACAGGATATGCGCTTCCACTTCACCCGTTGAAAAAGTCCTGACCCATTCTCTAGTCATGTTTGGCTCTGAATCTCTCCCGATCCCGAAGGGCACCGCAGATAAATATTCAAGCTCAATTGCGTCTTTCAACTATTGCATGAGCCAGTGAATCGCAGGCTAGCAAACTCTCCGTATTCCTTTGTGTTTTTATCATCACAACTTACCGTTGGCGGCATTGTTCTAGGGCTTACATCCGTAATTACGGTTTCTCGGGCTGACACGCCCGAACAAATCTTCCAGAAAGTTTCTCCGAGCGTTGTCGTAGTGGACGTTTTCAACGCGGCTAAAGAGCCTGTTGGTCTTGGTAGCGGTGTTGTTATTGGCTCTGGCGCAGTTGTTACAAACTGCCACGTTGCGCAATCAGGTAACAGCATTCGCGTGAGACATACCGGTAAAGTGTTTGCTGCAACTCTCCGGTATGCCGACCCTGATCGTGACATTTGCCAACTAAGCGTACCAGGGATAAGCGGACCGGGCGTTTTGCTTGGCGCAGCCACTGCCCTTAAAGTCGGCCAACGGGTCTACGCAATTGGCGCACCAAAAGGTTTAGAACTTACATTGAGTGAGGGGTTAATCTCATCCTTGCGAGAGTTTGAAGGCTCGCGATATATCCAGACATCTGCCCCAATTTCCCCTGGATCAAGCGGTGGTGGTTTATTCGACATTAATTCGCGACTAATAGGAATCACTTCTTTCGCTTTTGTCGAAGGTCAAAACTTGAATTTTGCCCTGCCCGCAGACTGGATCGCGGACCTTCCAAAACGAGCGCGGTTCCGGGTCGCCGTGATCGCTAACAAGAATGTAACGACCTTAGATTGGTTCAACCACGCGAGGGCACTGGAGGCAAAAAAAGACTGGCGAGGAATGCTGAATCTCGCACAACGATGGACAACCGCCGAGCCGACAAGCGCTGATGCTTGGTATGCGATGGGCGAGGCCTATGGCAATCTCGATCAAATCGAAGATGCTAAGAACAGCTTTCAGAAAGTTGTCCTGCTGAGGCCCAACTACCCTGGCGCTTGGAATAACCTGGCCTTAGCTCACCTTCATCTGAACCAATTTGAGAAAGCTATCCAATTGCTCCAGGAATGGCTGCGCGTCGAACCGGATGATGCGGATGCTTTGACTAGTTTGAGCTATGCGTACAACGGCATACAACAATACGACAAAGCTATACAGGCCAGCGAGCGCGCAATTGGGATTAGAAGTGATGACGCTTATGCCTGGTATTACTTGGGCGCAAGTTACGCCATGCAACAACAACGCTTGGGCGCAAGTTACGCCATGCAACAACAACGCGATAAGGTCAAAGAGGTGTATCAAGTCCTACGTAAGCTAAATCCAGAACTAGCACAGACGTTTTTCAATAGCCACGCCGACTTTTTTCGCTGACTGATAAGTTAGCTAGCTGACTTCACTCTACAAGCTCCGTTTTCATGGTATACGCTTGAGTGATTCCATGTATCCCACACTACCGATAAATGGAGACACGGCGCTCAATTCGGAGGGTTCCGCGTGAGCACAATGCACTATGAGCCTGCTGTGTTCATGAACCAATTCCCAATAGTCAAACGGTTCGTGTACCACTTGATTTACTATCGAGCCCTTTCTAAAGCATATAAAGAATCTCGACTCGAAAGCGAGTTTTGGACGCTTACAATCGATGCACACCTACTTCAAGCAGCCATCTTGTGGTGTATGGTATTTGGTTCTGATGGGAGTAACCCGACTCACTGGAAGCTGTTGTCTGCGGACCAATCCGAAGCGCTTCAACGAAGTTTTCGTGATGGACTTTTCCAACACACAGCGCTCGACCCGCAGCAATGGAAAAAGTGCTGGAATGGCATGACCGAGTTTCGAAACAAGTACGCGGTACATCGCGAATTGGATTTTCGCAGCCTCGTCCCAAACTTCGATACTGCTCTTAGGGTTGTGTATTACTATGACCAATGGATCAGGAAAGTGATTTCCCCGCACACCTTTGCTGAACCCTTATTGGAAGCATTCGCATCGAAGCTGACACAATCAATGACTCTGTTAGCAAACAGGCTTCTCAATGCTACGAACGTCAATTAGTCCGCCGAACCCAACGCTCTAAGGGACCTACCTTAACCTTTGCTTGGATTGGTGCCCCAATTAGCTCAACAGCACCCGCAAGCAACCAGAGTGGTTCCCTGTTTTGACCGGATTGGGGAGCCAATTAGCACAGGGGCACGACGTAGCACCAGTGCCCGGTTTTGCCCTCTACGGGGACCCGAACAACAACAGCAACCACGAAGGATTCTACGTTCGTGGGTTTACTGTTGCTATTGTAGTTGCTGTTACAGTTCAATCCCCGTAGAGCAAGCACCGGAGGCAACCCCGGGAGTTTTCGCGAGACCGTGTCGAGCCCGAGCGGCGCTGGTTTTGCGCCGCCGGCGAGTTGGTCTCGCGCCCGGGGTTGGCGAGGAGCGCAGGGGACCGCGCTGATGTTGCGCGGCGCAGCGACCGGGGTCGCTTTCCTTTTGGTGACTTTTCTTTGGCGAGACAAAGAAAAGTTACTTGCCGTGGGTCAACCACCCACAAGTAGAATTTACTAAAACCCAACAGGAAGCGCCCGAAGGCGCAAACCACCACCCGCAATGCGACAATAAATTAGTTCCATCCGAGCCACTACTGTAAAATCCTCCGTTCGAAAGAGAAAGGAGCTGTAGCCTTTGCGTTTGCGCCATTTCGGCAAACCGCCGACCGGTCGTAGTGACTGGCGCACCATCAAGAGTCTGTTGCCTTACCTGCTCGAATTTCGCGGGCGCGTGGCGCTTGCCCTCGCGTTCTTGGCGGCGGCGAAGGTCGCGAACGTCTCCGTGCCGCTGGTGCTCAAGCAAATCGTGGATGCCTTCGAGCAACGCCAGGCGCTGCTCGCGTTGCCCGTGTTTCTCTTCGTCGCCTATGGGTTGCTGCGGCTCGGCAACTCGCTCTTCGGCGAGCTACGCGACGCGGTGTTCGTCAAGGTTCTGCAACGCTCGATCCGACGTGTCGCCCTAAAGATCTTCCAGCATTTGCATAACCTGTCACTGCGCTTTCATCTCGAGCGGCAAACCGGCGGCGTTTCGCGCGACATCGAGCGCGGCGCGGCGGGCATCCGGTTCTTGCTCAACTTCATGCTGTTCAACATCCTGCCGACCATTCTCGAGATCGGCTTCATCGCGGGCATCCTCCTCGTCAAGTACGACGCCTGGTTCGCCATCATCACGATGCTGACTCTCGTCGCTTACGTCATCTTCACGCTGTGGGTGACGGAGTGGCGAATGATCTTTCGCCGCACCATGAACGAAATGGATTCGAAAGCGAACACCCGCGCGATCGACAGCCTGATCAACTACGAGACCGTCAAGTACTTCAACAACGAAGACTTCGAGGCGCGCCGCTACGACGAAACGCTCGCCATTTGGGAGCAGGCGGCGGTGCGCAATCAAACCTCGCTCTCGTTCCTCAATGTCGGACAGAGTGTTGTCATCGCCGGCGGCGTGACGGCGCTGATGCTCCTCGCCGGCTACCAGGTCATGAACGGCAAGATGACGATCGGCGATCTGGTGCTGGTGAACGCGTTTCTAATTCAGCTCTACATGCCGCTCAACTTTCTCGGCTTCGTCTACCGCGAGATCCGCCACTCGCTCGCCGACATGGAGCGCATGTTCGGGCTGCTCGAGCAGCATCCGGAAGTGCGGGATAAGCCGGGCACTCCCGATCTCGCGGTCACACGGGCGCATGTGCGCTTCGATCATGTCGATTTCTCTTACGAGCCTGATCGTCAAATTCTCCTCGATGTCGATTTCGAAATTCCGACGGGCCAGAAGGTCGCCGTGGTTGGCACGAGCGGCGGAGGCAAGTCGACGATCGCGCGGCTGCTGTTTCGTTTTTACGATGTGACCGGCGGACGGATCCTGATCGACGGGCAGGACATCCGCGATGTGACGCAGCGGAGCCTGCGCGCCAACATCGGCATCGTCCCGCAGGATACGGTGCTCTTCAACGATACCGTTTACTACAACATCGCGTACGGCCGTCCCGACGCGACGCGCGAGGAGATTTTCCAAGCGGCCACACACGCGCACATCCATCACTTCGTTGAATCGTTGCCGAAGGGCTACGACACGATGGTCGGCGAGCGCGGGCTCAAGCTGTCCGGGGGCGAGAAGCAGCGCGTCGCGATCGCGCGCGCGATCCTAAAGCGCCCGCGGATTCTCGTCTTTGACGAGGCCACGTCCGCGCTTGATTCGCAATCCGAGCAAATCATTCAAACGGCGCTCACTGACGTCGCCACCCATCACACGACACTCGTAATCGCGCACCGGCTCTCGACCATCATGGACGCCGATCAAATTCTCGTCATGGAGGGCGGACGCATCGTCGAGCGCGGAACGCACGCGGAGCTACTCGCTCGCGGCGACATCTACGCGCACCTCTGGGCGTTGCAATTGAAAGAAGATCAGGAACAGCCGCGGCGTGCGGTCGGAAACGGCCTAAGTCACGGTAGCTGAACCAACGACCTCCGATCTATTCCCCTCTGGCTCCGGTAGGCGAAGCGCATCTCCCTAATCTACTTCCACCCTCGCGGAGGGGATTTCTGCGAAGCGCGCGTTCGTGCGTCCGTGACCGGAGAACGCCGTCTCCGCGAGTTGAATCGCATCGACGACAAAGCGCACCGGTCGCCCGGCTAGATCGGCGAGGAATCCCTCGACGACGCCGGCAAACGGCCCGTCTAGCGCACCCGGTGCCGGACGGACCGCAACGGTGTCCGACACCAGCGAAATTTTGACGTCCGAAAAATCGCGCGCGTTCCGGTAATCCTCGGTCAGCACCAAGCGTGGCGGCGCGAACTCAAGCAGCGCGTTCGCCTGCAGCGATAACGGCAACGGCGCTTGCGGTTGCAGAAAGCGGGTCTCGACACCATCGCGGAAAAACCAGTCCTCGCCTTCGCGGTCCGGGCCGGCGGTCGTCAGCGGCAATCGTATAACCAGATCGCGCACATCGCGACGCGCGGTGGCGAGCGCCGATTGGAATCGCGGCCACTCGCCGTTCAAACCGGTAGCGCACAAGCCCCCGCGAGCAGACACATCGACATAGTCCCGCGAGGCGACGTAATAGTGCGCGGTGATCGGCTCCACCGGCGTAATAAACGTGTGCCCGGTCGCGGCGGGCTCCGGGCCACTGCCATCCGCCTGCCACAACGCGATGCCGAATCCATCATGAACGAAACCGGTAAACGCGATATTCCGGCTCGATAGGTTCATCTCATCGCCCCGTTTGCTCCTCTCGATCGCACGGCGCTCCCATGCGGCCGCGTTTAAATGGACGGCACTCAAGTCGCATCTTATACTTCGAGGAGCACCCGCCTCCATCCCTTTACGCTTTTTGGAGCACGCATGCGCCCCGCGCTGATCATGGCTGTCCTCGATCGTGAATATCAGAGTACCCGCAACGCCAGTCACACGCCGGTGATGCTGTGGGGTCCGCCCGGTGTGGGCAAGTCACAGATCGTGGCGCAAGTCGCCGCCAAACATAAGACGCCGATGATCGATCTGCGCCTCTCGCAATTGGAGCCGACCGATCTGCGCGGCATTCCGTTCCGCGTCAATGACCTGGTCGAGTGGGCCATACCGGCTATGCTGCCGGACGCGGTGCGCCACGGTTACGAAGGCATCCTCTTTCTCGACGAGATTACCTCCGCCGCGCCCACTGTTTCCGCGGCGGCGTATCAGCTGATCCTCGATCGCGCGCTCGGCGCGTACGAGGTGCCGCCGGGCTGGGCGATTTTCGCGGCTGGCAACCGCCAGGGCGACCGCGGTATCACTTATAGCATGCCGGCGCCGCTCGCCAACCGCTTCACCCATTTCGACGTCGAAGTGAATCTTGACGACTGGGTCGCCTGGGCGTACGCACATGACATCGACGAACGCATCATCGCGTTCCTGCGCTTTCGCCCGGAGCTTCTGTTCGACTTTAATCCGGCGCACAACCCGGTGGCGTTCCCGTCGCCGCGCTCGTGGGAGTTTGCCCATCGTGCGCTCAGTAAATTCGCCGATCAGCCCGCACTACTACTCGGCGCACTGCAGGCCTGTGTCGGGCCGGCTGCCGGCATCGAGACCAAGGCATTCGTGGACAACCTCGACAATCTCCCGGACGTCGAAGCAATCGCCGCCGGAAGCTCGGAGACGGTGCCGAAGGAAACGGATTTGCAGTACGCCGTGGCCTCCGCCCTTGTCTCGCGCGCGGTCCGCGCCCGCGGCACGCCCGACGAGAGTAAGGTCTACGGCAATATCCTGCATTACGCCAATCGCTTCCCAACGCGCGAGATGGGCGTGATGCTGGTCTCCGATCTGCAGCGCGCGGTCGGCGAGCGCATCTTCGGCTTGCCGCAGTTTGCGCAATGGGCGAAGAACGTCGCCGACGTGATGCTCTATGATCTTTGGCCGAGGCCGGCGCGCGCGAATTAGTCATGCCGCAAACTGGTTCGGCGCCATTCGACGACATCGCTCGTAAACTCTCCGCCGCGCGCACACAGCTCATCATCGAAAAACCTTTTCTCGGCGCGCTCGTGCTCCGCTTGCCGCTTCTTCCGGCCGATCCCGCTTGGTGTAAGACGACTGCCACCGATGCGCGCGGTATTTACTACAATCGCGGCTACATCGAGGCACTCAGCCTCGATCAAACGAAGTTCGTGCTCGCCCATGAGGCGCTGCACTGCGGGCTGTCGCATTTTCACCGCCGCCAGCATCGCGTGAAGCATCGCTGGGACGTCGCGTGCGATTTTGCGGTCAACTCATTGCTGGTGGCGGACGGTCTTGTGCCCCCTCCAGCCGCGCTGCTGCGGGGCGCGTACGACGGCATGTCGGCCGAGGAGATTTATCCCTATATCAAGGAACACACGGACGACGAGACGATCGACCGTCATATCTACGATGAAGGCGATGCCGACGAGACCGCACACGGCGAAGGCGCGCGCGGCGGCGGCCACGGCGAGCAGACCCAGCCCGAAGATAACGATGCCGATACCACGGGTGACTCTCCGAACGGCCAAGGTGCAGCGGACAGCGGCAGTCCCGACGAAGAACAACCGGCACCGCCGCCGCTCGCCGCCGGCGAGCGAGAGCGCCTGGCGACGCAATGGCAGCTTCGGCTCGCCGGCGCGGCCCAGCAGGCGTTGCGCGCCGGTAAGCTCTCGGCGTCGATGGCGCGGTTGGTGGATGATCTGTTACAACCTCAGCTCCCCTGGCGCATGTTGCTCGCGCGCTATCTCACGTCCAACGCGCGCACCGACTACAGCTTCAGCCGGCCGAGTCGGCGCGAAGGCGCGGCGATACTACCGGGTCTACGCGCTGCCCATATCGAAATCGCCGTCGTGATCGACACCAGCGGCTCGATCGAGCCGCGTGAAATGCAAGAATTCCTAAGCGAGGTGAATGCAATCAAGGGATCGCTTAACGCTCGCATTGTGTTGCACGCATGCGATGCGCAACTCGCGCAGGACGGCCCGTGGACCTACGAGCCGTGGGAAGAATTACGTTTGCCCAAACAGTTGATGGGCGGCGGCGGCACGCGCTTCGCGCCGGCAATCGAGTGGGCCGAACGACTCGATCGGCCACCCGATCTGCTGCTGTACTTTACCGACGCGGAAGGCGAATTCCCCACTCGCGCGCCCAGCTTTCCGGTACTGTGGCTGGTCAAGGGTCGTGCGCCGGTTCCGTGGGGGCAGCGCGTGCAATTGAATTGAGGTTGTCATTCCCGCGAACGCAGAATGTGTACCGCGCTTCGCGCGATCCTACAACAACTACGACGTGCGACTGTACTGCCGCTGATACTGCATCACCTTGCGCACATACGCTTGCGTTTCGGGATACGGCGGGACGCCACGATGACGGAGAACGGCGTTCTCGCCGGCGTTGTACGCGGCGAGCGCTAATCGGTGCTTTTGGTTGAACGTCACTAGCAAATATTTTAGGTGCTTCACGCCGGCGACGACGTTTTGTACCGGGTCGTATGCGTCATCGACGCCGTAGCGGCGCGCCGTTTCCGGCAACATTTGCATCAGCCCGAGCGCTCCTTTGTCGGACTTCGCGTAAGGATTAAACGCGGATTCGACGTGCATCACCGCCTTGACCAACGCGAAGTCGACTTTGTGCTCGGCGGCGACACGCTGTATCAATCGGTCGTAGGCCGAGGGGTCGGCGCGAAAGAGTTGCCGATCCTGATACGCGACGAGGCGCCGAATGTCCTTCGGCGTGTCGCCCATTCGAATCAGCCGATACTGCCCGTTGTTCAAGGCGTGATCAGTAACGATGCGCGAACCGTCGGGCAGTTGGTAAACGTAAAGCGACGCCTGCGCCGTTCCGCTTAGCGCCAGCGCCAGCAACACCCCTGCTACCGTCGTCAGTCGTGCCTTTCGTGCCATGACAACCCCACTCTTATCTTCCATGCTGCACGAGAAAGCACAACATATGCCAGATACGGGCCGCGCGACGCTAAGTCCTCGCTACCGCGTGCTTTTATTGAGGGAGGGGAGAAGCCGGTTTTTTGGCTTTAGCCATGAAAGCGGCCACCTAAGGGCATTTTTGGCAGCGGCGATGCGCCGCCCCATCCGTAGGCCAGACCCTACGTTAGGGGTGTAACGACAAGCTCCTCGCGAAGAACGACCAAGGAAAGGGGCGCCGTGATGCCTAGCCGGATCTGCGAACCACGTGCTTGGACGAACATCACCTCGATCGGACCCTGCGCAAAGACGTCGCCGATGGGGGTCGCGGGATCGGTGTGCGGGCCTGGTGCGATGCGAATACTCTGCCCTCGGTTGCGGGTGATGATAAGCATTCGTTAGCGCTCCTCGTGTTTGGAATTGGAACTCAACATGGCAAGCAGTTTCTCGCCGAAGATCGCCGCATCCGGGACGCCCAACAGCTCCTGCAGCGACAATCCGAATGCATCCGCGATCTTCTCCAGGTTATCGAGACTGACGTTGCATTCCGATCGCTCAATGAGACTTATGTAGGTACGATGCAGCCCGGTCGCCGACGCGAGCTGCTCCTGAGACCAGCCACACATCATTCGCAACACCCGTAGCTTTTGCGCGAGCAAGTTCCGTGCTCTCTGTCCCATGACGCTATTAGAGTCGTCGATGTAAATGCTGCCGTCCACAGCACATACGACGCGTGCTGACGAATATGAATCGCATCGTGCAGAAGATACGTTTCATTTTGCAGCAACCGCTGCTGCAAAATTAGCTCTGTCTTGCACGTCAACAACTATGGATGTATTAATAGCACGATATCGTGCTATTTGGAAGCGCTGTTACTTTCGAGGGACGCGTGGGTGCTTCTTGTAGACGCCGCGACGCTCGCGGCTTTCGATAAAGGATTTCATATCGTCGGATGTCGTGAGCCAGTTGCGACCGAGTTTGCGAGCGCGCAATCGCCCCTTCTCCGCGAGGCGGCGCAAATAATCGCCCGAATAGCCGTAGTTCTCCGCTGCTTGAGATAACGTCAATAAATCATCCTTGTCTTTTGCCACGACGATCGCCTTAATTATCCAACGATGGGAATACCATAAATTTGTCGACCGTCGTGTGGCAAGTACTCAGACGAAACGATCCGGCCACGCGCCGTTATCCAGCAGAATGTCGACTCCCTCCGGGGGTGCTATGGCGGCCGCTGGGATCAAATCGCCGCGACGCCACGCCGCCACGGCCTGCCGTTTTGTCTCCCCGGACACGAGAAACATGACCTGGCGCGCCCGGCTTAGCCGCTCCGCGGTCAACGAGACACGCTCGGGTGGTGGCTTCGGAGCATCATAAACCGGAACGACGTCCGCCGCGGCGTCGAGCGAACGATCGGGGAAGAGACTCGCGGTGTGCCCGTCCTCACCCAATCCCAGCAAAACCAAGTCGAACTCCTCGATCCCCGCCAGCACTTCCGCGTAGCGTCGTGCCGCATCACTGGCCCCATCCTCGGCGGGAATACATCGTATATGCTCGCGCGGAATCGGCACGCGATCGAGCCAGACGCGCCGCGCCATGTAGTCATTGCGCTGCGCGTGGCCGGAAGGTAAGCAACGCTCGTCGCCGTAGTAGACGTGCCACCGGGACCAGTCCGACGGCGCGCCGGCGAGCCGCGCATAGACACCCTCAGGTGTGTTTCCTCCCGCGAGCACGATGATGAACCGGCCCCGCGCGGCGATCGCCTGAGCGGCCGCTCGGAGAATCGCGCGCCCCGCGCGAGTCTCAAGTTCCTCGACGCTCGGATAGAGGTGCCAACGTCGAGTCTGCGGCGTAGCACTCACACGTGGTTGCGCCAGGCATGATCCGCGCGATCAAAAAGCCGATCGGCCTCTTCCGGTCCCCAGCTACCCGCCGGATACGTGGGAATTAAATCTCGGCGGCTCGTCCAGTGACGCAACATCGGATCGACGATGCGCCATGCCCACTCCGCTTCATCGAAGCGCAAAAATAAACTCCGGTCCCCTTTGATCACGTCGAGTAGCAACGTTTGATAGGCTTCGATCGGCGCTCCGTGCGTGTCGCGGTACATGGCGTCGAGCCGGATCGTGTGAGTGATGACGTCAAGCCCCGGCTCCTTCGCCTGTATCTCGATGTGCATCGCTTCGGCCGGCTGTATGCATAGCACGATCCAGTTCGGATCCACGTGCTGCTGAGACGCTTCACAAAACAGAAGCTGCGGTGGATAGCGAAAGCGGATGCCGATCAACGTGGTTTGGCGCGCGAGCCGCTTACCGGTGCGGACATAAAACGGTACATCGCGCCAGCGCCAGTTATCGATGTAGAACTTCGCCGCCACGTAGGTCTCCGTCGTCGAGTCGCGCGGCACGTTCGGCTCGTCGCGATAACCCGGCACCGCCCGCCCGTCGATCTTGCCGGCGGCATATTGCGCGCGAACGGCGTACGTATCGACGGCGCCCGCCGGAATGGGACGGATCGACCGCAGCACCTTGACCTTCTCATCGCGCAGCGCCTCGGCCTCGAGCCGAGCCGGCGGCTCCATGCCGACGATCGTCAAAAGCTGCATCAGGTGATTTTGCAGCATGTCGCGCAGCGCCCCGGCGCGATCGTAATAGTCGGCGCGACTACCGATCCCGCCTTGCTCCGCCACCGTGATTTGCACATGGTCGACGTAGTTGCGGTTCCATACCGGCTCGATCAACGTGTTCGCGAACCGGAACACGAACAGGTTTTGCACGGTTTCTTTACCGAGGAAGTGATCGATGCGGTAAATCTGCTCCTCATCGAAGTACTGATGCAGCAACTGGTTCAGTCGTCGCGCGCTGTCGATGTCCTCACCGAACGGCTTCTCGACCACGATGCGATGGCGGCCGCGCCGCCGATTGATGCCGGCACGATCGAGCTGAACAACGACGTCGGCGAAATCAGCCGGTTTGATGGCAAGATAAAAGATGATGTTTTCGCAGCTTTGCGTATCGAGCTGGCCCAATTCTTTCACGAGCCGCTGATACGCGGCGGCGTCATGCAAATCGCCCTGCACGTAGTGAAAACGTTGAACGAAACGTTCGCCGTCGGCTCGCTGATAAGCGTCACCTAGACGATCCTTTAACGAGCTTATCAGATAGCTTCGCCATTCTTCCGGCGTCCAACCACGCCGCGCGAACGCGATAAGGCGCAGATCCTCGTTGAGGTGCCCACCAATCTCGAGTTGGTACAACGCCGGCAACAAGTGCGTCGTCGCAAGATTGCCGGTAGCACCGAAGATGACAAAATAACAAAGGTCGGGAGTAGACATCAGCGCTTGGGCTTTATCTCGTGCCCGCCGAAGCCTTTGCGCATGAGCGCGAGCAACCGATTGGCGTAGTCGTTCTTGCCTTGGCTCGCGAAGCGCATCATGAGTGCAAGACTCATTACGGGGGCGGGGACGCCTTGCTCCATCGCCTCGACGGCGGTCCAGCGGCCTTCGCCGGAGTCGGCGACGTAGGGCTCGATGTCTTGGAGCTTCGGATCCTTGGTCAGGAATTCGGCCGTCAGATCGAGCAGCCAACTTCGCACCACACTTCCATGACGCCACATTTCGGTGACGGCGGCGAGATCGAGCTTGAACTCCTCGCGCGCTTTCATCAGCGCGAGACCCTCCGCATACGCTTGCATCATTCCGTACTCGATGCCGTTATGAATCATCTTGACGAAATGCCCAGCCCCCACCGGACCGCAATGCAGCCACCCGCGGTCCGGCGCCGGCGCGAGCACGCGTACCGCCGGCTCGATCCGCTTGATCGATTCCGCATCGCCGCCGAGCATCAACGCGTATCCGTTCGCCAATCCCCACACGCCGCCCGAGACGCCGGCGTCGACGAACCGTATCCCTTGCGACGCGAGCGTGGCGCCGCGACGGATCGAGTCTTTGTAATGCGAATTACCGCCGTCGACGGCGAGGTCGTCGCGCGTGTAGAGCTTGGCAAGACGATCGATATGCTGCTGCGTGACATCTCCGGCCGGCAGCATCAGCCAAACGATGCGGGGCGGCGTCAGCGCACGAACCAGATGCTCGACGGACTCCGCTGGCCTAAGTCCGGTTTCGGCGGCGAGCTGGCGCGTAACCTCGATGTCGCGATTGTACGCGACGACATCGATACCGCCGCGGCGCCAGCGGCGCGCCATGTTGCCGCCCATGCGACCCAAACCGACCAATCCCAACTCCATCCGTCACCTCGAGGCTACAAGTCGACGAGCCGTGCGGCTCGCAAGAACACCGGTGCACATATTGCGAAATTCGTACGCCCCTGTACAGCGCGGCAAGTGGGTCAACCACCACAAGTACATTTGCTACACTCGATGAGTGGCGCGGAAGCGCGAACCTGATTCCCGCTTTTGCGGGAACGGCGATTGAGTTTGCTTGTAGGACAACGGAAGTACGAGGACGAACAGCAACTCCTCATCCCACCCAAACTCTGGCATTCCGAAACATCCGCAACCACGGGCCGTCTTCGCCCCACTCATCGGGGTGCCATGAGTTCGCTACCGTGCGGAACACGCGCTCCGGATGCGGCATGAGGATGGTGAAGCGACCATCGGGCGTCGTAAGGCCCGTGATGCCGTGCGGGGAGCCGTTCGGGTTGTACGGATACGTGCGCGCCAGCTCGCCGCGATTGTCGACGAAGCAAAGCGCCACCTGTTTCTCGAGAATCACCTGCTGCACGTGTTCCTCGGAGCGAAACTCCGCGCGGCCTTCGCCGTGCGAGACCGCGATCGGCAGCATCGAGCCGGTCATGCCTTGGAAGAAAATCGACGGGTTGTCGGGAATCTGCACGCGGCAAAAGCGCGATTCGAATTGCTCGGACAGATTGCGCACGAAATGCGGCCACAGGGGCGCGCGGGGGATCAGCTCGCGCAGATTCGACATCATCTGACAACCGTTGCAAATGCCGAGCGCAAACGTGTCGTCACGTTCGAAAAACGCGCTGAACTCCTCGCGGGCGCGCGCGTTGTAGAGGATCGACTTGGCCCAGCCCTCTCCGGCGCCGAGCACGTCGCCGTAGGAAAAACCGCCGCAGGCGGCGAAACCCTTGTAGTCCTTGAGCGCGACCCGGCCCTCGATGATATCGCTCATCGCGACGTCCATCGCCGCGAAGCCGACGCGCTCAAACGCCGCCGCCATTTCCGTCTGTCCGTTGACACCCTGCTCGCGCAGAATCGCGATGCGCGGACGCACGCCGCGCGCGATGTAGGGCGCCGCAATCTTATCGTTCGGATCGAACGTGAGTTGCGCGGAGAGCCCGGGATCGCCGGTGTCGAGCAAGCGATCGAATTCTTCTTGCGCGCACTGCGGATTGTCCCGTAACCGCTGCATGTGGTAGCTCGTCTCCGACCACGCGCGGTGCAGGTTCACGCGCGCGTCGTAGAACATTTCCTTGCCGTTGTGCTGGAAGGTCACGAGATCGTCGCCGGTCAACGAGCCGATGACATACGACTGCCGGCCGAGCCCGGATTTTTTGAGCGCGCCGAGAATTCCGTCGCGCCGCGCGCTCGGCACTTGCAGCACCGCGCCGAGCTCCTCGCTGAAGAGCGCCGCGATCGGATCGCGGCCGAGCGGCGTCAGGTCGACGCGCACGCCGGTGTGCCCGGCGAACGCCATTTCGCAAATCGTCGCGAACAATCCGCCGTCGGAACGGTCGTGATAGGCATATACGTAGCCGAGCTCGTTCAGCGCCTGGACGATGTGGAAAAAGAGCTTGAGCATGCGCGGATCGTCGACGTCCGGCGGCTCGTCGCCGATTTGCCCGTGCACCTGCGCGAGCGCCGAACCGCCGAGGCGGTTTCGACCTTTGCCGAGATCGATCAGGATCAAATCGGTTTCGCCCCGATCGGTGCGCAGTTGCGGCGTCAGCGTCTTGCGCACGTCCATCACCGGCGCGAACGCCGAAACGATCAGCGAGAGCGGCGCGGTCACGCTGCGGCGCGCGGCGCCGTCGTGCCACACCGTTTTCATCGACATCGAGTCCTTGCCGACCGGAATCGAAATACCGAGCGCGGGACAAAAGTCGAGCGCGACCGCGCGTACCGTGTCGTACAGCGCGGCGTCCTCCCCCGGATGGCCGGCCGCCGCCATCCAGTTGGCCGAGAGCTTGACGTCCGGCAACGCCCGTACGCGCGCCGCAGCGATGTTGGTCAGCGCCTCGCCGATCGCCATGCGCCCGCTCACCGGCCCGTCGATCAGTGCGAGCGGCGTGCGTTCACCCAGCGCCATCGCCTCGCCGGTGTACGCTTGATACCCGCTCGCGGTCACGCCGACGTCGGCGACCGGCACTTGCCACGGACCGACCATTTGATCGCGTGCGACCAGGCCGCCGACAGTGCGATCGCCGATGGTGACGAGAAAGGTTTTGTCCGCCACCGCCGGAAGCTTCAGCACGCGGTACGCCGCGTCCCGGAGATCGATACCTTTGGTCTTAAACGCGACGAGCCTGGGTTTGACACGCTCGGCAACCCGCCGCATGCGCGGCGGTTTGCCGAGCACGACGTCGAGGTCGAGCTCGATCGGCCGTGCGCGACGCGCGTTCTCCGGATCGCGGGCGCGGGCAGCATCGCCGAAGTAACGATCCTCGACGACTAGCAGCTTCCGCTCGGTCGCTTCGCCGATCACCGCGTACGGGCAACGTTCGCGTTCGCACACGAGGGCGAAGCGATCGAGGTGATCGGGCAAAACGGCGAGCACATAGCGCTCCTGCGCTTCGTTGCACCAGAGCTGCATCGGCGACATGCCGGGTTGCGCGTTCGGAATCGCGCGCAGCTCGAAGCGTCCGCCGCGCCCGCTTGCGTGCACCAGCTCCGGTACCGCGTTCGCGAGTCCGCCGGCGCCGACGTCATGGATCGACACAATCGGATTTTCGCCGCCAAGCGCCCAGCACTGATCGATGACTTCCTGGCAACGGCGCTGCATCTCCGCGTTCGCGCGCTGCACCGAGGCGAAGTCGAGCTCGGCCTCCGCCGCGCCGCTCGTCATGCTCGACGCCGCGCCGCCGCCGAGCCCGATCAACATCGCCGGCCCGCCGATCACGATGATCTTGGCGCCGGGCGGAAGCTCCGACTTCGCTACATGCTGGGCGCGGATGTTGCCGATGCCCCCGGCGATCATGATCGGCTTGTGATAGCCGCGCACCTCATCGCCCACCGTTTGCTCGTACGTGCGGAAATATCCGACGATATTCGGCCGGCCGAATTCATTATTGAAGGAAGCGCCGCCGACGGGGCCGTCGAGCATGATCTGCAACGCCGAGGCGATCCGGTCCGGTTTCCCGTAGTCGACCTCCCACGGCCGTTCGAACCCGGGGATGCGCAGGTTGGAAACGGAGAACCCGGTCAAGCCCGCCTTCGGCTTCGCGCCGCGGCCGGTCGCGCCTTCATCGCGTATCTCGCCGCCCGATCCAGTCGCGGCGCCCGGATGCGGCGAGATCGCCGTCGGATGGTTGTGTGTCTCGACCTTCATCACAATATGCGTGTCATCCTCGCGATAGCCGTACTCGCCGCCAGCCGGATCGCTGAAAAAGCGCGCGATGCGCCCGCCCTCGATCACGGCGGCGTTGTCCCGATACGCCACGAGCGTGCCTTTCGGATTCTTCGCGTGCGTTTCGCGAATCATCTCGAAGAGCGAGTGATCTTGCCGCTTGCCGTCGATGACCCATTCGGCGTTGAAAATTTTGTGCCGGCAATGCTCCGAGTTCGCCTGCGCGAACATCATCAGCTCGACGTCGGTCGGATTGCGGCCGAGCCGAGTAAAGGTTTCGAGCAAATAGTCGATCTCGTCCGCCGCGAGCGCCAATCCCAGTTCTTTATCAGCCGCTTCGAGCGTCGCGCGCGCGCCGCCGATGACGTCGATGACGCGCAGCGGAGCCGGTTGCTCCTCATCGAACAACGCCACCGGCTGTGTCACTACCGTTTCGGTCATGCGATCGTGCAGCAACGGCGCGAGTTGCGCGCGCTCTTGCGCCGTCAGCGCCGCGCCGTCCTTTATCAAATACCAGGCAACGCCCCGCTCGACGCGCTTTATCTTCGCGAGGCCGCAATGGCGCACGATATCGGTCGCTTTACTCGACCACGGCGAGATCGTGCCGACGCGCGGCACGACGAGCAGCAACTCACCGCCCGGAACCGCTTCCATCGCCTCGGCCTGCGGGCCGTACCGGAGCAGGCGATGCAGCGTCGCGATTTCTGTCGGATTCAACTCGGAGGTCAACGCGACGAAATGCCAGTAACGCGACTCGATATCGCGCAGCGCGGGCACGAGCGCACGCGCCGCCGCGAGCAAGCGCTCGCGGCGAAACGACGACAGCGCGCGGCCGCCGGGCAAGCGCAGCACGTCCGGCAGGGATGTCGGCATCGGTTCGGGTTGATGGCGCGTCATGCGGACCTACGCGCGGTCGGTCGGGGGATCAACCGCGGCCGTCGTTCGCGGCGTACCGGCGGCAAACTGATCGAAACGACAAGGTCGGTTGACGATGTAATCCGCAATTATTTCAGCTGTTCGTACAGCAAGCTCAAAATCCGCTCGCCGATCTTCGAGGCCTCGGGGCTGCCTTCCTTGTCGAGCACCTCGACACTCGAACCTTTTTCCACCGGTTTGACGTGGACCTGATACTGACTGGGCGGCGGCGCGTCGCTGCCGAACAGGCGCGCGAAGAGTCCTTTCTCCTTTGTCGCCGTCTCGGGGTCGATGTAGCGCACATAGTAAACGCCCTTCGAACGGTCGCGATCCTCGACGGTGAAGCCGATGCGATCGAGCGATAGTCCGACTCGGCGCCAAGCACGGTCGAGACTATCTTCGAGCGTCAACAACGCCGCACCGCTGCCGTTGCGCGTAAGGCGCGCGCTCGGCGGCGCCGCGGCGGGCGCTGGAGCATTCGTCGCCACCTGGTTCGGGGCACGCTCGATACCCAAGTACGCCACCAGGCGATGCAGCATTTCGGCTTCCAATTCCGGATCGCTCGGCCGCGGCTTCCACCCGCGCGAGGCGCCGCCGAGCGGACTCGGTACCGGTTCCAATTCTTCCATGCCGCGATGGCTGATATAAATTTCGGTCGTGCCGGGTGCGGCGGCGCGCTCGAATCGCACGTGGTACTTATCGCGCATCCCGACCGAAAAAAACCCCCCTATCCACTTCGAAAGAAAATTGCTGTCGCTGCCTCCGACCAGGGCGCGATTTTCCGCCCAATTCGTCTCGAGGAGCCCGACTCTGGAATTTTCACTGGCGATCGTTAAACCCGTACGGTTGAGAAATTCCTTCACCTGATCCCACACCGCGGCGGGCTCAGCGTCGACCACGACGTAGAGCGTCTGTCCGTCACGCGCGAGCCTGACGCCGGGGTACCGCGGCAGCACCACACGCCCGGCCGGCGTCGCGGCCTTTTGCTCGTCGGTATAACCCGAGTAAGTGGTCGCGGCGGGCGGCGCGGTGGCAGCCGCCCCGGCATTCGCGTCCGGCGCGGCGGAAAGATCCGGCGGAACTTCGAGCGGTGGAAGTACCGGTATGTTGCGGTAGTCGATTTTGCGCGAGTTCGCGACCGTGCCGCACGCGCTCATCGCTAGTGCAGCGCCTACGCAAGCGACGAAAATGAAAAGTCGGTACGGTTGAGTCACTTTAATACACCCGCCGCGCGCAACGCGGAGCGAACCGTTTCGTAGTATCGCGGATCGAGCGGCGTAAGCGGGAGGCGGATGCCATTCTCGATCAGACCCATTTCCTTGAGCGCCCATTTCACCGGTATTGGATTCGTTTCAACGAACAGGTTTTTATGAAGCCCTAACAGTTGTCGATCAATGGCGCGCGCTTCCTCGACCTTGCGCGCACGAGCCGCCGTGCACATTTGGTGCATCAAGCGCGGTGCGACATTTGCCGTTACCGAAATCACTCCGCACGCTCCGACCAACATGGACTCGAGTGCGATAATGTCCTCGCCCGAATAAATATCAAATCGCTCGCCGCAGCGTTCGCGGATCTCGCGCACGCGCTCGACTTTTCCCGTGGCTTCCTTGATCCCGACTATATTAGATATTCCCGCCAGTCGCTCGACCGTTTCCGGCAGCATATCGCAGCACGTACGGCCGGGCACATTATATAGTATCTGCGGAATCGGGACGGCCTCGGCGATCGCGCGGTGGTGGCGGTACAGACCTTCCTGCGTCGGCTTGTTGTAGTACGGCGTCACGAGTAAACATGCGTCCGCGCCGGCCTTCTCGGCGCACTGCGTCAGCTCGATGGCTTCGGTAGTCGAGTTCGCCCCGGTACCGGCGATGACGGGAACGCGCCCACGCGCGTACTGAACTGCTAACCGGATCACTTCACAGTGCTCATCCATATCGAGCGTCGGCGACTCTCCGGTAGTGCCGACCACGACGATCGCGTCGGTACCGTGATCGATATGAAAGTCGACGAGCCGCTCCAGCGCCGCGAGGTCGAGCGAACCGTCCTCACGCATCGGGGTGACGAGCGCCACCATGCTGCCCTGGAACATAGACACCTTGAGCTTCGGGGCGGAAAACCGCAGATTTGGCATGGTACTTTGGCGTTACGGCGGTGACAAGGCGCGGCGTACGCGGATCGCCCGGGGCGACATTCAGTCGGCGCCCAAGCCGACAGGGCTCGCGGTCTCTCAGGGAATCGAGCGCGTGGTGTAGCGAGATATCGTGAGCGTCGCCGACCAGTGATCGGCGGGCAAACCCGCTTTCAATTTCAAGTGGCGCACGAACTCCCGCGGATCGGGAACGGCTTCCCACACCGACGGCAGCAACGTCGCGCGACGACCGCGATCGCTCAAGATGAGCCCATCGATGCCGGGGCGCAACTGTCGGATCAAATCGATTTCGGAGGAAGCGGCGATCGGTTCCGGCGCCTCGAGGATCGAGATGTGTATCTCAAGCGCTTCGACCTCGGAAGCCGTCACCGATGGAAACC
Source organism: Sulfurifustaceae bacterium (assembly GCA_041485885.1). Lineage (GTDB taxonomy): Bacteria > Pseudomonadota > Gammaproteobacteria > Acidiferrobacterales > Sulfurifustaceae > JACQFZ01. The sequence continues at coordinate 19,947 of JBGPKL010000032.1, forward strand.
GCGGATCGTTGAACGCGGCGGCGTAGGCGTTCTCGGCCACGTCGACCCCGAGCGGTCGAGAGATATCGAGCGTTCCGACGCAACCGCGCAGCGCGCTACTGATCTCGAGCGTAACAAAAGTGGCGCGCGGCACACGCAAAGCCGGCGTCAGCTCGTCGAACGACACCGCCGGCTTGCCGCCACTCACGCCCGCGCGTATCGCCGAACGAGCGATCTCGATCAAGCGCTCGCGCTCGCGCGCATCGAGCTCGCGGTTCACGTCACTGGAAAATGTAAGCACCATATCCCACCACTTGATCGCGTGGACCGGCGGTGTCGCCGGAATTTCGCAAGTCGATCGTGCGCGCGCTGAGGCCGCGGCGACGCGCGACATACAGCAACCCGCTCATGGGCGTTCTGCCGCACGCGCCTTCGTGATCGATGTCCTCATAGCGCAATCGCTCGATCGCTTGCGAGGTATTTCGATCGAGCGCCTGGGCGGTCGCGTACGCATGATAGTGACTGAGATCGGAACTGATGACGATCAACGTCTCCGGCCCGCCCCACAGCCGATCGATGACTTCGCCGACTTCCGCCGGGCTCGCCGCGCCGACAACGAGCGGCACGAGCGTAAAATCATCGAACAGCGTTTGCAGAAACGGTAAATGCACTTCCAAGCTGTGCTCGTTCGCGTGCGCGGCATCGAGCAGCACGACTTGCGGAAGATCGGCGATTTGCGCCATCGCTTCGGCGTCCACGCGCACGCGCCCGAGCGGGCTCTCGAAGTACTCCGCGCTCGCGCGCGCGAGGCCGTGAAAGCCGACGCGATGAGCGGGGCCCAGCAACACGACGCGTCGAATCCGCCCGCGCACGGGCTTCAGCCGCGCGTACGCCGACGCCGCGATCGGGCCGGAATAGATGTAGCCCGCGTGCGGGGCGATAATCGCCTTCGGCGCCTCGCTACTAGTTTCGGGGACTTGCGCCAACAGAGTTTCGAGCTGCGCGCGCAGCGCGCGTGGATCGTTGGGATAGAACAGGCCGGCAACGGCGGGCTTGCGGACGGCGGTCATGGGTTGTGCTCCATCCGACATTTCATCCTAAGATGGGCCGACGGCGGCACTTTTTCAAGCGCCGCTTGAACGTGCGTACCGACGGGCCGTCTAAGCTTACGTTATGACTACGGAAAAATTCGAAAGCGCCGTTCCGACCCGGTACTGGCACAAGCTCCCCGACGGGCGCATTCAGTGCGACGTGTGCCCGCGCTACTGCAAGCTGCGCGAAGGCCAGCGCGGCTTGTGCTTCGTGCGCGGGAATCAGAACGAGCAGATCGTGCTAACGACATACGGCCGTTCCAGCGGTTTCTGCGTCGATCCGATCGAAAAGAAACCGCTAAATCATTTTCTCCCCGGCACGCCGATCCTTTCGTTCGGTACCGCCGGCTGCAATCTCGCCTGCAAGTTTTGCCAGAACTGGGACATCAGCAAGTCGCGCGAGTGGGACACGCTCGCCGACAGCGCGACGCCGGAAACGATCGCGCGCGCGGCGAAGCGGCTCGGCTGCCGTAGCGTCGCCTACACCTACAACGATCCCGTCATCTTCATGGAATACGCGATCGACATCGCGCAAGCGTGCCGGGAAGTAGACGTCAAATCGGTCGCGGTCACCGCCGGCTACATCTGCGACGCGCCACGCCATGAGTTCTACCGGTATATGGATGCGGCCAACGTGGATCTGAAAGGCTTCACCGAGAATTTTTATTGGAAGATCTGCGGCTCGCACTTGCAGCCGGTGCTCGAAACGCTTGAATATCTAAAACACGAAACGAACGTCTGGTTCGAAGTCACCACGCTGCTGATCCCTGGCCAGAACGATTCGGAAAAAGAAATCGAGGAGATGACACAGTGGGCGATGGAGCACCTCGGCCCCGATGTGCCCTGGCACTTCACCGCGTTTCATCCCGACTGGAAGATGATGGACACCCCGCCGACCTCGGCCGCGACGCTTACCCGCGCGCGGCACATCGCACTGAAAAACGGGCTGCGCTACGTCTACACCGGCAACGTGCACGACGAGGACGGCGGCTCGACGTATTGCCATCATTGCAACGCGAAGCTCATCGGCCGCGACTGGTATGTGATGACGGCGTGGAATCTCGACAAGGATGGCAAGTGCCGCTCCTGCGGCACGCCGCTCCCCGGTGCTTACGAAGAACGACCGGGCACGTGGGGCGCACGCCGCGTACCGGTGCGCTTGGCGGATGCCGCCGCGTAAGGGAATCAACGCGGCCGATCGAAATCCGCAGCCGGTGCGAGCGGCGTCAGCGCATGTGTTGCGGATAATTTCTCCGCCGATTTCCCCCAATACGCATCGCGCAGCAGACGCTTGTAGAGCTTGCCGTTCGGATGCCGGGGCAGCTCCGGCGTGAAATCGATGAGTCGCGGGACTTTCACATGGCTCAGGTGCGCGCGCGCGAAAGCGAGCAGCTCCTCCGCGAGTTTCGCTCCGGCATCCGTCACATCGACGAGTTGAACGACGGCAACAACCTTTTCTCCCATCTCCTCATCCGGTGCACCGAACACGGCGACGTCCATCACTTTCGGGTGCGTGACGAGGAGGTTCTCGATCTCCTGCGGGTAAATGTTGACGCCGCCCGAAATGATCATGAACGCCTTGCGGTCGGTGAGAAACAGGTAGCCTTCCGGATCGAGATAGCCGACGTCGCCGAGCGTGGTCCAGCCGTATCGGTTTCTGGCGTTCGCAGTTTTCTCCGGCGCGTTGTGATACTCGAACTCGCGCCCGCCGGCGAAATAAACTGTCCCCTCCGTCAGCGGCGGCAGCGGCTCGCCGTGCTCATCGCAGATCATGATCTCACCGACCACCGCTCGGCCGACCGAGCCCTTCTTTCCCAGCCACTCGGTCGGCGAGATCAGCGTCATGCCGTTGCCTTCGGTTCCGGCGTAGTACTCGTACAGCACCGGCCCCCACCAATCGAGCATCTGCTCCTTGATCGGAATCGGGCAAGGCGCGGCCGCATGCACCGCCACCTTCAGCGACGACACGTCGTACTTAGCGCGCACGTGCGGCGGGAGTTTCAGCAGGCGCACGAAATGCGTCGGCACCCATTGCGCGCAATCGATGCGATGGCGTTCGATCAGCGCGAGCGCCGTTTCCGCATCGAAGCGCTCCATGACAATCACCGTGCCGCCGAGCCGCTGCACCGTCATACACCAACGCAGCGGCGCCGCGTGATAAAGCGGCGCCGGTGACAGATAAACGCTCTGCGCACTGAAACCGTAAAGCGCCTGCGCGATCCCGGTGAGCAAGGTCGACGTGTCGATTGGTTCTACGGGCAGCGGCGTCTTGACGCCCTTCGGCCGACCGGTCGTGCCCGATGAGTACAGCATGTCCACGCCCGCGCTTTCGTCCGCGATCGGCGTATTCGGCATCGCGCTTTGCGCCGGCTCCCACGCTGTATAGGAAGCACGCGCTCCGCCAACGATGTAGCGCAGCCGTTGCGATAAGAGCGGCGAGACGTCATCCGCCGCCGAGCCCATGCCGATGGAAGCGATGAACAGTTTCGCGTCGCAGTCGTTGACGATGTACTCGACCTCCGCCGCACTCGCCTTCGACGAGATGCAGACCACGTACAGTCCAGCGCGTTGCGTCGCCCATACGATTTCGAGGTACCGCGGATGATTCTCGAGCCACAGCGCCACGACATCGCCGCGGCGCAATCCGAGCGAACGAAATAAATGCGCGCCCTGATTGGACCGCTCATCGAGTTGACGATAAGTAACGACCTCGTTCGAGCCGGCCATGATGCAGGCCGGCTTGTCGGGCGCTGTGCGGGCGTGGATGCAGGGGTGCATTGCGAGCCGTTCCGGCGTTTGGAATTAAAGTATCGACACCGTTACCCCCTCCCATTCCCGTTCTTGTTCGCCATCGCGTTGACCGGAAAGCGAAGCATTGCGATGTCATTCTCTCCAGATTGATAAATCACCGCCAATAGTGTCTATTGATGCGCTCCTTGGCAAGCACGTCGCGCGACGTTCGCGCGTCGCCGGAAATAGCCGGACAGATCAATGACGACATCACGAGGCACACCATGGGGCAAGCATACATAGTCGCAGCGGCACGCACCGCCGGTGGCCGCAAAGGCGGACGCTTATCGAGCTGGCACCCGGCCGATCTCGCCGGGCGCGTGCTCGATGCGTTGATCGAACGCGCGCACGCCGATCCGGATCTGATCGACGACGTCATCATGGGCTGCGTCAGCCAGATCGGCGAGCAAGCGATGAACGTCGCGCGCAATGCCGTACTGTCATCGAAGCTACCGGAGCGCGTGCCCGGCACGTCGGTCGACCGTCAGTGCGGATCGTCGCAACAGGCGTTGCACTTCGCGGCGCAAGCCGTGATGTCGGGCGCCATGGACGTCGTGATCGCCGCGGGCGTGGAATGCATGACGCGCGTACCGATGGGCTTGTCGACTATGCTGCCGGCGAAGAACGGCTTCGGCGTTTCCGTCGGCCCGAGCATGCTGGCGCGCTACCCGAATATTCAGTTCAGCCAGTTCACGGGTGCCGAGATGATGGCGAAGAAATACGACCTCCCGAAGGAAGCCCTCGACACCTTCGCCTATCTCAGCCACAAGAACGCGATCGCCGCGACTGAGTCCGGGCGATTCGCGCGCGAGATCGTGCCGCTGAAGGCCACTCTCCCCGACGGCTCGATCGTCGATCACAAAGTCGACGAAGGCATCCGCTTCGACGCCAACCTCGATGCCATCCGCGGCGTGAAGCTGCTCGCCGAAGGTGGCCGCATCACCGCCGCCACGTCGAGCCAGATCTGCGACGGCGCGTCCGGCGTGATGATAGTCAACGACAACGGCCTCAAGGCGCTCGGCGCGAAGCCGCTGGCGCGCATCCATCACCTGTCGGTCATCGGCCACGACCCCGTCATCATGCTCGAAGCGCCCATCCCAGCGACGCAACGCGCGTTGAAAAAAGCCGGCATGACGATCGACGACATCGATCTCTTCGAGGTGAACGAAGCCTTCGCGTCCGTGCCGGTGGCGTGGTTGAAAGAAACCCACGCCGATCCCGAAAAGCTGAACGTAAACGGCGGCGCCATCGCCCTCGGCCACCCGCTCGGCGCGAGCGGCGCGAAATTGATGACAACGCTCGTGCACGCGCTGCATCAGCGCAACAAGCGCTGGGGCTTGCAGACTATGTGCGAAGGCGGCGGGATGGCGAACGTGACGATCGTGGAACGGCTGTAAACGGGCGCGCAATTCGACTTCGTTTTGAATGTAGGTCGGGTTAGTCGCGCGAGCTGCGTAACCCGACAAAATAATATTTCGGTGGGTTTCGCTTCGCTCTACCCACCCTACATGAACTGCTATCGTTCATCATGATCGAGCCCGTACTCGACACCGATCTCCCCACGCTTCGTCGCATCACCGCCGCGGCGGTTCGAGAATCGATAGTGAAATCGGAAGCCGAGGCAGCGTTCTTGATCGCGGACATCGACCGTGGCCTGGAATCATGGCTTGCCAACCCGGACGACGCGTTGCACCTCAAGTACCGCACAGACGGCGAGATCGTCGGTTACATTCTGGTAAGGGAGTTTTGGAACATCTCTCATCTGTTCGTACTTCCTCGCTGCCAACGTCGAGGAATCGGGACGGCGTTGCTGCGCGCGGCGATCGAAAACTGTCGGGCAAAATCTCCGCGAAAGAAACTTCAACTGAACTCATCGACGAATGCCGTACCGTTCTATACGTCGATGGGCTTCACGCAGACAGGGCCTGGCGTCGATCGGCCGGGCGGCCGCGTGCCCTTTGAGTATTGCTTCTAGCGGATTGTTTGCCTGAATCGCGCGATTGCGGTACGGTGCGTCAGTTTCCCGCGCGCCGAGCAACTCAACACGCGAACGAGCATGCGCCGCCACATCTTCGAACCCGAACACGACCAATTCCGCGAATCAGCGCGGCGGTTCTTTCAAACCGAAATCGGTCCGCACGGCGAGCGCTGGCGCAAGCAGGGCTACGTCGACCGCGATGCGTTTCAGAAGGCCGGCAAGCTCGGCTATTTATTGATGTGGGCTGATGAGAAGTACGGCGGAAGCGGCGTCAAGGATTTTCGCTACGAGCAAATCCTCATCGAGGAGAACAACCGGTACGGCGAGCGCGGATTTTTCCTGACGTTGCACGCGCGCCTGGTCGCGCCGTACATCGGGCATCTCGGCACCGAGGAGCAGAAGGCGCGCATCCTGCCGAAGTGCGCGAGCGGCGAAACGATTCTCGGCATCGCGATGACCGAGCCCGATGCCGGCAGCGATCTCGCCGGTATCAAGACGCGCGCGGAGGATCGCGGCGATCACTGGCTGCTGAACGGCTCGAAGACGTACATCTCGAACGGACAGATCGGCGATCTTTTCATCGTCGTCGCACGCACCGACCCGACGCGCTCGCACGGCATGGGCTTGTTTCTGGTCGAGCGCGGCATGCCGGGCTTCGAGCGCGGGCGCAATCTCGCGAAAATGGGACTGAAGGCGCAGGACACCTCGGAGCTTTTTTTCGCCAACGTGAAAGTGCCGAAAGCGAACGTGCTCGGCGATCCGGTGAAGGGCTTTCACTACCTTACGACCTTTCTGGCCGAAGAGCGCCTCATCACGTCAGTCGGCTCGCTGTCGCATGCGCAGTACGCGTTCGATATCACGCTCGAATACATCAAGGAGCGCAAAGCGTTCGGCCGCCCGATCGGCACGTTTCAAAACACGCGTTTTCGCATGGCCGATCTGCGCGCGCAGCTCGATGCGATCCAGATCTTCGTCGATCACTGCGTGCTGGAGCACAACGCCGGGCGGCTCGACGCGGTGACGGCCTCCGAAGCGAAGCTCCTCACCACCGAGCTAGAAAATCGCGTGATGGATGAATGCGTGCAATTCCACGGCGGCGCGGGCTACATGGAGGAATACCGCATCTCGCGCATGTACACCGACGCGCGCATCAGCCGCATCCTCGCCGGCAGCAACGAGATCATGCGCGAGATCATCGGCCGCTCACTCGAACTCGATGAGCGCAAGTTGAAGTGAGCGCGAAGCCGGTAAGCGGTCTGCGGCTGACTAAGAACGTTAGGGAACAGGCGACCCCTTCTGTCTATGCCAATCGTAAACATGAACGTCGTCACCGCTCGAACGGCGTTGATCGACAAAAAGCTATTCAAGTACCGTAGCATGGTCGACGAGACGCAGAAGTCCCGAGTTAGAGACGTGCTGTTGAACCATCGGATCCGGTTTTCGCGTCTCAGCGAGCTAAACGACCCTATTGAGGGGAAACCCATACTTCACCTCGGCGACCGGAGTTCTGCAGCGTATAGACAGCAATACGAGGGCTGGGTGTGGAATACGCAGAAGCATGTTGCTAGTCAGCCACCGAAAGAGGTCTTCCTTAAGTGGCTGCGGGGGCTGACCAAGGAACAGCACGAAGCGTACGTTGAACAGATCAATGCTGGCAATCACGCGGCCATCGAAGTTAAGTGGCGCATCCTTAGCCTGTCAGCAACCCCAAGACAGGAATTGATGTGGTCACACTACTCAGACGGGCATAAGGGTGTGGCCTTAGTGTTTGACGCCTCTGCTGGGGAGTTTGCGTTAGCGTTTAGAGTAACCTACGTGCCTGAGCGAGTGTCAATGGACGTAACTACACAAGATCCAAATGAGGTCCTCAATGCAACTATCCTCACGAAACGGTCGACGTGGGCCTATGAGGAAGAGTATCGCTGCATCGCACAGGAACCATGGGAGCGACCGTTGCTTAGGCTTGAGAAACAGTTTCTGCATTTCAATCCGAGGCAGCTGCTTGGCGTCGTATTCGGATCGAAGTTGGCAGCCGCCAATGCACACGCTCTAATCAGTTGGTCCAAACAGAGGCCGGTGCCGCTCCAGTTCTGGAAGGCAACGATCACGGCTGCCGGAGATGTTCGTGTCGACCCACATGCCCCCTAACCATCAACGCACTGGACCTCCCAACGGTGTTGCCGTTGGGTTCCCGCCACGCTGCCCAGTCGGCAGCCGATGATTTTGTGCGTTAGGCCGAATCGAATACGCTTCGTGATGTCCAAAGGCCAACTGTACAAGACGAAAACCGACATTCCGGTCACCGCCACGACTTCCTGGGTGTACCGTTCACTGCGTCCCGATACACTCAGGCGTGGTCGACGCGGCAGTTAGCGTTGTGGCGAGATGCGAAGGAAACGCCCAACCCGCCAACGAGTACGGCGCTAAAACCCGAAAACCGCTGAAGGCTAAGGCCGACACTTGCCTTCCGCCGCGGATAGCGACACGATTTCATCTCGCGCCGTCGCCCACTGACGTTGCGTGGATCATAAGGGGAGGATCGGATGAAATTTGGCATCTTCTACGAGCTACAACTGCCGCGCCCGTGGGGGCAGGACAGTGAATGGCGGCTTTACCACGATGCGCTGACACAGGTCGAGATCGCCGACCGACTGGGTTACGACTACGCCTGGGAAGTCGAGCATCATTTCCTCGAGGAATACTCGCACTCGCCCGCGCCGGAGATTTTTCTCGGCGCCGCAAGCCAGCGCACGAAGAACATTCGGCTCGGCCACGGCATCATGCAGCTCACGACCAGTCATCCGGCGAAGGTTGCGGAGCGCATCGCCGTGCTCGACCTGCTCAGCAACGGACGCGTCGAGTTCGGCATGGGCGAGAGCGCGAGCATCACCGAGCTCGAGCCGTTCGGTATCTCGATGGAAACGAAACGCTCGGTCTTCGAGGACGCGATCCGCTGTCTGATCCCGATGTTCCGCGACGGCGGCGTCGAATATCACGGCCCGCATTTCGATTTTCCGTTGAGGAACGTGCTGCCGAAGCCGCGGCAGAAACCGCATCCGCCGCTGTGGATGGCGTGCTCGCAGTTGCCGACGATTACCTACGCGGGAGAGCGCGGCGTGGGCGCGCTCGGCTTTCAATTCGTGAGCGCGGATGCGGCGCACGCGTGGGTGCATGCGTATTACAACGGCATCACCAAACGGCTCGATCAACTCGCCGACTACAAGATGAACCCCAATATCGCGCTGGTGAGCTTCTTCATGTGCGCCAAGACGGACGAGGAGGCGTACGCCAAAGCGGACGGCGCGACGTTCTTTCAGTTCTGTCTGCGCTTCTACGGCGCGAACCGCGGGCGGCAACGCCCGCCGCCGGGTGCGCTGAACATGTGGGACGAGTACAACAACTGGAAGCGCGCCAATCCCGACGCGGCCGAGCAAGCGCTGCGGGGCGGATTGATCGGCTCGCCGGAAACGCTGCGCCGGAAGCTGCGCAAATTCGAAACCTCGCACATCGATCAAGTGATCCTGCTCAACCAGGCAGGGCGTACGTCGCACCAGGATATCTGCGACAGCCTTGAGCTATTCGCGCGCGAAGTGATGCCGGAATTTCACGCAAGTATTCCCGAGCACGAAAAGTGGAAAGCCAAGGTGCTGGCGCGCGAGATCGAGCTCGAGGAGATCGATACCGCGCAATTCACGGCGCGCTACGGCGCGCGGACGGTAAACGTTCAGGTTCCGGCGACGGGATGATCCCGGGGTGCCGACTTATCACGGTTCTTGTCATTGCGAGCGCGTACGATTCGAAGTCGATGCGCAGCCGACGCGGCTGTCGCAATGCAATTGCTCGATGTGTTCGCGCAAAGGCGCGCTGTATGTGCCCGTCGGCGACGTCGGCGCGCTCCGGATAATCGCCGGCGAATCGGAGCTGACGACGTACCGATTCAACACCAAAACCGCGACGCACTATTTTTGCAAGCACTGCGGCATCCATCCGTTTCATCGGCCGCGCGTGAACCCGAAGGGTTGGAGCGTCAACGCGCGCTGCCTCGTCGATCTGGACATTACCGCGCTGCCGGTGACGCGATTCGACGGCAAAAACTGGGAGGCTACGGCGCGCGCGGAAGGATGGATCAAGTAGTCACGCGGCGCGCGCTAGGACGCACTGGGCCGCTCGTGAAACATCGAGATACGCCCGCCATCCACGACGAGATCGTGGCAGTTGACGAAGCTCCCCTCATCGCTCGCCAAGAACACGGCGGCATTCGCGATGTCGTCGGCGAACCCCGAGCGCGGCAGCGGCGTCGCGCGCGCCAAGTTGCCCTCGAGCTTGGCGAGTTTCTTCTGGTTCTCCTCATCGCTCAGCGTGTTCGCGCGCGCCGAACCGCCCCAGAAGATCGGCGTCGCGATCGCGCCGGGTGAAATCGCGTTTACCCGGATGCCGTGCGGACCGAGCTGAACGCCGGCGAGTCGCGTGACATGGCTGACCGCCGCCTTGGCGGCGGAATAAAGATAGCCGCCCTGGGCGGACCGATGCGCGGCGATGCTGGCGTTGTTGATGATGGCGCCGGCTTTCTGCGGCTTCATGACGCGCGCCGCGTGCTTGATGCCGAAGACGACGCTCCCGAGCAAAAGCTTCATGCTGTAATTGAAATCGTCTTCGGTGACGGTCTCGAGCGTGCCGCGATCGGGCCCGCCCGCGTTGTTGAACAAACAATCGAGACGCCCGAAGCGGCCAACCGCCGCATCGACGAGCGCGGCGATATCGGCTTCGCGCAGCACGTCGGCGCGCTGAAATATCACCGCGTCGCCGAGCGCGCGGGCGAGTGCCTCGCCCTTGTCGGTCGTGCGCCCCGCGATCACAAGGCGCGCGCCCTCGGCGGCGAAGCGCCGCGCCGTGGCCTCGCCAATGCCGCTCGTGGCGCCCGTGATGATTGCTACTTTGCCTTCCAGCCGACCATTCATGCCGTAGTCCTCTTGAGGTGGAGATCGCCGTACCGACGTAGCCGCTCCCGGCTCTTCCCGCTTCCTCGGCAACCGGCGACCGCCGAATTGTACCGAATTGAAGACGCGCTGAACCTCCATTGCCCGGCCCAGTCACAGGCCTCGCGTAAAGCGGCCGCGCGGCGGCGCGCTTCTTCCCCCTCCCCTATGCATGAATCGCCGTCGGTATCTTGCTCATCGTCTTCGGCGTCAACGCGTCGAACTCGCTCAGCTCGGACATTTCTCGCGTCTTCACCGGCTCGCCCACCGACAAGGCGATATAGATGCTCGCGGCCGGCGTGATCGCCGCCGTCATCGGGCTGGTCGGGCTCGCGCGCGGAAGGTGACGGAGCCAGAGAACGCTTTTTGTGACAAGAGTCGCGGCAGGTAATTTCACGTTGACGTAACGCACCGCGCGCTCCTACGATGCACCGATCCCAGTCAGTTGGTTAAAGTTCGGCGACGGCATCAAGAGCTACGCGGAGTGGCCGCCTGGGAAACAGTGAAAGTACCGGCCGAAACAACCCTGCACTTTAGAAGGAGTCACTCCCATGCCCCGTATTCCCTATAAGTCCGCCGATACGAGCGAGCCGCGCGACGTCGTAGAAGCGATTCGCCAACGCCGCGGCGGGAAACTGCTGCACCTCGACCGCCTGCTGCTCTACAGTCCCGCGTACGCGAAAGGTTGGAATGCGCTTTTGGGCGCGGTGCGAAACGAGCTCGAGGTGCCGGCGAAGTGGCGCGAGCTGGCGATTTGCTGCGTGGCGGCGTTGACCGGCGCCGACTACGAATTTCACCATCACGCGCCGATGCTGTTGAAGGCCGGCGGAACGCCGGCGCAGGTGGAAGCGTTGCGCGAGCTTCAATCGTCACGAGTCGATCCGGCGCTCTTTGACGCGACCGAGCGAGCGCTGATTCAGTTCACGTTCGAAATGACGCGGAGCGTGGCGATCAGCGACGCTACGTTCCGCGCCGCTGCCGCCGCGTTGCAAAACGATCAGCTCGTCGTCGAGCTGATCGCCGTGATCGCAACTTACAACATGGTGGCGCGTTTTCTAGTTGCGCTACAGATCGAGCCTGAATCCGATTCCAATCACAGCTGACGCACTGTCTTGACGCCAACGCTCGAACACGCGAACCGCCTTTGGCGATATATGTCTTCGACGCGGTCGCACGAACGCTGCGACGCCATCGTTGTCTGCTGTTCGTACGACATGCGCGTCTGCGATCATGCATGTGATTTGCTGGCGCGCGGTGTGGCGCCACGCCTGCTCTTGAGCGGCAACACGGGTAACTGGACACGCCATCTTTGGGATCTGCCGGAAGCCCGCATCTTCGGGGGTCGCGCGCACGCGAATGGCGTCGATTCGGCGACAATCACGATCGAAGATCGGGCAACAAACTTCGGTGAAAATATCTCTTTTACCCGCGCACTCCTTCCGGCGGCGAAGCGCGTCACGTTCGTCACGAAGCCGAACTCCGTTCTCCGGGTGCGCTTAACGGTTCCCGTTCAGTGGCCGGCGATCCAGTTCTACGTGGACGCCCCGTCGATCAGTTTCCCGGATGAGATATCGAATATTATCGGTGTGCTCGGTGTCATCGATGAAATGGTCGGCGACATCCACCGAATCATCGAATACCCACAGAAAGGCTTTCAGGTGCCGCATCCTCTCCCCGCAGATGTACTCGAGTCATGGAGGTTCTTGGTGTCACAGGGGTTCGATCGACACTTACTCGGCCACGCGACGCCGGTGCTGGCACGATAGATGCGACAGAGCGGATGGAGACAACAGACGGAGCCTGAAACACCGCGCCCGAAGCGCGCAGTTCAACTCAAAAAGAACGCTTCCCGCCCTGCACGCGCAGGGCGGGAAGCACGACGATTAGACTTTCCCTGCCTTGCTCGATTTCTTCGGCGCGAGATACGCCTTCGATTGCTTGCCGACGATGTCGAGGAGATTGCCCATGCCGAGGTTGACGTCGATGAGGTGCAGGCCCCACTCGCGCATTACGTTGCCGCCCACGATGAGATCGCCCGGGATATCGTCGGTGCGCGGGTCCTTCGGGTTCGCTTTTACAGTCACCGCCAGATAGGAACTCTTGTCTCCGTTCACACATTTACCCGTCAGTAATCCCGGCACACGGACGAAAGGCGTATCGATCGCTTTCGCCGGCGTTACCCACGCGTAGTCTTCTTGCTTTCCCATCACGCTGCGTTTCGCCGCTAGATACGAGTTCAACTCGCCTTTGCCACCCGCGAGCGTCGATGGGTTCGTGCACCCGACGACGGTGTCACCCTTTGCCAAGCCGAAGATACTGTTCGGCGGCGGCGGCGAATTGTCGCGGAAGGAAACGTAGGTGATCACGCAGCCCGTTTGGGTCGCGGACTTGCAGAGCGGCATGCTCTTAAACGTCCCGCCGACGTCCTTACCTTTCGGGACCATGATGTTGGTGCCGAGCAGAATCGCCGAGATGATTTTCGCCTGCACCGGCTTGCCTTCGATCTCCTTACTGATGAGATTCGTCAGCGCGAGCGAACCCTGCGAGTGTCCGATCAGCACGACGCCGCGACCGTTATTGTCGTGCTCGAGGTAATAATTCCACGCGTCGACGACGTCGTCGAAACCGAGCTTCCAATTCGCCGCCGCGCCGCCGCCCATCATGGCGCGCAAGCCGGCGAGCGTCACTTGGCGATAGAGCGGTGCGAACGGGCGGCACTGCGAGCCGAAGCGCGCGAACTGGCTTCGCACGACACTGAGTTCTTCCTCGCCCGGCTGCATGTCGCTGTTCGGCGTCGGATCGCGCGACACGGTTGGGTAGACGTAGAAGCAATCGATCGGCGGGTTCGGATTCGCCTTCCACGTTTCACGCTTGAGCTTCCCGTCGGCGGCCACCACCGTGCTGGCCTGATCGGTCGCGCAAGCGGCTTGTCGGCCCGGTCGACACAGCCACGTTTCGGGTTTGCCGTAGTCGTTCTTCGCCGGCGCGGCGGGGGGAGCAGCCGCAACCGGTGCCGCCGCGGGTGGCGGTGCCGTAGGAGCACTGCTACAAGCGACAAGCACGCTCAACATCAATACAACGATCGCACGTCTAAACATGGAGGCCTCCGTTGGTATGGGTGGCGCATCGAAAGCAATCGACGGCTCTCGTCGCTCCTACCCGGAATTCCACTTAGTATAGTATCCACCGGCCCCATATGAAGGCGCCGATCCAGCGCGCGATCACCCTTTTCCCGGGCGGAATCGGGTTGGCACGACCAAGCCGCCCGCCGTACACTGGCCCGAACGCATGCCCTCGCTTCACGCATCGGTATGCGCCGGAGACTTCCCATGATCTTCGAGCAGATTGCAACCGGTGGCTGTCAATCTTATTTGGTCGGCTGCGCCGACACCTGCGCGGCGGTGCTGATCGACCCCGAGGTCGGTCAAATCGATCACTACGTGGCGCTCGCCACCCGCAATGGGCTGCGCATCCGGTATGTCATCGATACGCACACGCACGCGGATCATTTCTCCGCGACCGTCCAGCTCGCGCAACAGCTCGGTACACCGATCGTGATGCATCGCGCAAGCCCCGCGCCTTTTGTCGACATGCGCCTCGGCGACGGCGAAATGGTCGTCGTCGGAAAGTTGCGGTTGCAAATCCTGCACACCCCCGGCCATACGCAAGACTCGATGTGCCTGCTGGTGGAAGACCGCTTGTTTACCGGCGACACGCTGCTCATCGGCGCCACCGGGCGCACCGATCTGCCGGGCGGCGATCCCGAAGCGCTCTACGACAGCTTGTTCGACCGCGTGCTGCGCCTCGATCCCGCGATCAGAATATTTCCCGCGCACGATTATAAGGGGCAGCAACGCTCGACGATCGGCCAGGAACTCGCGGAAAACCCGCGATTGAAGGCACGCGACCGCGGTGCCTTCGTCGAAACGATGCGCAGCCTCAACCTCACCATGCCAACCCACATCACCGAAGCGCTGCGCACGAACATGAGCGGCGGCACGACCGTCGCCCAGTTGCTGGCGCAGGCGGCCGCGACCGTGCCGTTCATGTCGCTCGCCGAGCTTAACGCGCGCGTGGAGCGCGCGGAGGATGATTTGATCGTGCTCGACGTGCGCGAGCGCGACGCGTACGAGGACGGCCACATACCCGGCGCGCGCTTGCTGCCGCGCGGCCAACTCGAGCTGCGCGTCAACAAGGATCTGCCGGACCCGACGCGACGCATCCTCGCGTGCTGCGAGTTCGGCCAAATCTCGACGCTCGCCGCCGCGACGCTGCGCAAAATGGGCTTTCAACGCGCGGTCGCGCTCGACGGCGGGATGAAGGCGTGGCGCGAGGCGGGCTATCCGGTAAAATCGGGAGCGGCTCCTTGATAAGCGCGCATCGCGTGACGGACCGTCGCGGGTCGACGTAGAGACGCGGAACGATTCCTAAAATTGGGAGGATATCAATGCTCACGTGGCGCATTGGCGATGTCACGGTAACGAAGATCGTCGAGCTCGAAGCGACCGGCGGCACGCGTTTTATCTTGCCGCAAGCGACGCGCGAGGCGGCGCGGTCGATCGCGTGGATGCATCCGCACTTCATGGACGAGGAAGGGCGGCTCAAGATGAGTATCCATGCGCTGGTCATCGAAGCGCACGGCCGGCGGATCATGGTCGACACGTGTCTCGGCAACGACAAGCCGCGCGACATTCCCGCGTGGTCGAATCGCCAGGGACCGTTTCTTCGCGATCTAGCCGCGGCCAGTTTTCCGCGCGATACGATAGATACCGTCGTCTGCACGCATCTACATGTCGATCACGTCGGCTGGAACACCATGCGCGTCGATGGGCGCTGGGTACCCACGTTTCCGAATGCGCGCTATCTCTTGGGGCGTATCGAATTCGAGTATTGGCGCGCACAACAAGAAAACGCGTCGCAGCGAGTCGTGTACGCGGATTCCGTGCAACCGGTCTTCGACGCCGGGCTAGTCGACCTGGTGGAGACGAATTACCGACTATGCAATGAAGTGAGCCTCACACCGACGCTCGGACACACGCCCGGCCATGTCAGCGTGCGCATCTCCTCGCGCGGCGAGGAAGCGCTGATCACCGGCGACTTCATTCATCATCCCTGCCAGCTAGCCCGCCCTGACTGGGCATCGAGCTCCGATTACGATCAAATGCATTCCACGCGCACGCGTCGAGAAGTGTTCGACACGCTCGCCGGCCGGCCGGTGCTAGTGATCGGCACCCATTTCTCCGGCCCAACCGCGGGGCGCATCGTGCGCGACGGTGATGCTTATCGGCTGAACGTGTGATGGAGCGATCAAGCCGTCTCGAGCTTCATCCGAACGACACCGGTTCGCTCGACTTCCGCGACGGATAAACACGCGGGGACGCGCGCGCTTGTTTGACGTGGGCCGCCTTGCGGCCCTAGCATGACTAGCGAACATCGAATCGACGATACTAAGCGACCGCGCCTCGACGTCTCGACGATATCCCATATCGACGGACGGAACGGCACCTACCGACTCCGAACGCTAGGAAGTTGTACGCAAGGGAGGAAACATTATGCCGTGGCACGTCATTGATGAACGTTCGAAGGACATGGCGGTCCACGCCGTCCTGCTTCCGACCGGCACGCACGGAAAAATACTCTACTTCGGCGGCTACTCCGTCGACGATACGCACCTGTATGACGTTGTCGCGGAATCGATCCTCGACATTTCCGCCGAACATTCTCCGCAGTACAACAGCTTCTGCAGTGGCCACGCGTTCCTCGCCGACGGACGAATTCTAGTGGCGGGAGGACAACTCCCCTCGCCTGGAGAGGGCGAGGATCAACATCAGCATCACAACATGGCAGGCGGCGGCGAACGGCGCTGCGCCGTCTTCAAGCCGCTCACCGCCGGTTCGTTGCCCGGAGTCACCGGCGTGTGGGAAGAGATCAGCCCGATGAATCTCGATCCGTCTAACGATGCGGACTCCGGCGGGCGCTGGTATCCGGCGCTCGTCACGCTAACCAACGGCGACGTGCTCGCGATCGGCGGACATCCGGATGTGCGCGAGGTGTATCCCGATCCCGCGAACCAACGACACGCGAACAATATCCCCGAACGCTACAACGCCGGCAGCAACAGCTGGACGTTGCTCGGCTCCGATCCGCCGGCGGAAAAGCAGACGACCAACGTGCTGGATCACGACTTTCATCGCGCACACCTGCTGCCGAGCGGCAAGGTGTTCATTCCGAGTCCGGTGCGCAACAAAAACCGCGTCTACGATCCGTACGCCGGCGAGTTCGTCAGCTCGCCCGTGATCGATCTGCCCGCGGACGGAACCTATCAGGGCGTGAGTGCCGCGTGGACTTCGGTCATCTTGCCGCTGCTGCATCAAGAAGATTTTCGCGTCCGGGTGCTGCTCATGGGCGGCGTCACGGCGCAGCGTATCGATCTGGGCGTCGACGCGCCGCAATGGCAGCAGGCCGGCGATCGCGATTGGAGCCAGCCGCCGCTGCGGCAGTACGTTTCGCCGGTGATTCTGCCGACCGGGAAAATTTTCTTCGCCGGCGGAACCACCGGCGGTGCGGGCGATGAATCACAGGCCAATTGCGTCAAGGAAGGCGAGATTTACGATCCGAGCATCGACTGGCAAGCCGGCAAGTACAACGCCGGCAACGGCAGTTGGAAAACCGTCGAAGCCGCCACCGTCGGGCGCTACTACCACGGCGTCGCCATCCTGATGCCGAACGGCGCCGTGTGGACCGCGGGATCGAACGGGCCGACCGACGATCCCGAGCTCGATCTGAATCAAAACCCGGAAAAGCGCGAACTGCGCATCGAAATTTTCGAACCGGACTATTTTAACGCGGTGCGCCCGACCATCACGGACTGTCCCGTCAGCACCGGCTACGCCTATCCGTTTCTGTTGCAGACCCCGCAGGCGAATAGCATTCGCCGCGTCGCGTTGATCCGCTGCGGCTCGGTGACGCACGCCTACAACATGGACCAGCGCTACCTCAGCGTCGATTTCGAAGCGGTGAACAACAATACCTTGCGGATCTTCCCGCCGGCGGACCCGAACAACGCGCCGCCGGGCCGCTACATGATCTGGATCATCGACAACAATGAACGGCCTTGCGAATGGGCGCGGTTCATTCGTCTCTGCGATCAAAAGGCGCTCATCTCATCGGATATTTCGACCTTCTCGTTGCAGGAAGTGCTGGCGCTCGGCACGCCCGCGGTGTTTCCGGAGGCGCTCTACTTAGTGTACGACGGCTTTCTACCCGACGAAGTGACGACGCCGATCTTCTCGCTGCTCCGAGCCGATAACAGCATCGTCCCCGGCATGAGCGCGACGCTCGGCGCGCCGCTCTACGAAGGCGGATTTCAGAACAAGGATACGGCGCAGCGTATCGTCTACCCCTGCCAGATCACTTTCAGCAACCAGGATGCGTTCAACCAGATTCCGGCTAACGAAGATTTTCAAACGGTGACCTTCACCGCCAGCATGCGGGACTTCGTCAGTCAGACGCAGCTGACGCTCAGCAAGAATCCGAACCCGCGCATGCGCGACGGCGATCCACCGTGGCTCAGCATCGATCTGCGCGCGTACTCCACCAAGCCCGGCGCCAAGTTTACCGCCGACGTGGAGCACGGGTCCGCGCTCAACGCATCTTACGATTACATCCAAGCGGTCTTGCAAAAATATAACGCCTGGCCTGAAAACGATCCGCATCCGTTCGAGAAACTGCCGACCGATCAAGAAACCAACAAGCTGCCGCTGTATTCACAGGATGACGCCAATCACAACGTATTCAACTACGCGATCGCGCGCGTGCGCTTCCGCGCGCCGCTCGGCGTGGACGCGGTCGACGCGCGCGTGTTCTTTCGGCTGTGGACGACGGGCTGGACGGCGCTCGAGTATTACACGAATGCAAGCTATCGGCGTTCCGGCAGCGGACCGGGCACGACGCCGTTGCTCGGTCTCATCGGAGATGAAATCAACAACGTTCCCTGCTTCGCCGAGCCGCGCAAAGGCAACCTGGAGCAGCAGACGGATACGACCAATCGCATCACCATTAAGGGAAACGACGTGAAGGAAGTCTTCGCCTACTTCGGCTGCTGGCTCGATTTCAATCAGAGCGTCAAGCGTTTTCCGCTGAAGCCCCAAGGGAACGGTCCCTACAGCAACGATCTCAAGAGTATTCAAGAGCTGATGCGTGGCTTGCACCAATGTCTGGTCGCGGAGATTTACTACGAACCCGATCCGACCGTGGTCGGCGCGACGCCGGGTTCCAGCGACAACTTGGCGCAGCGCAATTTACTGCTCGACGAAGCGCCCAATCCCGGCGGCTTCGCGACGCACTTGGTGCATCACACGTTCGAAATAAAACCGTCGCCGTTCCCATTGCACACGGCGCCTCAACCCGCGCCTACGTTCAGCGCGGCAAAGGGCCGAACGCATCCCGACGAGTTGTGCATCCATTGGGGCAATCTGCCGCGCGATAGTCACGTGACGTTTTATTTGCCGCAGATCGACGTCGATCAAGTACTTCGCTACGCGAGCTTGCGCAATGGGCCCGCGCATTTGTCGAAGGCCGGCGACCACACCATCGCATGCAAAGTTTCCGATATCAGTTTCATTCCGATCCCCGGCCCGTTTCAAAACAGTTTGGCCGGATTGATGAGCATCCAATTGCCGCCCAATCTCGTCAAAGGCCAGAAGTTCAAAGTCGCGGTGCGGCAAGTCGACGGACGCAAGTACCGCGCTATCGGCACGTTTCAATTCAACATCGACATCAAGACCGAGGCGGAGATTCTCCCGCGCTTCAAGCGAAACCTGTCCGTGCTCAAACACATCGCGCTCGCGATTCCGCAGAACAACCGCTGGTATCCGGTGTTTCAAAGGTACTTGCAGGAACTCGGCGATCGCGTGCGCGCATTCGGCGCGAATCCGGATGACATCGCGCCTTCGCCTACCGGCAGCGGGCGTCCCGAGCGCAAGCCTCCACTCGTGGCCGGCAAGAGCTGCTGCTGCATTGTCGGCTCGGCCACGAGCCTCACGCTCGCGCTCGCGTTGGTGTTGGCGGGCTTCTCGACGTCGATGGGCATGCTGACGTTGGTGACGGCGGCGGCCATCGTATCGCTCGCGGTATTGATCGGCTGCTGGGCGGCTAAGTGCCGCGGCCGAAACCGATGCGCGCTGCTCGATTACTTGACGCTCGGATCGTCGGCAGCACTGGCTCCGCTCGGCGTCGCCGCGCTTACCGGCGTCGCAGCGAAGTTCCTAGTCCCGGCGATCTTCGCGGCGGCGCTACTCACCGGTGTGCTTGTGTTCGTCTCTTTTGTACTGCGGTGCCGCGGCAACTGTTGCGACGAGGTCGATCGGGAGTAGTCCGTCGGCACAACAAACGCGCCGTAGTCTTATTCATCTCGCATGGAACGGAGAACGCGGGGTAGGACTCGGCGCTGACTCGCTCCGGGTCGCCGCGGCATAGACCTTTCGCTGCCTGTGGGCATTTGGTAGCATCGTCGCCTTCGAGCCACGATTGGAGTCGCACGGAGCGGGCCGAATCCATCGTAACCGAGAGCACGGATGCATCTTCGACCGACCAACCTCTTACCTTTGCGCTCGATCTTCGCGATCGGGATCGTCTCATTACTAATAGGGTTTTCTTCGCCGCGCGCTGCAGATGAGCTGCGCGGTCGCGATGCCGCGCGACCGGCGGTTCGCAATCCGGCGCGCGTGGCGAATCTCCCCGAAGGGCCGGACTACAAAAAGTACGCGCCCGGGCTCTACGCGCGGCGCGTTTTTCAAACGGTCGGTCCGTCGAAAGACTACTCCGTCGAGGAGTGGGGATTGCTTGTAGGTCCCGGCAAGAAAACCGACGTCGTGACGTTGCCCGGCGCGGCCGTGCTGATCGTTCGCACCGGGAACGGCGTCATCGCGATCGGCGAGCAGAAACAAGAATTCCGGTTGGGATCGTCGCTGCTGATTCCGGAAAATCAGAAATTCAGCATCGCCAACTCGAGCAGCGAGCGGCCGGTCAGCATCAAGGCCGTGATCCTCAAGGGACGCTGACGAAACGAGCGAATGGAAACGCGACGCGGCATGAATTCGATATCTCAATGTCAGCCGATCTGGCGCGCCATGTTTGTTTGTCTCGCGACGATCACGTTCGTCGCCGCGTGCGGCGGCGGTAAGAACTCCGACACCGGCGGGAGGCAAAAGGATCCGCACGTCGTACCGAACGAGAAAGACTGGGAAGAGAACCCGAAATTCGTTTCGCCGCCGACGCTCGGGCATCCGATTTATGCGTGCTCGACGAACGTCACGATCAGCAATTTCATCAAGGGCGCGACGCTGAACGTCTTCATCGACGGCGCTCCGGCGCCGAATCCCTCCGTCGTCGGCCAGGTTCCCGAGATCGGTGTGAACTTCGACGTCGGCGCCGCGTTCACCGTGGGTCAAGTCGTGACCGTCACGCAGACTTTCAACGGCGCCACCAGTCTTCCGTCGAACGCCGTGCCTGTCACGTCGCATACGGTTGACTACCCGACGGGCCTGCCGAAGCCGCGCCTGTTCAAACATCCGTTGCGTCAATGCGGCCACGCCGTATTGGTCGAAGACACCGTGCCGGGATCGAAGGTCGACGTGTTCGCCGAGAATTCGGCCGGCCCAGGCACGTTCGGCCCAAAGGCGACCGTCGGTGGCTTCAGCAGCTCGACCAATTGGGGATGGAACTGGACCGGCGTGACGCCACAGTTCGAATTGGGCGCGCGAGTTTCCGCGCAGGCGAAGTTGTGCACGGACACGAGTCCCGTTTCCGATTTTGAAATCACCATACCGCCGCCCGCGCCGATGCCGGCCGGGACCGTCGAGCCGCCGGTCATCGAAGGCCAAGATCTCGTCACGATCTGGGGCGCGGGCGGTCCCGGCGATCCGCCACAACACGGTCCGATTCTTAAGGTTTACCGGAACAACGGTGCGGGTCCCGTCGTCGGCAGCACCCCCGCTCCCGGCGGCGCCCCGCATCTCCTCGGCATCAGTCCGGCCGCGACATCCGGCGTGCCGCATATCGCGACACAAACGCTGTGCGCGGAAAGTAACCCCGGCGACTCGACGCCGACACCGACGCTGCCTTGCAGCGAGATGCCCGCGCCGAAGATCAAGCCGCCGCTGCCGGGCGACACCAAAATTTACGTGACCGAGCATATTCCGGGGGCGGAAATTCTCGTCTTTGCCGGCGCCGAGGAGGTCGGGCATTCGGGCGGCAACGTCATCAACCTGAGCCGCGCGCTGCTGAACGGCGAGACCGTGAAGGTGATGCAGCGCCTCGGCAAATGCATGAGCCCGTTCCGCTATCAAATCGTCGTCGACTGCGCGCTCGGCGACAATCCGCGCGCGTGCTCGGGCGAGTGGTCGGCGTTCCGGCACAATGGACTGCGCAATGCGCGGCAAACCAAAGCGTCGCCGCTCGGCGATCCGTACGCGGTGAAGACTCTGCAAATCGTTTGGAATTTCAATTCGCCCGACGGTGGCAGCTTCACGGCCTCGCCGGTCGTATTCAACAACCGACTATATATAGGTACGTCGAACGGCCACCTATTCGCATTCGACGCGACGACCGGCGGAGCGCCGGTCGGCACACCGCTCTGGCAGTTCCCGCCCGCCGGCCAGCCCGCGCTCACGACGCAATGGGCAACCGCCGGGCCGTGCGCGAATCCATCGAGCGTCGGCATCGCGTCGAGCGTCGCGATGGCAAAGATCGACGGCGTCGATGTCGTCATCCTCGCCGCGCCGGATCAAGGTCGTCCGTCTGATCCGGGTGGCAAGTTCGGTTCGGGTCTGGGCAGCGGGCGGCTGTTCGCGCTCAACGCGCAAACCGGCGCGGTGATTTGGGCCACGCGCTCAGAAGTCGCGCGCATGACGGGGCTGACCGACTCATCGACCTCCGAGTTTCACGAGCAGATCGGCTACTCGTCGCCGCTCGTGCTGGACAGCCGCATATACGTCGGCATCGCCAATCATTGCGACAATCCGATCCAGAACGGTCGCATCGTCGCCGTCGAATTGAATACCGGCAACATCGTTCCGAGCGGCACGTTCAAATTCGAATCGACCAGCGATCGCGGCGGCGGCGTGTGGACATTCATCTCGGGCGGCCTTGGCGGCGGCATCTTTACCACCACCGGCAACGTCCGCCGCGGCAGCGCGCCGGAACCCGCCGTGAACAACGGCCTGAGCATGATCCGGCTCAATCCGGGAACGGGCGCGCTCGAAGGCAAAATACAACCGGTGCCGTTCCAACTCGACAACGATCCCGACTGGTCCGCCGGCACGACGCTCATGGCCGCGAGCTGCGGCAACCTCTCGGTCTCCACGCAGAAAGACGGCTGGAGCTACGCCGGCAATCTCGGCCCACCGCTCTCGTTCCGCTGGCAGTTCCCGAACGTGGCGTTCCCGTTCCCAACAAACGATCCGAACGATCACGGCGACATTCGTTACCACCGCGCCGGCGCCGCATGGAACGATCTTTATATAGGGATGGTCGGCGGCGAGGACATCGTCGATCGCGATACACCGGGCGAAATTTTCGCCGGCTACCGCCGCTTGCACGCGCTCAACACCTGCGCCGGCACCGGCGGGCGCGTCGCGTGGATCGCAGAGCTGCAAGCCTTCACCAACGAAGTCACCGACACGCACGGCTGGGGTCTTGGGCCACCGACGGTCACCGACGGCATCGTCTACGTCGGCACGAACGCCGGTTGGCTGGTCGCGGTCGCCGATCCGTCGGTGTGGCCGGCAAACGGTTCGCGCTGCACGTGGTCGCATCTCGATGGCGTCGCGTGCCTCGATGCCGGTTTCCAGATGGTGCCGAAGGCCGCGGTCTTGAAATCGATGAACCTCGGCGCCGGCGTGATCACGCGCAACGAACCGGTCATCGCGAACGGCAGCCTGTACGTCGCGACGTCGGGCGGAAAATTATTCCGGATCGCGCCCAAATGAGCCCGATGAATATTCGCACCGCACGCATGACTTCTGCCGCGTTCGCGCTTACGTTGCTCGCGGGCGCCGTTCTCGCGGCACAACACACGCAGCCGGCACAGCCGACCCAACCGACTCCACCGCCAGCGCCGGTGGAGCGCGACGGTTACCGCGAAGCCATCGCGTACGAAGGCAGTACGACGATCCAAACCAGCAAGGGCCCGAAGACGCTCAAGATCGTCATCAAGAAATTGATGATCGACAACCGCAAACGATCGGTGAAGATCGCCCTCCCCGGCAAAGGCCTAGCGATCCTGCAACACCGCGCCGGCGAAGTTGAAATCGTCATCATCGGCGAAACTCGCCACAAGCCACTGGAAGGCGAACG
>JBGPKL010000033.1:0-43459 GCA_041485885.1 Sulfurifustaceae bacterium
AGGTGACGGAGCTTGCGGCCATGGCCCATGCGTCGGCTCGGCGTCTGCAACACCAACAGGCGCTGCTGCGCTCCTTTATTCACCATAGCCCTCTTTCTTTGCGGCTAAAGTAGGACATTATTAATGCAGGGATCAATAGTTTGCAATGGACCGCCCAATTGCGAACGGCGGTTCGTAGTTAAGCAAACACCGCTCGGCAACATTTCGCGCGCGCGGCCGCCTAGCGCTTGACCCGGTCATAGATATCTTCAAACCGTACGATGTCATCTTCTCCCAGATAACCGCCCGATTGCACCTCCACAATCTCGAGGGGAATCGTTCCAGGGTTCTCCAATCGGTGGCGAGCGCCGACGGGAATGTAAGTCGATTGATTTTCCGTCAACATGAATGTCTCCTGATCGCGCGTCACACGTGCCGTTCCTCTGACCACCACCCAGTGTTCCGCCCTATGGTGATGCATTTGCAGCGAAAGCGCGGCGCCTGGCTTTACCGTAAGCCGCTTTACCTGGAATCGTTCACCGATATCTACTCCTTCATACGAACCCCAAGGACGGTAGACGCGCCGATGGGTGATGTGTTCGCTGCGCTTTTGCGATTTCAACCGGTCGACGATATATTTTACGTCTTGCGCGTGGTCCTTATTGGCTATCAAGACCGCGTCGGCCGTCTCGATAACCACCAGATCTTTCACGCCTACCGCGGCAACGAGCCGGTGCTGCGCTAAGAACAACGAGTTCTGGACGTGATGTAAACACGTGTCTCCTTGCGCAACGTTACCGTTCTCGTCCTGCGCGGAAACCTCCCACAGCGTCGACCAAGCGCCGACATCCGACCATCCCGCATCCAATGGCACGACGGCGGCGCGGTCGGTTTTTTCCATCACGGCGTAGTCGATCGAATCGCTCCTGCACTGATGGAATGCATCGACCGCCACACGGTAAAATTCTCCGTCCTGTTTGCCGCCGGTGAGGGCCGTTTGGCATTGTTTCAAAATGTCGGGCGCGTAGCGTCTTAGTTCTTCCAGCCATGCGCTTGCGCGCATCAGAAAGATTCCGCTGTTCCATAAATAATTGCCTGAATCGACGTAACGTCGCGCGGTCGCTGCGTCGGGTTTCTCGACGAATTCCGCGACCGCGTTTCCGGCGCCTTTGCGAATGTAACCGTATCCGCTTGCGGGCGAGGCGGGCACGATTCCGAAAGTCACCAATCGGCCGTCCTCGGCGAGAGGTAACGCGGCGCTTACCGAGGCGTGAAATGCGGCGTTGTCTTTGATGACATGATCGGCCGGCATCACAAGCAAAAGCGAGTCGGGCGCCTGGTCGGCGAGCGAGAGAGCCGCAAGCGTGACCGCCGGACAAGTATTTCGGCCGACGGGCTCCAATATGATCGAGGCCGCTCGGCGACCCACTTGGCGAATCTGCTCTCCGATTAAGAATCGATGCTCTTCGTTACACACGACGATCGGATCGGCAACGTTCTGCAAGCCGGTGAGGCGATTAACTGTCTGCTGCAATAGCGTGCCCTCGCCTACCAGCTGGAGCAGTTGCTTGGGGTAATGTTCGCGCGACAACGGCCAGAGGCGCGTACCGGATCCACCGGACAAAATGACAGGATGAATTGTCGCGGACGTCATCGCTTCGCTACACGCGGTAGTACTCTCGATACCATGTAACGAACCGCCGAACGCCTTCTTCCACCGGCGTGCGCGGGCGAAAGCCCATGTCTGCGTGCAACTTGTCCACGTTCGCGTACGTCGCCGGCACATCGCCGTCCTGCATCGGGAGAAATTCGATATCGGCTTTGCGCCCAAGCGCTTGCTCGAGCGCGGCAATATAGTGCATCAGCTCGACCGGTTGATTGTTGCCGATGTTGTAAACGCGATAGGGTGCGTAGCTCGTTGCCGGGTCGGGGCGCGCGCCCGACCATTCGGGATTTGCCCGTGCGGGACGATCGATCGTGCGCACGACCCCTTCCACGATGTCATCGACGTACGTGAAGTCCCGCGTCATCTTGCCGTGATTGAATACCGGGATCCGCCTTCCTTCGAGGATACCGCGAGTGAATTTGAACAACGCCATGTCCGGCCGTCCCCAGGGTCCATAGACGGTAAAAAAGCGCAGTGCCGTGCACGAGAGACCGTAGAGACTCGCGTAAGAGTGCGCCATCAACTCGTTGGCCTTCTTCGTCGCGGCGTACAGCGACACCGGATGGTCCACGTTGTCGTGCTCGGAAAACGGCAGTTTCGTGTTCGCACCGTAGACCGAACTCGACGACGCGTAAACCAGGTGTTTAACTTTTCCGTGCCGACAACCTTCTAAAATATTCCCGAACCCGACCAAGTTGGCGTCGACATAGGCGGCGGGGTTTTCGATCGAGTAACGCACGCCGGCCTGAGCCGCTAGGTGCATGACCGCGTCGAACGAGTCGTGCGCGAACAATTCCGACATGCCGCCGCGATCGACGATATCGAGCCGCTGAAAGGTAAAACCGGCATGCGCGCATCGCTTGAGGCGCGCCTCTTTCAGCGACACGTCGTAGTAGTCGTTCAAGTTGTCGATGCCGACGACCGTATCTCCGCGCTCGAGAAGGCGCAGTGCCAGCGCCGCACCGATAAAGCCTGCCACTCCAGTTACCAGAATATGCATTAGGGCTGTTTTGGAAAGTGGAATAGTTCGACTAAGCGATCACGATGGCTCTGATCGCGTCGACACATTTACTGATCAAACACCGCACATCCGTTTCACTCGACGTCGATTCTTTTTCCGTCGCACGATTTCGTATCCTGCCACATTCGGGCACGCTACCGCCATGCAGAACAATTTGTTCCGCACGGCATGCGCTACCGAACCGCGCCTGACTGAGTTCTACAACCTCAGTATCTCCGGTACTAACACGCGCTCGCGGCCGACCTCATTGACCAGCTGTTGGTACGTCTGCTGCGGCGACTGCAAATCCGTCAGCACGCAACAATCGAACGGCGTAGCCGCCTTCAGCGTGCGCCATACGCTGCGACCCAGGAATTTTTGACGACCGTCCGCGGAATCGATGACGCCGATGACGGCAATCTCCGTTTCCAACGTTCGGAGCATCACGATCTCCGCGAGATCGGACGCACCACAAAGGACGATCCGGCGCCAGCCGCGCTCATCGCATTCGCGCAGAATCTTTTCGCAAGAGCGTCCGGCTTCGCGATAGAACTCGAACGACGTTGAAAGATATTTCGCCGTGAGCCGGCTTTTTTCCGAAAATCCCTTCGGCGTTAGATAGTAGAGGTACCGATTCGCCGGAGCTTCGGTGATCTTGATGAAACCCTTGCGGATACAGCGCTTCAAATACGAATTCGCGAGACCGAGGGCCACGCCCATATGGCGCGCCAGGTGGCGCTGGCTGACGTCGCTGCGCTGCCCGACGACGTCCAGCAGCTCCAGTACGCGCTCCTCCTCCTTATTTTCCTTAGCGTTCATATTATGAACACTATAGACGTAGAACTCGCTCGGTCAAGCATCGAATCCGACTACCCCGCCGGCTCGATCGCACCCAAGTCCACCCTCGCCCGCGTGTGCCGCCCCAGCACTTGCAGCAGTACCGTCACCCGATCGCGCCCCGAGCGCGCCATGAAAATACCCTCGTATCCGGCGAAGCCCCCTTCGGTAATGCGCACTTTCATCCCGCGCTGATATTCCGCGGGCGACCATACTTGCACGCCGTCGGCGTCCTCTTGCGCGCGGAAGACCTCGATCAGCTCGTTCGGCACCGCCGCCGGCGCTTGCCCGAACCGAACCACCGACACCACTCCGATCGTCGAGCGGATCGGACCCCAGTTGTCTGTCTCTTGGTTGAGCAATATAAAGAGATATCGAGGGAACATCGGAGCAACGACAGATATGCTTCGCCCCTTGAGGCGGCGTCGCTGCCGCAGCAACGGAACATACGTGGTGTAACCCTGCCGCTCCAGATTCCGCCGCGCGACGATTTCCTGCCGCGGCTTGCAGTAAACCAAGTACCAACGTCCTGGCATCGAACTACACCCGCACCGCCCAACGCTCAAACACTATTCTTCTCGATCAGGCGTTGCACGTAGCGCCCCACCCCCTGCTCCACGGTTAGGAACTCCCCACGGTAGCTCGCTTTGCGAAGCGCTCCGACATCCGCCTGCGTGAAGCTTTGGTATTTTCCGACCAGGTCGGCCGGGAACGGAATGTACTCGATAAGCCCCTGCGATTGCGCTTGCGCGAGCGATAGCCTGTCGCCTCCCGCGCGTTCGCGCAACGTATTGATCACCGCGAGCGCGATATCGTTGAATGTTTGGCTGCGGCCGGTCCCGACGTTATAGATACCACTGCGTTTCGGCTGGTTCAGAAAATACAAATTGACCGCCACGACGTCCTCCACGGATACGAAATCGCGCCGCTGCTCGCCCGCGGCATAACCGTCGCAACCCTCGAACAGTCGAACTCGTCCGTCGCTGCGATACTGGACAAAATGATGAAACGCGACCGACGCCATGCGGGTCTTGTGCTGCTCGCGGTCGCCGTAGACGTTGAAATAGCGCAGGCCGACGATGGGCGCCGTCTTCTTGGGCAAAATGCGCCGCACGTATTGGTCGAACACCAATTTCGAATATCCGTAGACGTTCAGCGGCGCCTCGTGTCCCGCCTCTTCGCGAAATACTTTCCCGGCGCCGTACACCGCCGCCGAGGATGCGTACACCAGTGGAATTCGACGGCTCTGGCAATAGTGCAGCACTTCCTTCGAGTACTCGAAGTTGTTCCGCATCATGTACGCGCCGTCCTTTTCCGTCGTGTCGGAACAGGCACCTTGATGGAAAATCGCTTTGAACCGCTTGCGTGCGCCTCCCGCCTGGATCATTCGCAGGAAGTCATCCTTATCGAGATAGTCCGCGATCTCGCAATCCACCAAATTGCGAAACTTATCGGCGCTGGCAAGATCGTCGACGACGATCACGTCCTTGGTGCCGCGTTGATTCAACGCGGCGACGATATTCGCTCCGATAAAACCGGCGCCACCGGTCACAATGAGCATCAGCCCCCCTGCTGTTGGAGCTCGCGCAGAATTTCGTCCGGGGTGGCGACCGCAGCGCCGAGCTTCCCGACGACGATACCGGCGGCGATATTCGCAAGCTGCAAGGCGTCCTCGAGGCTGCCGCCCGCCGCATACGCGCACCCGATCGAGGCGATGACGCTGTCGCCCGCGCCGGTGACATCGAACACTTCGCGCGCTCGCGCCGCGAGATGCAGCACGCGCCCGCTTGCTTCGATCAAGCTCATGCCCTCCTCACCCCGCGTCACCAGCAAACCGCCGAGCTCGAGCGCGGCTACCATCGCTCGTGCCTTGCGCTCGAGATCCGCGTTATCGCGAAATCGGCCCGCGACTTGCTCGAACTCCTTGCGGTTTGGCGTGATCAGCGTCGCGCCTCGGTAGCCGCTGTAGTCATCGCCCTTCGGGTCGACCACCACCGGCACGGCGGCAGCGCGCGCCGCGGTGATCATTTCCTGGATGTAGCCGAGCCCGCCTTTGCCGTAATCGGAAACGATCGCGACGCTGTAGTCGCCGATATGCGCCAGATAATTGTCGAGCAGCTTCACGCGCGCGTCCTTGCTCGCGGGCGATTCAAAATCGATACGCAACAGTTGCTGGTTCCGGGAAATGACGCGCAGCTTGACCGTGGTGCTGATTAGCTTGTCGCGATACAACGTAGATTCGATATGTTCCGCGTGCAGCAGCTTTTCCAAGCTCGCGGCCTCGGCATCGTCGCCCGTGATCGACAGCAGGCGGCAATTCGCTCCGAGCGCGCGCACGTTGCGCGCAACGTTCGCCGCGCCGCCTGGACGTTCGTCGGCGCGCGAGACGGCGACGACCGGCACCGGCGCCTCCGGCGAAATGCGCTCGACGCCGCCGTACCAATAGCGGTCGAGCATCGCGTCGCCGACGACGAGAACGCGGGTGTCGCGGATATTTCGCAGCAGTGCCGAAAGCATGCGGTTGTTATCGTGGCGCTTGGCTAACGGGGCGCATGGTAGCAAGACCCCGCCTCTCGCTGTAGTGTCTCGGTCAGTGAAAAGCGGCGATCTCGCGCTCGATGGCGGCCAGCGCCGCAAGCGGATCGTTCGACTGAGTGATCGGCCGCCCGATCACGAGCAGATCCGCGCCGCTCGTGAGCGCCTCCGTGGGCGTCGCGACGCGTCGTTGATCGCCGGCGGCACTCCCCACGGGTCGAATGCCCGGCGTGACGAGGAGAAAATCCGGTCCAAAATGTCGGCGCAGCGCCCGCGCTTCCGTCGCCGCGCAGACGATGCCATCGAGGCCCGCCGCGCGCGCGAGCTCCGCCAGCGCGAGCGTGCGTGTCCCGATATCGCCGTCGATTCCCACCTCGCGGGTGTCGCTCAGCCCGAAGCTGGTCAATAGCGTCACGCCGATCACACGCGGGCGGTTGCTCGCTTCACCGACCCCGCGCCGCGCCGCTTGCAGCATCGCGCGCCCGCCGAGCGCGTGCACCGTCAGGAGATCGACGCCGAGATCGGCCACTTGCCGGCAAGCTCGCTCCACCGTGTTCGGAATGTCATGAAACTTGAGATCGAGAAATACTTTGAATCCGCGCGCCACCAGCTGTCGAACGAACGCCGGCCCGGCGGCCGTATAAAGCTCGAGTCCGACTTTGAGCCGGCACTTGTCGGGGGCGACTTGCACGGTAAAGGCGGAAGCCTCGTCGGCCGACGCGTAGTCGAGCGCCACGATGACACGGGGCGTATGCACGCTATTCCTCCACCACCGGTTTGATGCTGTTCCAGCGCGAGCAGCTCGGACACAACCAATGAAGCGTGCGCCCTTTGAAGCCGCACTGCTCACACGCGTAGCCCTGATGCTGTTGCCGCAACTCGTCGATGATGCCCTTGAGCAGCATCAAATCCGTCTTCGCCGTCCCTTGCGCCTGTTCGAGGTTAAGCTCGATCAAATGATGCAGCCCGTGTACGTTCGGCTGGCGACGCAGCGACTCGACAATGAATTTCTCGGCGGCTTTGGCACCGTCGCGTCGTTTCACGATATCGGCGAACGTTAGCGTCATCGAGACGGCCGCGTGACGTTTCAACGCGCCGTCGAAGAACTCGTATAGCCCTTGCTCGTCGTTTAGTCGGCGATACGCGTCCGCGATACGGCCGGCGACTTCGCCGAAGTAGTGCGCGTCTTGTTCCTCCACCTGCTGCCAAGCCTGAATCGCTTCGCGGTACTTCTCTTCGCGCGCCTCGAGATCGCCGAGCACGATGCTCGCGCGGACGCAATTCCCGTCGGCCGCCAGTGCCTGACGTAGGTAGTCCCGCGCGGCAGCCACATTTTGCTTTCCGACCGCCTGCTCCGCCAGCTCACAGTAGTACTGCGCGATCACGTCTTCCATGCGCTTGCCCGACGCGCGCGCGAGCTTGCGGCCAGTTTGGATCGCTTGGTCCCATTCCTTTTCCTGCTGATAAATGTTGAGCAACAACCGCAGCGCCTGCTCGCTGTGCGCTCTTACCTCGGCGAGTTCGAGAAATAAATTTTCCGCGCGGTCGAACAACCCGGCCTTGAAATAGTCTTGCCCCAACTCGAGCAACGCATAGGTACGTTGTTCTCGATTCAGCGTCGGACGCGCGATCAGGTTTTGATGGATGCGAATCGCGCGCTCGACCTCGCCGCGCCGACGGAACAGGTTCCCAAGCGCTAAATGGGTTTCCACCGTTTCGGAATTGACCTCGAGGACTTGAATGAAGATTTCGATGGCCTTGTCGGGCTGCTCGTTAAGCAGGAAGTTGAGGCCCTTGAAGTACGCGGACGGAAGATCGAACGACTTGGCGGCCTGTCGCCGCGTGTCCAGGCGAGCGATGAACCAGCTGGAGGCCGCCGCCACGGGTAGAAGCAGCCACAGGAGATCGGAAGCGCTAAATGACATCTTTGATGGGCAAGGCCCGCAGGTTCATCACTTCCTGTTCGATCTGGCGCACGTCCTTGCGCGCCTGCACCAGTTGCCGCTGCATGCGAATGACCATGCGCAAACCGGCCAGGTAGCCGATGCCGATGCCGATCGCGAGCGTCGCCAGCAACGCGAGCGAAAACGCCCCGCGCCAATGCAGCCCGAAATAATAGGCTAGCTCCACGTCCTGTCGATTTTGAAAAGCGAAGGTAACGCCGAATAGCACGGTGACGACGATGACGACGAGATAGAAGACGCGTTTCATGCCCCCTCCAATTGCGCCGCTCGATCCGGCGCGAACTTTTTCGACCCATAAAAAAACGGCATCGGGCGGCCCAAATGCCGTTCGCTTCTCCGGGCCAACCGGCGCGGGAGAAAACTCTAGCGCGTCGCGCTATCGACGCGCTCGCGTAACTCCTTACCGGGCTTGAAGTGAGGAACGAACTTGTCCGGAACATGCACCGCGGCGCCGGTCTTCGGATTGCGGCCGATGCGCGGCGGGCGGTAGTGCAACGAAAAACTGCCGAAACCACGGACCTCGATACGTTCCCCGGCGGAGAGCGCCGCCGACATTTGCTCGAGCAACTCTTTCACGGCAAGCTCGACGTCTCGGTAATCGAGCTGCGGCTGCGTGCCGGCGATGGCAGTAATGAGTTCCGACTTAGTCATTTCCTAACTATCTATAGAAAAGCCGACCGACGATTGCAAGCCAATCCCTACGGCAAACTTGGCATGACTTGCGCGCCATCCGTGGCGCAGCGTCAGCGACCTCAATCATCCCCGGCCCGCACATCCATGCGCGGGCGTTCGCCGGCGCGAACACACGTTAGGTGCGTTCGCGACTACTCCGGCTCACCCTGGGCGTCGAGTTTTTCCTTGAGCTTGCTGCCGAGGCTGGAGCCGCCGCCCGCGGCGGCTTTGCGCGAGTACTCTTGCACCGCCTCGGTTTCCTCTTCCATGTCCTTCGCACGAACCGAAAGCGAAATCTTTCGGTTCTTGCGGTCGATAGTAGTGATCTTCGCCTCTACCGCATCGCCCTCGTTGAGCACGGTGCGCGCGTCTTCGACGCGCTCTCGGCCAAGCTCGGAAGCCCGCAAGTATCCTTCGATATCGTCGCCGAGCTTGATCACCGCGCCCTTGGCTTCGACGCTCGCGACAGTACCCTTGACGATCGCCCCCTTGCCGTTGGCGGCTACGAATGCCGAGAACGGATCGCCTTCGATCTGCTTGATGCCAAGCGAAATGCGTTCGCGTTCGGCGTCGATGGCGAGAATGGTCGCCTCGACCTCATCGCCTTTCTTGTAATCGCGCACCGCCTCCTCGCCCGGGCGATTCCACGACAGATCCGACAAATGGATGAGGCCGTCGATGCCGCCTTCCAGGCCGACGAACACGCCGAAGTCGGTGATCGATTTGATCTTGCCCTTGATGCGTTCGTTCTTGTTGTGATTCACCGCGAACTCCTGCCACGGGTTCGGCTGGCACTGCTTCATGCCGAGCGAAATGCGGCGGCGCTCGGTGTCGATATCGAGCACCATCACTTCGACTTCGTCGCCGAGCTGCACGACTTTAGTCGGGTGCACGTTCTTATTCGTCCAATCCATCTCCGACACGTGAACCAATCCTTCGACACCCGGCTCGATCTCGACGAACGCGCCGTAGTCGGTGATGTTGGTCACTTTGCCGAAGAGACGTGTGCGCTCCGGGTAACGCCGGGTGATATCGACCCACGGATCGTCGCCCAGTTGCTTCAGCCCGAGCGACACGCGGTTGCGTTCGCGGTCGTAGCGCAGCACCTTTGCCTCGATCTCATCGCCGATCTTAAGCACTTCGGACGGATGCTTCACGCGCTTCCACGCGAGGTCGGTGATATGCAGCAGACCGTCGATACCACCCAAATCGACGAACGCGCCGTAGTCGGTCAGGTTCTTGACGACACCCTTGACCACCTGGCCTTCCTCGAGATTGGACAGCAACGCTTGACGCTCCACGGAAATTTCTTTCTCGACCACCGCGCGCCGCGAGACGACGACGTTCGAGCGCTTGCGATCGATCTTGATGACTTTGAACTCAAGCTCCTTGCCTTCGAGGTAGCTCGGGTCGCGCACCGGGCGCACGTCCACGAGAGAACTGGGGAGGAACGCGCGCACACCGTTGATGGCGACGGTGTAGCCGCCCTTCACTTTGCCGGTCATGACGCCGGTGACGATCGATTGAACCTCGAACGCCTTCTCCAAATCTTCCCAGGCTTTGACACGGCAGGCCTTTTCGCGCGAGAGCAGCGTTTCTCCGGTACCGTCCTCAAGCGACTCGACCACCACTTCCACGCGATCGCCGACCTTCACGTGCACATCGCCGTGAGAATCTTTGAATTGAATCGTGGGGATGATGCCTTCGGACTTGAGTCCCGCATTGACGATGACGACATCCTCATCGACAAACACGACCTCACCGGTGATCAGCTGCCCGGATCGCAGGCGCTGCTTGCTTAAGCTTTCTTCGAATAGTTGCGCGAAACTTTCAGCCATAACTCTCCGCTATCTGTCACACCATAGACTGACTCGCAGCCGACGCGAGCGCCAACACACCAAATTGATTATTAGCCCGACCGCCCCTCGCCCCATCGTCGATGAAGCAGGCTTTCGATGCGATCCACCACCTCGGAAATGCTTAAGTCGGAGGTATCGAGTAAATGGGCGTCCGCAGCGGGCTTGAGCGGCGACGCAGTACGCGCCGAATCACGCGCGTCGCGGCTGCGTATCTCATCCAAAAGCCGCGGAAGGTTAACATTCAATCCCTTTTCCTTCAACTGTTTATGCCGTCGCCTCGCCCTGACGTCAGCGTTCGCGGTAAGGAACACCTTAACTATAGCGTCTGGAAATACGGTCGTGCCCATGTCTCTGCCATCAGCGACCAGGCCGGGTGGCCGCCGGAAGGCGTGCTGTTTGCGCAACAATGCCTGCCGAACCGCGGGGATGGCGGCGACGCGGGAGGCGGCGTCTCCGGATTCTTCGGTGCGAAGCGCATCGCTAACGTCCTCCTCCCCGACAAGGACCGTGACCTTACCATCCGGTTTCGATCGAAACGCGACGTCAAGCGCTTGCGCGACCCGCGCGAGCGCCTCCACATCCGCGAAATCGACACCCGAGCGGGCGGCCACGAAACCGACGCTGCGGTAAAGCGCGCCGCTGTCAAGAAAGTGCCAACCGAGTCGCGAAGCGAGCAACAACCCGACCGTTCCCTTACCCGAACTGCTCGGGCCATCGATCGCAACAACCGGTGGGTCAGAGGGGCGCGTCATGTGCAAGGTTTGTCATTCCCGCGGAAGCGGGAATGACAAACCCGCGTGGGTCAACCACCCACAAGTTAATTCCCATACATCGACCACGCGCGGTAAGCGTTCAGAAAGTTCATGGATCGGATTCGATCCGCGAATTAACAACTTCGATCCCAAGACCAGCCGCCCTCGCGAGCGCCGCGAACCCCGGAAACGACGTGTCGACATTCTTGCAATCGAGGATCGTAATGGGACCCTCCGCTCGCAATGCCGCCATCGAAAAAGCCATGGCAACACGGTGATCGCCCCGACTATCGACGATGCCGCCTGTTGATTTTCCGCCGCGTACGATCATCCCATCCGATGTTTCGCGCGCTTCGATCCCGATAGCGGCGAGACCAGCCGCCATCGCGGCGATACGATCGCTCTCCTTCACGCGCAACTCTTCGGCGCCCGACAAAACGGTTTCGCCTTCGGCGAACGCCGCGGCGATGAGCATCGCGGGCAATTCATCGATCGCCAGCGGCACCTGATCCTTCGGGATCTTAATACCCTGTAAGCGGCGGCTGCGCACGCGCAGATCCGCGATCGGCTCGCCGCCCGCCATCCGTTGATTAAGCGTTTCCACGTCTGCGCCCATCAGTTTAAGAATGTTCACCACGCCGACTCGCGTCGGATTGACGCCGACACCCGAAAGCAAAAGTTCCGAACCCGGAGCCATGCTTGCGCCGACTAGGAAAAACGCGGCCGAGGAGATGTCCGCCGGCACGCGCAACTCGGTGGCTCGCAACTGACCGCCGCCGCGCAGGCGTACCGTCGCGCCGGATACGCTTACGGGATATCCGAACGCACGCAACATACGCTCGGTATGATCGCGCGTCGCCGCCGGCTCGGTCACCGACGTCTCCCCGGCGGCGTAAAGGCCCGCGAGCAGAACCGAAGACTTCACCTGTGCGCTCGGCAGCGGCAAGCGATAGTCGATGCCTTTGAGTTTTTGTCCGCCTTTGATTCTGAGCGGAGGTCGTCCCTCCGCCGCGGTCTCGATCGACGCCCCCATCGCGCGAAGCGGGTCGGCAACCCGCTTCATCGGTCGCCGGGCGAGCGACGCGTCGCCGGTCAGAACCGAATCAAAGCGCTGCGCCGCGAGGATGCCGGCCATGAGCCGCATGGCCGTGCCTGAATTTCCCATGTCGAGCGGTGCCGCGGGCGCCGAAAGACCGTTCATTCCGGCGCCGGTGATCGCGACGCGACCGTCGCGCGGTCCATCGATCCGCACGCCCATCTGCCGAAACGCCGCCAACGTGGAAAGCACATCCTCGCCCTCGAGCAAACCTTCCACCGTCGTCACGCCGTCGGCGAGAGATCCGAGCATCACCGCGCGATGCGAAACCGATTTGTCGCCCGGCACCCGCACGTTGCCGCGCAAACTACCGCCGGACCGCACGATGTAATCAATCCGACTCACGCGACTTTCTAACAAAACCGTTTGGAACCGCAGATGAACGCAGATAAACGCCGATAGCTAGCTAAAACTACTATTACGTTTTGCTTATCTGCGTTCATCTGCGTTCATCTGCGGTTCGTCGTCACTGCCGTTCAGCGCTTCACGCGCGCGCTTGGCACGTGTGAGCGTTTCCCACAACCAGCGGCCGTCGCCGCTCTCGATCGCCTGCGCCATCATCCCGAGATCGTCTTGATATTGGCGCAAGAGCACGAGCAGCTCATCTCGATTGGCCAGAAAAATATCGCGCCACATCGTCGGATCGCTCGCCGCGATACGGGTGAAGTCGCGGAATCCACCGCCGGCGCAGTCGAATATCGAACGATGCTCGTCCGTGCGGACGATCATATCGACCAGCGCGTACGCCAGCGCGTGGGGTAGGTGACTGCTCGCGGCAAGAACGCGGTCGTGATCGACCGCCGTCATCGTCGAGACGCTCGCACCGGCGACTGTCCACATCTCCCGCACGCGCGTCAGCGCCGCCGCGCGCGTTTCCGGTTCCGGGGTCAGTATCACGCGGCGGCGGCGGAACAGATCGGCGGCGGCGGCGGAAACGCCGGATCGCTCGGTGCCCGCGATCGGATGGCCGGGGACAAAATCGGCGAACCGCGCGCCGAGCGCGGCGCGCGCATCGCGCAGAACGGAAACCTTGGTGCTACCGACGTCCGTGACGATCGCGTCAGGCGCGAGTGCGGTGGCGATATTGTCCAAGATCTCACGCGTCGAGCCGATCGGTACCGCGATCACGACCATGTCGGCGTCGCGCACCGCCGCCGCCGGGCTCGTCTCCGCGCCGTCGATAACGCCGAGGCGCACCGCCTCCATCATGTTCGCCGCCGAGCGCCCGTAACCGATCACTTCGCGCACGAACTTCCCCTCGCGCAACGCGCGCGCGAGAGAACCTCCGATCAAACCGACGCCTATAACGCAGAGGCGTTCGATCATCCCGGTCCGCCAGCCGCCGACGTGCGTTCGCGACTCCCCGCGGCGAGCGCCGCTTCGAGGGCGGCGAGGAAGCGATCGTTCTCACTCGGCAGGCCCACGGTGACGCGCAGATGATTCGGCAAGCCGTAACTACCCACCGGACGCACGATGACGCCTTTGCGCAGCAGCGCCTCGTAGACGCTCTTGGCGGGTCGCCCGATGTCCACCGTCAGAAAATTGGCGACCGATGGAATGAAGTTCAAATTGAGACGCCGGAAACCCTGAATGAGCTGGCGCATGCCTTCGCGATTGATCTCGACGCTGCGTGTTACGTGTTCGTCATCCACCAGCGCCGCTTCCGCAGCGGCGGCGGCGATGCTGTTGACGTTGAAGGGTTGGCGCACGCGATTGAGATAGTCGGCCACGCCCGCGTGCGAAACGCCGTAGCCGACGCGCAGACCCGCGAGCCCATAAATTTTCGAGAAGGTGCGCGTCACGATCAGGTTGGGATAGCGCGCGAGCCACGCGACGGCGTTCGGATACTCGGGCTCCTCGACGTACTCGGAATACGCCTCGTCAACGACGGCGAGCGCGTGTGGCGGTATTTTTTGCAAGAACGCCTCGAGCTCGCGCGCGCGCAACCAAGTACCCGTCGGGTTGTTCGGGTTCGCGACGAATACCAAGCGCGTGCGCGGTGTAATCGCCAGTTCCATGCCCGCGAGATCATGGCCCCACGCGCGCGCCGGAACGACGACAGGACGCGCGCCGACGGCGCGCGTCACCAACTCGTACACGGCGAATGCGTGCTCGGAGTAAATGACTTCATCGCCCGTTTGGGCGAACGCGCGTGCGACCAGATCGAGGACATCGTTCGAACCGTTGCCCAGCGTGATCTGCTCCGGTGCAACGCCGAGCTTCGCGCTCAGCGCGCGCTTCAATGTAAATCCTCCGCCGTCGGGGTAGCGCGCGATGTCGGCAAGCACAGTATGAATCGCCCGCAGCGCGCGAGGGCTCGGGCCGAGCGGGTTTTCGTTGCTGGCAAGCTTAATCGCGTCCTCGATGCCGTACTCGCGCGCCAGCTCCGAGAGCGGCTTGCCGGGCTGATACGGCTCGATCGCTTGCACACCCGGCACGACGAGCGAACGGATGTCGAAGTTCATCGCGCCGCCGCTCTTAGCGAATCGCCTTGGGATAGGAGCCGAGACATTTGTAGAACGCCGCCTCGCGCTCCAAGGCCGCGAGCGTGCGCGCGACCTTCGGTTCGCGCGCGTGCCCTTCGATGTCGATAAAGAAAACGTATTCCCAAATGCTGCGGCGCGACGGCCGCGACTCGATGCGCGTCATGTTGATGCTGTGGCGCGCGAGCGGGCTCAAGAGCTTGTGCAACGCGCCGGGACGGTTCTTGCCCGACAACAGCAACGTGGTCCGGTCCGCGCCCGAGGGCAACGTCTCCAAATCCCCGATCACGAGAAAGCGCGTCGTGTTGTCCGGTCGATCCTCGATATTACGCGAGAGCGCGTGCAACCCGTAGAGCTTCGCTGCCGAGTCGCCGGCGATCGCGAGCGTCGCGTCTTCGGTCGACGCGAGGCGGGCCGCCTCGGCGTTGCTGCTCACCGGCACGCGCGCGACGTTCGGAAGATTGGCATCGAGCCACTCGCGACACTGGGCGAGCGACTGCGGATGCGAAACGACGCGCGTCCATCCTTCGGTTCCCACGCGGCGTCCGAGCAAGTGATGATGCACGCGCAACAGCACCTCGCCGCAGATCTTGAGCGACGACACCAAGAACATATCGAGCGTATGGTTCACGACACCTTCGGTCGAGTTCTCGACCGGCACGACACCGAAGTGCGTGTTGCCGGATTCGACATCGCGAAACACCTCGTCGATGGCGCCGAGCGGAACCGCCTCGGCCCCGTGACCGAAGTGCTTGAACGCGGCTTCCTGCGTAAAAGTCCCGGCTGGGCCGAGGAACGCGATCTTGATTGGGGATTCAAGCGCGAGACACGCGGACATGATCTCGCGAAACAGGCGCGCCATGTCTTCGTTCGGCAGCGGTCCGGTGTTGCGCTCCAGCACGCGGCGCAGCACGTCGGCCTCGCGTTCCGGACGATAAAAGTGCTTGTCGCCGTTCGCGCGTTTTGTTTGCGCGACGGCTTGCGCGAGTTGCGCGCGGCGAGCGATCAACGCTTGGATTTTTTCGTCCAGCGCGTCGATCTTCGCGCGCAGATCGCGCAGCCGCTCCGCGTCGGTCGTTCGTTTGACGGAGCGGCCTGGCACCGCCCGACTCATGGTTCCGTCGGCGGATCGACGATCCGTGCCATGAGGACTCCCTTGATCGACGCGATGCGGCTACGCACCGCGTCCGGCACCGGCGCATCGAGATCGACGACCGTGTAGGCCAAATCGCCGCGCGACATGTTGACCATATCGCTGATGTTGAGCCCGCCTTGCCCGAACGCTTCGGAGATCTGCCCGAGCATGTTGGGGACGTTGGCGTTGGCACAAATGAAACGGTGCTTGGTGCCGCGCGGCACCACGACTTCGGGGAAGTTGACGGAGTTCCGAATGCAGCCGTTCTCGAGAAAATCTCTTAGCTGCTCCGCCACCATGACGGCGCAGTTGTCTTCCGCCTCTTGCGTAGAGGCGCCGAGATGCGGCAGCGTGATCGTGCGCGGGTGGTTTTTCGTCAGATTACTCGGGAAGTCGCAAATATAGGCGTACACCTTGCCCGCGTTCAACGCCTCCACGACCGCCTTATCGTCGACGATCCCTTCGCGCGCGAAGTTCAGTATCACCACGCCGTTTTTCATCTGCTTCAGGCGCTCGGCGTTTACGGAGTTGCGCGTGCTGTCCATGAGCGGCACGTGAAACGTCACGAAGTCCGACACGCGCAATAAATCTTCCATCGAGCGCGCTTTCTTCACGTCTGCCGACAGCTGCCATGCGCCCTCGACCGTTAGCCCCGGATCGTAGCCGATGACTTTCATCCCGAGCGCGATGCCGGTATTAGCGACAACGCGGCCGATCGCACCTAAGCCCACGACGCCGAGCGTGCGGCCCGGCAGCTCGTAGCCGGCGAAATTCTTTTTCCCGTCTTCGACCGCTTTATTCAACTCTTCGTCGGCGCCCTTCAAGTTGCGGGCGAAATCCCACGCCTGGCAGATGTGGCGGCAGGCGAGAACCAATCCCGCGACGACCAGCTCCTTCACGGCGTTGGCATTGGCGCCCGGCGCGTTGAAAACCGGTATGCCGCGGCCGCTCATTTTAGCGACGGGTATATTGTTCACGCCCGCGCCCGCTCGCCCCACCGCTTTGAGATTGGCGGGGATCTCCATATCGTGCATCTTGGCGGATCGGACCAGCACGGCGTCCGGATTCTTGATGTCGTTGCCTACACGATAACGATCCGCCGGGAACCGTTCCAGCCCAAGCGCTGAGATGTTGTTGAGCGTCAATATTTCGTACACGTAAGTCCCCTCACGCAAAACGCCGATCGGAACCAGTCACAAATAAGCAACCTTAAAGATAACGCAACCGCAGATAAACGCGGATGAACGCGGATAAAATATAGAATCTACATTCTCTCATCTGCGTTTATCTGCGTTTATCCGCGGTTTCGCCTTTTTTCTATCGTTTCCGCTCACCCCTTCTTGCCGGCGAACCGCTTCATGTGGTCGATGAGTGCGTCCA
Organism: Sulfurifustaceae bacterium; assembly: GCA_041485885.1. Lineage (GTDB taxonomy): Bacteria > Pseudomonadota > Gammaproteobacteria > Acidiferrobacterales > Sulfurifustaceae > JACQFZ01. Next base: position 17,359 of record JBGPKL010000033.1, read on the forward strand.
CGCCCGCCTCCGACATGGCGTTATAAATGCTCGCGCGCATGCCGCCGACGGAGCGATGTCCTTTGAGCTGCAAGAGCCCGGCGGTCTTCGCGCCCTTGAGAAATTCCTCATCCCGCGCGCTGTCCGCCAACGTGAACGGTATATTCATCCACGAGCGCGCCGCCAACGCAACCGGGTTCTTATAAAAGCCGCCCGAGCCGTCGACATAGTCGTACAACTTCTTGGCCTTGCGCTGGTTGATGTCCGCCATCGCTTTCAAACCGCCCTTCTTCTTGAGCCACTCGAACACGAGTCCGGCGATGTACAACGCGTAGGTTGGCGGCGTGTTGTACATCGACTCGTTGTCGGCGTGGATCTTGTAGTCCAACATGCTCGGCGTCTTAGGCAGCGCGTGGCCGAGCAAATCCTCGCGGACGATCACTAGCGCCAGTCCCGACGGACCGAAGTTTTTCTGCGCCCCGGCGTAAATCAACCCGAAGCGACTCACGTCGAGCGGACGCGAGAGCAGCGTCGAGGACGCGTCGGTCACGAGCGGGACGTTGCCCGTGTCGGGGATCGAATGGAACTCGACGCCCCCGATCGTCTCGTTCGCGGTGTAGTGGACGTAGGCGGCGTTCGGGTCGAGCTTCCACTCGCTTCGCGATGGGATGTCGCTGAAGTTCGATGCTTCGGAGCTCGCGGCCACGTTGACCGTCGCGAGCAACTTCGCCTCGCCGATCGCTTTCTTCGACCACTGCCCGGTGTTGATGTAGTCGGCGCTCTTCTTGTCGCGCAGGAGGTTGAGCGGCACCATCGCGAACTGCGTGGTTGCCCCTCCTTGCAGGAACAGCACTTTGTAGTTGGACGGAATGGTAAGCAACTCGCGCAGACCCGCTTCGGCCTTCTGCGCAATCTCGATGAACTCCTTGCCGCGGTGGCTCATCTCCATCACCGACATGCCGCTGCCATGCCAGTCGAGCAATTCTTGCTGCGCTTGCTTGAGAACCTCTTCCGGCAATACCGCGGGACCGGGGCTGAAGTTATATATTCGTGTCATGTTTTTTAAACCCGAATTTAAGGTTGTTGAAACCACAGATGCACACGGATGAACACGGATGAACACGGATCTAAAAAGACTCAAAAATAACTTTCTTCATTCTGTTCATCCGTGTGCATCTGTGGTTCCGAATTCATATTCCTATTCGTCTTCCTCCGTCTCGGCCACTTTCTCCAGACCCGCAAGATGCTCTTCGTTCGAAAGCTCGATCAGATGCACGCCTTGGGTGTTGCGTCCGATCACGGAGATTTCTTTTACGCGCGTACGGATCAACGTGCCGCCGTCGGTGATCAGCATGACCTCGTCGTCCTCCTCGACAAAGCAGGCGGCGAGCACCGGACCGTTGCGCTCGCTCACTTGAATCGAGATGACCCCCTGCCCGCCGCGCCGGTGTGCCGGGTATTCGGCGAGGAGCGTGCGCTTGCCGTAGCCGTTGCGCGTCGCGGTCAATACCGTCGTCGCGGTCTCGTTTGCGCCGCTTTTTTCGACGATGATGAGCGAGACGACACGTTGATTCTCTTTGAGGTCAATGCCGCGCACGCCGCGCGCCGCGCGGCCCATCGGGCGCACATCCGCTTCGCCGAAACGCACCGCCTTGCCCGCGTCGCTGAATAGCAAAATTTCGCACTCACCCGACGTCAGCCCCACGCCGACGAGCTGGTTCCCATCTTCGAGCTCGATGGCACGGATGCCGGTCGAGCGCGGGCGCGTAAATTCCACTAGCGCCGTCTTCTTTACGGTGCCATCCGACGTCGCCATGAAGATGTAGCCAGGCTGCGCGAAGTCGCGCACCGGCAAAATCGCATTGACGCGCTCGCTCTCTTCGAGCGGAAGGAGATTCACGATCGGCTTGCCGCGCGCGCCGCGCCCGGCCGACGGAATTTCGTAGACCTTACGCCAATACACTTTGCCGCGGTTCGTGAAGCAGAGAATCGAGGAGTGGGTATTGGCGATGATCAGTTTCTCGACGAAATCCTCTTCCTTCATGCTCGTCGCGATCTTGCCGCGCCCGCCGCGGCGCTGCGCGCGATAGGCGGACAGCGGCTGCGACTTGATGTAACCGGTGTGCGACAGCGTGACGACGACGTCTTCGGGCGCGATCAGATCCTCGACGCTGAGGCTTACATGCGTCTCGAGGATCTCGGTTCGACGCTTATCGCCGTACTGTTCCTTAAGCGCCGTCAGCTCCTCGCGGATCACGCGCAGCAAGCGGTCCGGGTTCGCGAGAATATCGAGCAGGTCGGCGATCGTCTTCAGAATTTCCGCGTATTCATCGCGCAACTTACTCTGCTCGAGCCCCGTCAGCCGATGCAGTCGAAGATCCAAGATCGCCTGTGTTTGCGCGTCCGTCAGCCAGTAGCCGTCGGGTCGCGACCCAAATTCCGGCGCCAAGCCTTGCGGACGCGTCAAGTTCGCATCGCCGGACGAGAGCATCTTGGCCACGACCTTCGCCGGCCAGGCGCGCGCCATCATTTTCGTCTTCGCCTCGGCGGGATCCTTGGCCGCCTTAATGAGCGCGATCATCTCGTCGATATTTTCGAGCGCGACGGCCAGGCCTTCCAACACGTGCGCGCGCTCGCGCGATTTGCGTAAATCGTAAATCGAGCGGCGCGTGACGACTTCGCGCCGATGGCGCAAAAATGCTTCGAGCAAAGACTTCAGATCGAGCAGCCGCGGCTGGTTTTTGACCAACGCCACCATGTTCATGCCGAACACGGTTTGGAATGCGGTGTGCTCGTAGAGGTTGTTGAGGACGACGTCCGCCACCTCGCCGCGCTTCAACTCGATGACCATGCGCATGCCGGACTTGTCGGATTCGTCGCGCAATTCTGAAATGCCTTCGAGCTTGCCGTCCTTCACAAGCTCCGCGATGTGCTCGAGCAGCCGCGCCTTGTTCACCTGGTACGGCAATTCGTTCACGATGATCGCCTGGCGTCCGCTCTTCGCATCGATCTCCTCGATCGCGACCCGCGCCCGCACGTAGATTTTGCCGCGCCCGGTTCGGTACCCCTCGCGAATGCCGTCAACGCCGTGAATGATCGCCGCGGTAGGGAAATCCGGACCAGGGATGTGGCGCATCAACTGATCGACGCTAGTTTCGGGGTTTTCAATCAGCTCGAAGCAGGCGTCGATCACCTCGCCCAAATTGTGCGGCGGTATGTTCGTCGCCATGCCGACCGCGATACCCGAGGAACCGTTCACGAGCAGGTTCGGCACCTTGGTCGGCATCACGACCGGCTCGCTTTCCGAACCGTCGTAGTTCGACGAGAAGTCGACCGTCCCCTTCTCGAGATCCGCGAGCATCTCGTGGGCGATGCGCGCCATGCGGATCTCGGTGTAGCGCATCGCCGCCGGCGCGTCGCCGTCGACCGAGCCGAAGTTGCCTTGCCCGTCGATCAGCGGATAGCGCATGGAAAAGTTCTGCGCCAGGCGCACGATGGTGTCGTACACCGCGGTGTCGCCGTGCGGATGGTACTTACCGATCACGTCGCCGACGACGCGCGCCGACTTTTTATAAGGTTTGTTCCAGTCGTTGCTGAGCTCGTGCATGGCCCAGAGCACGCGCCGGTGCACCGGCTTCATGCCGTCGCGCACGTCCGGCAACGCCCGTCCCACGATTACGCTCATCGCGTAATCGAGGTAGGACTGGCGCATCTCGTCTTCGAGATTGACCGGGATGGTTTCTTTGGCGAATTGTTCCATATATACGACGAAAGGCGCCGCGCGGGCCGAGCCTCCAAATCCTAGTGCGGCCGCGCTACGCCTTTAATTTGACGAAAGAATTCTAGCATGTCACCCCCTCAGGCGCATGTCCGGCCAGTCACTGCGAGCGTGGTTTACCGCTGTTTTTTCATGAGCGCGGCGATCTTCGCGCGATCGGGCGCCGCGACGACACCCCGCTCGGTAACGAGAACGTCGATGAGTATCGCCGGCGTGACGTCGAACGCCGGGTTCCAGGCCGCTACACCCTCCGGTGTCACGCGTCGATCGCCATACGCGGCGACCTCGGCGGCCGGGCGTTGCTCGATGGGAATGTCGGCGCCGCTCGCCGTGGCGAGATCGACCGTCGATGTCGCCGCGACCACCATGAAGCGTACGCCGTGATGCCGCGCGGCGATCGCCGTCATATAGGTTCCGATCTTATTCGCGACATCGCCGTTCGCGGCGATGCGGTCCGCGCCCACGATCACCCACTGAACTTTCCCCTGCTGCATGAGATACGCGGCAGCGGCGTCCGCGATGAGCGTCATCGGAATGCCTTCTTGCATCAGCTCCCATGCCGTGAGCCGCGCGCCCTGTAACCAAGGACGGGTTTCATTGGCGTAGGTGTGCACGATCCGACCCGTCGCCGCGCCTGCGCGCACGACGCCGAGCGCCGTGCCGTATCCACCCGTCGCGAGCGCGCCGGTGTTGCAATGTGTCAGCACGCTACTGCCGGGCGCGATCAACTCCGCGCCGAAGCGCCCCATGGCCCGGTTCGCCGCGACGTCTTCCGCATGGATGCGTTGCGCCTCTTCGAGTAACGCCGGCACCGGATCGCCGCGTATACCCGCAGCGATCACGCGACGCATGCGCGCGACCGCCCACGCGAGATTCACCGCGGTCGGGCGCGAAGCGTTCAGTGCGGCGAGGTCGGCGTCAATAGCGCGCACCCAAATCTTCGGATCGAGCCGATAGCGCTCGCGCGCCGCGAGAACCACGCCGTAAGCCGCCGCAATGCCGATAGCCGGCGCGCCGCGCACGAGCATGTCGCGAATCGCCTGCACGACGCCCGCTACCGTGTCGAAGTGCGAGTATTCCTCGCGCAGCGGCAATGATCGTTGATCGAGTAGTCGCAGTCGATCTCCGACCCACTCGACGGCTCGCACACGATCGAATGACGGAGAGACGGACGAGGGAGGGTGAACCATCGTCGGGTATTCTATCGCGTTAGCCCCGCGATGATCACCGACGGTTCGTCAAAACAAGACGGGGCGGCTACTCGCCGCCCCGTTCGAGTTACGCCTTACCGGCGCTCCCGGCATTCATGCCGATGATGATCGTCCCACCAATGGGAAAACCAATGATGCCAATGGTGCGCGCAGTCATCGACGGTGATCGTGACGCTGTCACTGCCAGAGGCGCCCTTATTATCGGTCACCGTGAGCTTGAAGGTGAGCGGCCCTTCCATTTTCGGCGCGACGAAGAACGTCGCGGGCCAAGAGGTGCCGTGGAGTTGCACGTGGGTACCTCCTGTCTGAACCCAGCGGTAACTCACGATCCTGCCATCGGGGTCATAACTATTCCAACCGTTCAACACCACCAGCGAATGCGGCCGCACGGTTTCGTCGTGTCCTGCTTTCGCGACGGGTGGCTTGTTCGTTGACGTCGGCAGCGGTGATGGCGCCGGCGCCGGGGGAGGCGGAGGCGGTACGGTAACAGTGATCGCTACACTATCCGAATGCGTGGCGCCGTCATTGTCAGTAACGGTGAGCTGGAACGTCAACGTTCCCGCCGTCGCCGGCGCGACGAAACTCGGCGTCGCGGTATCAGCGCCGCTAAGCGTGACGGCAGTGCCACCCGTTTGCACCCATGAATATGTCGCAATAACTCCATCGGAGTCGCGGCTCGCCGTTCCATTCAGCGCTACCGAGGCACCCGCGTTCACGGTTTGATCGGGTCCAGCGTCGGCGACGGGCGCAGCGTTCACCGTAACGCTGACGGTATCGGATCCTGTCGTCCCGCTACGATCCGTCACCGTAAGTTGAAAGGTTAGAACACCTGCGACAATCGGTGCCGTGAAGCTAGGTGAGGCCGTGTCGGCCGCCGCGAGTGCAACCGGAACGCCGGCCACTTGAGTCCATGCGTAGACCAAACCTGTTGGAGTGCTGGCGGTTCCGTCGAGCATCACCACCACTCCCGCATTCACACGCTGGTCGGCGCCGGCATTGGCGACGGGGCGATTCATTTCATAAGCGCCGATATCGCAGCGTGCCGATCCACCCCTCCCCGCTGCCACGCGTGCGGCGCCGCGCTGGTCGGTCGCGAGCAGGTTTGTTCCATCCGAGCATCCTTGCGGATCACCAGCGTCGATTGCCGGGCTCGAGTCCGCGAGCGCGTGCGTGAAAGTCGGACCTCCATAGTCGGCCAGCGGTTTGAGACCGGGATCGATCGGGTTGCCCGACGCGCCGACGATATCGCTGGCCGCCGGTGTGAAGGCACATTCAGTAGCGAGGCCCGGATCGCCGATCAAATCAAACCCCGCGCTCGTAAGCGCGGTCGCGTCGAGATTAAAGCAGTCTTTCGCAGGACCCGCGGCGCGGTTGCCCGCCACTATCGTATTTCGTAGGGTCGCGGTTCCGTTTACGCCCTGACCCAAACCACCACTGTTACCGAAGCCATCGCCATCCGCGTCGGCCACGTTGTCGGTGATGGTAACGTTGTTGAGCTCTATGTCTCCATCAGAGTTGTGAATGCCACCATGATGGCCATTTGCGCGGTTTCCCGAGATAGTGCTGTTGACAATTGTCATCAGTCCGGTGGCGCCAGCACCATTTACGATGCCCCCGCCGCCGTCACCGTTGTTGAGGGTGGCGTTGAGTGCGGTGTTCCCGCTGATTGTGCTTCTCTCAATTAGCGCATCGCCCCCGTTCGCCAAACCGCCGCCGGATATGGCGGTGTTACCGGTAATCGTGCTTTCCCGAACAACAAGTGATCCTCCCGTGTGAAAAATACCGCCGCCGAACCGAAACTTCGCGGAATCTTGATTCACGCGAACGGCGGTATTTCCACGCACCAACGAGCGAATCAAAGTCAGATCTCCTTGGTTATAGATGCCACCTCCGTCTCCTGCGTGATTGTTCTGAACGATGACATTGGTCAGCGTCAGACGGCTATTGCCCAGTGCGATAATACCGCCGCCTACCTTGAACGCCGACACGCTGCCGTTTTGTATCGTGAGGTTGGAGATATTGATCGTTTTTAAGCTGACGGGAACCGCGAACACGCTATCGAGTGCTCCGCCGTCCACGATCGTCGTGTCCGCTCCCGCGCCGACGACGGTCAGGTCGTCTTTAATATCGAAGCTACCGGTCGCATCGTTGGCGCCGGTCGACGGGATAGTCATGGTATAGGTACCAGCGGGCAGCACGATCGTATCTGCACCCGCCAGGGCATTGCTTTCTTGTATGGCGGCACGCAACGTACAGACGCCGTTCCCCGCTGCGGTCTCGCAGATGCCATCGCCGCGACGAGCGTCGACGGCATCGGCCATACTGTTGACGGTAAAAGTGGCTGCCCACACCGGTGCTTGACCAATGGCGATGAGCAGAGCTAGAAGCCCGAAGAATCGACGTACCAACTGAATCAGTGCGCTAACCATTTAGTTCTCTCCCATGCGTTTTTTTGCTGGACAGCCGCGGTGATTGGCGCTGCGTGCGCCACCCCTTGGCCGTCATCATTGATTCGACCGACCTCTCTCAAGAAGCAAGGGAAGTGCCCCTCCCGTTGTCGCTCTTGACCCCGTCGATCGCGCTGGATGCCCCGCTCAACTACGGGCGGGTGCCGCGCTTTATTCAATTGTTAGGGTAATGCCTAGCACGACGGGGGCGAGCTGCAAGTCTGTAGGGGGGGATGAACGGAACATCTTTCAATAAGGGTCTTAAGAAAACGCAGTACCACGCTTGCGTAAATCTATGATTGGTGCCGATATGCCCATTTGCGCGATGTCTGAGGTCCCACCCGCCAGGCGGTCGCACGCCCCCGCTCGCCCCGTTCGCTTCGACGCTATCGCCTGGCAGTACCCGCGTGCAGAGCTATATAGATGCACGACCAAAAATAACCGGTAATCGATCGCCGGAAGGCACAAACGAGGAAATAGGGTCCAGGGACGATCGTGCGAAACGTGTGGATAACAAAGGTCGAGAACACCGCGCGCGTAACCTTGGTGCGCGACATCATGAATTGCGCCCGCCACAACACTGACAACGCAGAACCGCCCGAGCCTCGTGATTCGATTCCGTCACCGAAGCTGGATACTGGAGCTCGCCGCACCTGAGTTATACTGCGCCGCGCCTCTGATCATGAAACCTGTCGATACTCTAATACATGCGCGTTGGGTCATCCCGGTAGAACCCAACGGGGTCGTACACGAGTATTCCGCCATCGCGATCGACAGCGGCCGAATCGTGGAGATTCTTCCGAGCAGCGTGGCTTCCAAGCGCTACAACGCCCGCGAGACCATCGCCCTCGAGCACCACGCCGTCATTCCCGGATTCGTCAATACTCACACGCACGCCGCGATGACCCTCTTTCGCGGGCTCGCGGACGATCTTCCGCTGATGAATTGGCTGCAAGACCACGTTTGGCCGGCCGAAGCGAAGTGGATCAGTCCGGAATTCGTGCGCGACGGCGTGGAGCTCGCGGTGGCGGAGATGCTCAAGAGCGGCACGACCTGCTTCAGCGATATGTATTTCTTTCCGGAGGACACCGCGCGCTCCTGCCTAGCGCTTGGTATGCGCGCAGTCGTCGGATTGATCCTGATCGATTTTCCTACGGCGTACGCGCAGACGCCCGACGACTACTTACACAAGGGGCTGAAGCTGCACGACGATCTGCGCACGAGCGAGCTGGTGACTACGGCGTTCGCACCGCATGCCCCTTATACGGTCTCGGATGCGCCGTTGGCCAAGTTGCGCACGTTGAACGACGAGCTCAATCTGCCGCTGCAGATGCACGTGCACGAAACCGCGCACGAGGTCGCCGAAGCAGTGCGTACGACCGGTCAGCGCCCGCTCGCTCGCTTGGCCGCGCTCGGGCTGCTGCAACCGAATTTCCTCGCCGTGCATATGACGCAGCTGCTCGATGAGGAGATCGCCACGCTCGCCGCGAGCGGCGTGACCGTGGTGCATTGCCCGGAATCGAACCTTAAGCTCGCGAGCGGCTTCTGTCCGGTGCACAAACTCATGCAAGCCGGTGTGAACGTGGCGCTTGGTACGGACGGCGCCGCGAGCAACAACGATCTCGACATGCTCGGCGAAATGCACACTGCCGCGTTGCTCGCCAAAGGCGTAGCGCGGGACGCGACGGCGCTTCCGGCTGCCGCTGCGTTGCGCATGGCGACATTGAACGGCGCGCGAGCGCTCGGGCTCGACAAGGAAATCGGCTCTCTTGAAGCCGGCAAGGCCGCCGATATCGTCGCGATCGATCTTTCCACGGTTGCGACTCAACCCGTCTACGACCCGATTTCGCAAATTGTTTATGCCGCCGGCCGCGAGCAAGTGACGGATGCATGGGTGAACGGGCGGCGGCTCCTGCACGATCGCAAGCTCACGACGGTGGATGAGGCCGCGCTGCTCGGAAAGGTCGCGCGCTGGCGTGCTAAGATTCGCGACTGATATATGTCCACCTCTACCAACGTCGATACCGCCGAGCTCGCCAAATTCGAATCCCTAGCGGCGCGCTGGTGGGATCCTCAGGCCGAGTTCAAGCCGCTGCACGACATCAATCCGCTGCGCCTCGGGTACATACAAGAACGGGCGCCCTTGGCCGGTAAATCTGTGGTCGACATCGGCTGCGGCGGCGGCATCCTCGCGGAAGCGATGGCCGGACTCGGCGCGCGCGTGACGGGGATCGATCTCGGCGAAGCGCCGCTCGCGGTCGCGCGCCTGCACTTGAAGGAAAGCGGCCGCGAGGTCGAGTACCGCTGTATCGGCGCCGAAGATCTGGCGCGCGAGCGCCCGGGCGCGTACGACGTCGTCACGTGCATGGAGCTACTCGAGCATGTGCCCGAGCCCGCCTCGACGGTCGCCGCGTGCGCGACGTTGGTCAAACCGGGCGGACACATCTTCTTTTCGACGATCAATCGCAATCCGAAGTCTTGGCTGTATGCCGTCGTCGGCGCCGAATACGTTTTGAATTTGCTCCCCCGCGGTACGCATGAGTACCTTAAGTTCATCAAACCCTCCGAGCTGGAGCGGATGTGTCGCGCCAGCCGCCTGCGCGTTACCGGCTTCATCGGCATGCACTACAACCCGCTGGCGCGGAGCTATCGTCTTGGGTCGGGGGTCGATGTGAATTACATCGCGCATACGCGGCGGATGGATGATTAGCGCTCGCGCGCTGGTCGGGTCCGTTTGGTTGTTCTCTCGAGCGCCCTTCGGGCGCTTCTTGTCGAGTAATAACTATGCTTGTGAGTGGTTCTGCTCGACGGTCTAAACGCGCGCCAGATCCGCTGGGGCATCGTTACGAATAAGCCCGCTTACCTCACTGACCCGCTCATCGATCGGCTCGGCCTTGCGCATCGTCCCGCCTGCGTCGTCAGCGGCGACACGACTGCAAACCGCAAACCCCACCCCGAGCCGATGTTGCACGCGTGCGCCGTCGCTCGCGTCCAGCCGTTCGAGACTCTTTATATCGGTGACGCCGAGCGCGACATACAGGCGGGACGCGAGGCGGGAATGAAAACCTTGGTGGCGCTCTACGGGTACATCGGGGAGAATGAAGCGCCTGCTAAATGGGGAGCGGATGGAATGGTGCGAGCACCGCTAGACGTACTCGGCTGGATTGACGCCGGCGGCGGGGCGCGTTGATGTCCGCCACGACCGTTCTCTTGATGATTCTTCTCGCGTTGTCGGCCGGCGGCCTGGGCTGGCTACTCGCCACCTTGCGTTACCAGCGACGCGTGACCGAACTTTCCACCACGCTCAATTTAGAGCGCGCCGCGGCCGAGGCGCGCGAACAAGACCTGCAACGACGCTTCGCCGCGCTCTCGGCGCAAGCGCTGCGCGAGAACAACACCGCGTTCCTGCAGCTCGCGCAGGAGACGCTGCGCCAATTTCAAATGCAGGGGAAGCACGACCTCGAGCAGAAGGAAAAGGCGGTCGAGGGATTGGTCAAGCCGATACGCGAAGCACTCGAAAAAGCCGAAGCGCAGATTCGTCGCATCGAGCAGGAGCGTCAACAGGCATATGGCTCGCTCACCAAGCATCTCGAGACGCTCGCGCAGACGCAGCAGCTTTTGCACGGCGAGACACGCAACCTGGTGCAGGCCTTGCGGCGCCCGGAAGTGCGCGGTCAATGGGGCGAGCTCACATTGCGTCGGCTGGTCGAGCTGGCGGGCATGGTGGAGCACTGCGACTTCTACGAGCAGCTTAATCTCGAGACGGACGAAGGTCGGATGCGGCCCGACATGATCGTACGCATGCCCGATGGTCGCGAGATCATCGTCGACGTCAAAACGCCGCTCGATGCCTATTTGAGCGCGATCGAGGCGACCGATGATGAGACGCGCCAGCAACATCTCGCGCATCACGCGCGCAAGGTGCGCGAGCGCGTGAAGGAGTTGGCCGCGAAAGCCTACTGGAGTCAATTTCCGCGCGCACCCGATTTCGTTTTGCTTTTCATTCCGGGCGAGCAATTCCTCGCCGCGGCACTCGACGTGGACCGCGCGCTGCTCGAAGACGCGCTGCGTAGCCGCGTCATTCTCACCACGCCGACCAGCTTCATTGCGCTGCTGCGCGCTGTCGCGTACGGCTGGCGTCAGGAGCAACTAGCGGGGAACGCGGAGCGCATCCGCGAAGTCGGCGAAGAGCTTTATCGTCGTCTCGCGGCGTTCGCGGAGCATCTAGGGCGACTCGGTCACGAGCTCGACAGCGCGGTCGACTGCTACAACAAGGCGGTCGGGTCGTTCGAAGCGAAGGTCTTGCCCGGCGCGCGGCGCTTCGTCGAGCTCGGCGTGAACCCGGCGAAACCCTTGGAAGAACCCGCCCGGGTCGAGGTCGCCGTACGCGAAGTCAGCGAGTAACGGCGCGCCACCGCGGGTAACGATGCTATATTAAGGTGTGTTGATCGTACCCTCTGTCGATGATGTTCCATCCAGTCCCTAAGGACACACCAAGCCTCCCCTCGATTCTTCTGGTCGAGGACTCGCCCACCACCGCCGTTCTCCTGTCGAAGTATCTCGCCGGCACGTATCGTCTGCTGCACGCGAAAGACGGCGCGGAAGCGTGGGAGATGCTCGAACAGAGTGCCGAGATCGAGCTCGTCGTCACCGACATCAACATGCCGAAACTCACCGGGCATCAACTGCTCGTCAAGATACGCAAGTCCGACGAGCCGCGCTTCAAGAACCTGCCGGTGATCGTCATGACGACGACGGAGGACAACACCGACCGCAATCTCGCGTTCTTGAACGGCGCGAACGACTTCATCAACAAACCGATCGATGAGATGGAGCTGCTCGCGCGCGTCAACGTGCATCACAAGCTCGCGCAGACGATTCGCGAGCTCGAGGCGAGCCGGCACGCGCTCGCCGAACAAGCGACGACCGATCCGTTGACGTACCTCAAAAATCGCCGCGCTTTCTTCGACGACGGAACCCGGCATCTTTCCATGGCGCGCCGTTACGGCACCGACGTCTCGCTCATCATCGCGGATCTTGATTACTTCAAGCGCATCAACGACAGCTTCGGCCATCAAGCGGGCGATGAGGCGTTGATCGCCGTCGCCAAGGTACTGTTGCAGCTCACACGCACGGAGGACACGGTCGCGCGGATCGGCGGCGAAGAATTCGCGCTGCTGCTGCCGGACACCAACCGGCTCGGCGCCGCGGTGCTCGGCGAGCGCGTGCGCGTCGCCGTCGAACGCGAGTCCTTCAGAGTCGACGGCCAGGCGACTCAACTGACGCTCAGCATCGGCGTCGCGTCGTATGCCGTGGAACGGGTCGACACCGTGGATCAGCTTTTGAGCATCGCCGACCAGCGGATGTATCTCGCCAAGCGCCTTGGCCGCAATCGCATCTGTGTCAACAACGAAGGCAAGTCCACGTTCGCGCCATAAGCGCAGGTCGACTGTCGTCGCGGTGCCAATGGGTGTCTGATATGCTGTGGCGATCTTGAACGGACGAATACCGGATACGTTCGAACGACAACCGGACGCTTCTTCTGAACCCATGAACGGCGGCGCGCCGACCGACGCGTCGATCCCGCGCGCCGCGCCCTTCGCTCTTTATATCGACAAACTCGCCGCGAGCAACGTCGGGCTGTATTACAGCCTGCTGTTCGTGCCTCACGATCATCGCGCCGCCCTGATGCCGCTCTATGCATTCTGGCAAGAGGTGCGCGCGATTCCCGATACCTGCACCGACCCGCAAGTCGCCGGCGCTAAACTGGCCTGGTGGCACGAAGAAGCGCACGAGATGCTCGCCGGGCGGGCACGACATCCGGTAGCGAAGGCGTTGGCGTCCGTCGTGAGTCGCCACCAGTTAACAGAACCGTCGCTCGTCGCGCCGATTGAAGCCGTTGCTCGACACGTCGCTCGGACGTCGCCTCCAAGCTACGTTGAGCTACGCGACTACGGTGCGCGCGGCCGGGGCCACATCGAGCGGCTTGCCGCGTATATCGTCGGTTGTCGCGATCCCGTCACGATGACTGGCGTCGCGGAAATCGGCGCGCGGATCGAGCTGGCCGCCGTGCTTGGTAACACGGGCGCGGACGCGGGCCGCGGTCGTTGCTATCTACCGCAAGAAGATCTCGCCCGTTTCAGCGTCGATTTGGCGGCTCTGCGCGCGGGGCACGCGAACGAAGCGATTTCCGAGTTGATAACATTCGAGGCGAAACGTTTGCGCGCTGAGCTGGACGAACAGCTCGCGCGTTTGCCCGTGTCCGATCATCCGCTTTTGGTTTCCCTACTGATCTCGGGCGAAATCGCGCGCCGGTTGCTGAAGCGCATCGAGATCGACGGCGCGCGAATTTTGCGCGCGCGTCCGACGCTTATGCCACTGCGCCAGCTTTGGATCGCCTGGCGCACGGCTCGGCGTGCCGGGCGCGCGCAGCAAACCACATGATGAAAGTACTGGGTCAGGGCGGCTCAATCGATCCGAGCTAGAGAGCGACGGACAAAGTTCGAATACAACCGCGAGGCGCTGTGTGAGTGGCGGCGCCACGGATTAGGCGCGCGTTGGGCTTGTCGATCGACAGGGACTGCCTAACTGTCGCGCTACGCGATCATTTGCTTGATCAGCTTATCTTCCAGATCGATGCGGCGGGCGAGCTCTTCGCCGAGATGGGAGAGGTCCGACTTGAACGACTCGGTGATCTCGAAATGATCGCCGCAATCGTATTTGTCGTTGAAGTCGAGGGCGGTGGTGGTGGTGTCGGCGATGCGGGGATAAAGATCTTGCGCGAGCATGGCTAAGTCGCGCCGCCGCTCGGTACCGTTCACGATGCGTTCATAAAGACTGAAATGGCCGACGGCGATGTAGTCGACGAGCAATTGGCAAAATTCCTGAAGCAGCTTCTGTACGGGTTCGCGATGACCGGCTTCGGCGAAAGGATCCATACCCGCGAGGCGCCAATAGAGGGCAAGCACCGCGGTGCGCTCCGTGACCATCTTCGAGACGGACTCGCGCGTGCCGCGGCGGCGCTCGTTCTCGGCTGATTGCTTGTCGGATGCTTGCTTGTCTTTGGCTTTCTGCGTTGTTTTCATTCGCGAGCCGTTCCTCTACTCGTTCTAGTCATCCCGACAATATGCAATAACTATACCCTTATTGAGCGAAGAGGCGCAACGGTTCTCGCGCCTCGGCGACTACGAGAATCCGGGCGGCGGGCGCCTTCCGCCGAGCATCCGCTGCAAGCCACCTTTGCGCATTTGCTTCATCATGCGTTCCATTTGAGTGAATTGCTTGAGCAGCCGGTTTACCTCCTGCACTTGCGTTCCAGATCCCGCAGCGATACGCCGTTTGTGCGAGCCGCGAATGAGGTCGGGGTTGCGCCGTTCGCGCGGCGTCATGGAATTGATGATGGCGACCTGGCGTTTAACCTGTTTGTCGTCTACCTGGTCGCGCGCCGCGGCGGGCAGTTGGTCGACGCCCGGGAGCTTCTCGAGCAGGCTCGACAGGCCGCCCATGCGTTGCATTTGCAGCAGTTGGTCGCGCAGGTCCTCGAGATTGAGTCCCTTACCGCGTTTGAATTTCTGAGTGAGCTCGGCCGCTTTCGCGTGATCGACCGTACGGCTCGCCTCCTCGACGAGCGACAGCACGTCGCCCATACCGAGTATGCGCGACGCCACGCGCTCGGGGTGAAACGGCTCGAGCGCCTCGGGTCCCTCGCCGACACCGAGGAACTTGATCGGTTTGCCGGTGACGTGGCGCACCGACAGCGCCGCGCCGCCGCGCGCATCGCCGTCGGCCTTGGTCAGCACGACGCCGGTGAGCGGGAGCATCGCATTGAACGCTTGCGCTGCGTTCACCGCGTCTTGCCCGGCCATGCTGTCGACGACGAACAACGTCTCCACCGGTTGAATCGCGGCGTGCACCGCTTTGATCTCCTGCATCATCGCGTCATCGACGTGCAACCGCCCGGCGGTGTCGATGAGGACCACGTCGAACATGCGCCGGCGCGCCGCTTCGACGGCGCCGGTTGCGATCGCCACGACCGCCTGCTGCGGGTCGCTTTCGAAGAACTCGACCTCCACGGCCTGCGCCAAGCGGCGCAGTTGCTCGATGGCGGCGGGGCGGTAGATGTCCGCGCTCGCCACCAGCACCGACTTCTGCTCGCGCACGCGCAGGCGGCGCGCGAGCTTGGCAACGGTGGTGGTCTTGCCGGCGCCCTGCAACCCCGCCAAAAGAATGACGGCGGGCGGTCGGCTCGCGAGATTCAAGGCGTCGTTGGCGCTTCCCATCAGCTCGACCAGCTCGTCGTATACGACCTTTATCAGCGCCTGTCCCGGAGTTAGGCTCGCGAACACCTCCTGACCGGCGGCGCGCTCCCGTATCCGATCGACAAACGCCTTCACGACCGGCACCGCGACGTCCGCTTCAAGCAGCGCGACCCGGACTTCGCGCAGCGTCTCGCGCATGTTGTCCTCGGTCAGGCGCCCTTGGCCGCGCAATCGCTTGAGAGTGTCTTGCAGCCGCCGGCTTAGATTGTCGAACATTGGGTCCCTCGATTATCGATGAGGCGATGCACCGCCGTGTCGTACTTCAAAGCAGAGACGAGCTATGCCATGATGCCGCCGCTCATTATGACGAATCCGCTACTGAATTTCTTAGCCGTCGCGCTTTATCTCGTGGTCGCCACCGGCCTCATGGTGCGGCTCATGCGCGGCGATCCCGCGGCCGGAGCGACGAAGACGGGGCTGCTCGGCGTCGGACTCGCGGCCGTTGTACTTCACGCCGTCATTCTTTTCGGCGGACCCCAAGGCGGGTCCGGTCTCAACTTGTCGCTCACCGGAGCGGCGTCGCTCGTCGCTTGGGTGGTCGCGTGCCTCTATCTGCTCGGCTCGTGGTGGCGTCCGATCGATAATCTCGGCGTCATTGTGATGCCGCTCGCCGCCCTCGCGATCTTCGCGGAATGGCTGCATCCGACGCCGGTGACGATCGTCTTGACCTCGCGCGCGCAGGCGATCCATATCATCGTCGCGCTCGTCGCCTATAGCCTGCTTTGCCTCGCGACCGTACAGAGCATCCTGTTGCTGCTCCAGGAAAGTAAACTTCGCCACAAGCAGGCGGGCGGGTTTCTGCGCGCGCTGCCTTCCATGCAAACCATGGAAGAAATCATGTTTCAGATGATCGCGCTTGGTTTTTTGCTTCTGACCGTCACGCTCGTGAGCGGTGTCTTCTTCTCCGAGCGCGTTTTCGGTACGCCGTTCAAGCTCACGCATCACATCGTGCTGGCGGCGCTCGGGTGGGTGGTGTACGCCTGGCTACTCATCGGTCGCTGGCGCTTCGGCTGGCGCGGCCGAACCGCGGTATATTGGACGATGGGCGGGTTCGCTTTGCTGTTGCTCGGCTACTTCGGCACCAAGTTCGTCCTCGAAGTGATTCTGCACCGTTGAGTGCGCTCTCTCGCGGGGCTTCCGTCGCCCCTGATTCGGTTGTGGAGAAGCGGATGCTAGAATCCCGCCACTCAACTCCGAGATCCTTCTTGCTTGAGTAGCGTTCCCCTCAGCGCCCTCATCGGCGTGCTGATATTTCTCGTGCTCCTGTCCGCGTTTTTCTCGGCGGCCGAGATCGCGATGATCAGCCTCAATCGCCACCGGCTTCGCCACCTCGCCGCGTCCGGCCGGCGCGGGGCACGTCTCGCCGAGCGCCTGTTGGCCCGACCCGACCGCTTGATCGGCGTGATTCTGTTAGGCAGCAACGCCGTCAACGCGCTCTTCTCCGCGCTCACCACGGTCACCGTCATTCGGCTGCTCGGCGAGAAAGAAAGCGCCATCGGTATCGCCACCGTCATCATTACACTCGTCGTGCTGATCCTGACCGATCTTGCGCCGAAGACTTTCGCCGCGCTTCATCCCGAGCGCATTGCCTTTCCGAGCGCCTTCGTGCTGCGGCCGATGCTTTGGCTCATCTATCCGGTCGTGTGGGTCGTCAACGGCATCGCCAACGGTTTGCTGCGCTTGATCGGCGTGCGCGGCGACGCGCGCCGTGCCGAAACCGTGAGCCCCGAGGAACTGCGGGCGATGATCCTCGAAGCCGGCGTGCTGATTCCGCAATCGCATCAGGACATGCTCCTCGCGATCCTCGATCTCGAAAAGACCACCGTCGAAGACGTCATGGTACCGCGCAACCGCGTCGTCGGCGTGAATTTAGACGCCGAATGGGACGAAGTCGTGAGCAGCATCGCGACGAGCATGTACACGCGCCTGCCGGCGTACCGCAGCAGCCTGGACAATGTCGTCGGCGTCATTCACGCCCGCCGCGTGCTGAATCTGCTGCACGAAGGGAAGCTCGATCGCGAGTCGTTGCAGGAGGCGATCCTCGAGTCGTATTTCATTCCGACCGGCACGTCGCTCACGACGCAACTGCTCAACTTCAAACAGGTCAAGCGACGCATGGGCCTGGTCGTCGACGAGTACGGCGACATTCAGGGGCTCGTCACGCTCGATGAGATTCTCGAGGAGATCGTCGGCGACTTCACCACGCGCGCGCTCGGGCGCGTCGGCGAGGACATACAACCGCAGGAAGACGGAAGTTACTTGGTCCGCGGCACGATGACGTTGCGCGACCTCAACCGGCGCCTGAATTGGGAGCTGCCGACGGAAGAGTCGCGCACGGTAAACGGACTTATCCTCGAATACCTGGAAGATATTCCGGAGCCCGGCACGAGCCTCTTGTTGAACGGCTATATGATCGAGATCGTGCGCACGCGCGGCACCGCCGTCGACGTCGCGCGCATACGCCGGGTGGCACCGAGCGCCGAAGCGAACGCGCCCGCCGAACCGCCGGGATAAGCTCGCGCCGAGCGGAGCGTCAAGCGCGGCCGATCGGCTGCGCGATATGCGATAGCCCCAAGGTGACGTTGCACGAGGCCATGTAGCGCGTGCCGACGTCTTCCCAGTTCCAAAGATTCCACACGGCCTCGAAATATTTCGTCTTGTCCGCGCGGTACTGAAGATAGTACGCGTGCTCCCAGGCATCGAGCGCCATCAGCGGCAGACTTCCCTGCGCCGTCTCCGACTGGTGATCGTGTATTTGGACGATGATGAGCCCCGCCGCGGCCGGGTCCCAGGCGAGCGCCGCCCAGCCGGAGCCCATGATCGTGGCGGCGGCGCGGATCATTTGTTTTTTGAACGCATCGAACGAGCCGAAATCGGCGTGCATTTGCTCCGCCAGCGCGCCGCTTGGCTGGCCGCCGCCCGCGGGACTCAGATTCTGCCAGAAGAGCGAATGTAGAATATGTCCCGAAACGTTGAACGCGAGCGCGCGCTCGAGCGCGGCGATCTTCGCGAAGTCGCTCTTATGTCGCGCCTCGCCGAGTCCATCGAGCGCCTGATTCGCTCCATCGACGTAGGTTCGATGATGCTGGTCGTGGTGCAGCTGCATGATCTCGCCCGAGACATGCGGCTCGAGAGCGCTGTAGTCGTAAGGCAAATCCGGTAAGACGTATTCGTTCACGGCGAAGCTCCTTTTCTGGGAAATCGTCCACCCGTGTCTTTTCCCTGGCGGGACTAAGGAGAAAACACGACCACGACTCGATGGTAGTGACGCGCCGCCCTGCGCACAATCGGGTGTTGCCGCCTTCGCGCCTCGAGCGCGCGTCGTCAGCCGCTCTTCCAATGCGGCGGGAGCGTCTTGGCAAAGTAAGGCAACGCCTCCACCCGGCTCATCCAAACGGAAAGCTTCGATCCGGCGAGAGAACGCAGCGTCAAATCAGGCTTCTGACGCTCGAGCCTAAACGCCAGCGCGAGCAACGGATACAGCGTTAAGTCGACCGCGTCGGCCGCACGCGCAAACGTCGTGTCGCTCGAGAAATGCCGTTCCCAAAACGACAGCTCCGCGAGAAAATCCTTCCGGCCTTTGCGAATCACTTCGTCGTCCCACTTGTCGCGCTCTTTAAATAAAATTTCCCCAACCATGGTTTCAAGTGCCTGAGCGAGGTATTGGTCCACCTCGCGGATGAGCCGGCGCGCGATCGCGCGCTGCTTCACGTCGGCCGGGAACAGCGGCCGGCCCGAGTGCGGATAGCGGTCTTCGAGGTACTCGACGATCGCCGCCGACTCGTACAAGGCGAAGCCGTCATCGACGATGACGGGCACCTTGCGGCGCGGATTGAGCGCCGCAAACTCGGGCTTCGCCAAATCATCCGCCGAGAATGAAAGCAGCTTCAAGTCGTACGGCACTTGCTTGTGTTCCAGCGCCAGCCACACGCGCCACGCGTACGGTGAGCCGGAGGCGTAGTAGAACGCGATACTCATCGTCATCCCTCCTTTTCGTTCGGTGTTGGGGAAACCTGACTAGTTTCCCCTCTCCCTCCTGGAGAGGGGTGTCCTTGAGGCGTTAGACTCGTGCGTCCGCCAAGTAGGCGGCATGGTCGACCACTTTACCCGCCGCACCCCGCTGTAACGCCGCGCGCAAGTTGGCGGGCAGCGGCGCCTTTTCGAGCGTCTTCGCGTCCACCAACACATATACGGTCTCGGCGGTCGCGATCACGCGCTCATCGCCGGCGATGCGATATTCCGTCGTGAAAATGAAGGACGTGTTCCCGAGTTGCTTGGCGTGGACGGATAGCTCGAGCACCTGATCGAAGCGCGCCGACGCCTTCCATTCGAGCGTTTGCTTGACCACTTGATAGTCGAAGTCCCCGCTGATCACCATATCGCGCAGCCCCAAGGTCCGCAGAAATTCCGTGGTGGCGAGATCGACGTACTCGCTATAGCGGGCGTTGAACAGCACCTTCTGCGCGTCGCACTCGCCGTAGCGGATGCGCAAATAGTATCGAAATCGTTCCGTCATGACTCGTCGCGCGCCGCAACCGGCTAACCGCGACCCAGCATTGGCATCGTGAGCGGCAGCACGATTGCCTCGAACATATTGAGATCGGGCGGGAGCGTGACCATGGTGAGCGCGATGCGCGCGATGTCGTCTGGCGACGCCGCACCTTCGCGCGCGACGACCTCTTCGCGCCCGCGCCAGATCGGCGTGTCGACGTTGCCCGGCTGGAGCACGGACACCGCGATGCCGTGAGCGCGGCCGTCGACGGCAAGCGAGCGCGTCAGTCCTTCAAGTGCGTACTTAGAGGTGGTGTACGCCGCGGAATTTGGCCGCGGCACCTTGGCGGACACGCTGCCGATATTGAGAATGCGCCCCGAACGTTGCCGCTTCATGATCTTGAGCGCTTCGCGGCTGCATAGGAAAGCGCCGGTGACGTTGCAATCGATGACGCGCCGCCACTCCTCGAGCGTTAGCTCATCGGTCGGTTTCCCGACGGCGGTGCCCGCGTTGTTCACGAGTATATCGACGCGTCCGTAAGCATCCATCGTACGGCGAAATAAATTCAGTACTTGCTCTTCCACGCCGACGTCGGTCACGATCGCGAGCGCCGTTCCACCGGCCTTTTGTATCTCCAGTGCCAGCGCCTCGAGTGGCTCGCGTCGCCGCGCGGCCAACACCACCTTCGCACCTTCGCGCGCGAACACGGCTCCGATCGTGTGTCCGATACCCGTGCTGGCGCCGGTGATGATGGCCACTCTATCTGTCAGCTGCCCCATGATGATCTCCTGTGGACTCGAAAACGATTGGATTCGACTCGATATGCCATTGACATCAAGAAAACGTCTAGCCCGGATGGAGCGATAGCGCAATCCGGGACGTAAGAATGCCCCGGATTACGGCGCTTCGCGCCTTCATCCGGGCTACCTTATTTTATCCCCGGATTTATGCGGCGCATTTACGGGGCACCGCTACGCGCGTCCGGCGATTTTCGCGAACCACCAGCGCAGGCCGACGAATAAGAATCGCCAATCGCGGAAAAATTCCGGCGGTTTGCGCTCGAAAGCGTGACCGATGAATTGAAGCACCCAGCCTACGATGAACAACCCCAAAGCGATCTGCCAAAGGTTGGCAACGAAGATCGCGATAAAAAATAGCAAGATCGAACCCGCCACCAGCGGAATCCCGACGGTATGGCAAAACCGGTTCGCCGGATGTTGGTGACTCTGTGCGTACTGCGCTACCCACTCCGTCATTGGTCTATTGCCGAGCATTTAGGTTTACTCCTCGGATCGTCGTCGCGAAACATGCTACTCGTGCCTCGGTGATCGGTCTACCGATCGGAAATCCCAAGATGCGCATCGCTCGGCGGGATTGAAAATCGGCGATAAAAAACGCATCGCCTGAGAGACGGGAGATCTCGGTCTCGCGAATCGACGGATACTTACACGGTCGCTACGGGGGTCACCGGCGAACCGACGGCGCCGGGCAGTCGCAGCGGCGGCGCCGTCAAGAGAAAGCGACTGCGGCGATGCGCGCGCAGCCATTGCGCGAGATCCTTCAACCACCACAGCTCGCCCAACGGAACGCCGAGCTTGAACAAGCAATGTTCGTGCAACGGCAACGCCGGCCGGGGACCGTCGCGCTCTTTGGCGGGATATGCCTCGACTGCGTAGTTGTCGGCACAGATCGCGGCGATGCCGCTGTCGGTGATCCACTGTAAGAGCGTTTGATCGCGCCCGTCGAGCGCGGCGCAGGAACGGTTGAGCACGTCCATGTCCGGATGCCGGTTCATCGACATCACGACGTCCGAAAAGCCGGTGCGCAGAACCAGCATATCGCCCGATTCGACCGCGACGTTGTCCGCTTGCAGGACGCGCATCAAATCCTCGTACCCGACGATCTTGCGCTCGTCGCCGAAGTGCGCGTGCAAATCGATCAGCACACCGCGGCCCTGAATCGCTTTGACGGCGAAGTTCTCGATGCCGAGCGCGGTCGCGCACGATTCGCCGCCGCATTCCTCACCCTTCGGATCGTCTGGACCCTTGATATGCTCCTGCGCGCGGTAGCCGTTGTAGTACACGATCTCGGGCGTGCCGTCGCCGTCGGCGTCGAACCAGGCGCCGATATGCGCGAAGCTGTCCCATTGCGTCGAGTACTGGAGCGCGATCAACACTTGGTCGTCGCAAACGACGTCGGTGCTGCGTGGGTCGAGCTTATTCAACGGATAGTTCATGAACGGCTCGCCCCGGATCGTCGTCGGCGAAAGATGCGGCGGCTTGCGACGCGGGTTGAGCTTGGCTTCGCCGGGATAATCGAGCGGCAAGCTCAAGCAAAACGTCAATCCCTCCTTCACCTCGGCCACCGCGCGGCGCACCTTGTCGGGCGTCAGCAGATTCAGCCGGCCGAGTTGATCATCCGGGCCGAAGTCGCCCCACGTCGATCCATCCGGGCGTATTTTCCACCGCGGCGTCATCGCGCCACTACTTCTTTACGAGCGGGCAGGCGCTCTTCGAGAGCGGCTGAAACGCTTGATCGGCCGACACCGTCGCCTTCAACGTGTAGTAATCCCACGGGCCTTTGGATTCGGATGGCTTCTTTACCTGAAACAAATACATGTCGTGCACCATCCGGCCGTCCTCGCGGATGCGGCCGTTCTTGGCGAAGAAGTCGTTGATCGGCGTTGCTTTCATCTTCGCCATCACCGCCGCCGTCTCATCGGTGCCCGCCGCTTTCACGGCGTTGAGATAGTGCATCGTCGACGAATACGCGCCGGCCTGAACCATGTTCGGCATTTTCTTCGTGCGCTCGAAGAAGCGCTTCGACCATTTGCGCGTCGCGTCGTTCATGTCCCAATAGAATCCCGCCGTCAAGAGCAGTCCCTGCGTGGCATCGAGGCCGAGGCTGTGGATGTCGTTGATGAACACCAACAGGCCGGCGAGCTGCTGCTTGCCGGACTTCGTGATACCGAATTCGTTCGCCGCCTTGATGGTGTTGATCGTATCGCCGCCCGCATTCGCGAGACCGATGATCTTGGCGCCGGACGCCTGCGCCGTCAGTAAGAACGACGAGAAATCCGAGCTGTTGAGCGGATGCCGCGCCGAGCCGAGCACTTTACCGCCGTTCGCTTTGACCACGTCCGTGACATCCTTTTCGAGCGCGCTGCCGAACGCGTAATCGGCGGTCAGGAAGAACCAAGTATCGCCGCCGTTCTTCACCACCGCATTCCCCGTAACGTTCGCGAGCGTGTACGTGTCGTACACGTAGTGCACCGTCACCGGCGAGCACGACTCATTCGTCAGCTTGACCGAGGCGGGGCCATTGAACACCGTGATGCGGTTCTTGCTCTTCGCAATTTCCGCGACCGCGAGCGCTGTCGCGCTCGCGGCGACGTCGAGGATAGCGTCGACGTGATCCGTGTCGAACCATTCACGCGCCTTGTTGGCCGCGATGTCGGGTTTATTCTGGTGATCAACGTAGACCACCTCGATCGGCTTGCCGAGCACTTTGCCGCCGAAGTCTTCCACCGCCATCTTTACTGCGGTCACCTCGCCTTCGCCGGTGATGTCGGCGTACAGGCTCGACATGTCGAGCAGCAATCCGATTTTGACAACGTCATCGGATATCTTGGCCGGTGTCGCCGCATTGAGCGACACAGCCCAAACAGCGGCGAAGAGGAAGAGAATAGTAGGTAGCTGGCGTTTCATCGGATTTACTCCTCTGTTCTTGTGTTGGTAACGTCTAACGCGCCTTGAGCGGCGCGAGACCCAGATGCATGCCGCTGTCGACGATGAGGAATTCGCCCGTGACGCGGTCTGCGCCCTCTAAAAACCACAGCACGGCGCGCGCGATGTCCTCGGGCATGATCACTTTGCCGAGCGGAGCGCGCGCCTCGAAACGCGCTTTCGCTTCGGCATACTTATCACCGAATCCTTGCTGCAACCACCGCGTCTCGACGAACCCCGGGCAAACGGCGTTCACGCGTATCTCCGGCGCGAGCGCGCGGGCGAGCGACAACGTCATCGTGTTCAGCGCGCCTTTCGAGGCGGCATAGGCGACGGATGAACCGACGCCCATGACGCCGGCGATGGAAGAAATATTCACGATCGCGCCGGCTCCTTGCTGTTTCATCGCGGGAACGACGGCGCGTATCATTTGAAACGCGCCGATCACGTTGACGGCGTAAATCCGCTGGAAATCTTCCGCCTGCAGAGCGGCGAGATCGGCATGATTGGGCGCGAACTTCGTCGTGCCGGCGTTGTTCACCAAGGCATCGATGCGTCCCCACTTCCGCAACGCCGCCTCCGCGATGCGCCGGCAATCGGCGTCGACGGAGATGTCACCTTGCACGACCAGCGCCTGCGCCCCGACGTCACCGCATTGCTTCGCGGTCGCCTGGGCGTCGGCCTCGCTTTTCGAATAGTTGACGACGACATGACAGCCCTTCTTCGCGAGCGCGACGGCGCACGCGGCGCCGATTCCCGTCGCGGAACCGGTGACGATGCAAACGGTATCTTTCAATTCCATATCGTCCCTTCGTCGAACGCTGTGGAACGACTAAAACATCACGACCTGACGGATCGCTTCCCCTTTCGCGAGCCGATCGAAGCCGAGATTGATGTCTTCCAGTTTAAGGCGTCCGCTCATCAGCCGCTCTACCGGCAAACGCCCTTGCTGATACAGCGCGATGTATCGCGGAATGTCGCGCATCGGCACGCATGTCCCGATGTAACTCCCCTTGAGCGTGCGTTCCTCGGCGACCAAATTCACCGCGGGCAGCGCGAAGGTCGCGCTCGGCGGCGGCAGACCGGCTGTCACGGTCGTGCCGCCGCGGCGAGTGATCTTGTACGCAAGCTCGAGCGCCTTGACCGAGCCGGCGAATTCGAAGCAGAAATCGACCCCGCCGCCCGTGGCGCTGCGCACGGCGTCCACACAGTCCGCTCTTCCTGCATTGAACGTGTCCGTTGCGCCCAACGAATTTGCGAGTGTCAGTTTATCGTCCGCTAAATCGACGGCGACGATGCGCCCCGCACCCGCTGCGACCGCCCCGAGTAGCGCCGCGAGTCCGACGCCGCCTAGGCCCACCACCGCCACCGTCGCGCCCGCGCGCACTTGCGCCGTGTTGACGACGGCGCCGACGCCGGTCAGCACGGCGCAACCGAATAACGCCGCTTTGTCCAACGGCAAGTCGGGGTCGATCTTCACGAGCGAACGCCGCGACACCGTCGCGTACTCCGCGAACGCGGAGACGCCCATGTGATGATGGATCTCGGTTCCGTCGCGCCGCAACCGGCGCGCGCCTGACAGTAGTGTGCCGGCGGTATTCGCCGCGGCCCCTGGCTCGCACAGGGCCGGACGGCCTTCCGCGCACGGCTGACAATGACCGCAGCTCGGCACGAACACCATGACGACATGATCGCCTTTTTTGAGATCGAGCACGCCGGCACCGAGCTGTTCGACAACACCGGCGGCTTCGTGACCGAGCGCCATCGGCGTCGGTCGCGGGCGGTCGCCGTTGATGACGGAGAGATCGGAATGACACAACCCCGCGGCCGCGATCCGCACCAGGACTTCGCCTTCGCCCGGGGGGCTCAGCTCAACCGACTCAATCTTTAGCGGTTGCGTTTGCGCGTACGGAAGCGGCACTCCCGCCGCGTTTAAAACAGCCGCACGAATTTTCATAACGGCTCCTCGGTTATTCGCTGCGTTTGCCTCAATGACGACATCTTCGCCTTCCACCCTCATCCCATACATGGACGCCCCCTGTTTGCCAAGCCATCCTTCGGCGATAGCGAGCAGGTAAAGCGTGCAGCCATACATCCGGCCTTTGATGCGGCAATGTTTGCCGCGGGCCCTGATGGAAATCTGCCGGTCGA
>JBGPKL010000034.1:0-42982 GCA_041485885.1 Sulfurifustaceae bacterium
CTCAACAACAAGATCCGCGTCCTGCAGCGTCGTGCATACGGTCTGCGCGACGAGGAATACCTGCGGCTCAAGATACTGACATGCATGTTGCCGGTGCTCTAAAGTGATCGAAATCACCCACACGATTTCACGAAGACCCAATTAAATTAGCTAACGGAGGGTCAATGAACAAAAAAACCATTCTCGGCTCACTCTTGGTGCTTAGCTTAGCTGCAAGCCCTGCGAATGCAGACATTATCTGGCAGGCAACCATAAAGGAGATGATTGTGCCGACGGGAGGCACGGAAACAGCTGTGGTGTCCTTCAATATCCTGGTCGCTCCTTCGGGTAGTCCGTTCTCTACTAATTGCGAAGGTAGCTTCGGTCGAGTTAAATTTTCTAAATCAGACAAGCAGACTTTAGCCTTCCTAATGTTTGCGCACGCGTTGAACAAAAAGGTTGCGTTCTATTACGAGCCGAATGGCACCACGCTCGGAGGTATCCCCGGGCACGGTACCGGGACGTGCGAATTAATAAATGTATGGACACTTCCCGACTGATCCATCACATCAACGGGCCATAAAACGAGTGCAGATTTGGCGAGGCTAGGTAGTCGTGCGCATGGCGCACGCTACATTCACTACAACGGAAAACCACGGATGCTTGACCTGTCGTGGGGTGTAGTTGCTGTTGCGGTTGTTGTTAACCCCCGTAGAGCAAGCCGAGCACCGGAACCGCTCCCGGTAGTTTGCGCTCGACCGTGTTCGAGCCCGAGCGGATGTGCTTTTCATCCGCCGGCGAGTTGGGCGAGCGTCCGGGAGCGGTGAGGAGCGCAGGGCACCGCCCCCTCCCTCACCCTCCCCCGCGTAGCGGGGGAGGGAAACAATAATAAGCGGGGGCGGCGCAGCGACCGGGGTGTCCTTCTCTTTGCGTACTTTCTCTTGGACAAGCAAGAGAAAGTACGCCGACCGCGGTTCGGGAACCGCAAGTATATTTATTACACTCGAGTGGTCGCGCTACGCGCGACCTACCCTCCCATCAGCAGCCGCACGTCATGCTCCATGTCATCCACTGAGATGTCGTTCCTCCACAAGAGCCGCAACTTTCCCGACGCATCCTTGACGAAGATACCGCTTGAATGATCGATTTGTGCGGCCGGGTCGACGGGGCGCGGGGCGTACCCGATCTTGTATTCGCGCGCCGCGACGGCGATCTCCTCCGGCGTGCCGGTGAGGCCGATGAAGGAGCGGTCGAACTTCGGCACGAACCCGGCGAGCTGTTGCGCCGTGTCGTGCGCCGGATCGACGGTGATGAAGATCACTTGAACGCGCTCGCCCTCTTGCCGCAACGCTTTGCGCAGCATCGCGAGCTTCGCGAGCGTCGGAGAGCATACGTCGGGGCAATGGCTATAGCCGAAGAAAAGGATGAGCAACTTGCCGCGGAAGCTCGCGGTGGAAACGCGCTCGCCGGTATGCGCCTGAAGCCGCACGTCGCCGCCCCAATCGACGCCGGTGATGTCCGCGCCCTTGAACGTCGGTTTCGACGGCGAGCAGGCCGCGAGCGTCAACACCAAGCAGAACGCGAATAAACCTCGACACGAACCAACCATCGGGAAATCAGTAGAGCGCCGATTGCAACGCTTCGCGGATGGCGATGGCGTAGTGATCGACGAGCAGCAGCGCAAACAGCAACGCCAAATACTGAATGGAGTAGCGGAAGGCGCGATGGGCGAGTGCGTCACTGTAGTTTTTATAGAGTCGCCACGCGTACATCAGATAGACCGCGTCGAGTACGATCACACCGACGAGATAAAACCAACCGGTCATGTGGGTGGCGAACGGCAACAGCGTCACCGCGGCGAGCAGTATCGTGTAAAGCAACACCTGCAAGCACGTGTACTCGAGTCCGTGCGTCACGGGTAACATCGGAATGCCGACCTTGGCGTATTCCTCGCGCCGATACAGCGCCAACGCCCAAAAGTGCGGCGGCGTCCAGACGAAGATAATAAGGAACAACAACAACGCGTCCGCCGTGACGTCGTTGGTGATCGCGGTCCATCCGAGCACCGGGGGCGCGGCGCCGGCGGCGCCGCCGATCACGATGTTCTGCGGCGTCGCGTGCTTCAGGTACAGCGTGTAGACCACCGAGTAGCCGATCAGGGACGCGAACGTCAACACCGCCGTCAAGCCGTTCACGCCGACGGCGAGGACCGCCATCGAAAGCACCCCGAGGATCGAGGCGAAGATCAGCGCCTCGCGCGTGCTCAATTGTCCGGTCGGAAGCGGCCGCCCGCGCGTACGCGCCATTTCCGCATCGACGCCGCGATCCAGTACATGATTGAACGCGGCCGCGGAGCCCGCGGCCAACGCGATTCCAAGCGTCGCAAAGATGAAGCGCGCCAGCGGCAGAAAGCCCGGCGTCGAAAGGAACATGCCGACAATAGCCGTGAATACGATCAACGCAACGACGCGCGGCTTGGTCAGCTCCAAGTACTCGCGCGCCAGTACGCGGGCGCTACGCGGTGAGGAACGCGCGGGTGTCGAGAGCGATGTCGATGTCTTCATCTTCCAGAGCGCGGAGCGCGCAAGACGTGATAAAACGTTACCAATGTGAGCAGCAAAAAAACCGCGGCCGCGCTATGCGCGACCGCCGCCGATAGGTGGAGGCCGCCAACCGCCTCCATAATACCGAGCGCGGTCGCGAACGATAACATCACGAGCAGCAACAGGCCATACCGGCAAACGTTCTCCTGGATGCCGACTCGCAACACGTGCAGCGACAACCAACCGAGATACAGAAGCGCCACCAGCGCCGCCGCGCGGTGTGCGAAATGAATCGCGGCGGCGGCGCTCAGATTCAGCTCGGTGCGATCGTAGCCAAGCCCCTCATCGCTCCAACGGATCAAGCCGTCCGCGAAATCCACCGTCGGCCAATATTCGCCTTGGCACGTGGGAAAATCCGGGCACGCCGGACCGGCGTAGTTCACCATCGACCAAGCCCCGAGCGTAGTCGCAAGTAAACCGAAGAGCAGCGCGACGAACGCGCGCCACCGAAGCGCGCGGATCACCGGCGTCGTCGCCACCGATCGGAATAGACGCTGCTCGCGCAGCACAATCCACCAGAGCAGCGTGAGTATCACGAGTCCGCCGAGGAACTGGACCATCATCACGAGGGGTTTGTATTGCAAATCGATCGTGAACACGCTGGCCGCCGTCAGCCCAAAGACGAGAAACAACGTGACGACGGGGATGACGACTTGCTGCCCTGGGCGACGGCGCAGTTGCCACCCGAGAACCGCGAGTCGTATTAACAACAAGCCGAGTGCGCCCGCTACGTAGCGCGTCACCATGTCCTTCCATGCACGCTGGTGCAAGGGACGTCCTCTCACCGCGTCTTCCGTCGTCGCCGGCGCGATCGCCTGCCCGGTGCAGGCGGGACCGTCCGGGCAACCGATGTTGGCCTCGGACAAACGCACATACGAGCCGAAGATCACCGCCGTGAGCGCGAAGAACGCCGCGGCCAATGCCGTGCGAAAAAAACGCGCTGGTTTACTTTTGTTCCGTATGATCATCCGATATGCGAAGCCCGAAGCAAGAGCGTCAAATCCTCGTTCATCCGCCGCGGATCGGCGTCCGAAGGATAGCTCATCATGAAGTCGCCGCGCGGATCGATGACGTAAATGCGATGCAATCCTTTGAGCGGCGATCCGGCCGCGACGCGAAACTGCATCGCCCACTCGCGGATCGCGTCAACGTTACCGAACAGCGCGTCGGTGCCGGGATAATCGACGAGCGTGTAGCGCAACCAATCGCGGGCGGCGGCGTCGGTGACGACGAACACGCGTTGCACGCGATGCGCCTCGCGGCCTTGAGCGGCGGTGATCTGGCGCATCTTATAGAGATTGTCGGTGCACGGCTTGAGGCAGTCGGCCGAACCGAAGTAGAGCAGCGTCCACTTTCCCCTGTACGTTGCGAATGCGACCGGCTGGCTGTCAACATCGACAAGCGCGACGTCGTTGATCGGGCGCACCGGCTCGACGAGCTCGCCGTAGTTTTTCGTCGCGGTCGAATGCCATCCGCTCTCGATGAGCGCGTACGATACGGCGATACCGGTAAGAAACAGGGCCGCGATCCCGAGCAGGATCAAACCGCCGCGACGCCGCGACGCGACGAAAGGTTTCATACCGCGTCTCCGCGCTTTCGGCGCGCGGATGCCCGCAGTGCCCAGACGAGATAAAGCACGACGACCGTCGCCGCGAGCATGAACCACTGAAACGCGTAACCCTGATGCACGGCGATGCCGGTATCGAGGCGCGACCAGTCGCGCACATAGCCGCCGGCCGAGCTGTCGGGATCGAGCAGAATCACGATCGGTTGCAGCAAGAACCCGCTACCGCTCGCATAGCGCGCCAGGTCGAGCTGCTGCCATACCGTCGGAGCGTCGCGCGTGAGGGAATCCGGCTCGCCCAAACTGAAACCGACGCGCGGAACGACGCCGACTCCGCTCACGGTAACTCGCCCGCGTGGCGGCGTCGTCGACGGCGGATGCGCACGGTCCGCGCCGAGCGGTATCCAGCCGCGATTGACGAGCACGCGCGTGTCTCCGCCCGCGATGCGCAGCGCGGTGACCGCGTGATAACCCGGGGCACCCTGATGTACGCGATTGTCGAGCAACACCTGATAGTCGTTCTCGTAAAATCCGCTCGCCTCGATGCGAAAGAATTGCAGCGCCTCGGCGGGGCGAATCGCCGAGCCCAACTGCACCGGCGTTTGCGTCGCGCGCCGATCGTATTCCGCTTGCAACGCGCGCTTCTCATCCGCGCGCTCGAGTTGCCAAAAACCGAGCACGCTAAAGATTGCGGCGAAGATCAGCATTCCTAGAGTAGGCAGTACGAACTTCCCCGCGACCCCATGTCCGCCGTTGCGGAAATCGGCGGATGCGCGTCGCTTACCCCCCATACGAACCATGGATGCACGTTTTCAGCGTCGTAATGGCGCCAGTTCTTCCGTTCCGTCGAAGCGATCTCCGTTTACCAAGCCGCCGCCCCACTGCGTTTAAGTATAATCGGGATTCTCCCGCGCGCCCGGAGGGCGATATGCTCGTGAAAGGCTTCATTATCCTGATGCTCTTGCTGATCGTAGCCAGCCTTTTTTCGGCGCTAGTACTGATGCTGCGCCGCGGCGGAGGCGTCGGCGCCGCCAAAGCGCTCACCTGGCGCATCGGTCTTTCGATAACGCTATTCTTATTACTCATGGCCGGTTTTTACTTCGGAATCATTCCGCCAGGAGGACTCTCGGCCGCGCCGGGCCGCTGATAGCGCGCAACTACATTCGTTAGTCAGCACTTTCGAACGTGGAAGCCATCTGCTAAGTTAATACCAACGTCGTGGAGGTTCCTGTATGAACGTGTCGATCAAATCCCTCGGCATCGATCGCCTCAAAGTTGAAGAACGTCTGGCGTTAGTAGAGGAAATCTGGAACAGCATCGCAGCCGACAGCGCCGCCGTACCGCTTACGGATGCGCAGCGTGCCGAGCTGCAGCGACGAATCGAAGAAGATGACGCTCATCCAGATGACGTAACGCCTTGGGAGCAAGTGAAGGCCTCCACGCTCTCCCGCCTGGGGAAATGACGCTTCGACCGTTTTTCAGAAAAGCGGCGCGTCTTGAGTACGACGAAGCGGCGTTCTGGTATGAAGCACAGCGATCTGGACTCGGTCGCGAGTTCGTTGCGGAAATCGAAAGAGCATTGTTACAAGCCTGTGAGGCGCCGCAGCGCTTTCCGAAGATGCTTCAAGACGTGCGCTGCGTGCGGGTGCGACGTTTTCCGTACTCGATCTTCTTCCGTTTCCGCGCCGATCGTCTCGTTGTGTTGTCGGTGTTTCACGCCCGTCGTGACCCGAGTATCTGGCGCGAGAGGACGTAACAGACGCGTAGATAAGGTGAGTACTTTTCGGAAGATCACGAGTCGCGCCAAACCTGCCGCGCTCGCTGAGCAAGCAGCGCGTTGTGAGGCACATCTGAAGAGCGCGGGTAGGATGGGTGGAGCGAAGCGCAACCCATCGCAATAAACGGAACAGGTAAGCGCGACGAGTGCCACTGCGATCGAATAGTCGGCGACCCTCATGGTAGGGGCTCCTGATACACCAGCCCGATGGGTTACGCTTCGCTCCACCCATCCTACGTTCGCTCTTACCCGCCCGGATATCCAATATCCTGTGGATGGGCCGTATGTTCATCGTTAGGCGGCGTGGGTGACCACCGAAGGAACTCGAATGACCAAGCTTATCGGTCTTCTCTTTATCACGAGCGCCGTCATCATTGCCGGCTGGTGGGTCGCGCGCGATTGTCCGCACAAGAATTGGATGTTCGCCGTGTGCCTCCTAGCCCTCTTTAGTGGCGCTTTTCTGATTGTTCAGGATCGGGCGACCGAAATCACCGTGAAGGGCATTGGGACCATAAAGGCGGCCGCCGAGCAAGCGTCCATCGATGCCCAGGTAGTCAGGGATCTCCGAGAGCGAATCGAAGCACAGAGCGCGACAGTCGATCTGGTTGCCCAACAAGCAACGAGCGCGAAGCAAT
This sequence comes from Sulfurifustaceae bacterium, assembly GCA_041485885.1. Taxonomy (GTDB): domain Bacteria; phylum Pseudomonadota; class Gammaproteobacteria; order Acidiferrobacterales; family Sulfurifustaceae; genus JACQFZ01. Next base: position 6,559 of record JBGPKL010000034.1, read on the forward strand.
TGGGCGAGGAGTTGTCCCAAAAGGCACAGGTTGCGGACAAGAAGCTTGCGAAGCTCGACACAGCTCTGGCGACTGCCCAAAGTAGAGTCGGTGAACTTCAAGAGGTTACCGAATTCACCAAGACCGTTCTCGCCGCGCAGAATGACGACCGCAAAGCTTTTGACCGACTCGGAACTTGGGCCGGCGATCCGAAGTTTCGATTTCGCTCCGAAGCTGAAGCTGCTTGGGCAACTGTTCTGGACGAACATGCGAAGTCTCTTTATATGAGCGGGTTTACGGTTCCGTGGAGGCAAGGTGTCGATCCGACGAAGTTTGGCATAAACGATCTGCGGCAAAACTACGCGGGTGCCCCCGTGTACTTAAGGCCTGCACTGATTGAGTACGTGTGGAAGCGCGAGGACATTTCCAAGAAAGATCGGCTCGCATTCTTGGCGGACGTTGTCGCCGATGATCCTAGTCTCCATGCAGTGGAATATGCTGGGCGCTTCCTGTCTGACGCGTTGGAGGCCAAGCTTAAGCCGCTGGCAGTGAAGGAACTCTTGCAGGTATGGAACCAGAAGAAAACTTCGGTGAAATAGGCACGCCGCTTAACAAGCGCTTCGAGACGGACGCGCAGCACCTACGCTGATTCGGCGCGCTAGAGCGTGCGACCCCGACGCTGCTGTTGTTTGTTGTTAATCCCCGTAGAGCAAGCCGCGCACCGCAACCGCTCCCGGTGGATTGCGCTCGACCATGTTCGAGCCCGAGCGGACGTGTCTTCCGTCCGCCGGCGAGTTGGGCGAGCGTCCGGGAGCGGTGAGGAGCGCAGGGCACCGCTCGCTTGTAGTTATCGAGCGGCGCAGCGATCGGGGGGTCCTTCTCTTTGCGTACTTTCTCTTGGACAAGCAAGAGAAAGTACGCCGACCTGCGGTGCTGTACAGGGACGTACGAATTTCGCGGGAGCGCAGGATGCGCGGGAGCGATTCGGGAACCGCAAGTACAATTTATTAGAACTCGATGAGTCGCGCGTAGCTCGGACCCACCTTACCCTCACCCAACCCTCTCCCTAAAAGGGAGAGGGAAATAAATGTCGACGATCGCGCGGGAGCACGATCAACCATCACAACCAATACACAAAAATAAAAAGAAACAACCACACGACATCCACAAAATGCCAATACCACGCCACCGCCTCGAAACCGAAATGGTGATCCGGCCGGAAATGGCCGTTGAGCGCGCGCGCGAGGATTACTGTCAGCATGATCGTGCCCATCGTCACGTGAAAACCGTGAAAGCCGGTCAACATAAAGAACGTCGTGCCGTATATTCCGGTCTTGAGCGTCAGGCCAAACTCGGTGTAGGCATGGACGTATTCGTACGCCTGAAGTCCGAGGAAGGTGAGGCCGAGCGCGACGGTGAGAAACAATCCGGTGACGAGTTGCGCGCGGTTGTCCTTCAGCAAGCCCCAGTGCGCCCAGGTCACGGTGGCGCCGGAGCTTAGCAAGATCAACGTATTGAGCGCCGGAATGCCCCATGCGGCCATCGGCGTGAACTGATTGGCGCCGGGCAGTGTCCATGGCGCGACGGGCATCGGACCCATGGGTCCCGCGGTCGGCCAGGTCGCGTCGTAATTGGGCCAAAGCAGTTCGTCACCGCCGATCCAATCGACGACGTACATGCGCACATAAAACAGCGCGCCGAAGAACGCCGCAAAGAACATAACTTCTGAAACAATGAACCAGACCATTCCCCAGCGGAACGAGCGATCGACCTGCGCGTTGTACGTGCCGCTCTCGCTCTCGCGGATCACTTGCCCGAACCAGCTCGCCATCATGCCGACGATGGTGCAGGCACCGAGCAGCATCAGCCACGGGCCCACGCGAATTCCGTTGATCGTGAGCACAGTACCTAACGCCAACAGGAACAGACCGGCCGATGTGATGACGGGCCACGGGCTTGGATGGGGCAAATAGTAGTCGCCGTGTGCGCTTGTCATTTCGCAATCCTTTCTCGGCTGAAGACAAATTTCTCAAACAATCTGCTAACCGGGTGACGTAAACACCTCGTCACCCCCGCGAAAGCGGGGGTCCAGATATTACGATTGAATAAAACCGCAGTACTACCTAGATTCCCGCTTGCGCGGGAATGACGAGGTTGAGTGCTTTCGGATTTTTGCGCCACCCTGCTAACCATTGCGGCCGCGTTGTCGATGAGTTTCAACCGGCGCGGCGTCGCCGTATTTGTGCGATGAAACTTTGTCGACGTTGAAGAAAGCGTACGACAGGGTAATCGTCTGAACGTCCGGCGCGAGATCTGCCAGGATCGTGAACTGCACCGGCATTTCGCGCGCTTCGCCGGGCTTCAATTGTTGCTGCGTGAAGCAGAAGCATTCGATCTTCTTGAAGTGCGGCGCCGCGCGCGAAGGGGCGACGCTCGGGACCGCCTGGCCGGTCAACGTCTCGTTGGTCGTGTTGCGCGCGTAGTAGCGCACCACCATCGTATCGCCCGGATGGACCTCGACCCGCTTCGTCATCGGCCGAAATTCCCACGGCAACCCGGTGGTCGCGTTGCCGGTGAACTCCACGATCACCGTGCGCGTCGGCTCTTTCGCCGTGACCGCCGTCGCGTCGATCCGCCCGGTCTTGCCGTTCAAACCGGCAACCTGACACGCCAAGTTGTAGAGCGGAACGAGCGCGTAGCCGAAACCGAACATGGCGGCGGCGACGAATCCGACTTTGATCGCAGTGCGCCGGTTGACGCGAGTCGTATTAGAAGGCGATGGCATCATAGGAATCGAATAAAGGCCGCGATGTAAAAACCGATCGCGATCGCGCCGACCGCGATCGCGGTAATCATAATGCGCCGGCGCTGCGCGCGTTTATCCGTCATGTCGATCTCCGCGAACGGCATCCGGCGCGCCCGCTACTTTATTTCCGGCGGAGTGGCGAAGCTGTGGTACGGCGGCGGCGAAGGCAGCGTCCATTCCAAACCGTCCGCGCCTTCCCACACTTGAGCGGTCGCGCGCTCGCCGCCGCGAACCGTTTGCACGATCAGGTAGAGAAAGAGCAGTTGCGAGAACCCGAATATAAACGCGCCCACCGTCGCCCACTGATTGAAATCGGTGAACTGCAGCGCGTAGTCCGGGACGCGCCGCTGCATGCCGGCGAGCCCGAGGAAATGCATCGGGAAGAAGGTGAGGTTCGTCCCGATCATCGTCAGCCAGAAATGCCACTTGCCGAGCCACTCGTTGTACATATGACCCGTCCACTTCGGCAACCAGAAATACACGCCCGCGAAGATCGCGATTACCGAACCCGTAACGATCACGTAGTGGAAGTGCGCGACGACGAAATACGTGTCTTGGTACTGGAAGTCCGCGGGCGCAATAGCGAGCATGAGGCCCGACAATCCGCCGATGGTGAAGAGAATCACGAACGCGATCGCAAACAGCATCGGCGTCTCGAAGGTGAGCGCGCCGCGCCACATGGTCGCGATCCAGTTGAAAATCTTCACGCCCGTCGGCACCGCGATCAGCATCGTCGCGTACATGAAGAATAGCTCGCCCGCGATCGGCATGCCGACGGTAAACATGTGATGCGCCCACACGACGTGCGAGAGGAGCGCGATGGAGACGGTCGCGTATACCATCGAGTTGTAACCGAAGAGCGGCTTGCGCGAGAACGTCGGGATCACCTGCGAGATGATGCCGAACGCGGGCAAAATCAGAATGTAAACCTCGGGGTGCCCGAAGAACCAGAACACGTGTTGGAACAGCACCGGATCGCCGCCGCCGGCCGCGTCGAAAAAGTGCGTGCCGAAATGGCGGTCGGTGAGGAGCATGGTCACCGCGCCCGCGAGCACCGGCATCGCGCCGATCAGCAGAAACGCCGTGATCAGCCAGGTCCAGGCGAACAGCGGCATTTTCATCAGCGTCACGCCGGGCGCGCGCATATTGAGGATCGTGGCGATGACGTTGATCGCGCTGAGCACGGAGGAAATACCCATCATATGAATGGAGAGAATCGTGAAGTCGGTGCCGATGCCGCCTTGAATCGACAACGGCGCATACAGCGTCCACCCGGCGGCCGGCGCACCGCCTTGGCCTTGCATGAAAACCGTGGAAAGGAGCAGCGTGAAGGCGAACGGCAAGATCCAAAACGACCAGTTGTTCAGTCGCGGCAGCGCCATGTCGGGCGCGCCGAGCATCAGCGGCAACTGCCAGTTGGCGAATCCGACGAGCGCCGGCATGACCACGCCGAAGATCATGACCAGCGCGTGCAGCGTCACCATCTGGTTGTAAAAGTGCGGCTCGGTGATTTGCAGGCCCGGCTGGAACAGCTCCGCGCGGATCACCAGGGCCATCGCGCCGCCGACAAAAAACATCACCAACGCCAACGACAGATATAGCGTACCGATGTCCTTGTGGTTGGTCGTGAACAACCAGCGTGTAATGCCGGCCGGATGTTCGTCGTGATGATGCGCCGCTGCGGTTGCCATTGCCGATCTAGCCTTTCGTCTCAGCGCGCGGCCTTGACCTGCGCGGGTTGAATCATGTCGCCGGTCTTATTGCCGAAGCTGTTGCGTTCATACGTGATGACCGCCGCGATATCAACGTCGTTCAGTTGCGGTCCGAACGCTTGCATCACCGTGCCCGGCTTGCCGCGTAAAACGATACTAAGATGAGCCGCTATCGGCCCCGTCGCGATTTTGCTGCCCGCGAGTTTCGGAAACTGCCCGACGCCCTCTCCGTTTACACCGTGGCAGGCGGCGCACGTTTGAAATACCTGCTTGCCCTTGATCATCAGCTCTTCCCGCGTCCACGTCTTGTTCGCGCTGGTCGCGTCGGCCAAAGCAATTTTCTTCTGCGCGACGACCCACTGGTCGAATTCTTCCGGCGTCACGGCATTGACCACGATCGGCATGAACGCATGGTCCTGACCGCAAAGCTCCGCGCAAACGCCGCGATAGACCCCCGGCTCGTTGATGTTCGTCCACGCCTCGTTGATAAATCCGGGAATGGCGTCCGTCTTAATGCCGAGTTGCGGAACCCACCACGAATGAATCACATCGTTCGCGGTCATCAGGAACCGGACCTTTTTCCCGACCGGCAGAACGATCGGGTTGTCGACTTCGAGTAGGTAGTGCTCGCCTTTCGGCGCTTTGCCTTCGATCTGCTCACGCGGCGTAGAAAGATTGCTGAAATAACCGATGTCGTGGTCGAGATAGTCGTAGCGCCACTTCCACTGATACCCGGTGATCTTGACCGTCATCTCGGCCTTGCTCACGTCGCTCATCTCGATCAACGTGGCGGTGGAGGGGATCGCCATACCGACCAAAATCAAAAACGGAATGACGGTCCAAACCATCTCGAGCTTAACGTTGTCGTGGAAGGTCGCGGGCTTGTGGCCGCGACTCTTGCGATGCACGACGATGGAGTAAAGCATGAATGCGAAGACGATGACGAAGATAGCCATGCAAATGACGAAAATGAGATTGTGCAACTCGAGGATGCGCTGCGCGATCGACGTGACCGGGCGTTGAAAGTTGAGGGCGTAATCCGCGACCGCCAGGCTCGGCGCCGCCAGGGCGACAGCGGACACCAGGCGAGACAGAACGCGGCGGCCGAGTTTACGAACAACGCACATAGTGTTGGAGACCGATGAACAAAATGGAGAAAGCGCGAGCCCACTTAGGCGCGCGCAAACTATCACAAGCCATAACGTGCTGCAATTGACGAAGATCGTTGGTAGTGGTCCTTCAAACTGTACCATCACCAGATTGTTGTAGTTCTCGCGTCGACGACGACCACACCCGCGGTGTGAGAGCGAGCAACGCATAAACGTATCGGCAATCACGTAGGGAAGCTCTGATTAATTCACGTGTCCCTCTCCCCTTGCGGGAGAGGGAATCAACCACAGCTTCCCTACTCGGACATAAGACGCGCCAACATCTCGTCGCCGTATTCGCGCCACGATTGCGCACTATAAGGAATGCGCGCGAGACACGGGGCGCCGATACGCTCATCGATGGCGGCGATGGATTCCGCCGCCGTGCCGAATGCTTCGTCCACGCTGTTCGCGACCCATCCGGCGAGCGCGAGACCGTCGGCGCGGATCGCCCGAGCGCTAAGCAGCGCATGACTGATACAACCGAGCCGCACGCCGACCACGAGAATCACGGGAAGGCCGAGCGCACGCGCAACGTCGCTCAACATTTTGGTGCGGTTAAGCGGGACTTGCCAGCCGCCGGCCCCTTCGACCACGATCCAATCCGCTCGCGCCGCCAGACGATCGAAATGGTGCTGCACTTTTTCTAGGCGCATTTCGATACCGGCCTGCGCCGCCGCGATATGCGGCGCAATCGCCGGCCCGAGGGCGTAGGGATTCACATCCGCATAGTCCGCCATCACCGAGCTCGCCGCGCGCAGCCGCGCGGCGTCGTCCGAGCGGAGCCCCGTTGGCGTGCTTTCGCATCCGCTCGCCACCGGCTTCATGCCGACGGCGCGCAAGCCCTTGCGCGCGAGCGCTTGTAGCAACGTCTCGGCGACGCCGGTCTTGCCCACCGCGGTGTCGGTACCGGCGATGAACCACCCTCGGATCATCGCGGCCGGCCGATTTTCTCGATCGGAATTCTCACGGTCGTATCTCCCCTCGCTCGGCGGACCCCGGCGGTAAGCTCAGGCACCCAGGCGTGGCCGTACACCACCTCATACGTCGCCGGAACTCGTCCGTCCTTCGCCATCGCGGCATAGGCGGATTGAAAGCGGCCGAAACGCCCGCGCCCGGTCAATCCACGCGATCGCATCGCATGCGCGTTCTGTTCACCCAACGCTTTGAGATCGCCCATGACCTGGTGTACGTCGTCGTACGTCAGCGTATAACGCTCCACGTCCATGACCGGATCGGCAAAACCGGTTTGAAGCAAGATATCGCCGAGGTCGTGCATGTCGAGGAACGTATGTACGTGCGGGTCCTGATCGGCGCGGCTCCACGCGTCGCGCAATTCTCGCAGCGTATCGGGACCGAAGGTGGTGAACACGAACAAGCCGCCCGGTCGCAGCACCCGTAAACACTCGGCAAAGACGGTGGCCGGATCGCACCAGTACAACATGAGATTCGACAACACCATGTCGAAGCTCGCGCCCGCGAACGGCAGTTGCTCCGCGTCGCCGGTGACGAATCGCGCCCGTGCGAACCAACCCGCCCGGCGTCGCGATCGCGCCGCCATTTCCCATGCGAGGTCGATGCCGACAACGCCCGCGCCGCGGAAGCGACGCGCCAACGCGCGGGTGCAGTAACCCGTGCCGCATCCCGCGTCCAATACCCGTGTCGGTTTCAGGCGTACGACGTCGAGCCGCTCTATCAACCGGTCCGCCACCGTACGTTGCAACACGGCCACGCGATCATACGTTGAAACCGCACGGCCGAACCGCGCGCGAACGCGGCGCTTGTCGAGAGCGACCCGTTCGGCGGCATGATTTCTTTTCACCATACGTCAGTAAAGTTGCCCGTCTCGGCAGATTCTTCCCTGCACGCGAAGATTATGCGCGATCTCGGCCGACGCATAGTAATAGGTATCGACATGAGGTTGGAAAGACAGTAGTCCAATCCGACTAGAGGGAAAACACGGATCGCACCGCAACGGTTGTTCAATCCCCGCTCGATCGCGCATACTCGCGGAACCAATGGCGACCCATCCCACCTTGTCGATCTACGATCGAGCGAGGCGAATCCGCGCATGGCTGCTGCCGGCCGCCTGCCCGCTTTGCGGCGAATCGATAGCCCCGGAGCGCGACTTCTGCGACGGCTGCGAGCGCGCGCTCCCCATGGTCTACGCGTGTTGCACGCGCTGCGCGGCGGCGCTGGAGCAGGCCGACACGAGCGCGTTGATCTGTGGTCAATGCCAACAGAATCCACCGGCGTACACGACGGTGCGTGCGCCGTTTCGCTACGCCGGTCCGATAGACCGGTTGATTCTCGGCGCTAAGTACGGGGCGCGGCTCGACTGGGTCGCGCTACTGAGTCGGGCGATGACACGGCACATCGATGGGCGTGCGAATTCGGTCGACGCGGTGGTGCCGGTCCCACTGCACCGTTCACGTCTGCGCGAACGCGGCTATAACCAGTCGCTCGAGCTCGCTCGTCCGTTGGCGAAACAGCTTGGCCTCCCGCTGATGCTCGGCGTGGAACGGGTGCGCGCTACGCCGCCGCAAACGTCCCTCTCGCGCGCGGATCGACGGAAAAACGTGCGTCGCGCCTTTGCGGCTAACGGCGACTTTGCGGGTCTGCGGATCGCGGTGGTGGACGACGTCCTAACGAGCGGCGCGACGGCGGAAGCGATGGCGCAGTGCTTGCTTAAAGCGGGAGCGACGAGCGTCGAAGTGTGGGTCGCGGCGCGCGCTTAAGGGGGGAGAAGGGAGTTACCGATCGCTGAGCGCCGTCAGACGCTGTTCGGCGTAGCGCGCCAACGACGGCGCGAGGGCGTTCTCCTGCGCCCGCCGATACGCACTCTTCGCCGCAGCCCACTGCGCGGTGGCCTCGAGCGAGATCGCGAACCCGAGCCAGATGCGTCCGTCGTTCGGTTCCAATGTTGCCGCGCGCTCGTACGCTTTCACGGCGTCGGTGGGCCGCCCGGCGCGCTGATACAGCAGACCGAGCAACGCACTAAATTCCGCGTCGTCCGAACCGCTGGACAGCGCGCTCTCCATGACGGCGAGCGCTTTCCCCTCGGCACCATGGTCAAGGTAGACGCGCGCCAGCATGCGCGCAAAGAGATAATGGTTCGACGTTTGTCGCAATCCTTCCTCGAGCAGCTTCTCGGCTTCGCGCCAATGGCCGTTTTGCAACTCGATCCCAGCGGCGAGCTCGCGCGCCTTGATGTGCGTCGGCCGCGCGGTTAATGCGTCACGAAGCTGGCGTAGTGCATCATCGGGGCGCCCCTGATCCAGTAACCGTGCGGCCCGCTGATAACCCGCCTCCGCGCTCTCCTCGGCGGTGAACGGTCGAACCTTCTTGTCCACGACAGCGCTTGTCTCCTCGCTGCTCGCGGGGGCCGGCTCGATCTTCGGCACAGGCGCTTTGGCTTCGGCGGGTCTCCGTACGCGCGATGGAGCGGCGACGGACGGCGTGTCGGCTTTCTTCACTATACCGAGCGGCGCATCGGCGCGCGACCGCTTAGTTGCCGCCACGGTGGCCATGGGTTTTTGTTCTTTCGCGGCCGGCGGCGCGGCGCGAACGATTCTCTCCGCCGGCAGCGGCGCTACCGGTTTCAGTGCTTGCTCTGGGGGCGGTGCAGCGACGACAGCGGGGCTTGGAACGGTCGCGGGCGCTGTCGGTGTTGAGACCGGACTAGTAGTCGAGTCGCTCGGCGTCGCCGCGACGATCCGCGGCGCTTCTTGTGTTCGTATCACGAATCTTTCCGCACCAAAGTAGATCCCCACGCCGAGAATCGACGCGATCGCAAGTAGTACAACGACCCGGAGCACGCCGAAACGAGGGGCGGCACGCACGGAACGCAACCCATGATACGCAGGCTCCTCGGCCACCGAGACGCTGTCCTGTCTCGTCTCGAGATCTTGCAGCATCTTATTAATAAGACTCACGCGAGGATCGTCCAGACAAGCACACCCACACCGACGAACGCCACGGATGCCGTGATACCCAGATAACGCCACAGCCGCGCGTGCAAGCGCCTGCTCGGACCCACGGATTCCGTGTCGTTTATCGCGACGCGAACGTGGCGATCGATCACTTGACTTGTCCCTTCGCCGAACGCGGCCATTAGCGCTTTGTGCGCAAGAATATTGATCAGACGCGGCACGCCACCGCTCGCGCGGAACAGACGTTTCACCGCCTCGGCCACGAAGAGGCGCGAGCCGCGGCGACCGGCGATGGCTAAACGGTGCGCGATGTAGAACTCGACGTCGTCGAGGTCGAGCGGGCGCAGCCGACAGGAGAACGAGATGCGTTGCTTCAACTGACGGATCGCCCGATCGTTCAACTTCGTATCGAGCTCGGGTTGGCCGAACAACACCACCTGCAACAGCTTGCGCCGCTCGGTTTCGAGATTGGTCAGCAGCCGCAGCCCCTCGAGCGTCTCGATCGGCATCGCTTGCGCTTCATCCAGACAGAGCACCACGCGCTTCTGAACCGCGTAGCTATCGATAAGAAATTTGGTGAGGAGCTTCAACAGTTGATGCTGATTGATGCGTTCGGGACACTCGATCCCCAACTCATCCGCCACGGCGAGCAGCAGCGTGTTCGGACCCACGTACGGATTCGGAATGTAAGCGGTGATGAAGGTATCGCGATCGAGCGCGTCGAGGAACTTGCGGCACAGCATCGTCTTGCCGGTGCCGACCTCGCCCACGACTTTCATGAACCCTTCGCCGCTGCGCGCGGCGATGAGGAGCATATTGAGCGCCTCCTGATGCGAGGAGTGCGCGAAAAAAAAGCTGGTGTCGGGCGTGATGGTGAAGGGCGGCTCGCGTAACCCGAAATGTTCTAGGTACATCCCCGCCCTCCTGGCTCAGGATCCGATACGGATCTTCTTGATGCGCTCTTGCGCGTCCTTCACTTCTTCGCTCCATTCGATGGTGCTGTTCACCACCGTCGGCTTCAGCAGGATCACCAGCTCGCGTTTGACCCGGGTGATCTTCCGCTGCTTGAAGAGATTCCCGATGATCGGAATGTCTCCGAGGAACGGCACCGACGCATTGTCGTCCGTCGTCGCCTCTCGCATGAGACCACCGATCACGATGATCTGGGCGCTCTGCGCGCGTACGACATTGTCCGATTCCTGAATCGTGCTGGAGGCCAACGGCAGAGTGAACCCTTGACCGCCCACGGTCAACGTCTTGTCTTTTTGAACGATCGAGCTGACGGAAGGATGAATATGGAGCACGACATTGTTCGAATCGTCGATCTGCGGCGTCACGTCGAGCACGATGCCCGAGAAGAATGACGTGAGCTCGACCGAGGGAACCGTGGTTGTCCCAGCGACCACGCTGGTCGCGCTGCTGGTGACGCCGGTGACGAAGAAATCGTCGCCACCGATCTTTATTACGGCCTTCTGGTTATTCACCGTCGATACGCGCGGACTGGAGAGCACCTGAACTTGGCCTTGGGTTTGTAGCAGCTCGAGGAAAGCGGCGAAACTGCCGGTGTTAACGGCCACGCTGAAGATCCCGCCGAACGCCGATGCATTGGTTCCGGAGATGGGGCTGAAGATACCGGTGGTGGGATTCAAGTTTCCCTTGTTTCCCGCGATCTCGCTCAAGCCCGAACTAGTCGCCTGCCCGCCTCCGACCTGACCGAAGGTGTAGTTTCCATGCACCTTCGCCCAGTTGATGCCGGCCTGGAAGCCGTCACTCAACTGCACTTCGATGATCTTCGCTTCGAGCACGACTTGCCGATTGACACTGGCGTGCGTCGCGCCCAAATAATTTTCCACGATCCGCAGCTCCTCCGGCATTGCGCGCACGACGACGATGCCGGCCTGGGAGTTCACGACCACACGGCGCTCGCCGCCGGTGCCGACAATCGTGCGAATGTTCTCGCCCAACTCTTTCCAGAAATCCGTCTGCGACTGTGTTTCGATTTGGACATTCGTCACCGCGGTTGAGGTGGCACCGCCGCCGCCAGTGCCGGTGCCGCTTGAACGGTTGCCGATCTCTCCCGCTTGCACGCGGATGTCGGATTTTCCCTTGCGCTGCAGATTGAGATAGTTGACTTGGAACATGCGGGTTTGAATCTCCCGCCCCAAGATAAAAAAGCGGTTGCCGTCGCGCCGGAACTCATAACCGTACGCCTCGCGCAGCGCGCGCAGCGCCTCGGGCACGGTGACATCTTTGAGGTTGAGCGTGACCGTGCCGCCAACGTCGGGCTGCAACACCATGTCGTACGGCGTACCTTCGACGAGACCCATAAACACCTGGCGCGCGGACGCGTTGGATACTGACAGATCGAAGCGCGGCTCGACTTGCGCCTTGCGCCCCTCAACTGTAATTTCCATCGGCGGCAGTAGATCCTTACTCACGTCCGTCGGCACCTGCTCTTTGTTGGCGCCGGTTTTCGCGGCATCGAGACTTGCGTCGATGCTGCCGCGCGTCTGATTGTCCCAGTGGGACGGAAGGCTCTGGCAACCCGCCAAGAACAAGCCGGTTGCAACGTAGACCGCGAATGACGATTGGCGAATGTTCATTCGACCGCACCTTTTTCTTTGGTTAGTTTCGGAAGCAGCCGCAAACTCGTTTCGCGCCCCCCGCGATTCATCCGCACCTCGTAGGAAGTGATGTCCGTGATTGTTGCGCCTTCGAAGGTATCGCCGATCTTCACGCACTTGCCGTTGATGTAGGCCCACTTGCGCTGCGGCGAAACCATCGTCGATTGCAACACTGGACCCGTCGGAACCGCCGCCGAAGCACCGCCACGAACAACAGTCCGCTGAACGAAGTCTACCGGCTGCGTGGGATCTGAAAACGTATTCGCTACCGCTGTCGCAATGCACAGCGTCGATGCAAAAAAACCGACAATGCTCGTTCGCAGACTCATCAGACACCGATCCAAGCCGGATACCGGCTCAATGTGTAGATCACCAGAGTCACTTTGGAAACCGGATATTTATCCGATTCGAGCGAAACCTGTCCCCAAAAAACTTTCCATGGCAACCCTTCGAGCGTCTTCAAGTAGTCGACGATGTCGAAGTACCGTCCCCTCAACTCGACCCGCATCCCATGGCGATAAACCATGACTCCGCCGCCGGGCGGTGTCGGGGCTGCGGTCGCGGTCTTCATCTCGGGGTCGAGCGCGGTTGACGGCAACGCCTCGAGCTTCACCAATTCGAGATTCTTATTACGCGAAAGCATCTGCTCGATGAGCTTGGCCATTTCCTTCGGCGTGACCACACCCGCCGTCATCTGGTCCATGTGCGTATCGAGCTCTGCGATCTGCTGAGTCAACGCCGCCACTTTGGCGCGATTCTGCGACGCGGGGTTCTTACCGTCTTGCGAAAACAACGCGCTCACCTGCTGGTCGGCGGCCTGGCTCTGATCGCGCTTCGTCTTGATGTCCTGCTCCAGGCGAAGTTGTTCCGCGCGCAACGGTCCGAATACGACGTTGTAAGCGATGAGATACAACACCACCATCACACCGAAGAAAATCAGCCCGCGCTCCCGCACCGACATCGCATCGACGCGGTCGGCGAGAGTTTTCAGCCGCAAGGTCAGGGCTTCCATCACGACTTCCCCTGCTCTTTCGGCCCCGTGCGGAACAGAAAGTCGACGTATGGGCTTTCATCGACTTCGCCGTCTTTCTTCGGCGACCGCGACATGACGAATACCTGAAATTCCTTCCCGGCAAGAACCTGCTCCGAAGACAACCGTTGCACATACCGCGGCACCTGCGCCGGGTTGGTGGTTCGGCCTTGCAACCGCATGTCCTCTCCCGCGCCGGTGATGTCGAACCCCGTGAGCCAAATACCCGGAACATGCTGCCGCGCAAACGCGACGAAGTAATCCGAATAACCGGTGGTATTGCTGAAGAGCCCGCGCGTCAGGAGGTCGCGAATGCGCAGCCGCGCTGCGATTTGCTTCTCGAGGTTGGCGACTTCGTCTTCGATCGATTTCGTCCCGGCGCCGGCTCCGAATTTTGTCGCGGCCTCGTCGAGGCGCTTCGTCGCGGACGCCAATTGCTTGTCGGTCGATCGCAGCTCCTCGCGCTGGCCGCTCACTTGCCACCACATCAAAGCGAAGATAACGACAATGCCGCCGACAATCGCTCCACCCGCCTGCGCCATCGCCTTGGCGGAAAATTTCTTCTCCTGCTTGCGAAATATCGGCCGGTAGAGATTGATCTGCTGCGTCACAGCGCTTTCTCCTCCTGACGCAGAGCGGCGCCGAGCGCGACTAACCCGCGATCGGCGAGCATGTCGGCGTGAGCCGGGTCAAATTGCAGGACATCGGAAAAATTGAGGACGCTCGCTTTAATATTCAGATTCTGATTGAGGTATTCCACCAATCCGGAGATGTTTCCGGCGGACGGCGAGAGGACGATTTGATCGACCTGCGCCTGGCGGAAGTGGCTGTCGAAATAATCGAGCGAGCGCTGCACTTCCAAAACAATCTGATCGAAATACGGCGCAACGTCGCCGGCCGAGCGCAGCGTCTCGAAACCGATCTCCATCCGCCGGCTCAAGAAAATTTCACCCTGGCGGGTGATCGTGATCAACCCACGCGTCGCGGTGAGCGTGAGCATGACCACGCCGCGAACGTCTTCCGGCAGGATCGCAGCAAGATTGCGCTGCGCCATTTCCGGAATGTCGATGATGTCGAGCCCGACTCCCGCCTTATCGCACAAATCCACGCGGCGCTGAATCGCCGCGTTGCGCGCGGCGACGACGTACATCGAGCGTGTCTTCCCGGGTGCATTAGGAGTGGTTACATCGAAGACGTCGATGGTCGCGTCATCGACGTGAAAATCGATCATATCCTTGATGCGCCAGCGAACCGCGGAGCGCAGCTCGTCGCCCGGCACGTCGGGAGCCTCGGTAAGGAGCAGCGTGTATTCCTCGGAATCGAGTACCGTGGTGCAGCGCGCGCGCTTGAGGTGGTACTCGGACGCCACGCGGCCGAGAACTTCTGCGCGATCGCCGGTGCCGTTCCATTCGATGAAATAGCAAGCGGTCACCTGCGGTAGGCGACCGGGCTCGCGCACAACCCGGACGATGCTTACGCCATCCTCGCGCACCTCGAGACCGGTGAGGCCCGGCACAATACGTTTGTTCTTCGAAAACGAGAACATCGCTATCCGACCGCTCCAAAAAGGTTTGGGCCGCGAGGCGTCGTCGTTCCCGCGATCCGCGATGAGTTCAAAAATAACACAGGCTTCTCAAGCGTAGCATAGCCTTCGGAAAGTAAAGTCCTGACTTACCTCAACATTCCGCTCCGCCGGTTCCTAGCTCCCGAGCCACGCTTGCTTCTTCGAGCACAGAAAGCAGATGCCGTCCGCTTCTCCTGCTCGCCTAGGTAAACGTTCGAGGCCTTTGCGCAAACTCGTCTTAAGCCGATAATCCGGAAGACTTTCGGGCGAGCCAAAGCAAACACAACTAAGGGTAGTGCAAGTCCCATGCCCAGAAGACGGGAAAATTGAATAACGGTGGGGGTGCTAGTAACGCTCGCGAAGGTAGATGTGGCGAGGGCTGCCCTTGTAGATCCCGAACGTCGCACGGCCAGAGGGGTCGTTATCGTGGGTGCCGTTACCGTCCCAGTCGTAGCGGAGCCATGGAAGGTTATTCGACGATAGATCGATCGAAATATCCACGCTGCCGTCGTTACCACCACCGGGGGCACGAAGATAGAGATTAAAGTCGCCGTTGAAATTGACTACCCCACCTTCGCGAAATTGCTCGTTCGCAGGCGCCGCAGGCGGCGGTGTACACCCTAGACCGCTTCGTCCGCCAGTGCCGGTATCTTGCACGCAGGTTTCTCCTGCCGAGAGATTCCCCGCGTAAGTTGGAAAGGCCAGGGTGACAACCGTGGTGCAGTTATCAGCGCTATTTGTAACCCACCCGTTCGCGGCACTTTCGTAATACTGCGCCCGCATGGGTACCGCGAGGTCGACGAGCTCCGAGCCATAAGCATTTTGGATAACGATTCGCCCGCTACGCGCTTCGGTTGTTGGCTCAAGATGGCCTGATGACGAAACGCCGTCCGCGTCCACCGCGCGGAGGGTAAGAGTGACAGGAGCGGTCTCCTTCGCAGCGAAGGAATAATAAATCGTGTTGGTCGTTCCTGCGCCATTCGTGAAGGCGCTCGCTCCGGCGAGACTATTGTTCGTGAAGCCTGTAGTAACTCCGCCATTGGATATCGTCGTAGTTTTCGCGAAACCGGAAGCGGAACTGTGATAATTCACCGTCACCGCACCCAGCGCGTTAAGGGCTGTGGCCGTTACAGAAAACGGTTGACCCGGAGGTTGACCCGCCGGTGGCGGAATGACTCCCGTATACGTGAAGCTTCCGGCCGGGCACCCATGGTTGCGCGTGACATCGAAGTAGGCGGGCCTGAAGCGGCCGACGACGCCATTGTTAGTCGAAACGTTCACGCCGCTACTTAAGTAATTTGTTGCCAAGGCCTGAATGGTGAAGCTGCCCACTTCGCTATAGCGCCAATCCGCCACCGTTGCCGATCCGCCGCTAAAAGTTGCTTGAGTGATCGTGCTGCCACCCGAGGCGCGGGTAAGGGTACCAGGGGTTCCGGTACCTGCCGGTGAGTCAGCAGGAGTCGCCGGCGTGAAGGGGGTCGTCGGAGACAGTACGGTGGCCCACGCAAAGCTCGGCGTCACGGCATTGTTGCTGAGGTCCGCACCGGCATCCGGTACTCCGTCGTTATTGGCGTCGTCGGCGAGCTGCCATAACACGCCGCGCACCGTGGCGGAGAAATTAGTGCCGGCCGAGGTGAAAACACTGCCTGCCGCTGTATTCGCGCCGGGATTACCGGCTACCACGACATGGAGCCACGGACGCGTCGTGAGGCTAGGGCTCGCGCCGCCGAGATCCACGGCGTTCGCGTACGTGCGCGTGTCGTCGCGCAGGTTGAGCACATAACGGCCCACGTCGGTCGTAACCATGGCGATGGTCGCCACGCCGTTCGTGAACGTGATGGCGGGTAGATTGTTCGACGCCGGGTTCGAAGCCGGCGCGGCGTTCGGCAGGCTTACGGCATTTATGGTCGGTGCTGTCGCACCGGGGTCGGAAGGATCGCGCGTTAGCCAGCCGTCAAGGTTCTTGGAGCCCGTGTAATTCGTATCGGTGGCGCAAGCGCCGCCCGTTACGAGCTTCACCGTCATCGTCTGGTTACGGCCCGCGATCTGAATCGGATCGGGCGTGATAACAAACGCGCTGTCGCGAAAGCTCGTCGTTAGCGACGTCGAACTCGAACTCGGCACGATGGTATCGGTGACGTTGATCGTCAAATCGTCCGCATGGGTATTTGCGAGTGCGAGCGTGATGTCGCCGCCATCGCCCGCGACAAAAGTGTACGTCGCGGCGCCGTCGTCTGCGGCACCGTTCGAAAATGTGCCCGCGGCGCTTACCACGGACCAATTGCCGTGGGCCGAGGAGGTAGTGATCGTGACCGAGCCGTTGTAATTCGGCAGGATGCTATTCGATATGTCCTTGGCCACGATCGTGACGTTCTGCGCCGCGCACGTGCTCGCTGACGGCGCCACGGTGATGTCGAAGTGATGAATACCGGACAACGAGGTGAGCGCCGTCGCGCAAACGCTCAGGTTGTCGATTTCGTGAATGTTGGTCGCACCACCGGTTGAGCCCGTATAAGAAATCAACCACCCGGTCGGTACCGCGGCCTGACCTGCCTGTGCCTTCGCGTCGTAAGGCGCAACCAACGTCGTGTAACTCGCACCGCCGCCCGTCGTATCTCTCTCGACGGAGACGAACGCGTTGACGCTGTTCGAATGATCGACGATGACGCGATAGCGATGCGGCGGCGCCGCGGCGCCGTTGTTGTCGACTTGAGGGACCAGGTTGGCCGCGGTACCGGCGTGATACGTGTACCCCGCCAGCCCCGCACCGGAACCGCGCACGGCAATAGAATCCTGCCGCGCCCCCGGACCGCCGATGCGCCCCTCCGAGGGATTGGAGAAGTTGCCAAATTCATCGACACCGACTCCCAACCAGCCGCCGGCGAATCCCGGGCAACCGCCCGGCACGGTGCAGTCGGAACCCGGATTGCTCTTTTGCGCGTAACCGAGAGAACCGCCGAACGCCCCCGGTACCGACGGGACGGCGCTGTCGGAAAACACCAGCGCGATACCGTCGGCGCCCGAACCGCCGTAAGCGTAGTGATCGAATTCCACTTCGATCCGGTTTCCGGCTCCGGGGAACAGACGCTGCAACGTGGCCATCGTCGAAACGGCGGCGCTGGCGTTGGTCATGCGCAGGCGATTGCTGAAAATGACCGGGTTACCGAAAGTGCCGCTGATGTTGGAAACCACCCAGTCGGCGCCCGGCGGGCCGTCGGCCCGATTGAAGTTGTCGGTAAAACACGTGAGCGGCGTCGGCTTCAGCGAAATCGAATGGACCGCGCCGCTATCCCCATTCGCGCTAGCGGTCGCTGTGCGCGTCCCCGTCGCGCCCGCGGTCGCGCGCACTTCCCAATTGATTTCCATCGAAATGCCGTTCGCGTTGTTCGCCGCGAGCGATGCGACGTCGACGGCCTCGGTCATTCCTCCCGGCGGCGCCCAGGTCGCGGAGCTCGCCAGTTCATGTACCGTGACGAGCATGCCGCTGTTTAGCGTCGTCGTCACGGTAGGAGCGACGTGCGTCAATCCGCTTGTGGTCGTGCCGGATTGCGCATCGATAGGCGCAGTGTTGTCGACGCCACTGAAACTCAGAATACCGCCGACCACTCCGTTGTGACTCGCCGAGAAGGTCCAGGTGTAGCTCGCGGGCTCGCCAACACCCGCGATGCGGTAGAACGTCGCCAGCCGGCTCGAGTTGGCAGTGCCTTGAACGATCGGAGAGCCCGTGATTTGGGTCCAGCCCACGGGCGGTGTGACAGTGACAGTGCTCGGCGTAACCGTGACCGACGCGATCATGACATCCGCCGTGACGGTTCCAGCTGGTTTATTGATCGTGAGCGAGACGGGGGCCGGCCGCAGCGCGATCAGCGTGCCGTGGCTCTCGCCGGGCTGCGACGTTCCGGTGACCTGCAACGGTCCAAGCGCGCCGGCGGTTGCGTCCAGCGCATAAAAAAGTCCCACGGCGCCGTCGTTACCCGAGGTCGTCGTCGAAAAAAAGGAGGTCGACCACGTGAGGCCACCCGTCGTCGTCACGCTCGGTCCGCCGAGGTCGTTGTTCACGTGCGCCGCGAGCAGGATCATCGAATTGTTGGTAACGTTAGTGAAGCTTCCGGTTTCGACGGTTAAATCGGACGTCGAGTAAGCCGAGTGCCCCGCCGCGTACGTCACATCGAACGGCGTGATGTTGTCGACGCCGCGAAACGCCGAGCAGCGCGCGACGATACCGTTTCCAGCCGTATGGGTAATGGTCGGATTGGCGTCACCGCCCAAGGCGATTTTCCAGAACACCGAGGCGCTCTGGCCGCCTCCGGTACCGACGATGAGGTTGTACAGACGTGTCCATCCGGCCGTCGCCGTGGTGTGCGCGACCGTGTCGTGCGACTCGACCACGCAAATTAGTAGATCGCCGGCCTGAATACCCGCCGGCAACGTTGGGACAACGTTACCGCCGTTCGCATTATCCGCGTTACCGACAGCTACGTGGGTGATGCCGCTGGTTGATGAGCCGGCGGAAGCGGCTGAGCGAAACGAAACGGCGGCATGCGATGGCACGTTGGCAAGACCCAATAGCAACGTTAACGCCACATATCCGGCTCGCACTTTGTGCAATTTATTTCGCGTCGTCGTTAAAAGTTCTTTCATAGATCAATACCGCTCGCGCCGATAAATTTCGTTCTGGTTTCCTTTCGCCGTCCCTACATCCTTCGATTCGGTTTGGTTCTCTTTCGCCCTTTCGGCCGTGGTTCCGGTCGTGGGGGTCGGGTTCGAAGCCGCGGGCGTCGGCTCAGCGCTGCGCCATGATTCACCGCTCACGTACTCACCCACCCACCACGCCGCGGCGCCCGTCGCCGCCAGTGCGAAAATCAACCACCAAAATTTAAACCTGGGTGCACTCCGCTCCGGGCGGCGCGACGCCTTGCGAACCAAGCGATTCTCTATCTCCTTTAATCTAGCCGACGCGGGCTCCGGTAGCCGATCGAATGCCGCCCCAATCAGCTCTTCTAACTGCCTTTCATCCGGCCGCATGACTCGCCTCGTCTCTCCCCCACCGTTCGCGCAGTTTGTTGAGCGCCGCCGCGCACTGCCGCCGTACCGTTCCTTCCGGCAGATCGAGCATCCGCGCTACTTCTTTGTGCGACAGTCCTATCCAATAACGAAGCAAGAGCAGGTTTTGTTCGCTTTCCGGTAAGCCCTTTATAAGGGCGCGCAAATAGCCATGATCGTCGGATTCTTCCGCCGCCGCGACGGCGAGCTCCTCCAGATCGTCAACGACCTGCGTTACCGATGCGCGCTCACGCCGAAACGCGTCGATGCGGAGGTTGAATGCAATGCGGTAGAGGAGTGCAACCGGAGCTCGCGGATCACGACAAACCGTTTGAATGAAACGTAGGAAAGATTCTGCGACGACATCGTACGCGGACTCGGGGTCGCAGCCGCGCGCGATGAGAAACTTCCAGAGCCGCAGTGCCTGTGTGCGATAGAAACGACGGAAAGTCTCCTGATCGCCCTCTCGGCACCACACCAGGATTTGTTCCTTTGGGTCGGTCACGGGATCGCCGCGTGGGGCACGGGCTTAAGGCGCGCTTGTTACTGTGACTTGCAGCGTTCGTGAAAAATAATCCGGACTGCCGAACGTGCCGAATGTCGCCTTCGATGCGATGGCGTAGGTGTTGTAAGGAATTCCCCCTTCCGTCACCCCTGTCGGTGTGCAGTCGACGCCGACGCTATAGCCGTTTAGCCCTCCGGCGTTGAGCGTGAACGTGGTCGAGAACGTCGAGTTCGGCACGCACGAACCCGGCGGCGTTACCGCTTGGAAGATACCCCACTCAAGTCCCGCCTCCGCCGCTTGGTAGGTGCGCGCGCCCTGTGCCGCGCCCACCGTCGTCCAGCGCGCAGCTTCGCCGATGGTAATCATGAAAGCACCGAGCGCGGCGAGTATCACAAGAACGAAAATCGCTGCGACAAGCGAGAAGCCGCGTACGTACTTGAGCGAGTGTGGTTCGATTGTGCGCTTCATGGGACGTTGTACACGTGCACTTGATGAAGCATACGGACCTGCTCCGCTTGCCCATTTACGTTGGGATCGCGGATCGTGAGCTCCAAGGTAACGAGGCCAGCGCGCGCGCTGGTACCCGATAGATAGGTGAACCGGCAGCCACTGATAAGATCGGCGACGCGTCTCGCCACACCTCCGACCGCCGCAAGCTCCGCCGCCGTGTCGATGGAGGCGTGGTTCACGGTAATGGTGTAGCCGTCATAGCGATCGAGCGTGCCGGTCGTTGTGTTGCATAAGTACGTTATTGGCATGTCGACGACGAAGAAGCGCTGCCGAGGCGAAGCGAGCGAAGGCGACGTCGGAGAAAACGCATTCGCCATAGCGATATGCGGCGGCGTTGAGCCGAGTGTTGTGCCGGCCGCGGTCATACGTACGCAGTTGTGAGTGGAACCCACTGCCGGGCAGTTGTACGCGTTGAACTGCGCGCCCGTTGCCGTTTGGTTGTTTACTACTAGCCAATTACTAGCAGGCGTGATCGCGCTCGCATTCACGAGAGTGCCTATCACGTCGAACGCGGTATCGGCCCCGTCGAAGAGGAGCTGATCGCCCACCGGACCGGCGCGATAGCGCCCGCCGTCTACGGCGTGCAATATTTCGATCACGCAAACGGCGTTGTTAGTCGGACACGTCGCATCGCCGACGTTGCCGCCCGGCGTACGTATGCGCACACTATTCGGCAGCGCCGCTCGGATGTCGCGCTGCATGCGACGCAGCGCGCTCTCCGCTTCATCCACGAGCTCGGCGCGTCGGACCAGAGCGTTATAGCCTTGCACCGGCCGCAAAATAAACACGCCGATGATGGCGGCAATGACTCCCGTTATGGCGATCACGACAATGAGCTCGACCAACGAGAATCCGGCGCGCTCTCGGTGCAAGGAATTTAGTACGTCGGCATTCATTGGAAATTCGTACGATAACCGCTGAGCGTGTAGCCGGTACCGCCCGGTCCCGTGACCGCGACGTCCACGCGCAACACTTGGCAATTCGCGCCGGTAAGGGCGCCTAGCGTGTCGTTGGTAAATACGTTGGTTCGCACGGTATACGCACTCAACCCAGCTATGGCCGTATCGGTCTGGTCGCGCGCTCCGTTATCTACGAGACCAGTACCCGCAGGGCCGTTGTAGTCGCAAACGTTGTCGTAGCTGGCGCGACTACCCTCGGCCGCAGGACAAACGATGCAGTTAGCGGTTCCCGGGGCGTTCAACGGCTGACATGGATTGACATTGTCGGGATCGCAGAAGTCTTTCAGCATTATCTCCTCAAGATAGGCTTCCGCGATTGCCACAGCTTGGTGTTGAATCATCGGGTCGGCGCTCATCGACGTGTTGCGGTTCATCACTAACAGAATGCCGACCAACCCGATGCTGATGACGACGATGGACACAACAAGCTCGATTAGGGTTGCGCCCGCGAGGTGTCCATGGATCTTTTTGTGATAGCGGTTCATCGCACGTGGCCGGTAGCCCCGACGACTGCGAATAATGTGCCGCTGACATTCATCGCGACGTCAACCGGTGCGACGCTTGGACAAGAAGCAGCCGCTGCGGCCGTATTTCCAAGTGGACAGAAAACGAAACTCGCCGGTACCGATGTTAGGGTGACGCCAGAGGGCGCCACTCGCGTATATGTACTCCCAGCCTTGGACGGATCGGCCACCGCCGTGTTGTAAGGTCCGGTGGTGCAGGTCGCGCTGCTTGCCGCCTGAAAGAAAGTAAAACCGTTAGCCGCAATTTGCACCTGCACGGCACAACCGGATGCTACGGCCAGCTTCTGCGCATAGCGTACGGAGGCGAGCGTCTCGTTATAGAAACCGCTTTGTTGAAAGGTCTGCACGCTCGAGAAGAGCGGAGCGCCGATAGCAGCGAGCGCGCCGATGATGACTAAAGTGACGACCAGCTCGATGAGGGTGAAGCCACGACCGGCCGCCGGCTGATACCTGCAACCCACTTTGATCACACGCTTTTTCGAATCGACCTTCATCGTCGTTTACGATCGTCCTAGCGCCTGCAAAAAAAATCGGGGCCGGTAACCACTACTGGTCGCGCCGGCCCCGAAGCGGCGCTAACGAAGCGCCCAGTCTGTAGGAGAAACTTCTACAACATGTCAGCAGTACACAGTTCCCAATCAACTCATCAGCAACCGGCCGAAGCTGTGGTTACGGTGCCGGTATTAGAGTCATATACGGCGTTACACGTCCCCGGGGTGGGCGGATTCGGCGGAGTGAAAGTCGAATTGGGAGAGGCATGCACGATGCTCCAACCTTCCGGCTTAGGTAGCGCCGTCTCTATGCCGCCGAGCGCATTCGTCGGGTATCCAGAAGCGTTGATCGCAACCAACACGCCATCCATGTTTACGCTGCCACCGCCGCTGCCGGCAACTAACATTTGCGACTTCGCCAGCGCCGCTGCTGAACGCAACCCGCCCGCCACTCCGCTTACGCTCGCGATGCGCGCGTCCGAGGTGATGTTGATAAACCGCGGAAGTGCGGTCGCGGCGAGCAGGCCCAAAATCACGATCACTATCACGAGTTCGATCAAGGTAAAGCCTTTCTGTTGATTCATCATGACGTTTCTTCTCACTCGTTGAGTGCAATCGGAGTTAGCTCGTTGATTCGGAGTTAGCACGTTGATTTAGCGACAACCGTTCCGCTCGCCGGTGTATATTCGACGCGGCAGCTCGCGGTACCACCTGACGGTGTGTATGTCGTCGTCGCGCCAAAAGCAACGACGTACCCATCCGGGTTCGGCAACGCAGTACCGATACCTGCGGCATCACCCGTAAGGTATCCCGAGCCGTTAGTGGTCACCACAACGCCGTCCATAGTTACGTTGGTGCTGCCGCTTATTAGATTACCTGCTTTGGCCAGAGCCACCGCAGAGCGCGCACCACCAGCGACACCGTTCACACTTGCGAGGCGAGCGTCGTGTGTAAGGTCAAGAAATCTCGGCAGCGCCGTCGCCGCCAAGAGGCCAAGAATTACTATCACTACGACTAATTCGATTAGAGTAAAACCCTTTTGCCGAGACATGGTGTATCTCCTATAAAGATTTGGTTGTTACCGATTACACAACTGTCCATATGCAAATTTCATGCACTAGTGCGTCCACTTGTACGGCTCGATAGGTGCCAGACGTAATCCTTCGATCGAATCGACACCGCTATCGAAGCGGCCGTTGCGGTTCTTGTCGGCATACACCAAACGAATCGCGAACCGCGCACGGGGCGGATTTGCTGTGCCACCGCTGAAATGCTCTTTGTTACGCACTAAGTACACGAGCTCACGCGTCTGTTTGTCGAAGTACCAATGCCCATCTTCGAAGCTCGTCGGGTCCGGCCCATCGAAAGCGCCGAGGTAGTTGGAGGGTAGTTCTGCCAACCGCTCCATCGGATTGCCGCCTTCCCAAGTCTGTAACCCACGTAAATCTTGACGCACGATAGATTCTGCAACTGTCATGCCAAGGGCACTACGAAGCGTGCCAACCACCGTTTCCATCGATACTCGCTCGGCATCTGCCTGAATTGCGAGCAAGCGCGCGATCGCGATCACCGCCAAAAAAGCGACGATGATGATCACCACGACCAGCTCTAGCAGCGAAAATCCGGCACCGCTTCTCGTTAGTGACGCGTCTTGTCGTCTTTCAACGACCGCGCATCGAAAACGGCTCACGATCAAGTGCTTAATCGTCAAACCCGTTCGCCTCGCTAACGTGTAGTTAATGAGCTATGTAAACGCAAGGAAGGCCGGCCGCACGGCTGCTATCGCCCGAGCATCGCTTTCGGCAATTCCCAAAGCGGCAGGAACACACCGAGGGCGAGGACGAGCACGAGGGCGCCGATACCGACTATGAGGAGCGGCTGGATCGCCGCACTCAAATTCTTCAAGTCGTAGTCCACTTCCCGTTCGTAGTAGTCCGCGACTTCGGCCATCAGCTCATCGACCGATCCGCTTTCCTCGCCTACCGAGATCATCTGAAGCACCAACGATGGGAACATGCCGGTCGCCGCGGCGGTGCGCGTGATCGTCTCGCCACGCTCGATACCATCGCGCATTTGCAGGATGCGTTCGCCAATGTAATCGTTGTCGACCGCGCGACTCACCACGGTCATGCCCTGCACCAGCGGTACGCCCGCGCGCATTGTGACCGCCAGGGCGCGTGCGAACCTGCCGAGCGTGGCGCGATAAAAGATACCGCCGATGACGGGGATGCGAAGCTTCGACCGGTGCCAGCGATAACGCCCTTCGGGCGTCCGGACATAAATGCGGATAGCAAAGATGGCGACAATCAACATCGCAAGCAGCAAGTACCAGTAGGCGACGGTAAACTCCGAAGTGGCGATCAGAACGCGCGTCGCCCAGGGGAGCTGCGCATGCATGCTCGTGAAAACCTTTGCAAACGCCGGAATGACGAACATATTGATGACGAACATCGCGATGCTAATCGCAATCACCACGAACATCGGATAACGCATCGCCGATTTGAGGCGCTCCCGCGTGTCCTTCTCGAGCTCGAGATATTTCGCGAGTTGCAGGAACACCTCCTGCATCGTTCCCGTCGCTTCGCCGATTTGTACCATGCTGACGTAGAGCGTCGGAAAGATTTTCGGATGGCGCTTGAACGCGGCGGACAATTCGAGACCCGAGTCGAGGGTGTCGACCACGTCGTTGATCACGCGCGCGAACGCCTGGTTCTGCGTGGAATCGCGCAAACCGCGCAGCGCCTGCATGATCGGGACGCCGGCTTTGGCCAGCGTGTAGAACTGGCGACTGAAAAGAATCAGATCGAGCAGATCGACCTTGTCGCTGCGAAACCATCCACGAAATAGCGCACCGACGTCGACCGCCGCGTTGCTCGCGGTCGTAATATCGACCGGCACCACGCCACTGTTGAAAAGTTGGCTGGCTACCATATCGGGCGAGGCGGCGTCGATGCGGCCGGTCACGACCTCACCGCGCTGATTGCGACCGCGGTATTGAAAGATCGGCACGATTAATCGTCCAACCCAAAGGTGGCGCGCATGACCTGGGCCATGGTGGTGTGACCCTGCGCCGCCATGGCGATCGCGCTGCCGCGCAGATTTTGATAGCCCGTTTGCTGTTTCGCCGCATCGGCAAACGCCATTGGATCGGCCGAATGCAGCGCACGCACCAGGTTCTCATCCATTTCGAGGTACTCGAACACGCCGATGCGGCCGCGATAACCCGTCGCGTTACAATGGCTGCATCCCGCGCCGCGACGGAATTTGAGTGTGGCCGCTTGCTGTTCGCCGACTTCCGCTTCCACGACCACCTTCGACGCCGCATCAAGCTCATAAGGCTGCGAGCAGGCGTCGCAGATCCGCCGCACCAGACGTTGCGAGACGATGGCGCGCACCGACGCCGCTACCATGTACGGCGCGACGCCCATGTCAATGAGACGCAGGGCGGTCGAAACCGCGTCGTTCGTGTGAAGCGTGGAGAGGACGAAGTGGCCCGTCATCGCGGCCCGCAGACCGATCTCTGCGGTCTCCTGATCACGCATTTCGCCGACCAGAATAATGTCCGGGTCCTGGCGCAACATCGAGCGCAGTACCCGCGCGAATGTCAGCTCGATGCGCGCATTGACCTGCACCTGATTGATCCCGGCGAGCCGGTATTCCACCGGATCTTCGACGGTGAGAATTTTAGATTCAGGGCGGTTGAGCTCATTCAAGGCGCCGTACAGCGTTGTCGTCTTGCCGCTGCCGGTTGGACCGGTGACGAGCACCATGCCGTTCGGAGCGTGAATCTGCTCGCGAAAGCGCGCGAGCATCGGCGCCGGCATACCCACGTGGTCGAGCTGCAAAATACCTGTCGCCTGATTGAGCAAGCGCATTACCACCGACTCGCCATATTGCACCGGCATCGTCGACATACGCACGTCGACATTCTTGTCGCGCACGCGCACGTTCAAGCGGCCGTCCTGCGGCATGCGCTTCTCGGAAATATCGAGACCTGCCATTAATTTCAAGCGCGACACGAGCGCGCTGCCGATACGGCGATCGGCCGTCGTCTGTACCCGCAACACGCCATCGAGCCGAAACCGGATGCGCAGCTCGCGCTCATCCGGCTCGATGTGAATATCGGAGGCGTTGATTTGTACGGCGTCCTCGAACATCGTCTGCAACAACTTAACGACCGGTGCGTCGGCGAGCCCCTCGGTTGCCGCCAGCTCGCCGATATCGACGCTATACGCCGACAGCTCCTGTTCGAGCTCTTGCGCGAGCCCGGAAATTTCCTCGGTGCGGCGGTAGACGCGGTCGATCGTGCTGAGCAAATCCGATTCCTTAACGACGGCGAGACGCAGCGAGCGGCGCAGCACGCGGGAAATTTCGTCGTACGCGAAAATGTCGGTGGCATCGGCCATGCCGACGAGCAATCCCTCGCGGCTGTCTTCGAGCACGATCGCGCGGAAGCGGCGGGCGTGCGTTTCCGGAAGCAAACGCACGACCTCGGGCTTGTAGTTGAAGCGGCGAAGATCGACGTAGGGAACTTGCAGCTGCTGCGAGAGGAACGTCAGCAATTGATCTTCGGTGATAAAGCCGTTCTCGATCAGCACGCGCCCGAGCTTGCGACCACTCTTCTTCTGGTCGGCGAGCGCGGTATTCAGTTGCTCTTGCGAAATGATCTTGTGCGCGATCAACAGATCGCCGATGCGCACTTTTTTTGGTCGTGCCGCCGGAATAACAGCCATGCGTAAGTCCTCGATTTGAGGAGAAATCTATGGAGAGACCTTAAGTAAAATCTAGACCACGGGGCGTACTTCGCCAGCCACGCTTAGACAAATAGAGGAGAAATCGATGCTTTACGTGCTAGACGCTACCGTCGGCAAGTTCACGTCGGGCGCAATCGGGCGCGCGGGAACGGTGGCGGCGATGGCTCGCTGCAGATCTTCCATCTGGCGTTCGATTTCCACCGCGCGGGCGTTCTGTCCGACCAGCCTGGCGAGGCGAGCGGTAAAGTCGTAGTAGGCAAAGACCGGTTGTCCCGGGTAGTACCAGTACGCCATACCTCTTTCGAGCACTCCGAACGCCTCCATCTCCCGGCCGGATTGGCGCAACAGCTCCGCGTAGGCTATCCGCGTCAAAAAATAACGCGGGTCGAGCGTGAGCGCGCGGACATAAGCGGCTTCGGCTTGGGCTCGCCACTCGGGCCCCGCGAAGT
Source organism: Sulfurifustaceae bacterium (assembly GCA_041485885.1). GTDB lineage: Bacteria > Pseudomonadota > Gammaproteobacteria > Acidiferrobacterales > Sulfurifustaceae > JACQFZ01. Next base: position 34,589 of record JBGPKL010000034.1, read on the forward strand.
CCTGGTTATCTTGAAAGAGGCGCGCCCGGACGACGTAGACCAACGGCCGGTACGGATTGGCCGATTCCGCTTCATCGAGCATCGCCAGCGCCGCCTCGTAAAGCGCGCGGCGCTCTGACTCCGCGGACGGCGGCAACCGCTGTAGCACGTGGCGATAAAGATCGGCGTGCATCATGAGCACCTTGTCATCGAAGGAAAGCAGTCGCTCTGCCCAGGTAAAGGCCTGATCAGCCTCCTGCAGCTTTCCTTGCGCCGCGAGCGTAAAGCCGCGTTTGTACAACTGGTCCGACACGCCGAGTGCGATGAAATACGACAACGGAAACAACGCCAGTAAGACCACAATCGCTCGATAGGCTCGCGGTTGGGTGATTCTAGCCGGCTGTAATACATGCTCACGCATCGGAACGACGGTACGGATGCACTCATGGAAACGTCCTAGGATCAGCCCAGCGACGATGGAAATCGGCAGGATATACAAATCGAAATCGAGAAAGCTGTGAGCGGCCACAGCGAGAAGGCCGCAAAACAAGCCGAGCGTCTCGAGCTTGGTAGTCACGGGAATCCGCGAGCGGCGCAGAAATCGCACTAGCATGAACAGCGCCGCGCCAAACACCGCGAGCAACAACAGCAACGCCGGTAACCCACCTTCGATCCAGATTTGCAGATAGTCGTTGTGCACGAAGAAGCCGAGCGTGTTGTCGGTGGGATCGCGGTACGGTGGCCATGCTAAGTAATATGTACCGAGGCCGATGCCCCACAAGGGATTCGCCATCAGCAGGTCCCACGATCCACGCCAGATCAGGAAACGAGGAGCACCGGCACTGGCAGGATCACTCAAGGTCGCCAGTCGGCCATCAGTAAATCCGCCATGAAGAATCAGGTTCGCGGCGATATAAGCCCCGAGCAACAAACCGACCAACCCAAGAATCGGTCGTATCCCCACCGACCTCCATGCAAACGCGGCTAGGACCGTCATACCTACGATAAGGCTCAAAGCCGTCCCCCGACCTTCGGTGCTCGCAATCGTAAAAAAAAATATAAAGAGACACGCACCGATGCCATAGATAACGACGCGGTTCGACCGTTGATGCTGCGCCAATAAGAAATACGCGCTAAGCGGGAGCGCGACCAGCATCACCAGGGCGGCAAACGAGTGGATATTGACGAAGGTCGAGCGTGGCGATTGATGCAACAGGAAAAGCTGGACCATCGCAAAGGCGCACAGCACAAGCGCCCCAATCGGTAGGAACCGCGCTAGGTAAAACCAAATCCGCTCGCGCTCGGGCGATAGGGTGTAGCACCAGAATACCAACGCCGCGGTGCCGATCCACCAAAAGTTAATGACGCTCGTGACCGGTACCGTAGTCCACCAAAGCGATATCGCCAGCCACAGCCAGAAAAGCGTGAGGCTCACGCTGAGCGGCGACAGCGGCACGCGTATGCCGTTCGTGTAGCTCGTTAGAAGCGACAGCGCGAGCCATGTAACGAGCAAAAATTGAGCGCCGGCTAGCAACGATAGCTGCGGGCCATGATAAAAGACCGCGAGACCAAGAGCGGCGGCAACGCCTAGCGCGCTGATTTGAGCAACCCATAAAGACATCCTGTCCGCTCGCGCTGGTTTCATGCGATAGTCGCCACCTCGATCTCAAGTCGAAATGTAGTAAACGGTGGCGCAAACACCAACCTTAGATCGATGCTTAGCGTCATTTTGTTCGAGCCCGAGATCCCTGCTAACACGGGCAACATCATGCGTCTGTGCGCCAATACCGGCGCGCGTCTGCACCTGATCCAACCGCTTGGCTTCGTACTCGACGACAAGCGCCTGCGCCGCGCCGGACTCGATTACCGGGACTGGGCGGACGTGCGCACTTATCCGAACCTCGAACGCGCTCTCGAGGAATGCGGTTTCCTCCGCCTGTATGCGTTCACGACGCGCGCCGAGCGTTTCTATAGCGACGTGCGGTATCAGCCGAGCGACGCGCTGCTGTTCGGGTCCGAGACCCGCGGCCTGCCGCCCGCGTTGCTCGCGCGATTGCCGGAAGAATCGTTGTTGCGGCTGCCGCTGCAGCCGGGGAACCGCAGCCTCAATCTTTCGAATGCGGTCGCTGTCGTCGTGTACGAAGCCTGGCGACAGCTCGGTTTTGCCGGCGGCACGTAGCCGGCTGTTGAAAAACAGCCTGCTAGGGCCGCACAAGGAAGTGCGGCGCGTTTTTCAAACACGCAAGTGTTTGAAAAACGGAGCGAGGCGCGGACATGCGCCGCGACTCGCGAGTTGAGAAAGTCCACGGAAGGACTTTTTCAACACCCCACTGGAAACCACGGACGGGTCCGGCGGCAAGCGGTATAATGGCGCGCCTGCCCTGAAGCCAGCGGTCGTCGATCGATTTCCATGCGTCGCTTAAAGCTAAAAAAATATTTGCGGCTACGCACGTTCGTGCGCGCGGGTGTTTTGTTGCTGGCGGCGCTCGCGGTCTACGTCCTCTATCTCGACGTCACGATTCAAACACAATTCGAAGGCAAACGTTGGGCGCTGCCGGCGCGGGTTTATGCGAGCCCGCTCGAGCTCTATCCCGGCAAAAAGATCTCCGCCGCGCAGTTGAGCGAGGAGCTGATGGCGCTCAATTACCGCCACGGAAACCTGAACGAACCCGGCTCCTACCTGCGCGATCGCGAGCGCATCGAGCTGATCACGCGGCCATTCGCTTATTGGGACGGCGCCCAACCGGCGTTGCGAATGGCCGTAACCTTCTCCGGCAAGCAAATCACCGGCATCGAGAACTTGGATACCGGACAGTCACCGCCGCTCGCGCGGCTGGACCCGCTCCTGATCGGCGGCATTTATCCCGCGCACAACGAAGATCGCGTCCTGGTGAAGCTGAATGAAGTTCCGCCGGCACTCGTCAGGGCGCTCATCACGGTCGAGGACCGGAACTTCTACGAGCACCACGGGGTCGATCCGCGCGGCATCGCGCGCGCGCTTTGGACTAATCTGCGCGCTGCCGATGCCGTGCAAGGCGGAAGCACGTTGACGCAACAGTTGGTGAAAAACTTTTATCTGACGTCGGACCGCACGCTTCGCCGCAAGGCCACCGAAGCGATCATGGCGCTGCTGCTCGATGCGCATTACCTGAAGGATGAAATCCTCGAAGCCTATGTCAATGAAATTTATCTCGGTCAGGACGGCAACCGCGCGATCCACGGCTTCGGCCTCGCCGCGCAGTACTACTTCGATCGGCCGCTGCAACAATTGTCGCTGTCGCAGGCGGCGCTCCTCGTTGGGCTAGTTAAGGGTCCGTCGTACTACGATCCGCGCCGGCACCCCGAGCGCGCAGCGGCGCGACGCAACCTCGTGCTCGCCGAGCTTGCCGAGCGCAACGCCATCGCCACCAGCGAATACTTGAGCGCCAAGACCGCGCCTCTCGACGTGACGGTCCGCGCGCCGATGGGAACGTCTCCCTATCCGGCGTTTCTCGGCCTGGTGCATCGGCAATTGCGCAGCGACTACTCCGACGTCGATCTGCGTTCCGAGGGATTGCGCATCTTTACGACGCTCGATCCGCGCACGGAGCGCGCCGCCGAGCAAGCGCTCGCCACGCGCCTCACGACGCTCGAAAAGCAACGGCGCATTCCGGCCGGCGTCCTGGAAGGCGCGATTGTCGTCACCAGCACCGAACACGGCGAAGTGTTGGCGATGGTCGGCGGGCGGCGCACGCGCTACGAAGGCTTCAATCGCGCGCTCGACGCGGTGCGTCAGATCGGCTCGCTCATCAAGCCGGCGGTTTACCTAGCCGCGCTATCGCGGCCCAGTCAGTACACGTTGACGACGCGGCTCGACGATAGCCCGCTCGTGTGGAAGGAGCCCGGAATAACCGAATGGGCGCCGCAAAATTACGACAAGCAATTTCACGGCGACGTGGAGCTGCGCACCGCGCTCGCCGAATCCTACAACGTGTCATCCGCGCGCCTCGGTCTCGCGCTCGGCCTCCCGGCGGTGATCGAGAGCGCTCATCAACTCGGCATCGAGCGCACGTTGCCGCCGTATGGTTCGACACTGCTTGGCACCATTGGGCTTACACCATTCGAAGTGACGCAGATGTATCAAACCCTCGCGAGCGGTGGTTTTCTCACGCCACTACGCGCCATCCGCGAAGTCCAGACGCCGGACGGCGTGCCGCTCAAACGCTATTCGCTCTCGGTAGCGCAAGCGGTCGATCCGGGAGCGACCTATTTGACGGTCACGGCGTTGCAACAGGTCGTGCAGAGCGGGACGGCAACCGGCCTCAGCGCTTTTCTGCCTGCCGATCTCAAAATCGCCGGGAAAACCGGCACGACCGACGATCTACGGGATAGCTGGTTCGCCGGCTTCACCGGCGATAAGCTCGCGATCGTGTGGGTCGGGCGCGACGACAACCAATCGACCGGTTTGACCGGGGCGGCCGGTGCGCTGATGGTGTGGGGTCAGATGATGGCGACGCTGGACCCCGAGCCGCTTACGCCGCCGATGCCCGAGAGCATCGAGCTCGTGCGCGTCGACACGAAAACGGGATTGCGCGCGGACAGCGGTTGCAGCGACACGGTCGAGATTCCTTACGTGCGCGGAAGCGCGCCGACCGAGATGGCGCCGTGCAGTGGACGCTCGCCGGTGCAAAGCATCAAGAATTGGTTCAGGAGATTATTTGAACGATGAACATGCGATACGCCATTTCCGTTTTTGCCGCGCTCGCGCTTTCGAGTTGCGCCAACTTACCGGGCCCAAGCGAGAGCGAACCGCAGTCGGTCGGCTCCGATAACAACGCCGTCGTCGCTCTGGTGGAGAGCGCGCGCCTAGACGCGGCCGCCGGCCAGTTCAGCGTGGCCGCCTCCCATCTCGAGCGCGCGCTTCGGATCGAACCGCGCAACGCGGCGCTCTGGCACGAGCTGGCGCGCGTGACCCTGAATCAAGGTCAACCGGATCAAGCGGCGCAACTCGCGACCAAATCGAACACGTTCGCCGGTCAGAACGTCGCGTTGCGCGCGTCGAACTGGCGCTTGATCGGGCAGGCGCGCACGCAAACCGGCGATCGAGAGGGGGCTGAGTCCGCCTTCGACAAGGCCGCGCAGATCGAGCGCCAACGTTGACGTTTTCATGACTCCGGCGGGCGATGCCGACATCGCGCTGATGCGCTCCCTCTTGCAGCGCATCGCGACCGGCCCGGAGCTGAGCAAAAATATTTCGCGCGAAGAAGCGCGCGCCGGCATGCGCCTCATATTGGACGGCGCGGTCGATCCGGTGCAGGCGGGCGTTTTCCTCATCGCGCTTCGCATGAAGCGGGAAACCGACGATGAGCTTTGCGGCATCCTCGATGCGATCCGCGACGTCACGCACTCCGTCGTGGCGCCGGTCGATGCGCTGATCGATATCGGCGATCCCTACGACGGCTACGTTCGCACACTCCCCATCGCTCCATTTTTGCCCGCCGTCCTCGCCGCATGCGGAGTGCCGGCGGTCTCGCACGGCGTCGAGTCGATGGGCCCGAAGTATGGCGTCACGCATCGACAAGTGCTGCGCGCGGCCGGCGCGCCGATCGATTTGTCGATCGAGCAGGCGGCGGCGCGACTGGCCGATCCGGCGATCGGCTGGGCCTACATCGATCAAAGCGTTTTTTGCCCGAAGCTGCATCGACTCGCTGCCCTGCGCTCGCTGATCGTCAAGCGGCCGGCACTTACCACCGTCGAAGTGCTCATCGGCGCGATGCGCGCGCGGAACCAGACTCACCTCGTCACGGGCTACGTACACAAAGCCTACCCGCGGATCTACGCGATGCTCGCTCGCGCCGCGGGCTTCGACTCGGCGTTGATCGTGCGCGGAATCGAAGGCGGCGTCATTCCGTCGCTTCGGCAGGAAGGAAAATATTTCTCCTACCACGATGACGGCGCGGAACGAGAACAACGGATAACGCCCGCGGAATTCGGAAGCGGCAAATCGCTACTACCGCCGCCTGTTCCCGATACGTTGTCGCCCGCCGAGAAGGATTCGGAAAGCGCGCTTCCCAACGCGCCGGCCATTGCAACGATGGCCGCCGAACTCGGACTGCGCGCGCTCCACGGTGAACCGGGACCGGCGCGTGAGAATCTCACCGCGGCGGCGGCGCTATGCCTGCATCACATCGGTCGCTATCGGTCGCCTCTAGCCGCCGCAACCGCCGTGCGCGCAGCGCTCGACGATGGCAGCGCGAGGAACCGCTTTACTGGCTAGTCGCTACCGTTCCTTCTCCCTTTGAGGGAGAAGGTATGGGATGAGGTCGCTCCTGCGCATCCTGCGCTCGCGACATTCGTACATCCCTGTACAGCAGGTGGAAGGCGAAGGTCATCGATGAGCTTTGACATCGTACCCTCACCCCTGCCCTCTCCCTGAAAGGGAGAGGGAGTAACAGCACGGATGGTTTCGCAACCGCAACAAACGTCGGAGAGTCCCCCGACGGAGCCGGGAAGTACGTCAGAGCAAATGACTCCCCGAACGAAGACGTGCTCACTCGCTTCGTCCCGGCACATCCATTAGCAATTGCGCCCAAACAGCTGAACGCGAAGGCAAGGCGCAACTGCGCAAACGACGCAGCGCGACGCATATGCTGCAACGTGCAGAATATAAATCGCGACACGCTCCTCACCCCACCTTAGTGCCTCTTTTTCGCCGGGAATTGGCACCAAAGTGCCATTCCGAATCGCACCTCAATCCGCATAATGCAGGCACTCGCAGCAAATCGTCGCGGCGAGATTCAAACAAAGAAAACACGCTGTGCATACAGCGCTAACCACAAGGAGAGCTAACGTGTTTCGGTTATCCTCATCCCCTCTCACTCGGGCGCCGCGCCTCGCGCGCGGATTCACGATTCAGGAAACTCTGATTTCACTCTGCATCAGCGGCTTCTTGACGGTCGGCGGAGCCAGCACCTGGGATATCTTGCAAGAAAGCACGAAGACGGCGGCGGCCAACGATCTCGTCGCGCATCTCGCGCTCGCGCGCAGCGAAGCGGTCAAGCGACACACGCGAGTGAAGGTGTGTCCGAGCGCGGATCAGCGCAATTGCGCCGACGCCGGCACCGACTACACGCATTGGCAAAACGGATGGCTTGTGTATGCCGATGAGAATCACAATGGCAAACCCGAAGCGGATGAGATCTTGCGCGTCTATGCGGGCACGAGCAGAAACCTAGCCATCCGCACGTCGCGTGGGCGCGAGCAAGTGACGTATCAACCCACCGGGACCTCCGGCGGCTCGAACATGACGTTCGCCTTTTGCGACTCGCGCGGGCCGAAATTCGCCCGATATGTCACGATAAACAACGGCGGTCGCGCCCGAGTTTCGCGCGTCTCCGACAGCGAGGTGCGGTGCGCATAGAACCTATCTCAAAGTCCCATGTAGGGTGGGTGAAGCGAAGCGCAACCCACCAAGATATTGTTTTGTTGGTTGTTGCCGGTGCCTGACGGTGCGCTGGTGCTTTCGCTCCTATGGATAGGTCGCGCCGGTTGCCGACGCTCCATAAGCACTATTGCTGAGTTAACGAACATGCTGACGTTTGCGTAACTTATGCTCACCCGTGCTTATATGAGCGTGAATAGGTAATAAGATCCTCTCTCCTAGCGGGAGAGAAAAGTAATCAGAGTTTCCTAAACAATTATCAGGGAGGGGGAAATGAACGAAACGTCTCAGACCACTGAAAATAAATTCGCTGCCCGGTACATTCGCTCAATTACGGCGTGCATCGGTATTTTGTTTTTGGCCGTCGGCCTGCCAACCGCACAGGCGGCGGTTTCGTGTTCTCCGGTCAACCCCGGCGCCTATGCTCCCTATCCCGGCGCTCCGGGTTCTGTTTTTACGGCGGTATGGGGCAGTCCAAGTTGCAGCGTGGGAACAGTTGCGAGTCTAAGTTTTCCGCCGGTATCCGCAGTTTCCGCCGACGGTGCAATTCCTCAAAGTATTTTCGATGTCGCGATTAGCAACGGCGAAGCATGTGCTCAACTTTTCGGGCAGTACAACCAGACGAGTTACGGCCCGCTAACGGGCCTCGAACCAGTGACGGCATGCACTGTAACCGGACAAGGCACTGTCCAAGGCACTTTCCCGTGGTACTCACTCTTCTTTGAGGTTCTGGCGGACTTCAATTGTGGAACTGGTACGTGCACGATCATCCATTATGGGATGGGTCAACGGATCTTCCAGTGCCCTCCTGGCACTCAATACGACGTCCCGTCCATCCAGTGCGTCGCGATCCCGCCCCCGCTTCCCGAACCCCTCGGCCCGCCTAAAGCCTGCGTCAGCAACCCCTGCGACGCCGCCACCGGCAACAAATACCAACCCGAGACCGACTTCGACGGTCGCGAGGGCATCAATTCCTTCACTCGCAACTACAACAG
>JBGPKL010000035.1:0-42330 GCA_041485885.1 Sulfurifustaceae bacterium
CGTGCATGCCGGGCCCGATCCGCACGCCCATTCCTCGCACCCGCTTGTCGTTGCAGTTCCGTGTGCTCGCTCTTGGTCAGTGTCATCACGCCCTCCACGGGTATAATGATACTATCTATTTAAACGTTACAGTCCACTAGTTGGCGCTGTGGTTACATACCGCCGAGCATGACGGCAGCCGCTGCGGTGTTTTGGCTGGGCGACGCAGTCGCCTAGCATCGTGGCGGTTACCAAATTGTCTCGGTGAATCGCGTACGCCATTGTCTTCCCGTGACAATCATCCGGACGCTGCGGCGCGACCCTCACGCGAATTCCTGTCGGCCGCACAAGGGGTCGGACCGGCCATGCTTCTGTGGCCCGACCAATTCGTCGAGATGATTTACAAGAACCTATATCGGTAGCGGCTGCGCGCGTCGCCGGTCGAGGCGCTTAGATTTCACGATATACTGCAACGCATGACGCAGCGCGTTCGCCAGAAAGCCCTCGCTCCGCGCGGCGGGTTGCTCGCCGAGGTAGGTCCGTGGCTGCTCGCGGCCGGGCTAATGGCGGTCGCGCTGGTCATCTACTTCAGTTTCAGCAACGGCGCGAAGCAGCGGATCCAAATCGCCCCCGAACCGCGCACGACCGCCGGGGCACCTACGATGACGCACGGCGAAGGCGACGTGCCGCAACCGCTCGAGTCGTCAAAGACGCTTACCGCGAAAGGAAACTCGCCTTCCAGACCGATGCCCGTTGCGCCGGAAGTTTCGAGAGAGCGCACGGGGCAACCTCGCGGGGAAAGCAAAAATCCCGCCATCGATCCGAAATCCGTGAGTCCCACGGACCCTGCAACCGCGGCCGCTTTTCTGCGAGAAGTGGAAGTCTATCCTCACGACGGAGGCGGTTTCTTCGTGCAGGACGTCGAACCGGATTCGTTCTATGAGCGTGTGGGACTGGAGGTGGGTGACGTAGTGCAAAAACTGGAACGCGACTCGCGTTCCGGAAAAATCCGCGTGGAGGTTGTGCGCGATGGGCAGCGCCTCGTATTGACCGACTCACCCGACGATCAATGACCGCGCATCGCCGCCTCCGTGCCGCGTCTGCGTACGCACCGCTTCCGCCCCGAGACGGCGTAGGCCCGAGCTCCGTCTGGCTCCCCGAAGGACCGTGGAATTCCGTCCTCGCGTTTCTCGCGAGCCGCTTCCCCGATATCGACACCGCCACGTGGATGGCGCGGATGGCGAAGGGAGAGGTGGTGGATGAAAAAGGAATCTGTCTGATGCCCGATTGTCTTTATCGTAGTGGCATCAGGCTCTACTACTATCGCGAGCTGGAAGCGGAGACGCGTATTCCATTCGAGGAAACCGTGCTCCACCGCGACGACGACATTCTCGTGGCGGACAAACCGCATTTTCTGCCGGTCATTCCGTCCGGGCGGTTTCTTCGGGAAACGCTGCTCGTTCGTCTGAAAAGAAAACTGCGAGTCGATTTCCTGGTTCCGCTCCACCGCATCGACCGGGAAACCGCCGGCATCGTTCTATTTTCGATCAATCCGGAAACCCGCGGCGCCTATAACCTGCTTTTCCAGCGGCGCGAGGTGGTGAAGACTTATGAGGCGCTCGCCGGGGCGCTTCCGCAAACCGCCTTTCCGAAGACCTATCGAAGCCGACTGGTGAACGCGCATCCGTTCTTTCTCATGAAAGAAGCGGAGGGAGAGCCCAACTCGGAGACTCGCATCGAGATTCTTAGCGTTCGCGAAAGTATGGCGCTCTACCGGCTGACGCCGGTCACGGGGCGAAAGCACCAACTGCGGGTCCATATGGCGTCACTGGGAATACCGATCGTTAACGATCCGTTTTATCCGCAACTGCTGCCGGACAAACGTGACGACTACACGCGCCCGCTCCAGTTAGTGGCGCGAGCGATCGCCTTCACCGATCCGTTGACAGGAGCCACGAGACGGTTTGAAAGTCACCGGGTATTATCGAATCGAGCGACATAAGGCGCGCCCTCCTGCGCGCACTCGTGGAATCAATTCATCGAAGCGCACGCCGCGGGGCAATGAAAAGGGATTCCTTCCTCGTCCCGGTCGAGCTAGATTGTACAGAAGGAGAAAACGCGTGACCGAATTCAAAGCGACCGTCGTGGTAGAACGCGCACATGTCGAGGCATCTGCGTGCTGGGTCGTTTGACACCGGAAGAGGAGGCCGCGCTGCGCGCGAAGCTCGAGGCGTATCGCAGCGAACACCGCGCGCTCGACGGCGCGATTGAACGCCTGGGACATGACCCGTTGATGGATCAGCTGCAACTACGCCGCCTGAAGAAGCGAAAGCTCGTCCTTAAGGACGTAATCTCTCGCATCGAAAGCCAACTGATCCCCGATCAGCTGGCATGACGCGAGGCGAGATGCGACCACGACGCGCTTTGCGGCGCGTCAACGCGCGCAACGCGACGACGTCAACCAATCCATCGAGATCATTGCGCGAGTGGTTCTTGCCAGGGGCTTTGTGTTTTTTCCGCGCGTGAACGGCGTTGGCAGGTTGTTGAAAAATCCAGGGAAGGACTTTTTCAACAACCTGTTAGGATTTCTCAAATGACGATTAAGAAGCTGATCGAGAAAGGCCGTGTTCCGGTCAAGATTTGGACCGAGGACATCGAGCACGAGGCATTGCAGCAGCTGATCAACGTTTCGCAGTTGCCGATCGTGCACGGCCACGTGGCGGTGATGCCGGACGTGCACGCGGGGATCGGTGCAACCGTGGGCAGCGTGATCCCGACGAAGGCGGCGATTATTCCCGCCGCGGTCGGCGTGGATATCGGTTGCGGCATGAACGCGGTGCAGTTGACGCTTCGGGCGCAGGATCTGCCGGACAACCTGGCGCGCGTCCGGAGCGCGATCGAAGCGGCGGTGCCGGTCGGTTTCAATCAGCACGACTACGACAAAGTGCGCGGCGCGGCGCACGGTCGTCTGGTGCGCCGCCTCGACGCCCGCTTGAATGCGATCGTCGGCAAGCACCCGGGCGTGATGAAGATGCAGCGCAAGTTCGCCCAGACGTGGATCGCGCAGTTGGGCTCGCTCGGCGGCGGCAATCACTTCATCGAGTTATGCCTGGACGAAGTGGGCGCGGCATGGATCATGCTGCACTCGGGGTCGCGCGGGATCGGCAACGTGATGGGGCGTTACTTCATCGCCGCCGCCCGCAAGGAAGCGGAGCGCAATCAATTGCAGTTGCCGGACAAGAATCTCGCGTGGCTCGCGGACGGCTCCGCGTTGTTCGACGACTACGTCGAGGCCGTCGACTGGGCGCAGGATTACGCGCTCACGAACCGCCGCCGCATGATGGAGCTGATCGTCGAGGCGCTCAAGGAATACTTGCCGCCGTTCCAGACGGTCGGCGAAGCGATCAACTGTCACCACAACTACGTGGCGCAAGAGACGCACTTCGGCGAGAAGCTTTTCATCACCCGCAAGGGCGCGATTTCCGCCCGCGCGGGGGAACTCGGCATCATCCCCGGCAGCATGGGCGTGAAGAGCTACATCGTGCGTGGCAAAGGTAACGAGGAATCGTTTTGCTCCTGTGCGCACGGCGCCGGCCGCCGCATGAGCCGTACGCAGGCGAAGAAGCAGTTCGACCGTCACGACCTCGCGAAACAGACCGAAGGCGTGGAGTGCCGCAAGGACGGCGGCGTGGTCGATGAGATTCCGGCCGCGTACAAGGATATCGATGAGGTGATGGCCAATCAGTCGGACTTAGTCGAGGTGGTGCATACCTTAAAGCAGGTTATCTGCGTCAAGGGTTAGCCGGGGCCGCTATCGATGGTACTTACGAAAACAGGAGCGTCCTTTGGACAAAAAAAGGGCAAGAGCATTTAGCTCTTGCCCCGTACATCGGCGACTTTTAATCGCTTACTTTCGCTACCGCTGGTTTTGTGTCCGACGGAAGCGCGTGTTTCGCGGATTACGGAGTGACGAAGCTCTTCAGCCAGTCGAGATTCGCGTTGAGTTCCCACGCGCTCGCGCCGCTCGCCCATCCGGTGTCGAGTGCGGTGCCGGCTTTGCAGCCGTCGCCGTTCAACATGTAGCAGTGATCCGCGCTACCGTCCTGCGTTTCGCTACCCTTCACCATGTACCAGCCGCTGCCGTTGGCCTGCAAACAGGAGTACGCGGTGCTGCCACAGCTCACACCCGTCACAAGCTGTGATTGGGTGCGCACCGCGTTCGCGTTTCCACCGCCAAAGGTATCCACTTCTCCGTTCACCACGCGAAGCCGGTCCGACGTTATGGTGTGTTTACCGTTGGTCATGCAGGAGCTGAGATCGTAGAAACTGTACTTCGTGTGCGTGCCCATGGCATAGGCCGCCTGCACGCGTGAGTCGTAGTTCTTCGCCAGCGTTGCTAGGATCGAACCCTGGCTCAGACCGCCGACCGCGATACCCTTGCTGCAATCCGCTTTGGCACGAGCGCACACCGCCGCGACGGCGCTGTTGGCGCTGCTCGAATCAAACACGCACTTCGCGCGACCACTGAGCGTCGAGCAGTTGCCAAAACCGGAGTTTGGATACTGCACACTCACGGCGACGAAGCCCCGGTTCGCCATGCCTTCGATAGCGGCGGTAGCGATCGGACTCGTGTATGACTCACCGGTACCCACCGTGTAAATGAAAACGGGGTAGGTGCCTGCGCCGGTCGGCTCCCTGCCGGTAATGTTGTAACTCGAACCGCACGAGGTGCCGTTCTTATATGTCGCGGTGAAAGAATCCACTGCTCCGGCGGACGCGCTGAATAGCGCTCCGGCGAATACAGCCGCCGCGGCGACGGCATTGATGGGACTAATGTTTTGATTACCGAACTTCATACGTATGTACCCCCAAAAGTTGACAGCCGAACGTTCGAACGTTGCGACGGTGTTCCTGTCGCAAGGAAGACCAACTTCCTGTGCAGTCTGTCTGGGGGCAATACGGTGCAACGGGTATGCCGTGTGACGCATCTCGGCACGAAGGGTCGAAACGACGGGAAAACGGCGGCGACTAGGGGAAGCAGCGCTAGCGGATCACCGATCGGCCGGCATCGTTCGGACTATCTGCGGCAGCGCGGCAATTTTTTGTCACTGACGCGCCTGGGCATACGCGTATTTTTTGCTTTCCACACGCCCTTTGGCCGACTAGCGAGCCGGGTGTTCAGCCTGTGCTTCGAACCACCGCGCTTAGCAAATCATGTATAGAGCGAATCGTCCTGCTCGAATTTCCCGACATGGGTTCCGCCAAGGCGTGGTATGCGTCGCCCGAGTATCAGGAGATCCTGCCCATCCGCCTGCGCCACAGCCACGCCGCCTTCATGACGTTCGTCGAGGGATATCGGGCGTGAGTTAGCTTGCGCCGCAGCGAGCCACCCGGTAATTCCTCTCGGCATTAACGAGCGTTCTTCGTTCGGGTCACGCGCGATCTCCCTAGCCCGATCATTCGTCAAATTGCCTAGCACATCGTTGAGCGCTGGGATACTCGCCAAGTAAGCCGGTTTTGCAACCGGACGATTTGAAACTCCGGGGAAACCGACTTAACATCGCTATCGGTGCTTCGAGCGGCAGATGATGCCGCGCGTAAACGTGCAGCATGGGAGGAACAGTGATGGTCCGTATGGCACGATTGGCGGCCTGCTTGTGCCTGCTCGCCGCCTGCTCGCCCGCTCAAACGCCGCCGACCCTAAAGACGGCGTTGGGGCTCAAGGAACTCATGGAGCACGTCGTCGATCCGTCCGCCGACGCGTTTTGGCTGGCGTCGGGCACGATCATCACCGCGAAAGGCGAAACCAGCCGGGCGCCGACCACCGACGCCGGCTGGGAGGCGGCCGTCAACGCCGCCGCCACGTTGGTGGAAAGCGGCAATCTCCTGATGATGCCGGGTCGCGCCAGGGATCAGAAGGAGTGGGTGCTATTCGCACAACAATTGGCGGACGCCGGCGCCGCCGGGATGAAAGCGGCGCAGGCGAAGGATGAGCGGGCGGTATTCGAGACCGGCGGGCAAATCTATATCGCCTGTCGAAGCTGCCACATGAAATACCTGCTTGGGTATCCGTAAAACCTACGTGACAAATTGTCAGTGCCCGTTTCGGCGACAAGTTTGGATGTCGCGCCGCGATGATTGCGCGCGAATGTCACGGGCGCAAAGATCACGCACCGGTGAGAGACCGATGCACCTAGTGCCGGAGGTTTGCTGATGGACCTGGCGAGGTTTGCGGTTTGGCTCGGCGATACGCAAGGCAGCATCGCCCTCCACGAATCCTTATATATGTACACGCTGATCGAGTCGATCCATGTCATCGGGATTGCTCTCTTTGTCGGCACGATTGCGATGGTGGATCTACGCCTGCTCGGCCGCGCGTTTACTAGTACGTCGGTTTCCGAAATGACGCGGCGCATCTTGCCGTGGACTGTCGCCGGGTTCGTGATTATGGTGGCCACCGGGTTGCTGTTGTTCTATGCCATTCCGGTGCGCACTTATCACAGCGTCTGGTTCCGTCTCAAAGTCGTTCTGTTCCTCATCGCCGCCATCAATATCTGGTTCTTCCACCGCCGTGTGCAGCGCAACGTCGAGCATTGGGACCGTCAGCAGGTTCCACCGCGCGCGGCCCGCCTGGCGGCGACGATTTCCTTGGTGGTTTGGGCCTCTGTCGTCGTGACGGGACGGATGATCGCGTACAACTGGGCCGATTGCGACCGTCCGCAGCCCGACTGGATCAACTGGATCGCGCAGTGCACGTCGTACGGCGGGTGAGCGGTGGATCTTTACGCGCTCTTCGAAAGTTTCGAACAAACGTTGATCGGCGACGGAATAAGACAGTCGGTTTGGATTTTTCCGGCGATTGAAGCCGTGCACTTGCTCGCGTTGGCGCTGCTTGGCGGTGCGGTGCTCATGCTCGACTTGCGTCTGCTCGGCATGGGCCTCGCGACGCAACCGCCGTCGGCGATCGAGCGGCAAACCCGCCCTTGGCTGATCGGAGCCGTTAGCGTAATGATCGCGACCGGCGTGCCGTTGTTCTTATCCGAAGCGCTGAAGCTCTACGACAAGGAGGCATTCTGGGTGAAGATGGGCACGTTGATTGTCGTGCTCGTATACACCTTCGCCGTGCACAATCCGATCGCGCGTCGCGACCCTACTGTTGGTGCGCTGAGCAAAACGATAGCCGCCATCTCCATCGTGCTCTGGCTCGTGGTTGCCACCGCCGGGCGATGGATTGGGTTTTCGTAAGAACCCCTAGCCGGAATACTCCTCCTAAACTATTCCGCGTCTCCCGGAGGGAGAAGGGGTTCAAAAAAACCCTGTCTCTCCGGAAGAGCGAACGCTACTTCGGCGGCTCGCCGGGGTCGGATCCATCCCTCGGCGCGCCGGTACCGCTCGATCCCATGAAGATTTTTTGTCCGTTGGGAAACGTCACGTCGCGCCCGTTGGCCTTGCAGGTGGGCGCGCAGTAATGGTCCTTGCTTTGATAGCCGCGCACGACGATCTCCGTGCCGATCTTCAACGTATCTTTGGTGATCCCGGCTCGTAGTAACGTGTTCGGCGTTCCGCCTTCCACCGCCCATGCTTGGGGAGGCTTATCCTTCTCCTGCACCATGATGTGCACCCACGCGTGCGGGTTTATCCACTCGATCTTGGTTACCTTGCCGCGCAGCAGCACCGGAGTGTTCGCATCGAACTCCGCCGCGAATGCGTGATGCGCGGAGACGCTCGGTGACATCGCCGTCAGCGGGAGTCCAAGCAACAGAGCGACCATCGCGGCGAGTACATGACGGCGCTTCATCGTGAACCTCCGGCGGCGGCACGTTGCTTCTCCTCATAGCGCGCGCCGCGAAGAACGCCTTCCAAGGAGTGATTCCCCTCGTGGCACGCGTATTCGTACATCGGTCCCTTGGTCGCGCGCATCGGTATCTCGCCGCGCCAGGTTTGCGTATAAGCCTTCGCGTCCTCGACGGTGAATTGATACAAGACTTCGTCCTTCGCCACGCGCGTGAACCGCTCGGTGACTTTGGCGTTCGGCGCGAGGTACAGACGGTGGCGAATGTCGGCAGTGAAGGCTTGCGCCGGATGTAGGTTCGTCGTCTCCACGACCAGCGTGTCGGCCTCCCAGCGCCCGATCGAGTCGCCCATCCACGGCCGCACGTTATCCGGCGGGTGCGCGCCGCCGAGGCGGATGATGCGCGCGTCGTGGTTCATCTCCACGACGATCGTAACGTAGCCCGGCGATTGCACGATTTGATAATTATTGTTGTAGAGCACGTTCAACATCGGCGGTCCACCGGTCGAGCCATAGCCGACGATGCAGCGCTCCCCGAGCGATCGAACCTCGGGGTCGTCGAAGGATCGCGTGGCCGCCGCTCGCATGGCGCGCAACCCTTCGTCGGAATAGGGGACCCGGCCGGTCGTGGGATCGACCACCCACGACGTACGGATCTCGCCTTTCACCACGGCGAGCTTCGATCCGAGATCGAGCCAAAACGTGTTGTAGCCGCGCACGTCATCGCCCGCGCGCGGCGCGCCGGCGGTGGGATCGCTCGGTTGCTTGTCCCCGTCTATTCGCGAGTTGGTCATGGCTTCGATGGTCGTGGCTTCCTCCGGGGTCACCACCAGCTTGTTGACCATGGGAGGTCGTTCCAAGGTGGTGACGGATGAGTTGTTCCAGAGCCCCTGAAGATCGGGGTCGCCGAACGCCGTCCGCGGAGCTTTGTATTCACCGGCCGGTTTCTTGGCGGCGGGCGATGTTTCCGCCGTTGCCGTCGCGGCGATGGTCGGGAGTGCCGCAATGAGCAGACCCGCAAATAAGTTGCGCATGGCTCGGTTCATTTCAGTGGCTCCTTGCGTAGATGCCCGTAGATAAGTTCTTCGACGAATTCGACGCACTTGAACTGTTGCAACTGCGCGTCCGCGCCGACCCGCCGGTAAAGTGTCATGCTGATCTTCCAAGGCCGTGTGAAAATTTCCGAGTCTTCGATCGTCGCATCGAAGCGCAGGGTGTTCGGGCTCGTCGGTGTGTAGCGCTCGACGACATGCAGCTTGTCGGAATGATAATTTCCGGAGCGGTCGAACCAAGTGCTGTCGTTCTGCGCGGTGACGTCCACGACCAACGTGTCGCCTTCCCACCGCCCGACCGATTGACCCATCCACGCATCGACCGGCGCCGGGCCGGGATCTTTGAAGAGAATATTCCGCGTCGCTCCCGCGTATTCATAGACGAACAATAGTGCTGCATCGCTATGGAAAATCTGGAACGGGTGCGGCAGATAGGTCGCGCGCGGCACGCCCGGCAAATAGCATTTGATTTCCGGATCGCGCTCGAGCCAGTTTTTTTGGTTCTCAAGCTTCTTCGCCAGCGTGTCCGGTTTGTACGGAATCTTCCCGCCCTCGACGACGCCGAGGCCCGCGGGCACGGCGCCGACGGCGCCGAGCGCAACAACGTCCTTGGCCGGCACCGGCCCGTGCGGACCGGGGCGAAGCGCCATGGCGGCGCGCGCAGTGTGAGGTTCCAAATCGTAGTTCGCCGTGTTCAGCACCTGCCACACGCCGTTCAAGTCAGGATGGCCGCCGGGACCCGCCGGAGCTTTGTAGGCGCTCTGAGCGGCGCGCGGCGCGGCCATTTCGCATAGCGCGACTGACGTCAAACTTCCCAAGACCACGCTCGCGAACACTTGCGCCACTACAGTTTTTTTCATGCCGCCTCCCGCAACTTTCAATGAGGCTGCATGCTCGAATCAGCCCCGCGCTACCGCCTTGGGTGGATTCTAATCGAGGCTCGCCTCTAAGCGCCAGAGCGTGCTGGTTATCGGAGCCGTCGCTCATGACGCGGGAATCGGAATGCAGGCTCAGCGGTCACTCGACCGAGCGCCATTCCGATTTGCTCGCGAAAGCGATTGCCCTAGAGCAGACTGACGAGCTTATACGCCGTTCCGCCGATGATGCCTGCCGCCGGAACGGTGAAGATCCAGGCCGCGACGATTCGTTGCGCGACGTGCCAACGCACGGCGGCGGTGCGTTGCGCCGCGCCGACGCCGATGATTGCGCCCGTAATCGTGTGCGTCGTCGAGACCGGCACACCAAGACCGGTCGCGAGAAAAAGCGTGATCGCTCCACCGGTCTCGGCGCAGAAACCTTGGATGGGTTTCAAGCTGGTAATGCGCGAGCCCATCGTGTGCACGATTCTCCATCCGCCCAACAACGTGCCGAGCGCCATCGCCGCTTGGCACGTGAGCACGACCCAAAACGGCACATAGAACTCGCCGCCGAGCATCCCCTGTGAGTAAAGGAGCACGGCGATGATGCCCATCGTCTTTTGCGCGTCGTTGCCGCCGTGACCGATCGAGTAGAGCGCGGCCGAGCCGAGCTGCAGAATGCGAAAGCGCCGATCGACCGCATAGGGCGTCGATCGTAACGTCGCCCATCGCACAATGACGATCAGCAGTTGCGCGAGCACGAACCCGATGAGCGGCGACAGCACGATGCCGGCCGCGGTTGCGGCGACGCCTCCAAAGACCACGGCTGCGAACCCGCCTTTGGCAAAGCCGGCGCCGACTAAACCGCCGATCAACGCGTGGCTGCTGCTCGAAGGAAGCCCGAGCCACCACGTGACGAGGTTCCAAACGATCGCGCCCGCCAACGCGCCGAAGATAACGGCGGCATCGATGACGCCCGGCTCGACGATGCCGGTTCCGATCGTGCGCGCGACATGCAGGCCGAACACGGCGAAGGCGATGAAGTTGAAGAACGCCGCCCAGACCACCGCCGTTTGCGGCCGCAGTACGCGCGTCGAAACCACCGTCGCGACCGAATTCGCCGCATCGTGCAGCCCATTCAGGAAATCGAAGGCGAGCGCAACGGCGATAAGGCCGATAAGGACCGGCAACCCAATAGCGGGGGCATCCATTTTTGTTTTTCGAATTCCTCTCGCGGACGCTGCTATTTATACGTGCTTGGCCGTAATCGTTTGAATCGCGTTCGCCACGTCGTCGCATCTATCGACGACCTCCTCCAGCAGCTCAAACAGTTCCTTGCGGTCGATATAGGCGATCGTATCGATCTCGCTCGAGCGCAGTTGCGCGCGCAGCCGCGTGAGGCCCGCGTCGAAGCAATCGTCCGCCTCGCCCTCGATCTGGCCGACCTTCTCGCACAACGCGAAGATGGTGTTGTGTTTCGGCGTGATCGCATCGAGCAGCGGCATCACCTCGCGCAGCACCGCCGCGCAGCGGACCACCGCGTCCGCCATCGCGCGCATCTCTTTGGGAAAGTCGCGCACGCCGTAGCGCTGGATGCCCTTCGCTAAGTCCTCGATGAGATCGACCGTGTCATCGAGGTCGTTCGCGAGATCGAGGATGTCTTCCCGGTCGATCGGCGCGTTGAAGGTGCGATTGGCCGCGATAAAAATCTTCTTGGCCACGGCGTCAGCCGTCGCCTCGATGGCGCGAATCGCGACAACGTGGGCCTCAATAGAATCGTCCCCGTTGATCAGGCGTTGGAGCTCCTGCGCCGCCCGGACAATGCTCTCGGTGTGCTCGCAAAAGAGCGCGGTGAAGTTTTCCTCGCGGGGCATAAGACGGCTGAACACGTTGAGTGCCATGGTGCCTCTCTTGTTGGTAGGTCGACCGGACCGTCACTGTACTTCATTCGTAACTTGCGATGGAGACCGCAGCTACCGGCTAAAGTGCTTGTCCCGCGTTTGTCCGCGCACCGAGAGACGCGGCGATGCTCCGAAAGAGGCGCAGAAGCATAGCGGAGACGAACCGGAACGAGCAACTTGACACTCGCTGTGCGCGCTGGAGTCGGACAAACCTCACGCCAGGGGTCGATTGTCACACCCAACCAACCGGTGTATTTTGTCGCGCCAATAACAGGGAGGTAACGATGAAAAACTGGTATTTCGGCGCGATCGTTTTAGTTCTCTTGGTATCCGCCTGTGCGCAGTTTCCGTATCGCGAGAAAGGACTCGACCCGGTAAAAGTCGAATGTCCGCCGGCGTTCTACGCGGGCTATTCCGATGGCCAGAAAATCGATGACGCCGTCGTAGACGGCGACAAGAGCGAGTGCTGGAAGCGTTCGATAGAAGAGCACGTACGCTACGACCTGATGTTCGTCGAATTCGACGATCAGGGCTGGGTACAGCAAAGCTCGAAACTTCCCCGTCCCGGCAACGATTATTTTGACGCCTTCTTCGCGCAGCTCGAAAAACTTCGAGCCAAATATCAAGCAGCCGGACACGGACTCTCCTTGGTCGTTTACGTTCATGGCTGGCACCACAACGCACATGCCAACGATGAGAACGTCAGAGCCTTTCGAAAGTTGCTCGGCGACGTCGCGCTGGCCGAAGGGGAAAGCGGCACCGCGCGGCGCGTCGTCGGCATTTACGTGGGTTGGCGCGGCGACTCGATCACGAGCAGTTGGATAAATTGGATCACCTTCTGGGATCGTAAGAACACCGCGGAACGGGTATCCCAGGGAATGGTGCGCGAGTTCTTTTCGCGGTTGGACTATTTCCGCGACCGTACCGAAAAACAAGCGGGCAACCAGGTAACCCGGATGTTGGTGATCGGCCATTCGTTCGGCGGTTTGATTGTCTACGAATCCCTGAGCAGCGAATTTCTGCGCGCCAGCGCGCGCTATCGTGGCGACGATGATTCGGGCAATTGCCCCAAGACAAACACGAAACCACGATACCTCTCGCGATTCGGCGACCTCGTCGTCATTGTTAACCCGGCGTTCGAAGGCACGCGCTACGAGCCGTTAAAGGTCAGCGCGCAGCGCCTGAGGTGTTTGAACGAGACGCAGCTACCGCTCGTTATCATCGCCACGTCGCAAGCCGATCTAGCCACTAAGAATGTTTTTCCGGTCGCGCGATACTTCAACACCATTTTCGAGTGGACCCCTGATGATGAGCAAGATGCCAACGTGAGAACCGTTGGCCATAACTCTCGTTACACGACGCACAACCTCTCGCTATGCGCGAAGGACGATGTGGCCTGTGCGAACGCCTGCAAGGGGAATCCTTCGAGCGCCGCAAGCAAGGGACCCGAACAGCGTACCGCGACGATTCAGGAACGAAAAGAAAATATCACCAAAGAGCAGCAGCGTGTCGCCGCGATCGAAAAGGGCGGTTTCGAATCCAAGGAATACTTTTGCGGCGGGCAAGGACAAGAGTTCAATTTACAGTTATCGAGCGAAGGCCAATGGCATCCGAAAGCGAACCCGTTTTGGGTCGTGCACACCACCGCGGACATCATGGACGGACACAACGACATCTTTAATCCGCGCTTCGAAGCCTTCATCCGCCAGATGTACATTCGAGCGCTTAGCAACTCGGAGCGAACGGGTAGGCAGGCAGCAAGCGACTAGCTAATGGTTAAAAGCGCGCAGCGGGACAGAATGTCTTTGCGTTACCTCTCCGAAAAATATCTGCGCTAACCCGCTTGCTTTAATTGCGCGAGTAGCGGCGTGCGCAGTGTGTCGGGCATGCCGAGGAAATTGGTTTCCACCATATCGCGGAACGCCTGCTTGTTTGCCGCGGGCCAGGCGCGATACTCGGCGGTCATCGTTGCGACGTAGTCGTTACGCTCCGGCTCGGACATCTTTGCGAACGTCGCACGCGCCTCGTCGATTTGTTTCTGCGCCTCGCGTAGCTTGCCCAGCATCATGCGCATTACCCCGCCGGCGCCGGGCGCCTCCGCCGCCATCTGCATCGCCTGCTTGAGCTCGCCTGGTTTGCACGTCGTGGCGACCGAAGGGGCGGCGGCCGACATGCGCTCCATCAACGTGCCCAGCTCATCGGCTTCCGCGCTCGACAGCGGCGTTTGGTCTTTCATGGCCGCCATCATTTCCGGCGGCATGTTCGGCATGCCGGCGCCTTGCGCGCCTTGCGCTTGCGCCATCATTTCCTTCGCCTGGTCATCGAACATGGTTTGTCCGGGAGCCATGCCGGCATGGAGGGCATCGCGCCTTTGGCCATACCTAAACCCGGCGCGCGCGCGCCGGCCAAACCGCGGCCCTGAATAGCGGCCAGCGCGCCGGCTCCCGGCGCCGGCATCGCCATGCCACACGGTCCAGACGTCGCCGCGAGCCGGTTGTACTGCCCTTCGACGAAACTTTGCACGATGTTCTTCACGAGACTCTTGGCGAGGCCCGCGATCGGCAGGACGGCGTGCGCGGGGAGGGAAACGACTACCACCAACAGCATGTAGCCGGTAAGACGCTTCATGTTTTTCCTCCCGCGAGCGTGGCGTTATATATATAAGGAGTGCGAGGTCCTGGCAGTATACAGAGATCCGTCGCGCAACCGAGAAAGAATCGAGGAGCGTACAAACGCTGCGGCGTAACCCTCTGCGCGAGGCTTCGCTTACTAATATCGGGAACAGTTTCTACACCCATCATGAAGCGAGCCGTTTCTAAATCTCCGGTCGCGGTAATCGTCCATCGCTGTCAAGCGAAAACGCTCACCGTCGAAGTAGCTCACCCATAGCGTCCCCCGGTCGTCCCTTCGGGCAAAACACGGTGTAGCGAATCCAGAAGGCGAGCGCACGCTCTCGGTGATTGGCGCGCTGGAAATAGTTTTGGTAATGACCGCGCGGTCGCCTTCGATGTAGCGGCAGCGGTTCCAAGCGTCTCGCTCCGTCATTGGAGCGTTTGTTGGCGCAGCCGGGTGACGACGATGGTGTCACAGACCGGCGGTTAAACAGGCAGTGCTGTTTTCACCGCCTTGACGAACACCTCGATGGCCGCATTGACGGCCTTCTGTGCCGCTGCCTTGGTCATGATCTGGATCGTAAGCAGCTCCACTGCTATCACCTTTTTCTCACGTTCAAGTTCTTTGTCGAATTTCTCCTTGCTCCATCGTCCGGCCACACGCTCCTTGCCGATCATTTCCAACGACTCTTTTTCGTCTTCGAGAATCTCTTCCCCAAAGTCCTCTATATCCCCGAGATCCTTTACCAGCGTCTCTTTCATCGCTGCGCCCATGTCCTTCATCACCGCGTTAATGTCGAAGCTCATCATCGATCTCCTTATAGTCGCAAACGCTGCACGTCAGCCCGCAATAGCAACCGACCTGAGGCGAGCCCGCCTATTGTTTCGCTCCTTCTCCCTTGGCCATCGCGACGAACACCCGGGCAAATTGTTTTCTATGTACTTTAAGGGTGGCGTCGTCGACGGTGTTGTCTTTCTTGTGGTTCTCCTTATCCTCTAGCCACAGTTCAAGTGCGATCTTCGTCTGCTTGGTCGATTCGTTGTTGAACGCCCGGATTTCGTTGCGCATCTCCAACGCCCGTAAATCAGTTTCTATTTTGAGATAGTCATCCTTGTATTTCTTGTATTGTCGTTCACCGGACGGCGTATCGAGTAACTGTCCATAAAACAGATCGACCTCTTTGGCGATGCGGACGATCTCGTCCTTGATGCTTGCATCGTATTCGGCCACGTAACGCACCGTGCATCCGATCACCGATGCAAATAACACTAGCGATAAAATAGTGAGCCAGAGGCGATTGGCGTTGTGGTTGCGGGTCATACAGTTCCCTCCGTTCAGAATGATTACGCGGTCGAAGACGCGGGCCGAGCCTTCCGGCGTTCGCAAAAGTGGCGGCACATGCAATAGATCGCGATCAAAGCGACGCTGACGAACAGCATTGTGCTCGAACGAGAGCCGCGGCACCTGGTCCGTGGACTTCGATCACGGGCGTACAGCCGCGATCGTTGAGCGTCTAGTAAAGACTCGCAACGACGATTTCGATTTGCTCGAAGCGCTGCCGCTGACCGACGCCGTGGACGACAACGCGAATTTCCTGCGCGATTGATCGAGGGATGAATGACCGGCCACATCTGCTCCCTGCGGGAAGATCCGTTCCCTTCCCGCCCCTTGTCTACCCGAGGGCACAGTGTACGTCCCCATTTATAGTGTGGCTACACCCGTTTCCTCACGGCTCGATTGCAACGCGTTCGTGATACTCGGCAGATGGGCGGACGGAGTGAAGCGCTTGCCAATGCCGTCCTGTACGCGAATGTGCTTTTCCTTTCCGCGGTTCCCGGCTGGTTTGTCAATCTTCTCGGCGCGGCGCTTCGCGGTGCGGGAAACGTCCGCGTGCCGGCGATCGTTACCGCAAGCGGCGCCGTGATTACGCTCGCGCTTTCTCCGCTATTTATCTTCGGCTGGGGTTGGGTGCCATCGATGGGCGTGGCGGGGGCGGGCATGGCGCTCATTTGCTTCAACGTCGGTTCTGCAGCCGCGCTTATCCTTTATATGCGTTCGGCGCGCAGCCCTATTCACCTCACGCGCGCGCCGCTCGAGTGGCGGTTGTTTAAAGATATCCTTAGGGTCGGACTTCTCTCCGCCATCGGGACGGTGGTGGCGAATTTGACCGTGGTGCTCATTACCGGACTCGTCGGTGCGTACGGCCGCGATGCCATCGCCGGGTTGGCTTGGCATCGCGGCTCGATTACATTCTCATCCCGCTTCTCTTTGCGCTTGGGACCGCGTCGGTCACGATGGTCGGTACCAATATGTGGGCGCGGGCCAGTATCGGCGCGCCCGAAACATCGCGTGGACTGGCGCGCTCCTGTCTGCGCTAGCGACGGGAGCGATTGGGCTCACGGCGGCGCTCTTCCCGCAGGCGTGGATTCATATCTTCAGCAGCGAGGCGCAGGTAGATCGCCCATAGTCTTACCCACCGAGTCCGCGGGTCGACCCTTCGGGCAAAACACGGTGTAGCGAATCCAGAAGGCGAGGGGACGTTCCGGGTGATTGGCGCGCTGAAAACAGCTTTCGTAGTGACCGCTCGGGTCACCTTCGAGGTAGCGGCAGCGGTTCCAGTCGTCTCGCTCGGCCATTGGAGCCTTTGACGGCGCACGCGAGCGTTCGCGTCGACGCCGCGCGAGCAGGAGATTTTATTTCGACGAGAAGCCGGTCAATTCCATTTCCCATTTGTCGCGCCCAGGGCTCGACACTTTCACGATGGCGTTGGCCTTCGGCGAGTACCAGCGCGTTGACGCGTCGGTGCCGGAGAACGAACCGACTTGCCAGCTGTCCTTGCAATCCACCTTGTAAGCGGGGAACTCGCCGGCCGCCACCTTCACGGTTTCGAAGCCCGTGACTTCGCACTTTGCCTCGTCTTCCCAGGTGTAACCGTCGATCGCCGAGAAGCCGATGTTCTTTCCTTCCCACTTCTTCCCGACTTGCAGCGGGAACGCGAGCGCGTACGCCTGCGGTTTGAATTCCGTCAGCGGCTTGCCGTTCTTGTCTTCGATCTTCACCAGGTTTCCGTCCGCCGCGATGTAAGCGGTATAGTCGCCGCACTGGCTGACGACGTTGCCGTTCTTATTCGTGTCTTGTATGACCCAGCGCTTGCAGCTCACCGCGTAATACTTGTCCGCGTATTCGAGCACGTCGCCGACCTTCGGGGTCGGCTTATCGGCTGGCGGTGCATCGGCGGCAAGCGATGAAAAGCAAACAAAAGCGGCTGGAACGGCGCCGCAAAACGTCAAGATGCGTTTCATAAACTTCCTCCAGTTTGTTATTACGACACGACGATATCGGTCGGGTAGTACTCGTGGCTGACTGCGAGACCCATCAGATAAGAAAGAACGCCGCGTGTCAATAACGCAGCGGTCAGTAAGGTCGCGTCGCGTCCCCGGATCCTTCAACGCCGCCCCGTGTCCAGGTACTCGTCGATCTCTTTCACCTTGCCGCCGGCAACGCGGCAGATGTTGCAGTACGCGTTGTTGTAAGGTTTTCCCGTTCGGGTTAACAAATTTCATTTCTCCGGCGACTGTTCTGCGTGCTCGATAGGACGTACGATTGGATCGTTGCGGAAGCGAGGCTGACATGACGCAGAAATTGTGGACCCAAGTCGATCGATACCTGGACGATACGCTCGTGCACCCGGACGCCGTGTTGGACCAGGCGCTTAAGACGAGCGCCGCGGCCGGGCTGCCGCCGATCAACGTCGCGCCGAATCAAGGCAAGTTCCTGCACCTGCTGGCGCAAATCCACGGCGCGCGGAAGATCTTGGAGATCGGTACTCTCGGCGGTTACAGCACCATTTGGCTCGCCCGTGCATTGCCGCCGGACGGGCGCCTGATCACGCTCGAATTCGATCCGAAGCACGCGGAAGTCGCCGGTGCGAACATCGCGCGAGCCGGACTCTCCGGCGTCGTGGACATCCGCGTCGGCCGCGCGCTCGACACGCTCCCGCGCATCGCGGCCGAAGGGCATGCGCCGTTCGACCTCATCTTCGTGGACGCGGACAAACCCGGCAATCCCGACTATTTCCGGTGGGCGCTGAAACTGTCGCGGCGCGGCAGCGTGATCGTCATCGACAACGTCATCCGCAACGGCGCCGTTGCCGACGCGAACAGCAGCGACGGCAACGTGCAAGGCGTGCGGCACATGCACGAGCTGATCGCCGCCGAACCGCGCGTGAGCGCGACGGCCATCCAGACCGTGGGCATCAAGGGTTACGATGGCTTTACGATAGCGCTGGTCGTTGCGGATTGATTGCCGAGCGCGAGATCGCGGAGAATATGCGTCTTTCTCGACGGGGAGATGGAACGATGGAGAGAAGTAATCCGCGACAACAACATCACCGGCGGCAGCTGAGCCGCGGGAGAGCGCCATGATCGAACAGGAACTCGACATCCGGACCTCAGATGGAACGATGAATGCGTTCATCACCCATCCGGAGGAGGGCGGGCCGTTTCCGGTCGTGCTCTTCTACATGGACGCGCCGGGCAAGCGCGAAGAGCTGCACGATATGGCGCGGCGCATCGCGACCGTCGGCTACTATGTGGTGCTGCCGAATCTCTACTACCGCAAGACGCGCGAGTTCAAGATGGTGCGCGACGAGGAAGGCTTCAAGCGCATGCGCGCGCTGATGGAGCATCTCAACACCGAGCTGGTGATGCACGACACGCAGGCGATGCTCGACTTCGTCGATCGCCAGTCTCAAGCGAAAGCGAGCGCGCTCGGAACGGTGGGCTATTGCATGAGCGGCCCGTTTTCATTTGCCGCGGCCGCGCACTTCCCCGAGCGCGTCAAGTGCGCCGCGTCGATCTACGGCGTGAACCTCGCGACCGACCACAAAGACTCGCCGCATCGCGCCGCCGACAAGGTGCGCGGCGAGCTGTACTTCGCTTGCGCCGAGACCGACAAGTACGCGCCGAAAGAGATGATCGACAAACTCGAAGCGCACTTGAAGACCGTTCCCGGCCTAAAGTCGCGCGTCGAGTGGTACCCAGGCGCGGAGCACGGCTTCGCGTTCCCGCAGCGCCAAGGCATCTTTCACAAGCCCAGCGCCGAGCGGCACTGGGAGCGGTTGTTCGCGTTGTTTCGGCGCAATCTCTAGCATCAACCGCTTTGATAGGCTCTCACGACCCTGCTGCCGTGTTTCGCCGTGCTTGGGTCGGCAATATGTTCTTGTCCGCACTGAGTTGCGCCCCGACTCAGAATAATTCCGCAGTATTGATATTTATTGCCGCGGCGATTTTCGACAGGACCAATAGAGTCGGATTGACTCGACTGCGTTCGATGAGCGAAATAAAGGTGTAGTGCGTTCTGGTTTTTTTAGCGAAAGCCATCTGCGACCATCCGCCGCGTAGCCGACGCTGCCTCACATTAGCGCCCAGCTCCTCACGTCCGCGCTGAACGCGTTGCTTTAGGGTCCCTCGCGCCAACGGGCGCGCAGCTCGTGCCGCCCGTCTTTTCCGAAGGAGACGCTTCTGCAAAAGCTGCTTGGTTTGAATACCTAATCCCGCGGCAATGATAGTCAAGAGGCGTAGTGAGGGATTGTAGAGCCGGCGCTCAATCATCGAAATATAGGTACGATACAGACGCGTTCGCGCCGCGAGCTCAACCTGCGTAACCTGTGTTTGCTCACGGTACCATTTGAGGTTGTTCGACAGTTGCTGAATATCTTGTCGATATTGCTGCTTGCTGGATTGTTTGCGTCGCTGGGCCACGTTCAACGATAGTAGTTTGGAGGTCGCCTAGTTTACATCGGATGCCCGAGAGCGGCCAAAAGCGGGTGCTCTTCTGCACTCGGGATCCCGGCGGATGTAGCGCCCTGCTGTTCCTCGATAAGAGGGATTTGTGGTCGGATTTTCTGCAGGAAAGAACCCGGCTTATTTGACACAATTCCGCTCTGAATCTACGTTGAGAAAATGATCTACATCGCCATTCTGACTGAAAAGCCCCCCAAAGAGGTCGAGTCGAGGGCTCGCCGAATTGGGAAGAGGATTTCGCGGTTCGAGGAGGACTACCCGGATCGAGAAAATACTTTTGCTGAACCTGAAGGAAAAAAACAAGACTCGACCCTCATCTGCCGCTCGCGGGCTAAACGAGCGTCAGCACAACCGGACTTCAACCGTGAGCGATTTCCAGTTTGGAGCGCCTTAGAAAAAGTATGTTGAAATAAACCTCCACCCAGCCTGCTACCGGAGCTACGTTGCATGTTCACGAATTCAAAGATTTCCCACGCGCGCTTCTTCGCCGCCGCGGCACTCGCTCTGTTGGCGTTCGCGGCGCAAGCGGCTGTCGGCCTGACCGATGTCGCCAGCGCGGATGGCGACGGCCCAGTGACCGTCTACTATCCCTCGGACGCCCAAGCGCAGCCGGTCACGCGTGGACCGTTCACATTGAATGTCGCTTTGCAGGGCGCTCCGGTACGCGGTAACGGACGCCTGATCGTTATCTCGCACGGCTCGGGTGGTTCGCCGTCGGTTCATTCCGATTTGGCGCGCACGTTGGTCGAACAGGGATTCGTCGTGGCGATGCCCGAGCACAGCGGCGACAACTATAAGGACATGAGCAAAACCGGCCCGGAGAGTTGGAAGCGCCGGCCGGCCGAGGTGTCGCGCGCTATCGACGTCGTGGGGCGGGATCCGCGCTTCGCACCGCTGCTCGCGCTCGACAAGGTCGGCATGTACGGGATGTCCGCCGGCGGACACACGGCGCTGACGCTCGCGGGCGGGCGCTGGTCACCGGTGCGTTTGAAGGAGCACTGTGAAGCGCACATCGCCGAGGATTTTAATACCTGCGTCGGTTTAGCCGCGCGCCTGACCGGCGGCGTCTTCGACGGAATAAAGAAGACCATCGCGCTGTGGGTCATTCGCCGCCGGCTGGATGACGCCACGTGGTACACGCACACCGATCCGCGCATCGCCGCCATCGTCGCCGGTGTGCCGTACGCAGTCGACTTCGATCTGGCGTCGCTCGCGAAGCCGCGCGTGCCGCTCGCCTTAGTGACGGCGCAGCAGGACAAGTGGCTGCTTCCGCGCTTCCATAGCGAACCGGTCCTCCGCGCTTGCACGGCGTGCGAGCGGCTGGCGGACTTCCCGAACGGCGGACATGGCGCGCTGCTATCGCCCCCGCCACCCGGGCTGTCGGGTCTCGTCGGCGAGCTCCTTAACGACCCGCCCGGCTTCGACCGCGCGGCGCTGCCCGCGGTGGATCACAAGATCGCCGCGTTCTTCCGCGCGCATTTGTAGAGCTTGTTCTTCGGCAGAACGCCGCCGTGGCGCGCGCGATGCGTGAAACCGAGCAGCCGCATTCTTCTATCCGGTCTGGCGCAGCTAATTGCTCTGAGGTAAACCCCTGGCTCTGCCGGGGGACTCACCGACGTTTGACGTTTGCCGCGGTGGTGAAACTGCCCGTGCGTTTACTCCCTCTCCCTTTCAGGGAGGTGAGCCGGGGTTTTCGCGAATGCACTTAACGTGCATTCGCGCCGGCGAACGGGCGCACAAGGTTCTCGTGCGCCCAGGTGGGAATAGCGGGGGTGAGGGTACGATGTCGAAGGTCATCGATGACCTTCGCCTTTCACCCTCATCCCCACCTTCTCCCTCAAAGGGAGAAGGAGCCGTAAGGGTAGAGCCGCTTTCAGGTGGCTCACGATGTTATGTGCGCCTTTGAGGCGCTCACCCATTAAGCCCACGGCTTTGCCGGGGGTCAGTTAATTGCTCGCCAAAGCCATCACCGGTACGCAGGCGCGCGCGAGAAACGACCATCGCTATTCGCCCCGCAGCCACGTGGCTGCGGCTTCGTACCTATTTCGTGTACGGCGACTTGCCGACGTGCAGCACATCGGACCCGGCGATCCCCCATCCGAATTGAGTCATCGCTTCGAGTCGCAATTTCTCGTCTCGCTTCGACGGCCCGGCGCGCGCGACTTCCACCTCGCACACGAGGTCCTTGATCTTGTCGTTATTCACGTCGCGCGCGTCGCAGGCCGGCTGCTCTTTGCCTTCCTTATCGCGCGTCGTGCGCACCGGCGAGCCGGCGAGGCGCAGCGAACTGCGTTCGATGTCCGTGGAGGCGTCGAAGTCCTTGGTGCTCAACACGGCGACCGTGACAACGTTTGGCTCGGACTTCGGCGCTTCCGGCTGGCTCAGACGAATCTTGACTGGTAAGCGCGCCGTGCTGACGGCGGCGGCCGAGCCGCCGGCGGACGTGTCAACGTGCCAGCGCGAGAACGCGGCCGATTCGATCCGATCCGCGAGTAACCCGGGAATGACGACATCGGCGATCTGCGCGCTCGCGCCCGTCTTGCCCGCGAGAACGAATTGCAGCGACGCCACGTGGCCGAGCCGCTGCTCCTTGGCGATCGCGCGCATATCGATCGGTATCGATACGCGCCGACGCACGCCGGGATCGCTCGCGGCAATCGACTTGAGCACTTTGTCCCCGAGTTTCACGCTAAGCTCGCCATCCGCCGTGAGAAACTCTACGTCGAACGACAACGTCGCATGGACCGGCGGCGTCGCGATCGGCGTAGTGACCGTCACGCTCCCACCGGCGCCCGTCGCCACCTGCAGCGCTCCCGTCGCGAGAACGGTATCCGGAAACCGCACGGGATCGCCGCGCGCGATCATCTCGGTGCCATTGTCGAAGATAATCCACACCGCAATCTGACCGGTGCTGTTGAGCGCATCGCGGTCGATATGCACGAACGCGACCCGGCGCCCGAACATCACGTTTCCGGTGCCGATCAAACGCCCAAACAGGCTGTTCGGGCCAAGGTGAACGGAGGAGCCGTTCGCGCCGAAGGAGAACTCGAACGCGACCTGGCCCGACTCGTTGATGGAGAAGCCGGCAGGATCTCCGGCGCCGCCTACGTCGTAGTCCGTGACTTTGACGAACGCGCCGTTCTTGATCCGGAACAACCCGAGGCCGAAGCCTTGACGCACCGCCTGAAACGCGATGCCGCCTTGCTGATTCAAGGCGAGCGCGCCGAATGCCGCGAACGGGCCGCCGTCATCCGCGATCACTGTGAGCGTGCCGTTCTTGGCGCGCGTAAAAATGCCGTGCCTCCCGTTTCGAGTTGCAGTGAAAGCGACGGTTCCGTCGAAGCCGATCGAAGGCGAGCAACCGAGCGAGGAGAACTCGGATCCCTCCTCGGCGATGTTTCGGACGACGCCCGTCAGCGGCCCAGCTCCCTGCGCCAGAATGACATGATGTCCGTCGGCGCGGTCGGCGCGAAACACAGCGGTCTTTTCAATGTTGATTTGCAACCCGCAGAATAGGGACAAGTTGTCCGACGAGCTCACGAGCGGTGTCGCGGAATTACCCTCGCCGCGCAACAGCACCTCGACGACGCGATCCGGGGTCTGCTTCAGGCCGACGAAGAGCACGGTGTTCAAAGAGTTGATGGAGTTGACGATACCGAAGCCGAAGTTGAACTCCGTGCTACCCGTATCGGCAAGCGTGTTGACTCCGCCGTTGCCGAGGCGCGTGAACACACCCTCGACGCCACCCGTGAGCCTGCCCCTAAACGCGACGCGCCCCGAGCCGTTGATTGACGGAAAGCCGCTGAGGTTCTCGTAAGGGAAGCCACCCTGCGTGTCGGCGATGGGCGTGAACTTGTAGAAAAAGAACGGGCTGGCGGCATCGCCGTCGCGTGCGATACCCAGACAGAGCAGAAATAACGCGCCCGCTGCGAACGGGCGCGCGTACCGTGATCGTCTGTGGTGATTGATGCTCATTCTTCTTCTCCTCGGTTGGATCGAGCGGCCGCGCTCGATGGACTGCTGGTGGGGTTGGGAATTATAGGAGCCCCTTCCCGAAAACTCGACCCCAGCCTGGCTTCGCTTGCCTGCGGGGTGTGGATGGTCCTGCGTGATTACGTGGCGGGGATTCGTCTTTCCCTCGCGCAAGAAATCCACGTCGCGTGCGGCACGTATGGACCGCGATGAGCGACCTGCCAGTCGTCCACGTGCGCCAAACGATCAGACAGGACTACGGTTGTAAACCAACGCGTCTTCCTCACAAATACTCGAGCTTGAACTGGCCCCTTTAGCCCTTCCGACAAAAATCTGTCCCTGTCTCCAGCATCGGTCCGAGTCCTGGTTGCTCTTATCGGGTTCGGTTAGTATTGCACGCCACTACAGATAGGAATCTAGCTTTATGCACATTCGCGTACTGATCGGAGCGTTGGCAGCGGCATTTAGCGGAGTGGTTGCGGCCGATTCGATCGACGTCAACCTCAACCACGACAGCATCCAAGCGATTTACGCCACGAAGTTATCCGCGGCTGACCTCAATTTCGGTTTCCTGAACAACAGCGACCGGCACGACTGGGTGGCAAGCGCGGGGCTGCTCGTTTTCGGCGACAATCGAGGTGCCCAGACCCGATCGGAAATAGGATTGGGTGGGAAGATCTACGTCGCCTCGGTCGGCAACCAGAACGTATACGCACTCGGCCTGGGTGGGCAAGGACGCGTGTTTCCCAACAACGGGCCGATCGGCATCGGCGGCTATGCGTTCTACGCGCCGGACGTCGTGACCGGCGGGCACGGCAAGCAATTTTGGGAAGCGGGTGCACGCGTCGAATTCGAGATGATCAAGAACACCGCGAATGTTTACCTCGGATACCGCAAGGTGCGCACCGAGCTTGAAGCCGGCGAACGTGTCACCATCGATTCCGGCGGGAACGTGGGGCTGCAGATTAACTTCTAAGAGCTAAAAGAGCTAAAGAGGCCAGGCTTGAGTATTTTTCAGAGATCGAGCGAGCACTATATCACCGGATTTTCTTCAAGCCGCGTTTGAATGTCCCACTTAGAAAATTGCGTCGCGAAATCACTAAGCGAACGCAAACCAACGCACGCTATCGAATCGCGCGTTCGGCATCCGTACCAGCGCCTTGGCGTTGGGGAATCCGCAACCGCAGAACGTCTCTACTAGCGCTTCTCGACAACCACCAACGTGATTCCGCCAAGAATGGCGATGGCGGCGATCAAAAGACGCAGTGTAACCATCTCACTGAGGAAGATAACGCCGCCGACGGCGGCGATGACCGGGACACTGAGCTGCACCGTGGCGGCGCTCGTCGCCTTCAATCCGCGCAAGGCGGTGTACCAGATTGCGTATCCGACGCCGGAAGCCAACGCACCTGACGCGATGGCGTACCAAACACCCGGAACATCGATCGCCGCCCAAGGAAGCATGGCGAGACTAAGCACCGCGGTAAAACTCGTGGCGCGTAAGAAATTTCCCGACGTGACGCGAGTGGGATCGCCGATGCCTCTGCCGCGCAACGAATAGACACCCCAAGCAACCCCGGCGGCGATCATCAATAGAGAACCCTCTAGCGGCGGCGCCGATAGCCCGGGTAGCAGCAGACCCACCAATCCACCGAACGCGAATACGAGACCCGCGGTCTGCCGCCATCGCAGACGTTCTCCCACCCACAGCCCATAGCTAATCATCGTTGCCTGGACGGCGCCAAAGAGGAGTAGGGCGCCCGCCCCGGCCGACAGACTGACATAGGCAAACGAAAAGCCGGCTGCATACGCGAAGAGCGCGAACGCAGAGGGCCAACTACCCGATGCGCCGCGCGCACCACCGCGTACTAGGACGATCAGCCAAAGCGCGAGGGCGCCGGAGACGATGCGAATGGAAGTAAAACTGGCGGCGTCGATGCCGGTGTGTTTCAGCGCCAACCGGCAGAGCAAAGAGTTGCCGGCGAAAGCGATCATCGCTAGCGCGGTCAGGAAAAATGTTTGCGTGCGTGACATCGAGAAGTTTTCCGCTACCTCAGGCGCGCTCGGCGTCGCTCAACACGGCTAAAGGAGCCGATGCAGGCATCGCTCCGCGTGCCGGAATTTCGTTTCGCAGGAGCTTATGCGAAAGAGGGATTGCCGGCATCGAAGGAATCTTCGGCCCGTGATTGGTGCCTGCCGGCAGATGCGGTTCGTACGACCTTCAACGATCTTTCCAATATCCCGGTGCGCGGTGCTGATGAGCGACCGCGACGATTCGAATGGTGTCGCCCTCGACGCGGTAGATAAACCAGTCGCCGGTGTGGCTCGCGCAGAATCGGGCCGATCTTTGGATTTTTTCTTGCACAACTCGGCCACTTGATCGAGTTGCCGGATAAAGTCACGGTCAGGCCGGGCTGTTCTTCTTCGTAGCGTTCGATGATGCGACGCAGCTCGTGAGCCGCGCGACTATGGAGAAGGATCTTCGTCCGTGAAACGGGAAGATACTACTTAAGGAATCTCTGATTTATTACCCCTCTCCCGGAGGGAGAGGGAATTAATCAGAGGTTCCTTAATATCTTTCTTGATCTCCCCGACCACCTCATCGTAGGGAATCCAGCTCGCTTCACCTGCGGCAATCTCGCGCTCCCGACGCTGCACCTCTTCCAACCATGCCGCCTCTACATTCTTGTCTCCCTTCTCGTCCGCATCGAGACTCACGAGCAAGGCGTGCGCAAGACGCGCGCGTTCCTTATGTGGAAGAGTCAGGGGTTCTTTTTCGATTTCTTTCACTGCCCGAGCCATTGATGTCACCTCAACCCATTCTGTCTAGTCCAAAGTCGGAACGGCGCCATTTTTCATGTCGTTCCTGGCCGCCGTCAGTTTCCTTAGTTTCCCGAACCCCCTGTGTCCGAGTTTAGTCTTGTCGCCGCCGTTTGCCTTGTTCGGCTTGCATAACAAACAGCCGGCGCGCCTGCTCTTGGGCTTACCGCGTTTGTGATTCACTATCCAGCCTCTCCTGTCCTTTCGCGCGACCGCCGTGACAAACCCGGCCGAGTCAGCGCTTACCAATAATACACGTGCGGTTTGCAGTTGCCGAGCGGCAGGGTGACGCTGTTCGGATCGCACCCCTTCAGAATCAAATGGCAGGCGTGCTTGTTGGCGCGCCGACGCGGACGCGTCATGTAAAGCTTGCGCCACCACTTTGGCGTGCCGCGGGGAAATCGAGGGCTGTAACAACGACGATACTTGCGCAGGAGCTTGTCATCTGGCCCGCGGTCTCGCGCCTTGTTTGTCGTCGACATCTTTTTCTCCAGTGTTGTTGACACTGGAGAATGTCGAGTTCGTGATAATGCAGAAATCTGTCCATTGGTATCGCTAACGCTCAGCGGGTTGTTCTGTTGGGAGGCCGAGACTAGCATTGGCGGCATCCCGATGAAAACAGCGAGGCAAGCCCCGTGGCCGATCTTGTCGTTCGAAATCTCGACCGTACACTTATTCAAGCGCTGAGGAAGCGTGCCGCCCGGCGCGGCCGGAGCGCGGAAGCCGAACATCGGGCGATCCTGGAAGCCGTCCTGGCTCGCACCCGACGCAAGACCTTTGCGCAGGCGCTTGCATCCATACCCCATGTCGGGCGCGACAAGGATTTCGCGCGCAAGTAAGGCAAGTGCGCTCGCAATGCAATTGGTTGACACCAAACGTCATCAGCGAACTTCGCAAGGGGGCGCGAGCGCGCTAACGCTTCGGCGTCCTTAAGCGCGCGACGCCAAGCGAACCAGTTTCACGTTGCCGGCGCGGTCCGGCGTCCTGGGTTGCGGCGGCGGTGTGTTCACACGGGCGCTCGGCTGCGACGCGCTATTCTCGGCTTCCGATAATTGGAATACGCGGACCAGCGTCATCAACCTTTCCGCTTCCTGTTCGAAGGCGGTAGCGACCGCGGACCCTTCCTCGACGAGCGCGGCGTTTTGCTGCGTCACGCTGTCGAGCTGGCTCAACGCTTTCCCGATCGCTTGCACGCCGGCGTTTTGCTCGGCTGATGCGGCTGCCGTCTCGCCGATGAGCTGCACGACTTGCTGCACGCCGGCCGCGGCCGCCCCGACGGTTTGCTCGGCTTGCGCTACCAGCGTCGTACCTTCGCTGACTTGCGCGGCCGACTCCGTGATCAGCGCCTTGATTTCCTCCGTCGCCTTGGCACTGCGTTGCGCCAAGGCGCGCACTTCGGCGGCGACCACGGCGAAGCCGCGGCCCTGCTCGCCGGCACGCGCGGCTTCGACCGCGGCGTTCAGCGCCAGAAGATTGGTTTGAAACGCGATGGTTTCGACACCGTCGACAAACTGCGCCATCCGCTTCGAGCTCTCTTCGATGCCCGCCATCGTCTGCGTCACTTGTCGCATCGTCTGCGCCGCTTCTTGCGCGCGGGCGCCGACCTCTTCGATCGCGCTGTTGGCCGCGCGGCTATGATCCGCATTCTGCTTCACGGTCGCCGTTAGTTCTTCCATACTCGCCGCCGTCTCTTCGAGCGTGGAAGCCTGCTCTTCCGTGCGTTGGGACAAGTTAACGTGACCCCGCGTAATGGCGCGTGCACCGTCGACGATGGTGTCGGCGCTGGCGCGTACTTGGCGCACGATGTTGCTGAAGTTCTTATTGATGTTCGCGAGCGCACGATTGACGATGAAGCCCTCGAGCTTCGCCGCTTCCGCCGAGGCATTCACTTTTACCGTCCAGTTGAGATCGCCGCCCGCGAGTTTTTTACTCGTGCGTGCCATGTAGAGCGAGCTGACGGTCTGCCACGCGTTCAGCGCGAAGTAGAAGTACGCTCCCGTGAGCATCGCCGCGACGATGACGGCGCAAATCGAGACTAACGCCAGTGGCGACGCGGTGACGGTGGAGCTGGCGACGTCGGGTTGTGCGGCAGCGAACGCGGCAATGAACGTCAACGCGGGTCCGCCCAAGAGCAGCATGCCGTAGGTAACGGACTTGACCAAGTAAGTCATGTGGATGCTGATCCCCGTTATCGGTATCAGGATTAGCCGCTCGATCGGCCCTACACCGTAGTTCCGCGCGGTCGTCTGCGCGCTGCCAATGACGATGTCATAGTCCGGCGTCCTCTCCTGCAATTGGAACACGCTCGCCGATTCCACCAGCCGCTGTGACGCCTGTTGGAACGACACGGAGGCTGCCGCCCCGTCTTGCACGAGCGTGGCGTTCTGCTGCGTGACGACTTCGAGCTGCGTCAACGCCTTTTCGATCATTTGTACGCCGGTGCTTTGCTCTTCCGACGCCGCCGCAACGGAGCCGATCAGCTCGACCGCGCTGCGTATCCCAGCGACCGCGCGACCGACCGCTTGTTCCGCCTTCGTCACCAATGCGGCACCGTCGCTCACTTTGCCGGTGGAGGCGCTGATCAGCGCCTTGATTTGCGTCGTCGCGTCGGCGCTGCGTTGCGCCAAGGCGCGCACCTCGGCGGCGACCATGGCGAAGCCGCGACCTTGGTCGCCGGCGCGGGCCGCCTCGACGGCGGCGTTCAGCGCCAAAATATTCGTTTGGAACGCGATGCCCTCGACGATGCCGACAAACTCCGTGATCTTCTTGGTGCTCGCCTTGATCCCGGCCATCGTGCTCGTCACGAGTTGCATCGACCGCACCGCTTCGTCCGCGCGCCCGCCCACCTGTTCCACCGCGACATTGGCGTTGCGGCAATTTTCCGCGTTTTGCATCACCGTGGCGGACAGCTCTTCCATGCTGGCCGCGGTTTCGACGAGCGTCGCCGCTTGTTCGTCGGTGCGCCGCGAGAGGTCGGTGTAACCGGTCGCGATCTCGCGCGATCCATTCGCGATCATTTCCGCGCTGGTGCGGACCTGCCGGACAATGACGGGAAACTCTTTGTTCATTTTGTTCAGCGCGGTCCACACCTGTTGGCCTTCGCTCACGTCGCCCCATCCCGGAAGGAAGTGCAACGCGAGATCGCCGTTACCCACGCGATCGAGATAACGCGCCATCCAGTAGAGTGACCGCTTGAAGACGATTCCGCCCGAGAGGAACAAGCAGAGGCCGCATAGAAACATTCCGGAACCGATGAGGATGAGCGTCGGCAAGAACCGCGAACCGCCGTCTAGCGCGGTATCGCCATTCGTCGCGAACAGAAAAAGCGCAACGCCCCCGAGCTGCACAATGAGCTGCGACGTGACCGCGAAGCTATAGGCGGTCAACGTTCGGGTGCGTTTAAAAATCGCGAATGCCGGTTTAAAGAAGGATCTCACTTACCGCCCCTGGGTCCGGTAATGCGTTCTGCGGGTTTCCTACTAACTATAGGAGCAAGACGTGTGCCGTGCAGCCGGGTGGGAGATTCGTAAGCGATACGTCCGCGTCAAAATTACGGCACGCGGCGCCTTTTGGGGATTTCGGTCGCCTCGAAGTCCTATTGTGCAAACCGGCTGAGATGCACCCGTTCACGCGACCGCCGTCCACAACATCGTTATGCCGGAGACCAGCATCAAACCGTCCATCAACAAGCGGAACCTCTGCGGGTCTAGTTTGAGCACGAAGCGCTTGGCGACGAACGATCCGGCCATCAACGACGAGCCGGTGATTAAACCCTGGACGATCGCCTCGAGCGGTAGCGCACCGAACGCACGAAACACCGACACCTTGCTCACGTAGACGGCGAGCGAGCCGGCGGCCTCCGTGCCGAGGAACGCGCCCTTGGTCAATCCGTACATGAGAAAGATCGGCGCCGTGATGGGACCGGTGGAAACGACAATGCCAGTCACAAAACCGACGACCGCTCCGATGACGGCGAGCGACCAAAGTGGCAAGCGCACGTCGTGCGCGGCGAGCCAGCGTCGCACTGGAATCATCAAGATGAAAAACGCACCAAGCGCCGTTTCCACGACGCGCGGCGGCAACACGAGCAGCGTCCGCGCCCCAAGCGCCGCGGCGGGAACACCGGTGAGCGCGTAGACCGCGCAGGCGCGCCAATCGACGTCGCGCCACCACACCACGACGCGCGAAAAATTCACCATGACCGCCGCAACCGCCATGATCGGAACCGCTTGCAGCGGGCCGAAGGCGATCACCAGCGCCGGCATCATGATGATGGAGGAGCCGAACCCGACGATGCCACTCAGCGTGCCGGCGATGAGCCCGAGTGCGAGGACGAGCAGAAATTCCACGGCGAGTTGGATTAGCGGTTAACGGAAGAAGGATTTGAGCAAGTATAAATCGCCCGTGCCCTTTCCATCCCAATCTATCTACAATGACGCCTTTCCGCGCCCGTAGCTCAGTTGGATAGAGTACCTGGCTTCGAACCAGGTGGTCGGGAGTTCGAGTCTCTCCGGGCGCGCCAAATACGAAGTGCTCTTGCGGGCTTTCTTCGGGAGACATGAGAACTCCCTGTCTCAAAAATTTCATGTAGGGTGGGTTAAGCGAAGCGCAACCCACCAAAATATTATTTGTTGGGTTCCGCCGCTCGCGCGGCTGCACCCAACCTACACCAGGACGTTGATCAACCCGCGGTATCGCGAAAAATTCTCTACCCCACGTACGCCTTCCGCAGCGCCGCAATGTCGAACTTCACCATCTTGAGCATCGCTTCCATCACGCGCGATGCCTTGGCGGTGTCCTTATCCATGAGCATGTCCTTGAGCCAGTAGTAGTCCACTTCCTGACGATTGGTAGACCCTGTGACCGACAGTGCGCGCCGGAATTCTGGCGGTGCCGAGTCTTTTCTTGGCACGGAGTCTGCTGATATAGCGTTAGGGTGCCGTACAAAGGGTGAACAATGTCCAACAAATTATTTGGCGTTTTTGAGAATCTATCCGTCGACGTCGCGGATCTTAGCGGGCAGCAGCTATTTCGGCAGGTAAATCTGGTCGGGCTGGAATCGCTGCTGCATGACTGTCCTTCCCTCAAGCTGCGCGAAGGTGCTGCGCTCATCGAACCCGGGCAAACGAATCACATGATGTACTTGGTGCTCGTCGGGAGCCTTCACGTTTACGAGGGCGATCCCAAGGGAGAACCCCTGGCCGTCATCCAAAAGGGCGAGTGCGTGGGGCTGGTGTCGCTGATCGATCGGCAGCTCTGCCATGTGCGCATCGTCGCGAAACAAGCCTGCCGCCTGCTCGTGATCGACGAGGAGCGATTTCTCGCCTTGGTCAATACCTCAAACGCCATTGCGCGAAACGTGTTGTCGATGGTCATGCAGCATTGGCGCGGAAAGAATGCCGGCGCGCCCGAACGCGGCCGTTTACAACAGCGCATAGAGAAAAATTCGAACATCGATCCCGTCACCGGGCTGTATAACCAGCGTTGGCTCGACGGGGTACTGGAACGCCAGATCATGCGCGCGGCCACGGACCGAAAACCGCTGTCCGTCCTTGCCATTGCCGTCGACGGCCTTGCTGAATTTAAAAAGGAGTTCGGTGATGAACTCGCAGACCATGCCTTAGCGGTTGTCGGGCAGGTCGTTGCCGTCAAAGTACGTCCCACGGATATGGTTGCGCGGCACGAATCAGGTCATTTCATCGTCGTGTTGCCGGAGACCGATATTCCGGGCGCCGAGATGGTGGCGACTCGAATCCGCGAAGCCGTCGCGCAAACCGCGATTGAAATACCCGGTGCTTGCCGTTTGCCGCCGCTAAACGTCGTAACGGGCCAGGTGCAGATGAAAGCCTTCGTGGCCGCCCGCAAACTGGTGGACGACGCGATTGGTACCTTGAGCTGCCGCGAACCCGCAGAGCCACCTCTCGCGGCGGTGGGCTGAATCGATCGTTTGCAAAGCTACCGTGACGCCGGCCCGCCGTTGAGCGCGCTGAAGGTTCTGCGGTCGATCGAAGGCCACCACCGTCACGATACCCGCCGCCCGCGATAAAGGAAGCCTGAACGTGAGCATTCAAAATGGCCGCCACCGCCTCCGGTGAAAAAGGATTACTGATCTATTTGCCCTCGGTTTTCATACTGCAGCAACCTACGTGTGTTGATCGGATGTAGCCGGTAGGCTACACGCGATCCGCGCCCGAAATTCGCCAATACCGCCGGCCGGACAATACTGTTCCGTTCGACCGCTGGATAACGAAACTTCGCGACGCACGCGCCAAGGCACGGATTCTCGTTCAAATCGATCGTCTGCGCTCGGACTCCCCGGGGATCGGAGATCGGTCGGCGAAAGCGTTTATTAGCTTTGGATCTTCGAGGGTAAAGGTTATCGCGTGTATTTTGCGCGCGACGGCGAGGCAGTGGTGATCCTTTTGTGCGGCGGCGATAAGTCGACGCAGGATCGCGACATCAAACTGGCAAAGTCATATTGGCAAGAATTTCGGAGGCGAACATGAAGAGCACTCCCTTCAAAGCAGCGAACTACCTGAAGACACGCAAAGACGTGGTCGCGTACCTCAACGCCGCACTGGAAGACGGCGAGCCGGCCGTCCTGCTCGAAGCACTTCGCAATGTCGCACAAGCCAAGGGTGGCGTCGGCGCGCTGGCGAAAGCCGCGGGCGTAAGTCGCGAGAGTCTTTATCGAACCCTTTCCCGTCGCGGTAATCCGAAGATCGACACCATCATGACGCTGCTGCGGGCACTGGGACTCAAGCTCACGGTCGACCAGGAGAAGGCGGCGTAAGGACTGGACCGACGACTAGGGTCGAAAAATAAATCTGAGGCAGCCCCCTTTTTGCGTTGAGCGTAGCGTGCGCCATGCGCACGACGACGCACAACGCTTACCTACGTGCAACCGCGAAGCTGCGGCGAACCGTGGTGTCTATCCCATTAGGGTAGTCGTGCGCACGGCGCACGCTACATCGGCTCGACGTCGTCATCGCCGCGTCAGAGGACTGGCGTCAATAAATCGACTATAAGGCTGTAACAGGCGTTCTCTAAACGTCCGCTATGCCACAGCGGAATAACTCCTGGTCGCGTTGCGTCTAAAAGTGGCCGGCCCGACGCAGTAGTGCCGCAACGCGTCACCTGCCATAGGGCGCATGCCCCCACATCTCTATTCAATGCCTACACTTCAGGCAGTAGTTCCAACAATGCAGAGGTGCAATATATGGAACAACAACTCGACATCGTTATGACATCGTTACGCAGTCTCATGTCTGATTTTGGTTCGTTTCTGCCAAGGCTGATCGTCGCCGTCGCTATCTTGATTGTTGGGTGGCTCGTTTCGAAGCTGCTTAAGTTCGTCGTCGTGCGAGGGCTCAAAGGGATGCGGTTCCATAAGCTGACGGAATCGGCCGGCCTCGACGACTTCCTCAAGAAAGGTGGCATACGCATGGGGACAGTCGACGTGCTTGGGGCGATGGTCTACTGGCTCGCCATCTTGATGACGTTACTCACGACGTTCAACGTGCTCGGGCTGACCGCGCTCTCGACGCTATTCCATCGTGTGGCGGAGTTCGTTCCGAGCGCCATCGTCGCGACGCTGACACTGACGATCGGCATGTACTTCGCGCGCTTCGTCGCGGATGCGGTAACGACATTCACCCGTAACGTGGGCACGGTGGATGCCGATCTCGTTGGGCGACTGACGCGCTACGCGATCACGGTCTTTGTCGTGATTCTCGCGATAGGCCAGTTCAACATCCCCGATCGTCTCCTCGAACCGGCGGCGCTGATGATGTTCGGCGGGGTTGTGCTCGCCTTGGCGCTGGCATTCGGCATCGGCGGCCACAAGTGGGCGGCGGATAAACTAGACAAAATGGAAAAGGGAAAGCTCGGTAACGTGCATCATATGAAGAAGGCGGCGTAAATCCGTTCGCAGAAAGTCGGATTTGACCGTTCGGTTCTTTACCAACCGGCGCCTAAAGGCGCCGGTTTTTTTATATCTCTTCCGGCCCTACCGAATCCCGTAGCACGGCAGCCCGCTGCTCCAGACATTCCAGATAAAAGAAATAATCCTCGTCGGTGAAAAAGCAGGACGCGTAGCGGCGGTCGATTCGCTCAACACAAGCCCATGGATCGTCTTCTAGCCATCGGAACCGCCGCGGAGATCGCGCGCTTTACGTGGCAATAACTGACGGTAGTGCATCACGGTCAGAATCGTGACGCGCTCCTTGGTGAAACGATAGATGATTCGATACGGGCGTTCGAGCAATTCTCGGATGTCGTCGCGCCGATACTCGGGCACCTCTCGACCACTTAGTGCAGCCGTTTCGAGCTGGCGCGTGCGCACCAGTAACCGCGCGATCATTTCTTTGGCGTTAGTAGATGAGTCGACGGCAATGTAGGCTTCAATATCTTCGAGGCGGGAAATAGCCTCGGGCGTCCAGACCACGCGCACTACGGTTTGATTCCGAAACGCTTCTCGACCTCTTCTTGTGACACGACGCGCCCGGTTTCACTTTCGGCAAGGCCGCGTTCGATTGACGCGTGCACTTCGACGCGATAGGCGATTTCATCCCAGGTCGCGTCATCGGGGAGCTGGTCGATCAGCTCGTGAGCTTGCTGCTTTGCGTTGGAGGCGGGCATACGTCCTCGCGTTTCTCGTTTGATCTCTATAAGTCTACTCGGCCGAAGTCGCTTCGTCTTGGGCTGTGAAGGGATTTTTCAAGGGTAACAAGGGGCATGAGGTCGGCCGAAGTCGAAAAGTACGTGAGTGATCCGCAGGCGGGTTTCGCTTTCAGCAACGAGCTGGTGCGCGACATCGTTCAAGGCTTCGTCGACTTCCGCGACCCGGCGCGCGAGGCGCGCATCCCGAAGGCGCTGCCGATATTCGTCATACAGGGTTCGCTCGACCCCGTGGGCGGCAACTTACAAGGGACCCAAGCTTTGCTCGATCGCTATCACGCGCTCGGCGTTAGCCGCATCGATCACAAATTCTACGACGGCGCACGCCACGAAGTGCTGAACGAGACCAACCGCGATTAGGATGTGCCCCGGATGAGCGAAGCGGAATCCGGGACCTAGAGATCATCCAGCCGATAAACACGCTTTGCCGTATCGTGAAAAAGTGAAGCCTTCTCTACCGCAGTGAAATTCTCCGTCAGGCGTTTGAACGAATTCCACAGCACCGCGTATGAACAGGACGCCTTGTCCACCGGGAAGTTGCTTTCGAACATGCAACGCTCGACGCCGAAGCGTTCGATGGTATGCAGGTAATAGCGCTTAGTGGCGGCGACGAGCTCCGCCGATGTCGGCGGTTTGGCGCGCTTGTGCCAACCAAAGCCGTTGATCGTCATGTTGATGCCGCCGAGTTTGGCGACC
Source organism: Sulfurifustaceae bacterium (assembly GCA_041485885.1). GTDB lineage: Bacteria > Pseudomonadota > Gammaproteobacteria > Acidiferrobacterales > Sulfurifustaceae > JACQFZ01. Next base: position 36,166 of record JBGPKL010000035.1, read on the forward strand.
GCGTTCGGGCATTTCGCCAACTCGTCGATCGACTTGCGCCAGTCGTTGAATACTTCGTCGCTCTTGCCCGCGTACGGTCCGATGCCGAGCGGACCGCCGAAGTGATCGAGAACGATCGTGGTATCCGGAAATGCGCGCGCGAGATCGATAAGCTCGGGGAGTTGCGGATGGTAGAGCCACGCGTCGAACGAAAGTCCGAGCGCTTTAAGCTGTGCGAAACCTTCGCGAAATTGTTTGGCTAGCAGCAAACCCTCGGGCGGATTCGTGTGCGACTTTCGAATGTCGTCACTCGCATGCCACCCCGCCGCATGACGGATGCCACGAAAGCGATTAGAACTTGCCCGCATGTGCGCTTCCAAGACTTCCCGCACCGCGGCGCCGAGCGACAGATCGGCGAAGCTCACGATGCCGGCGGCCACGCGCGTTGCGCCATACGTGCCGCTCGCGCTCATCGCGGCAATGCCCTGCACGAATTCCGTCTCGCCCACGGGGCGTAGCGACCCGGGCCCGCCGGCGCGATACATCGACCCGCATTCCATGAACACGGTCGCGACCACATTGTGACCGCTTCGGATATCGGCCAGAAGTTCATCTAATAAGTAGCGCCCGTTCGCGACCTTGGGGTAGTCCCATAGGTGATGATGCGGATCGATGATGGGCAGCGCCGGCTCGAGCGGCGCTTCTTCAACTTGATCGAGCCATGGAGTTTGGGCCATATAACCTCCCGCGAAACGCCGGCTGCATTACCGGCGGATGTAGTTGTCTCATCAGATACGCAAGTCGATCAAGTCCTGGCGCACGGCGCAACCCATGCCTTATGCTGACCGGCATCCTTTCATTGAAAACACCTATATGACGACTTCAAACGACACTCCAGTGGCCGAGCGCACGTCATCCACGTCCAACGACGCCGCCGCCTACGTCCGTGCGGCGAGCGCCAAAGCCTGGGAAGCGCCCGGCTTGCCCGTGAACGTCAAACTTCGCCCCATCCACAAAGTCGGCATTATCGGCGCCGGCACGATGGGCGGCGGCATCTCCATGAATTTCGCCAGCACCGGTTACCCCGTCACCATCGTCGAAACGAAACAGGAGGCATTGGATCGCGGCCTCGCCGTGGTGCGCAAGAATTATCAGCGCAGCGCCGATCGCGGCCGTTTTCCGCCGCAAGAAGTCGACATCCGCATGAATCGCATCACCGGAACACTCGACTTCGCGGCGTTGGCCGACTGCGATCTGGTGATCGAAGCGGTGTTCGAGAACATGGATCTCAAGAAGAAAATCTTCGGCGAACTCGACCGCATCATGAAACCCGGCGCGATTCTCGCCACCAACACCTCGGCGCTGGACGTGGATGAGATCGCCTCCGCGACCCAACGCCCGCAAGATGTCATCGGGCTGCACTTCTTCTCCCCCGCCAACGTGATGAAGCTCTTGGAGATCGTGCGCGCGGATCACACCGCTGACGAGGTGGTGGCTACTTCGATGGACCTCGCGAGGAAGATCGACAAAGTCGCCGTGCTCGTTGGCGTCTGTCCCGGCTTTGTCGGCAACCGCATCCTGCGCGCGCGCAACTTGCAGGCGAATAAGCTGCTCTACAGCGGCGCGATGCCCTGGGATATCGACGCCGCCATCAACGCCTTCGGCTTCAAGATGGGCCCGTATCAAATGTCGGACCTGGCGGGCCTCGATATCGGCTGGTCCAAGGGCGCCAAAACGCAAAACCCGATCCGCGATGCGCTGTGCGAAATGAACCGCCGCGGCCAGAAAACGCAGGCCGGCTATTACGACTACGACGAGAACCGAAACCCGATTTCCTCGGACGTCACCGCGAAAATCATCCGCGACATCACCGGCGCCACTCCGCGCCGCGCGGATGCGCAGGAGATCATCGAAACCTGCATCTACCCGATGATCGACGAAGCCGTAAAGATTCTGGAAGAAAACAAAGCGCAACGGCCCTCGGATATCGACGTCGTCTGGCTGAACGGCTACGGCTGGCCCGCCGACAAGGGCGGCCCGATGTTTTACGGCGATCGCGTGGGCGCGCGCGCGATTCTCGCGCGCATGGAAAAACTTGCGACCGAAGATCCGAGGTTCGTCCCGACGGAAACTCTCAAGAAACTGGCAACCGAAGGCGGCTCGTTTCTCGAGCTCGATTTTGGCGGATTGAAGACGGCGGGGACTCGCTGACGTTCCGATTCACCTAGCCTGTCATTCCCGCGGAAGCGGGGGAACCCCGACCTATGCCGACGCCGAAGAGGCAGCGGCACGGTACGAGGATCAACGTCCAGGCTTAGGGATCGAGTTCGTTCTAGAAGGGCTACACTCGCTGCTCGATCCGGCGCCGCCCTTGGCGCTTGTGTTATGCTTTCGAAGCACACTCGCCAGCGCTGAAGAGACCGCTCAATGACTCGCGACGACATTGATCGACATACGGCAAACGCCGTGCGCACCTTCATTGCTAAAGCGGCAGACCTTTACGATCTGTCCGGCGCCATTCTCTTCGGTAGCCGCGCACGACGCGAACATCGGCCCGACAGCGACGTTGACGTCGCCGTGCTGCTTCGCGGCGAGCACGGTCGTTTCGTCGATACCAAGCTGGCACTGGCCGACATCGCCTACGAAGTTCTACTCGACACCGGCGTGCTGATACAGCCGCTTCCGATCTGGGAGGACGAGTGGGAACATCCGGATCGTCATCCGAACCCGGTGCTGTTGCGCAATATCGATCGTGATGGGGTCCGCCTCTGAAGCCGGCGGAATTGATGGACCGCGCCCGGCGCGCACTCGAATCCGCCAAATTGTTGTTGGCCAGCGGCGACACTAACGGCACGTGCAATCGTGCGTACTACGCGATGTTCGACGCCGCGCGCGCCGCCCTCGCAGCCGCGCGTACGCCAATTGAGTCGAGCGCGACTAAAACGCACAGCGGTCTCATCTCTGCATTCAGCCTGCATCTTGTGAAGGCTGGGCGAATACCCCTCGATTCTGGCAAAGCGTTCAATCGTGTCGCGGAGCTTCGAATCATCGCCGACTATTTAGAAAGAGAAATAACGAAGGACGACGCGCGATCAGCGGTCGAATACGCGGAGTCGTTCGTGAAGACCATCGAACAAGAATTTTCGCGCGAATTCACAGGCAGATAATGGGCCCGTATCAAATGTCGGACCTGGCGGGCCTCGATATCGGCTGGTCCAAGGGCGCCAAAACGCAAAACCCGATCCGCGATGCGCTGTGCGAAATGAACCGCCGCGGCCAGAAGACCCAGGCCGGTTACTACGACTACGACGAGAACCGATACCCGATTCCCTCCGACATCACCGCGAAAGTCATCCGCGATATCACCGGCGCCACACCGCGCCGCGCGGACCCGCAGGAGATCGTCGAAACCTGCATCTACCCGATGATCGACGAAGGCGTAAAGATTCTGGAAGAAAACAAAGCGCAACGGCCCTCGGATATCGACGTCGTCTGGCTGAACGGCTACGGCTGGCCCGCCGACAAGGGCGGCCCGATGTTCTACGGCGATCGCGTGGGCGTGCGAGCGATTCTCGCGCGCATGGAAAAACTTGCGGCGGAGGATCCGCGATTCGCGCCGACGAAAACTTTGAACAAGCTGGCAGCCGAAGGCGGCTCGTTTCTCGGGCTCGATTTTGGCGGATTGAAAACCGCCGGAAGTCGCTGAGGTAGCGATTTCTACGCCACGCAGGCGCGTGAAGGCGAAACGCCGATCTTCAGCTGGATCGAGTACCCAGATAAGGCGACACGCGATGCCGCCAACAAAAAGATGAGCCAAGATTCATCGATGGCCGACATGCAGATGCCGTTCGACGGCAAGCGCATGTTCTGGGTGGGTTCGAGCGAGCCGTGAACGGGTAGTTATCCCTTATCTCTACCGCGCGCCACCCTCCGCTTGTTGGGAAGGCGATTACGGCGTTGGCGACGCGGTGAGACGAAAACACGAGGGCTCGCGGTTACCATGGATCGACAGCGATCGTCCTTACGTTCTCGATGATGCCGAGTGCTGGCATCAAAACAGATACGCCGCGCCGGAGTGCAACGCCGATATGTCGAATTGGTTTCCGCCGACGCCGATGGCGGAACTGTTGTCCGCTACCGCGCCTGCAGCCACAGTTTCCGCCGTAGCACTCACTGCGACGCTGCTGCCGAAAAGGACACCGATTTGTGGAAACGTTGTCTTTAAGTAGGACTTCAGTTCCCACACGTTGCTCGATCTTACCGCCACGTAAACCGCGCCCGCGTCGGGAACGCTATTATCTAGTTGATCTCCGTTTACACCGACAGCGCCACTATCTTCGGAAGGAGCGCCTATCACCAAGGTGTCGCCATTGGCGCTCAGTGCTAACGAAGCGCCGAAGTTATCAAAATCTCTTGGATACGGTGATCCGATAGCTGCCTGTGACTGCCAGCCACTGCTCGTCCGCGAAAAGATACGAACATTGGCGAAGACTTGAACGGCGCCGGTGCTTTCATCGCTCGTTGCGGCAAGGGTACTTCCGTCCGCGCTTAGCGATAGCGCGCGGCCAAACAAGCCGCCAGCGAGGGGACTCGATGCCTTCACGACAGCCCGCTGTGTCCAGCCTATTGTGCTCGTGCGATCGAACAACAACACAGCTCCGGAACGAAACGCACAATTGATCGGCGTCGTCGATACGCAATCGTTGACCACATCGTTGAGACTAATGCCGGGAACAGCACTACTGTCGCTTGGTGCACCGACTACCAGCGTTTGACCGTCCTCGCTCATCGCGAGCGACGCCCCAAAACCATCACCGAGTCCTACATTCACTCGCGCCACATCGAGAAACTGCGTCCAAACGCCATTGTTCCTACCGAATGTATGGACGGCGCCGCCGAGGCTGCCACTCGTTTCAGAACCCGCCGCCAATGTATTACCGTCGCCACTCAGGGCAATCGACAATCCGAATCCGCTGCCGAACGGATTGTTCGATTTGAGATACGCTTGCTGCGCCCAATTCTGTCCGCTACGTGCGAAGACGTAAACGGCGCCGGATTCAAGGTGGCAGTTGCCATGCGGTAGAGGGCCTTCGCAGTCGTCTGTTTGACTACCGTTCACGCCAGCGGCGCCGCTGTCCTCGCCGGGCGCACCAACAGCCAGCGTATTGCCATCGGCACTAAGAACGAGGAATGTGCCAAAGCCGTCCCCAGCCTCCGGATTTGAAGCCTTGATGTACGCCTGCTGGCGCCAGACATCGTCATCGCGCACAAAGACGTACACCGCACCGGCATTTGCTTGCGATTTGTCCGATTGGTCTCCGTTAATTTGACCCGATCCGCTATCCTCGCCAGGAGCCCCGATCGCCAGCGTTTGCGCGTCCGCGCTCAACGCAACAACAGAGCCGAAGAAATCGAATGGCGCCGTGTTCGAGGTCTTGAAGTACCCGATTGTCCGCAACATTCCGGAAGTCGTGGTTACTTCGTTCGACGATGTGCAACCCGCGCTACTACACGCTTGGACGCGATATCGTGCGTTGATCCAATCGTGAAAGTGAACGGAAATATCGAGATCACTGTTTGTGACGGAAGACGGGAAATCGTTCCCTACTTGCAAGAAGCCAGAAACGCCGTCTTTATTTTCGAGCAATTGGTAGCTGGTTGCATCCGGCGATGCAGTCCAACTGAATCGCAGCTGCTTCAGCGCGTATGTGACCGTCAGCGTTGGTGCAGATGGCAGTGACGCATCGGTGCTACTTGAGCAAGATGTCAGGAAAACCGACGCGATAAGAATTAACAGTTAAGACAGACGACCCACGAAGCACACGATCCCCCAAACCACTCGTTCTGTTGATAGGAGCTTAACAGGAGATCGGTCAAATTCAACGCAAAAGTCGCTCCAATCGCCTCGAACAGTCGCAAAGCCTGCTATTTCGAACTACAAATAAATCTGATTTATTTTTCAGGCGCTCCCCATCCGCGCAAAGATTAAAGCGCAAAGATTAAAGGGGCCGGGTTCGAATTCATGATGAGGGAAATCGAGCCTGGCCCCAATGGCACTACCTTAAGCCAGATCCCGCTCAACTCTGTTCAAACCATCAAGACAAACAAGGGCTGAAACCTCCTCGCGCTATCATGCGGGTGTCGAATCCGTACAACGATAACCAAAGAGGATCAGCCCCGATGCAG
>JBGPKL010000036.1:0-40232 GCA_041485885.1 Sulfurifustaceae bacterium
CCACAATTGAAGTCCGCCAGAACCTCAAAGAAGAGTGAGTACCACGGGAAAGTGCCTTGGACAGTGCCTTGTCCGGTTACAGTGCATGCCGTCACTGGTTCGAGGCCCGTTAGCGGGCCGTAACTGCTCTGGGTGTACTGCGCGAAAAGTCGAGCACATGCTTCGCCGTTGCTAATCGCGACATCGAAAATACTTTGAGGAATTGCACCGTCGGGGGAAACTGCGGATACCGGCGGAAAACTTAGACTCGCAACTGTTCCCACGCTGCAACTTGGACTGCCCCATACCGCCGTAAAAACGGAACCTGGAGCGCCTGGATAGGGAGCATAGGCGCCGGGGTTGACCGGAGAACATGAAATCGCGGCCTGTGCGGTTGGCAGGTCCATGGCCAAGAACAAAATACCGACGCACGCCGTAATTGAGCGAATGTACCGGGCAGCGAATTTATTTTCAGTGGTCTGAGACGTTTCGTTCATTTCCCCTCTCCCTAATCGCTATCTATTTAGATATTCGTGCTTACGTGAGCACGGTTGAGCGCACGCTACGCAAAGCAATTGCGTTTATGAGTCGTTTTATCGGCACAAGTAAGAAATACTTAAGGCAATCTAAATTGTTCCGACACTGATGCTCGAATTCGTCGTTTAATCATTATGCAAATAATCGCCACTATCAATAGAACAAATGTCTCACTGCTCCTTAGGAACCGCCAGCAGCCCTAGTTCGTCAGCTCGGCCGATAGCTTCGGCCCGATTTGCTACACCGAGTTTATCGAATAACCTGTGCAGCTGGTTACGAACCGTCAACTCGCTCTTATTCAGGATTACTGCAATCTCGCGGTTCGTCTTTCCATTGACCATCCAACGCAGCACTTCCATCTCTTTCTGCGATGGGCTTGAAGTCGTAACATCGTTTAATAGCGGAATAACTTTCATCAGCGCCGTGTGAATGTGCGGGGCGAGGACCTCGAGCATTAGGGCATGGCGCTCGGTAAGGGGCGGTGGCACTTGCGCAAAACTGAAGTAACTGCCCATTCTGCCGGAAATGTCGAGATGACCGTGGATCGCCAGGTTACCAAGCCTGAATTGTTCAATCTCCCGTTTTCCTTTTTCGGTAAGCATTGCCGCATCGATCGCAGGATCGACCAAAACAGGCTTGCGGCAAACCAACCAGCGCCGTACAACTGGATGCTCGGATAGATTTGCCTCCCGCTTGATCTGGTCAAGAAAGTCTTGGGGGTAGTCGACACCGACGACGTGCTCAATACGAAGTGCGTCGAACGTCACGCGTCCCACGGCCGCGATCATCATGCCATGCGGAATAAGCGGCCTGACATGTTCGCGAATGAAACACCTGAAATCTTCTGTCGATTTTAGCGGACCAAGAGATGCCTCTATCAAACTGACTAGATCCTTTTGTTCTCTTTCTGAAAACAACCGCGGCGCGAGATCGTCCATTTCTGCTGGCCTCCCTGACGGCCTTGGGCGTACGCTATCCGAAGGTCTACTTTTAGCGCAATCGTTCGTTCGGTCTATGCGTACTCGCGCTCGGCTCCACCGCTGATGTAGTTTTCGAACTTGGTGTATTCGCCGAGGAAGGTCAGCGTGACTTTGCCGATCGGGCCGTTGCGTTGTTTGCCGATGATGATTTCGGCGGTGCCTTTGCTGGGGCTGTCTTCGTTGTAGACTTCGTCGCGGTAGATAAAGAGGATGACGTCGGCGTCTTGTTCGATCGCGCCGGATTCACGCAGGTCGGACATGACGGGGCGCTTGTCGGTGCGGCTTTCTAAACTGCGGTTGAGCTGGGACATCGCGATCAGCGGGACGTTCAGCTCCTTGGCGAGGCCCTTCAACCCGCGCGTGATGTTGGAAATTTCGGTCGCGCGATTCTCCACTCCCGCCTCAGCGCCCTGCATGAGCTGCAAGTAATCCACGATGATTAGCCCGAGGCCGTGCTCGCGCTTGATGCGCCGGGCGCGGGCGCGCAGCTCCATGGAGGTAAGCGCGGGGGCGTCGTCGATGAAGATCGGCGCGTCGCTCAACAGCGTCACGGCGGAGGTCAAGCGCGGCCAATCTTCGTCGTCGAGCTTGCCGGTGCGCACGCGATGCGAGTTGATGCGCCCGAGCGACGCCATCATGCGCATCGCGAGCTGCGTGCCCGGCATTTCCATGCTGAAAATCGCAACCGGCAGCTTGTGCCCGACCGCCGCGTTCTCCGCGATATTCATCGCGAGCGTGGTTTTTCCCATGGATGGTCTGCCCGCGATGATGACGAGATCGGCCGGCTGCAAGCCGGAGGTTTTCTCGTCGAGATCGGTGAAGCCGGTCGCCACGCCGGTTATCGATCCTTTCGTGCGATAAAGCTGATCGATGCGATCGACGGTCTTGGTCAGAAGCGCGGCGATCGGCTCGTAGCCGCCGCGCCGGCGCATGCGTTGCTCGCTGATATCGAAGATGCGCTTCTCGGCGAAGTCGAGCACCTCGCCCGCCGACCGTTCGCCGGGACTGTAAGCGATCTCGCTGATCTCGGCCGCCGTTGAGAGGAGCTGGCGCAAAATAGAACGCTCGCGCACGATGTTCGCATACGCCGGCACGTTCGCGGCGCTCGGTGTGTTATTCGCAAGCGCGCCTAAATAGGCGAGACCTCCTGCGCCCTCGAGGTCTCCGGTCTGGTCCAGCCGCTCGGAGACGGTGATCACATCCGCCGGATTGTTCTCGTTACAAAGCGCGGAGATGGCGCTGAAGATGAGCCGGTGCTCGCGCCGATAGAAATCGTCGACGCCGATGCGATCGGCGATCGCATCCCAGCGCTGGTTATCGAGGAGCAAGCCGCCGAGCACGGATTGCTCGGCGTCAATGGATTGGGGCGGGACTTTCAGTGCGTCTACCGTCATCGGCACTTCCCTCGGGCGAAAGGGACTGCTGTCGGTATCCGTCGGCGTGAATCTAAAGCGAGCCGACGGACGAGATTATAATACGAACTACGACTCTCCGATCACCGACACGATGATTTTGACGCTGACCTCGGCATGCAGCGTAATGGGTACTTCGTGATCGCCGATGGTTTTTAGCGGGCCCTGCGACATAATCACTTCCGCGCGCTCCAACTCGAATCCTGCTTGCGTCACGGCCTCGGCGATGTCGCGATTCGTGACCGAACCGTACATTGCGCCGTCTTCCGCGACTTTACGCACGATTTGCACCGTGAAGCCGTCCAGCCTCTGTGCGCGGCTCCGCGCCCGGTCGAGCACGTCGGTCTGCGCCCGCTCGAGCTCGGCACGGCCGGCTTCGAATTTCGCGCGATTCTCCGCGGTCGCGCTCACCGCTTTGCCGTAGGGAATGAGGTAGTTGCGCCCGAATCCTGCTTTGACCTTCACTTGGTCGCCGAGGCTGCCGAGATTGCGCACTTTTTCGAGCAAAATAACTTCCATCGATCCTCCCGCCGTCAGTGACTATCGCAGTACGGAATGAGCGCGAGGAAGCGCGCGTACTTGATCGCGCGTCCGAGCTGCCGCTGAAAGCGCGCCTTGGTGCCGGTATTGCGGCACGGAATGATACGCCCGGTTTCAGTGACGAAAGTTTTCAAAATGGCGAGATCCTTATAATCGACCTCGGCAATTTTCTCCGCGGTGAAGCGGCAGTACTTCTTGCGACGGAAAAAGCGTGAGGACATGGGTTACTCCTTCGCCATTTCGGCGGGACGCTCCTCGATGGGCTCGGCAGGCTCGGCGGGGGCGTCGTCGGATAAAGGGGACTCTTCGGCGGCGACGGGCTTCGCGCCCTCTTCTTTCTCTTTAACCAGCAGCGAGGGCGTCGTGACCGCGGCATCGCGCTTGATCACCAAGGAGCGCAGCACCGCGTCGTTGAACTTGAAAGCGGCTTCGAGCTCGCGCAACGTTTCCAGGCTGCACTCGATGTTCATGAGCACGTAGTGCGCCTTGTGCACCTTATTAATGGAGTAAGCGAGTTGGCGGCGACCCCAGTCTTCGAGACGATGGATCGCGCCCTTGCCGCCTTCGATGAGCGTGCGATACCGCTCGATCATAGCCGGCACCTGCTCGCTCTGGTCCGGATGGACCAGAAACACGACTTCGTAGTGACGCATGATGCTCCTCTCGGATTAGAGCCTCCCGAACCGGGCGTATGCCCTGGGCGGTGAGGCAAGGAGTACCCGGGTTCAAAGGAACCCGGGGATACTAAGAGCGCGGCATTCTAGTGACTTGGTGGGGAGTGAGCAAGCTGGCCTCCCAACTCTGGCCAACCGCCACCCACCACGGCCACTTTCAATATCCAGTGGACGCGCCACTCTCATCTACAGGAATGTTCCCACGTCCATGGTAGACAAAGTTTGGCTGAACAGCCTTGATTCGCACGTTCTGCTCGCGCAACTCATCCATCTTGGCTGGCCCGGGATCCTCGGTGAGTGTCACGAGAAAGACATTGCGCCCCAGACTCCGTGTACCCCTGATACCGAAACGCCCGTACGCGTCGGCGATGGCCTTAACATCGGCTCCCGCAGCGAGCGTGACGAGATACTCCGCCGGTACCCGCGTTTGACGCGACGAAAAGTCCGCGGGTGCCGGCATGGGATCGGGCGGTGTCTGGTTGCTGCACGCGGACACCGTGGTCAAACCCGTCATGGCCACTAGAAATCCAACGCGCTTCCACCTCCCGTGCGGCATGCCGCCCTCTATTGCACCGTGGCCGTCAGACCCGTGGGCGGGTTGATGTACGCGAGAGACGACATGACATCGACCGCTTTGCCGCTCGTGGTTTTGCCGGCGAGGGCGACGACGGATCTGCCGCCGTTCTTGATGGCGTTGACGGTATCGGCGTAGGTGAACTGCGGATTGTAGGCGCGCAGCATCGTGGCGAGCCCCGCGACTTCGGGCGTGGCCATGGAGGTGCCGCTGATGGTGTTATAACTGGTGGTGTTCAGTTGCAGCGTCTGAATGCTGAAGGCAAGAATGCCTGCTCCCTGGCCGGTGTCGCTCGCATCGCTCAGTAACTGAAAACCTACGGAGCACGTAGCGCTGAGACAAGGGGAAAGATCAAAGGAAAAAGGCACGATCCCGCCTGTAGTCCCACTACCGCCCAGAAGCAGAACGCCGCCCGCGAACGGATCGCTCCCACCGCTTCGATAGTTGACGTTGAGAGAATCGTTCGGCTGTATTGTGACTTGGGCGAAAAAATTCAACGTTGCCGCGTCGAAAGCACCGAGTGTGAAAGGCTTGTAGACTCGGTTGTCCGCGCTGTTGGCGTATGTGCCCGAAGGAAAAGTTGCGGGATTAACCAGCGCATCAGCTGGGCCGGACATGAGCGTCACCACCTTGTAGGCCCATACACTGTCGTTCGTCGTCCAGTTGAGAGCACTGCCGGTATGGAAATTATCCTTGATCGCCGTCGCCGCACCGGCCCATGTGCTCAGAATATTGGTCCCCGGCGCACCGACATGGACGCTCGTCGCTCCGAAATTCGAAAAGCTCGCGAGTTCGTAGGCCTGGTCGAGGGCGGCGACACAAACCAAGTTCGGCTGGGTGAAATTGCACGGGTAAAGCGGCACGATGTCATTGTTCGACCCCGCGTTGCCCGCGGCGACGACTACCGCTATGTCGTGGGACTGCGCATTGGCAATGGCGTCGCTGAAGGCCTGATCGAAGACCCCGCCACCGCTAAGGCTCATGTTGATCACCTTGGCGCCGTTGGTCGCCGCGAAGCTGATGCCTTGGATAATGTCTGCCGTCTTCCCGCTACCCGTGGCATCCAACACGCGCACCGCCATGATGCTGGCCTTCTGACACACGCCCGTGGTGCCCTTGGCGTTGTTGCCCACGGCACCGATGATGCCGGCGACATGCGTGCCGTGGCCGTTGAGGTCCATCGGGTCGTTGTCGTTGTCGACAAAGTCATCGCCGTGTTTCGGGTGAGCTAGGCCGCCGTCCCACATGTTGGCGGCGAGATCTTCCTGATTGTAGTTAACGCCGGAATCGAGGACCGCCACCACGACGCTACTGCAATCGGTGATGACATTGTCCCAGGCCAGCTCGATGTTCATGTCATTGCCCGACGCGCCGGGGTTGTGGGTCGCAAAAATGGTGGACGACGGAGGCTGCGTAAGCGAGTTATCGATGGGCTGCCCCGTATTCTTGAACGCCCAGAGCTGGCTGTATTGCGGGTCGTTGGGCACCGCTGTGGTGTGATAGATGTAGTTGGGCTGGACGTACTCGACATTCGGGTCACTCTGGTACGCGGTGAGCGCCGTCTCCACCGTCTGGCCGACACCGATCTTGGCATGCACCCAGCCGAGCTGCTGCACGTTGGCGAGGACGGAGTGTCCCTGAACCGTCACGGCCGCGGTGCGCTCCTGCGCGCTGACGGTGGACTTGAACTTCACCAGCACTTCGCCCGGTACGTACTGGGACGCGGCCGCCCAAGTCGGGACCGGCGGCACGAGGGGAAGAGCGGAAATCCGAGCGGCGGGCAGCGTTAAGGTGGCACCAACGATCGCGGTCATCGCAATCGAGCGTAACGGTTTCTTCATAGCAATCTCCCGCCTGTATTTAAAATTTACCGCGTGATGTTTATGGTGAGCGACTGCGAGGGCGCGCTGCCGGTGCCGGTGCTACCGCCTTGTGCATCGAGCGCCGCAAAGGCACGCACGGTCACCGTGTAATTCCCAATCTGCAATGTGGTAACCGTCGATGTGGGTGCGGTCGGTCCCGATACATACGGAACAGTGATCGTCGGCTGACCGCTGATAGTCACTTGGTAGCCACCTCCGGTGCTATTGACCCCCTTTTCGTGGTTGGGCGCCCACGATAGAGCGACTGTGTGGGTCGACACTGGCTGGCTTGTCACGCCGCCGCCGCCGCCGCCGCCGCCACAACTCGAAAGAAAAACTACGAACAGGCATACAACAACACACCGGCAAGGTACAAGCCGAGATCCCATCGTCCTCCTCCCCAAATAAAAGTAAGTATGGATAGTATTTTAGTCTACTGCTACTGCCTCATCGCACCCTGCTTAACTAACTTGATCCTCCTTCTTTCGCTGCCGTACCGCTTCGTACAACACAATACCCGCCGCGACTGATACGTTCAGGCTTTCGACTTTGCCCGCCATAGGAATGCGCATCAGGCGGTCACAGCGCTCACGGGTAAGACGCCGTAACCCTTCGCCTTCGCCGCCAAATACCAAACCAACCGGTCCCGCGAGGTCAACGCGGTAAACATCGTCGGCCGCGTCTTGAGCCGCGCCGTGAAGCCAGATGCCCACCTCTTTGATGGCATCGAGACTGCGCGCGAGATTGATCACCTGAAAGATTGGGACGGTTTCCGCCGCGCCGCTCGCGGCGCGGCGGGTAGCCGCGGTGATCGGCGCCGAGCGATCGCGCGGCACGATGACGGCGTGCACCCCGGCGGCATCGGCGACGCGCAGGCACGCGCCGAAGTTATGCGGATCTTGCACACCATCGAGAATCAGTAGCAGCGGCGCGGGCGGGAGATTCTTGAGGAATTCGGACAGCTCTGCTTCGCCGCCGACTTCGGTCGTGCGCAAGCACGCGATCACGCCTTGGTGGCGCTGTCCGTCGGCGAGCTTGTCGAGTTTTGCGCGCGGCACGGGGTGAAATTTCACGTGCGCCACGCGCGCGGCCTCGATCACCTCGTTCATCCGCTTGTCTGCGCGCTCCGCGTTGACCCATATCGCGGCGACGCGTTCCGGATGTTGCTTCAACGCCGTCAGTACGGCGTGCATTCCGCAAATTAAATCTTCTTCCACTTTAAGTGTTGAAATTACCGGCACCATCTAAATCACTGCCCTGAAAACTCGGTCTATCCCATAAAGCGTATCAAGAAGCCCGCTACGCCGTGAGCGTGAGGCGCGGGTCACCTTACGCTCCTTCTCCCTGTGAGGGAGAAGGTATGGGATGAGGGTGGAAGGCGACGGGTATTGATGAGCGTCTCGACAGCGTACCCTCACCCCCGCCATTCCCACCTGGGCGCACGAGAAACCTTGTGCGCCCGTTCGCCGGCGCGAATGCACGTTAAGTGCATTCGCGAAGACTCCGGCTCACCTCCCTGAAAGGGAGAGGGGGTCAGACACGGAGCCATTAGCAGGCGCGGGCGAGTTACGCGAAGTAGCTATCGTTGCCGCCGCCCCTTGCCTCGACCCTTCTTCTCGCTGCGCACATTACGCCGATGAATATTGGCCCGTCCCGGCTTCTCCTTTCCGGATCCACCCTTTCCGGATCCACCGGCGGGCTCGAAGTCGATGCGCGCTTCGTCGAGATCGACGCGCACGACCTTCACGCGGATCGGATCGCCGAGCCGATACATTTGGTGCGTGCGCTCGCCCATCAAGCGATGCTTCGCCGCGTCGAAGTGAAAGTAGTCGTTGCCGAGCGCGGTGATGTGGATCAAGCCGTCGACGAACACCTCGTTCAGCTCGACGAAAACGCCGAAACCGGTCACGCCGGAGATGATTCCGTCGAGCTCATCGCCGATGCGATCCGTCATGTATTCGGCTTTCAGCCAGCGGATCACCTCGCGCGTCGCTTCGTCCGCGCGTCGCTCCGTGGACGACGTGTGAAGGCCTTGCTCGCGCGCCAACTCCAGAGAAATCGTTTGCGCGCGATGATGCAGGATATTCTTGATCGCCCGGTGCACGAGCAAGTCCGGATACCGCCGGATCGGCGAGGTGAAATGCGTGTAGTGCTCGTACCCGAGCGCGAAGTGCCCGACGTTGTCGGGGCTGTACATCGCCTGGCTCAAACTACGCAGCAGCACGGTTTGAATGAGCCGCGCATCCGGCCGGTCGGCGACGGAAGCGAGGAGCTTCGCATAGTGCGGCGCCTTGGGCGAATTGCCACCGCCGAGCGAGAGCCCGAGCTCGAATAGAAATTCGCGCAGCTCGGTCAACTTCTCTTGCGTCGGTCCCTCGTGGATGCGATAAGGCACCGGTACCTTGTGCTTCTTCAGTAGCTCCGCCGCGCTGACGTTGGCGGCGAGCATGCATTCCTCGATCAACCGATGCGCGTCGTTGCGTTCGAGCGGAACGATGCGTTTTATTTTGCGGTTCTCGTCGTAGATGATCCGCGTCTCCGGCAGCTCGAAATCGACGGCGCCGCGATGCACGCGCGCGGCGTGCAGCGTTTGGTAGAGCGCGTACAAATTTTCCAGCGCGGGGACGAGCGCCTCGTACTCCCGATGCAACGCCGCGTCGCGTTGAACCAGAATGCCGGCGACCTTGGTATACGTGAGGCGCGCCGCCGAGCGCATGACCGCCTCGAAGAACCGGTACTTCTGTATCTCGCCTTTCGCGTCGATCGTCATCTCGCACGCCATGCACAATCGATCCACTTGCGGATTGAGCGAGCAAAGGACGTTCGACAACACTTCCGGCAGCATCGGGATGACTTGCTGCGGAAAGTACACGGAATTCCCGCGCGCGTACGCTTCTCGATCGAGCGCGCTGTTCGGCCGGACATAGTGCGCCACATCGGCGATGGCGACGATCAAGCGCCAGATCTTACCCTGGCGCTCGCAATAAACCGCGTCGTCGAAGTCACGCGCGTCTTCGCCGTCGATAGTTACCAGCGACACGTTGCGCAAGTCCTCGCGCCCCGCGTACGCGTCTTGCTCGACTTGCCCCGAAAACCGGCCCGCCTCATCGAGCACCTCGGGCGGCCACTTGTGCGGGAGATCATGCGCGCGAATCGCGATCTCTATTTCCATACCCGGCGCCATGTGATCGCCGAGCACTTCGACGACGCGCCCGACCGGCCCGCTGCGTAACGTCGGCGGCCGCACGATCTCGGCGACGACGATCTGGCCTTCCTTCGCTGCCCCCTCGTCACCCGGCGGTATCGCGATCTCCTGCGCGATGCGCTTGTCCGACGGCGTGACGAAACCCATGCGTTCGGCCGCGGCATAGCGCCCGACAACGCTGCGTTGCGCCTGCTCGAGCACCTCGACGACCGCGCCGACGCGCCGTCCGCGCGCGTCGATCTCGGTGATGCGCGCCAATACGCGATCGCCGTGCAGAACTCGCCGCATCTCGCGCGGCGGCAAGAACAGATCCTCGCCGCCATCGTCCGGCTTCAAGAAACCGAATCCGTCCGCGTGGCCGATGACGCGACCGCGCACCAGATCCATCTTCGACGCGAGCCCGTACAGCCCGCGCCGATTCTTGAGCAACTGCCCGTCCCGCTCCATCGCGCGCAGCCGCCGCTCGAACGCTTCAAGATCGCGTTCGCCCCCGACCTTCAGCGCGCCCGCCATCGCCTCGAACGACAGCGGCTCGCCGCGCTCCGACAGCAGCGCGAGCACCGCCTCGCGGCTCGGCACGGGGAATTCGTACTTGGCCGCTTCGCGCTCGGCCATCGGATCGTTGAAAGACGATTTATCTCGCGTTGACATGCAAATAGGCTATGGGTAGAGTGCGCCGTCTTGCCGGCACCGCGGCATTGTAGCGGTTCCGTGCCGAGGTGGCGGAATTGGTAGACGCGCTAGATTCAGGTTCTAGTGGGGAAACTCGTGGAGGTTCAAGTCCTCTCCTCGGTACCAAATGAATTAGGCTGGCCAACCTGACGCCAGCTTAAATAGTTCAAGTAACTCCCTGCAAGTTCTATTTTCCGAAGACGACCGCGCATCGTATTTGCTTATTACGTTGATCGGTTTCACCCATCCTACGCACGCTTCTACGCTCGTTTAGCGGCAACTTTTTTGCTATCCGATGCGCGCTTCACCTCTGCGGTAATCCTGGGACCCAACTCATTCTCGGCGACACCAAGGTCATATCGCGCCTGAAGGTTCATCCAAAATCCCCCGCTCGTGCCGAAGAACCGCGCGAAGCGAAGCGCCGTCTCGGGCGTAATGCCACGCTTCAGATTCAGGATATCGGTAATGCGTCCAGACGGTACGCGTAACGCCAACGCGAAACGGTTCGCGGAGAGCTGGCGCGCGGCCAGCTCTCGCTTCAGGACTCTTCCGGGATGTACAAGCGCCATATCAGTACCTCGTGTTAGCCTCGATGGTAATCGACGATCTCAACCTCATAGGCATCTGCATCTTTGAACCGAAAGCAAATCCGCCATCGGCTATTGACGGTCATCGCCCATTGGCGCGCGCGATCACCCTTGAGCTTATGTAAACTGGAGGTTCAAGTCCTCTCCTCGGTACCAATTTGTGTGGCGAGCAATTGGGATTTTACGCGATACTTGCCAGACCGCTAGGCTCCCGCCCTTTACAGTTGCTCCCACTCGTCTTTGCTGACCTGTGCTTGACGTAGTATTCGTGCGAGCAGCACGACCGATGTCACCTTGATGCGGATTGGGAATGTGCAAAGTTAGCGTGCCCTTTCCATGAAGTGATGACGGCCGCCGGAGTATGGACCCTCGAAGCCGACACGCCTGAGAAATCCGATCAGCTCGCGGCGCTTGATCGGACCGAACCGAGGCATCAAGCAACGTTCCGAACCTTCAACTCGATGCCATCAACTACAGGAAGGGACAGATTCTTGGGCGGGCCAACCTGACGCCAGCGTAGGCAGTTCAAGTAACTCCCTGCAAGTTCTATTTTCCGAAGACGACCGTGCATCGTATTTTATTTATTGCTCGATATAATGACTTTGCAACCAACAAAGGAGATTCGCTTCGCGATCGTATGCATCCACCGTTACGAATTTCGCTTGATTGGCCAGGAATTCCAAGTCCGTTACTTCGATTTCTTTGCGTCCGAATTTAAGACTAGGTGAGATGATTGATAAAACTCCTATTAAAATCCATGTGCTCGCTCTACCTACGGTCTCTTTGATATCTTCGATGTCGTCTTCATGGGTTAAGAAGTGATAAACCTCATTTCCGCAAGTGAAGTAGCGACCTTTAATTTTTTTTAAATACGGATCGCTCGGCCTAGCGCTACCGTTTTCGAATATCCAAACCAGTTCTTTATTTGTGGAAAGAAATTCAAGGATGATGCTCGCTAGGATCCAATTAGTGTTGTAGCTGGGCGCGACTTGCCATTGATGTCCTAAACGATCTGCAACTTTTGTAAATTCAGCGTCTGCTGGTTTAAGCTTCCATCCTGCATCAAACCTAAGCGCCTCCCCCTGCGTAACACTGCTCGGCAAAATGACAGAGACTTCTGAGGCATCGATTTCTTTCTGGCTTAAAAGTTTTTTTGACAACGTGAGGCCGTCTCCCAATCGTGCGCGTGCATACGCTACGCCAGCCTCTCCCAGGCTGAAGCGTTTGCATCCTTCGAATTTAATTTGATCGATGCGTTGCCTTACTTGCACTGTTGCCAGCCCTTGTCTGGAAACCAATCCCATTTGGTTCCATCTGGATTTTGTAGACCCCAGTGTGGCCCCTTTGGTTCAGGATGGTTCAAATCAGGATGCAAACTCTGACCAGTACCCGGATTCCAATAATTACCCTTTCCACTTTCCGGCGACCCGCTCCCTCGCCACTCCCAACCTTCACCTGGTGGAATGTTTGGACTATTCGGAAGCGGATAGCTGCAATCTTCAACATTACGATCAAGTACCGTGGAGCTGCTGCCGACAAGAAAACCCACGCTGAAGTCAAAACCCGCGCACCGGTATGCGGCGACCCACACGATTTTTGTCAGGGAATTGAGTGTAGCGATTACTTCAAATACCGATAAACCAATGGGAAGCACAGCGCGAGTAGGATATAGAAGCCGTAAGCGAAGAAATCGGGAGTGATGTACTGAGGACCGCCAAAGAAAAGAACAGGTATGATAAGGAGCATCAGTCCTGCTATTGCGGCTGCTCCACTCGCGAAAAGTACTTTCAAAATTCGGGTTGTCCTCGCCTCGCTCGCGACATTCTCGCGGCGACTTTCGGTGACGAGCTTCATCCCACGATTGGTAAACCCGAGCCATCCAAACAACAGAATCAATGCAGAGATAATTGAGACATGCAAGTAGTCGGCTGCGACCAAATTCGATCCTGCGTTCTGAAAATCCCTGTAGATATACAGCGTCATGAGTTGCGCAAAGACGGTAATAGCGAACAGCCATCTAGCTGCGGAAACGGTGAGCGCAAAAAATTTCAATACAGGTTTCATGCTTGGCACAGGGACCTCATTTGTCGTACACACTGCATTCGCTACAGTCTTCAACACGACTTTCTATAACCGTACAGGTACCTTTCGCCGCCGTAGCTCCAAGATCCAATCCATAGTTGAACCCCGTTTCGCGCGCGAAAGCGTTACCACAGCGGGTAAGAGAGTGACTCCAGCCACCTCCCACGACGGCGCCAGCACCTGCCATTTCGAACGACCCATTGAACTGATTTGGGTCGATCGTGGGTCCTATAATGTGATCGTCGAAGACCGTGTTGCCATACGTGCCTGAAATAGGCAGATGAGGTATCCGAGGAAGTTTAACGCCTACACCTATCGAAGGGCCGATTCCTATCGCTTTCACATATCCTCGCTTTCCGTTAACGCAAGGTGTCCGCAATTCAACCACCATCCCGCTTGCCCCAACGCCAGCATTCGCGCTACCAACGCTTGAAGTGCCTGTCCATTGCATTAGCCCCGTAGGGTCGGTGTATCGCAGCGGGTTGTTGCTTACGTATTGTGCCGAGGCGATCCCGCTATAAGCCAGTAGTACGAGAAAAGCACCCAGTACCGCTTTAGTTACTTTAGTTGACGACATGCGTTTGCCTCCCACTAGTTCAAGCTCATGGCTTTGGTTTGCCGTACTTCGTTAATCATCTGCTGGTACTTCTCCCAATCCTCTTTACTTCGCTCACGCCAGCCTAAATCGTTGGCCTTCGTCCACCACAGACGATTATTCTGCAAAAGGTACTGCAAATGACTTGCGTACTCAGGAGCCATTTGGGCCGATGACCGATTTTCCTCACCGTAATATCTGGCCATTAGCCCCCTGAAGGCGCCGCTCTTGTTTAACATCACTTCCACGTCCTTGGAGGAATACTCAAGGATCAGATTGGCGATGGTGATGGCTTGATCATATTCCTGGCGTGCCATGTAGTTATGAATTAGCACTCGGCCCATCACCGCCGCAGTTTGTTTCTTGGTGAGCGGCTGTAAGTAAATGCCGTTCTTGAGCGCTTGATCGGCTATCGGAAATTGCTCGCGATACCCTTCCTCGGGCATGTAATAACCGCCACTCGTGGTTTCCATGTTGTGCCACGGGCCCGCCGCATCGACCTTGTACTTGACTAGAAAATGTTGCGGGGCGTTGGAAGCCGTCACGTCGAGACCTAGCCGCTGTCCGAGGATAACGAAGAGGAACGGCATGGTCACGCAGGTGCCTTTTTTCGAGCTGAGATAGGTTGATAGCAACGCGCTGTGAACGTTGTCGTCCTTGGGGTTCTCCAGGTTGTATCGGTAAGGCGTAAAGTTATTCCACACACCGGGGTCAAAGAGGTAACGCCTGAGCATTCGCAGTTTGACTATGTTAGATGCACCAACACCGGCCATCGCATTTACGTCGGCCACTATCTTGTCGATCTGTCGCAGGTTCGCTTCGATGTCGGTAGTGGGATCGACCATCTTGTCGAGCGTGAGCTTGGTTTTGCCAAGATCAATTTCTTGCTCGGGTCGCTCCAAGATTTCCCGTAGGCGCTGCGCTGACTTTAGCTCGGTAGAATTTTTTGGATCGAACAACTTATCAGGGAAGACGGAATTAGCTTCAACTAGGTAGACGCGAGTTTTTTGCAACAAGGATAACGGCACGCCGGTAACGACAACGGTTGCCGTCTGCGGATTCGGCACAGCGGCTCTCAACAGATGAACCCGGTAGCCATCCTCGCCATTGCTCAAGGACAGGGGCATCTCTTGCTTGCCTATCTTTTCCTTGGTGTGGATTGAGTATTTCGCTACGATATCTTGCGGGGTATCGGCCTTGTCGTACTTGTACTGAACATGGATGTCATAGGCACCCGGCGTCTTGACGTCGAACTTCCAGGTGCGCGAGGGTGGATCATCCGCATAGGCCGAGATGCAGACACTCAGTGCCAAGAGGGGCCCGAGCAGATGGCCGGAGGGACTAGGAAACATCGAGCGGGCTCCCTATTTTTGTCTGCTGAAGACCCTACGGGAAGCGGGGCGATCGGTCAAGCGGGCTGTCGGGCTCGTCGAACTTACCGAATATGCTATCGCTTCGGGCGCCACGCCGGGACACTGTTTTTGCGGCTACGTATCAGCGGAATACGGACTCGAAATAATGTACAAGACGAGTCCTCGGTACCAAATCAATCTAGGCTGGCCGACCTGATGCCAGCTTAAGCAGTTCACGTAACTTCCCGCAAGTTCTTTTTCCAAAGACGACCATGCATCACATTTTTTTATTACGTTGATGGGTTTCACCCATCCTACGCGCGCTACACGCGCTACAGTCCAACCTTTTGATTGTGCGTAGGCGATGCCACGCTCACGCTGACGGGTTACGCTTTTGTTTTCCTCGTTACGGTCGTCCCCGTTGGACTTACGGCAATAGATTGCGGCTCTCACTTTTCACCCCCCAACAACTTTCTCGACGATCGCGAGGTATTCTTCCCAAAAGCGAATTCCTTCCTCTACTACATCCAAAATTTCCCGTCCTGCGAAAGCCCCGCTTCCGATTACGTCCGCCCGAGCACCTATCGCCCCTCGCCTGACAATCCGTGTGTAAGTTCCATGCGGATCCACATGCGGCGTTGTAAGAGAGGCCCCAATGGCGTTCGTCCAAGCCGACGCTGTAATCTTAGGAAACTTGTACTGGTGAACGACGTTATTCCGTTGTTTCCGTATGAAGTGCTCGAATATTAGTGTCTTGCTCCATCGCTGCTGCCATTCCCTTTTGATGATGGATTTCTTATCAGAGGGGTACCGCTTCCTATCTTTGCGCTCAGCGTCACCCACTGTCTGAAGAAGGGTTAGCAACGTGACGATGTCCCGGCGCCACTTTGAATCGTCTTCAGGCGGATTCATGTGCGCCGAATCATGCGCAGCTCTCAAGTCCTCCAACACGAACCTAGCGGTGGCCGCCATTTTTTCCGCTCCCATAGGTTTTGATCGACAGCGACAATGCCAAGAAGCGAGCGTAGTCCGGATGGAGTCAAACGGAATCCGGGAAATTGCGCCTCGCTTCTACGCTCGTTGTTCGAGATGGAGCCTTATCCTCCCCGACTAGTAACGTGACCCCTATATTCAGGGCCAAATCGTTTTGAATATCTCCGCCAGCCGCGCCCCCGCGAGCCATAACAGATGCTCTTCCTTATTCACCGCCTTCGCGGGATACGTCGCGGGAAGCGTGATGTCCCACTGGGAATGCTGGCTGCTGTGATCGTCGACTTCGATGACGTCATCGATGATGACGTTTTCGAGCTCTGTCTTCGCAAGCTTTACCGATTCCGTAGCCCACTTCTCCGCCCATGTCGTTGGGTCACCCGAGTCCTTGGGCGCCGCCATATGCTTGCCGATGAGAGCGGACGCGAACGTTTGAGGAGACGTCGCATGTTCTCGCGTCATGGCGCGTTGCACGTAGAGCGTGTCCCAGTTTCCGTGCAAATTGTGCGAGCCCAACATTAGCCAGTTACCGCCTTCGGTTTTGGCCGCGTTGCCATGGTCGACTTCCTGCTGCGAGGTCGGTTTGATGAATTGATTGTCGACGTCGATGTAAGCGGCACCGACATGTAGGGGCTGATGGATGTCTCCGGTTAGGTGACAAACCAAGAACAATGCCTCGCGCTTGGTAAATGCGTGCGGGTTATGCGCCGCATCGGTTTTCCCTTGGAGCACGGCGATCGCTAGGGCGAGGATGTGCACGATGTCATCCGGGCTCGCGCCTACGGCATTCGGATCGTATTTCCCAAGCTGAAATGGAATATCCGCGAAGTGGTACTGGTGATGGTCTTTATTTCGCGCGGCATAAGCTTTCATTTCATCCGTTAACGGCTTATTGCAGTAACGCTCCCCCTTGGCGCAGTCAGCCCAGTGTGCCGCCCAGGCGAGGTCTTCGCCGGGCTTTAAGATCTTCGCGATCTCTTTCTCGGCGTGCGTGCCGGTAATAAGCGCCGTCGCGATGGCGCCGATGGTTTCGTGACCCTCTTGGCCGAAAGCCCAAGCGGTAGAGCAGATGAAAATTGAAAGGATAGAAATTAACAGGACACGTCGAGCTTCCCTCACCATAGTGATTCTCCTTCAACACAGTTGCTTGTTCTTTGCCTCGTCCGAGTAACGTCCGGGGACGGAAGCAGTGCTGTCACGCGTTTTCCCTTCAGTGGTCAAACGGATGGCGCAGAATAATAGTCTCGTCGCGCTCAGCGCCCGTGGAGATCAGATCGATGCGCCCACCGGTCAGCTCTTCGATGCGGGTTAAGTATTTTTGTGCATTGGCCGGTAATTTTTCTTTGCGCTTGATGCCGAGCGTCGAGTCCTTCCATCCGGCGAGGTCTTCGTAGATCGGCTGGCACTGCGCCATCGCATCGGCACCGCTCGGGGGTGTCGTGCGACGTTCGCCTTTGTATTGGTAGGCGACGCAGACGCGGACCGTTTCCATTCCGTCGAGCACGTCGAGCTTGGTGATACACAAGCCGTGCACGCCGTTCAGCTGCACGGCGCGGCGGACGGCGACGGCGTCGAACCAGCCGCAGCGGCGGCGGCGGCCGGTGGTGGCGCCGAATTCGTTGCCGCGGCGCGAAAGTAGTTCTCCGGTTTCGTCGTTCAGCTCGGTCGGGAACGGGCCGGCGCCGACGCGCGTTGTGTACGCCTTAGTGATGCCGAGGACGTAGCCGAGGCTTTCCGGGCCGACGCCGGTGCCGAGCGCGGCGTTGGCAGCGCAGGTACTCGATGACGTGACGTACGGATAGGTGCCGTGATCGATATCGAGGAACGTTCCCTGCGCGCCCTCGAACAAGATCGGTTCGCCCGCTTCGATGTAGCGGTGAAGGATCGCGGGCACGTCGGCGACCAGCGGGCGTAAGCGCTCGGCGTAAGTAAGCGCCTCGTCGAAGGTCGTTTCCAAATCGACCGCGGCGGCCTTGTAGTACTGGGTCAGCACGAAGTTGTGGAAGTCCATGACGCTCTCGAGCTTTTCGCGCAACGCCTTCGGCTCGAACAAGTCGTGCACGCGCACCGTGCGCCGGCCGACCTTGTCCTCATAGGCCGGGCCGATGCCGCGGCCGGTGGTTCCGATCGCGCGGCCGCCGAAGGCGCGCTCCCCGGCGACGTCGAGCGCCGCATGGTAAGGCAGGATCAGCGGACACGATTCGCTCACGCGCAGGCGCGGCGGCACGTCGAGGCCGCTTTGTTTCAGCTCGTCCATTTCCTTGAATAGCGCAGCCGGCGAGAGCACCACGCCGTTGCCGATCAGGCACATCACGTCGTTCCGCAGAATGCCGGAAGGAATTAAATGCAACACGGTTTTCTTGCCGGCGATAACCAGCGTGTGCCCGGCGTTGTGCCCGCCTTGAAAGCGCGCGACGGCGCGCACGCGATCGGTCAGGAGATCGACGATCTTCCCCTTGCCTTCGTCACCCCACTGGGTGCCGATGACGACTACGTTTCTTGCCATGTGCGCGAGTGAACAAAGTGCGCGCGCCGGAGCGCGCCTCGGCTCGCCTCCCTCTCCCGAAGGGAGAGGGGGGTTGGTTCGCTGACGCGATTACTTAGATCGGTTCGATCCGCCACTGGCCACTCTTTTTCACGAGCACGCGGTCGCAGCCGAAATCGGCCGCGGCCGCTGTGTCGCCGGATAGCTGGCACACCACGCGCTCGCCCGTCGCGCGCAAACGCGCGACTTCGTTTGCGAGACTCGCGTCCGCGTCCGCCGGCGCCCATATCCCGGTCAATCGCACGGCCGGTGCTTCGCCGTTCTTGAGCAGACGACGCAGATCGGCGCTGAAGCCGGTCGCGGCGCGATCGCGTCCGAACGTGCGGCCGACGCCATCATAGCGCCCGCCCTTTGCCACCCAGCGCGCCTGGCCGGCGACGTACGCGGAGAACATTGCGCCGGTGTAGTAGTGATAGCCGCCGAGCTCGGCGAGATCGAAATGCAGCTCGACCTTCGGCGCCTGCCGACGCGCGTGCACGGCAATCGCCTCGAGGTTGTCGATCGCCGCCATGACGGATGGAAGCGATCGATACATCGCGCGCGCGCGCGCGATGACGTCGTGATCGCCGTTCAGGTCGAGCAGCGTCAGCAGACGGCCGCGGTTCTCCGCCGTTACCGCCCAGGCGGAAAGCAAGGTTTCGGCTTCGCTGCGCGCACGCCGCTCGACTGCACCGAGCAGCTCGTCTTTTTGCTCCGCGTTCAGCCCAGCCGCCTGGGCCAAGCCCCCGAACACACCGACGTGGGCGAGATCGACGTGCGGGCGCTCGATTCCGGTGAGCGCCAACGCGGCAAGCATCAAGCTCAACACTTCCGCGTCGCTCTCCGGGCCGCTGTGGCCGAACAACTCCGCGCCGACTTGAAGCGGCTCGCGCGAACCGGCGATCTCCTCCGCGCGGGTGCGCAGCACCGATCCCACGTAACAAAGGCGCGACGCGTGCGGGCGGCGCACGTAGTGCGCGTCGATGCGCGCGGCTTGCGGCGTCATATCGGCGCGAATTCCCATGAGACGCCCCGTCAAGTGGTCCGTCACTTTGAACGTCTGCAGATCCATGTCGCGCCCGACACCGGTCAACAACGAGTCGATGAACTCGATCAGCGGCGGCATCACGAGCGCATAGCCCCAGCGATCGAACAGGTCGAGGATCGCGCGGCGCATCGCTTCCAGCCGACGCGCCTCGGCGGGCAGCGTCTCCTCGATACCGTCGGGGAGCAGCCAGCGGTCTTTCGTGCTCATGACGTCTAGTGGTTGATGAGGACTAGGAATAGCAGCCCGATCAGCATGCTCGCTAAGCCGGCAACGCGCAACTGAGTGTCGGTGAACTCGCCCATGTTCTGGAGTGCGCGCCGCAGCGCGCCCGGATTGGCGAATGGGAAGATGCCTTCGAGCACCAGGAGCAGCGCGACCGCGACGCCGAGCTCATGCCACATGTCGTCGCTTCACGAGCGCACGGAACGTATCGCCCATCGCTCGGCTAGCGCGTCGGCTTCTTCATATACTTGAAGAAGTCCGCACTCGGATCGAGGACCAGGATATCGTCCTTCCGCTTGAAGCTTTCCTTGTACGCGTTCAGGCTTCGATAGAACCCGTAGAACTCCGCCGACTGGCTGTAGGCGTTCGCATAAATCGTCGTCGCGCGCGCGTCGCCCTCGCCGCGTATTTGCTCCGCCTGACGGTAAGCGGTCGATACCAGCACGTCGCGTTGGCGCTCGGCGTCGGCGCGAATCTTTTCCGCCGCCTCCTCGCCCCGCGCGCGATATTCGTTCGCGATGCGCGAACGCTCCGCTTTCATGCGCTGGTACACCGACTGACTCACTTCGTCCGGCAAGTCGACGCGCTGCAGTCGCACGTCGACCACTTGGATGCCGAAGCGTTGCGCCTCCGCATTGGCGTATTCCGTCAAGATCTGCATGATCTTGCTGCGATCGTCGGCGACGACGATGTGCAGGTCGCGCTTGCCGAACTCATCGCGCAGACCGCTGTTGATGACTTGCTCCAAGCGCCGGCGCGCCTCGTTCTCTTGACCGCCGACAGTCAGGAAATAGCGCTGCGCATCGAACACGCGCCACTTCACGAACGAATCGACGACGACGTATTTCTTTTCGCGCGTCAGGAACGGCTGCGGATCGGCGTCGATGGTGAGTATCCGGGAATCGAAGTAGCGCGCATCGTCCAGAAACGGCATCTTCACGTGCAACCCCGGCTTATCCTCGAACCGCAGAATCTGCCCGAACCGCACGACGATCACTTTTTCGCGTTCGTCCACGGCATAGATCGTAGAGACGATCGTCAAAACCGCGAGCAACGCGACCGCGAGCAACGCGAACAATCGGCCCTGGCTCACGGCTGCCCCCGTCGGCGCGACTCACCGCGGCCGCGCCCCGCCGGCTCGCGCGCGGGCGATGCGCTCTCCGCCTCCGGCGCGGCGGCGGCGCCCGAGGTTCCGGACCCATCGCCGCGCGACAATAGTTTATCGAGCGGCAGATACAACACGTTGTTGCCGCTCTTTTGATCGATGTAAATTTTCGTGGTACTGCTTAATATTTGTTCCATCGCCTCGATGTAAAGGCGCTCGCGTGTGACCGCCGGCGCCTTCGCGTACTCCGTGACGATTTGGCCGAATCGGCGCGCGTCGCCCTCGGCGCGGGAAATCACGCTCGCCCGGTGTCCTTCCGCTTCCTGCAACATCCGCGCGGCCGCGCCGCGGGCGCGCGGGATGATGTCGTTCGCGTAGGCCTCGGCCTCGTTCTTGAGTCGCTGCTCGTCCTCGCGCGCCTTTACCGCATCGTCGAACGCCGGCTTCACCTCGTCCGGCGGCTGTGCCTTTTGCGTCTGTACCGTCACGATCTCGATGCCCGTGCGGTAGCGATCGAGAATCTGCTGCAACAGCGCACGCGCATCGCGCTCGACCTGATCGCGCCCCTCGACGAGCGCGAAATCGAGCGTGCTCCTGCCGACGACTTCGCGCACCGCGGACTCGGTCGACTGCGAGATCGTCAGTTCCTGATCGCGCACGTTGAACAAATACGCGTCCGCGTCCTTGATCTTGTACTGCACGGCGAATTCGATATCGATGATGTTCTCATCGCCCGTAATCATGAGCGCCTCGCGCGGCACCTTGCTCTTCCCGCCGCTCTTGCCGCCGACACGCAGATTGCTGCGATAACCGATCTCGAGGGTCGATACTTTTTCGACGTTGACCTTCTCCACCGTTTCGATCGGATAAGGTATATGCCAGTGCAACCCGCCTTGCATGACTTCGCGCAACGCGCCGAACCGCAGCACGACGCCGCGCTCGCCTTGTTGCACGACGTAGATACCGCTCAGCAGCCACAAAGCCCCCGCGACGATCACTACCAGTCCGATGCCGAAGCGGGGCCCGCCCGAGCGCCGGCGTCCGAAAATTCCGGTGAGTTTCTTTTGCAGATTGCGCAGCACTTGATCGAGATCCCAACCGGAGCCCGACCCAACTTTCTTCCGCTGCGACCAGGGATCTTTCTCTTTATCGCCGTTGCCGCCCGGCACGTTCCAAGCCACGAAGTGTTGTTCTCCTAGAACTGGGCTTCGGTTAAGTACGGTCGGGGCAAACGCGATTGCCCCTCACCCTCATTTTGTTCCCGCCTCACCTCCCGCAAGGGGAGAGGGAGGCGAGCCGCGCGCGCTTCGCGCGACTTTATTCACCGGGCCACATTCTAGCAGGTTGATGAAAAAGTCCATCCTGGATTTTTCATCTCGCCGCACCGCGGCGCATGTCTGCGGATTGCTCCGTTTTTTTAAACACTGTCGTGTTCGAGAAATGGCGGTCGCTCACTCGAACGCACTGCCGGCTACGGGAGGCTGCCGGTGGGGGCAAGGAGAGTGGGCAAGCCGGCAGCGAAATACTCGGCGCGAAAATCGTCTTGTCGCTTGAGCCAGGCGATCTGCGCCGGATCGAGCGCCAACTCGAGCAGCCACCCGCCGGTGTCGAGCGGCGTTTCACGCGCAACGTCGAAACGCTCGTAGATGGCGGCGTGCAGCCGTCCCGCGGCCGGCGGCAATTCCAGCGTCACAGCGCGACGGCGATGGCGGTAGTGCTCGGCAAGTGCATCGGCGAGTAGATCGACTCCCGCGCCGGTTTCCGCGGACACCCAGACTTTACTCACGCGCGCGGTCGCGTCTCGCTCGACGCGCGCGGACTGCTCGGTCAGATCGATCTTGTTGTACACCAGAATCTGCGGCACGGAATCCGCCTCGATCTCGCGCAGCACCAGATTCACTTGCTCGACGTGGTCGCGGCTCTCCGGGTCGTGGCTGTCGATGACGTGCAACAGCAGATCCGCTTGCGCGACCTCTTCCAGCGTGGACTTGAACGCCTCGACCAGCGAGTGCGGCAGCGCGTTAATGAAACCGACCGTGTCGGCGAGAATGATCGGCGTGTTGCCGGCCAGCTCAACGCGCCGCATGGTCGGATCGAGCGTGGCGAACAATTGATCGGCGGCGTACACGCCGGCGCCGGTGAGTCGGTTGAACAGCGATGACTTGCCGGCGTTGGTGTAGCCGACCATCGATACCGTCGGGATCGGCACCTTGTGTCGCGCGCGTCGGCGGCCGCGTCGTTGCACGGCCACTCGATCGAGACGCTGGTTGAGCCGTTTGATGCGATCGCGGATCAAGCGCCGGTCCACTTCGAGCTGCGTCTCGCCCGGACCGCGCAGGCCGATGCCGCCCTTCTGCCGCTCCAAGTGCGTCCACCCGCGCACCAAGCGGCTCGCCAGGCGCTCGAGTTGCGCGAGCTCCACTTGCAATTTACCTTCGTGCGAGCGCGCGCGCTGCGCGAAGATGTCGAGGATCAAGCCGGTGCGATCGAGCACGCGACAACCGATTACTTTTTCAAGGTTGCGCTCTTGCGCCGGCGAAAGCACGTGATTGACCACGACCAGATCGGCGCGCTCGCGCGCGACCGCTTCCTGTATTTCCTGCGCCTTGCCTTTGCCGACGAAGGTTGCGCTATCCGGCCGGTCGCGCGTGCCGAGCACGGTACCGCAGACTTCCGCTCCGGCCGACACCGCGAGCTGACACAGCTCCTCGACCTCGCACTCGTCGGCGTGCCCCGGAAAGCGCACGTGCACCAGCAACGCCCGCTCGCGCGGCCGGCGCGATCGGGACGTCGCGGTGGAAGAAGGATTATTCGTGTGGTCCTTTGTCGTCGGAGGCTTCAAGACCGTCGAACTGGAATTTCACCGGGCGGTTCGGGACCACCGTGGAAATCGCGTGCTTGTAAATCATCTGGCTGACCGAGTTCTTCAGCAGAACCACAAATTGATCGAACGATTCGATCTGTCCCTGCAGTTTGATTCCGTTCACCAAGAAGATCGATACCGGAACATGCTCCTTGCGTAACGTATTAAGAAAAGGGTCCTGCAGCGCTTGCCCTTTTTGTTGGCTCATGACAGTGCTCCTGTTTTTTATCGTCGCCCCGGGGGCTTCTAATTGTTCGGACCGTTTCCGGTCCACTCGTAAAAATTATAGCGAGACTTCCCTATCGATCGTGATGCGCCGAACGAGATCGGTTACTTCCGCCAACGGCACTTCGCCACTGCATTCCACCCGCTGGACATCGGGATATTGCCGCAGCCACGTCAGCTGGCGCTTCGCCAATTGACGCGTCGCGGCAACGGATCGCTCGACCATTTCATTATAATTGGCCCGGTTCGTCAAGTAAGACCACACCTGCCGGTATCCTACCGTCCGCGTCGAGGGCAAGCCCGGGTCGAGATCCCCGCGCTTATACAACGCTTCGACCTCGGCGACTAGTCCGTGTTCCAGCATGCGCTGAAACCGCGACGCTATGCGGTGGTGCAAAACCGCGCGATCACCGGGCCATAACGCTATCTTATGAAAGCGGTATTCAGCCGGTGCGCGAGCGGTGCCGCGAGCCGCTTCGCTGGGGGCTCGGCCGGTGAGAATGTTGATTTCCAGCGCACGCTGGATACGTTGTGCGTCGTTGGGGTCCAGGCGCTGCGCGGTCCGCGGATCGATCTGCGCGAGGCGCGCGTGCAGCGCCGGCCATCCAAGCGTCTGCGCTTCCGCGGCCAAGCGTTCGCGCACTTTTTTGTCCGCCGACGGCAGCGCCGAGAGACCGTACTCGAGCGCGTTGAAATAAAACATGGCGCCACCGACGAGGAGCGGTATCCTTCCCGACGCGGTGATGTCGCGCATTTCGCGCAGCGCCTCTACGCGGAACTGCGCAACCGAGTAAGTCTCCGCCGGATCGCGTATGTCGATCAACCGGTGCGGCGCTCGCGCTTGTTCCTCCCGCGTTGGCTTCGCCGTGCCGATATCCATTCCACGATAAACCTGCGACGCATCGACGCTGACGATTTCAACCGGCAGCGCCTCGTGCAGCGCAAGCGCGATCGCGGTCTTGCCCGAGGCGGTCGGACCCATGAGGCATATCGCGGGAGGCCTGTCATCGATCGCCATAGTGATTTGGAACCGCAGATAAACGCAGATGAACCGAAGGAAAACCTCGAAACCGCTTTCCCTTTATCTGCGTTTATCTGCGTTCATCTGCGGTTTCAGTCGTTTGCTTCCGGACGCATGTGCGGAAACAAAAGCACATCGCGTATCGACGGCGAGTCGGTCAACAACATTACCAGACGGTCGATGCCGATCCCCTCGCCCGCCGTCGGTGGCATGCCGTGTTCGAGCGCGCGGATGTAGTCGGCGTCGAAATGCATCGCTTCTTCGTCGCCCGCCTCCTTCTCCTGCGCCTGTTTGCGAAACCGCTCGGCTTGGTCGTCGGCGTCGTTCAACTCGGAGAATCCGTTCGCGATCTCGCGGCCGGCGATGAAAAGCTCGAAGCGATCGGTGATCGTTGGATCTCGATCGTTTCGGCGCGCGAGCGGCGAGACTTCAGTCGGAAACGCGGTAACGAAGGTGGGCGCCTTTAGCTGCGCTTCGACGGTCTTTTCGAACAACGCGTATTGAATCTTGCCGACGCCGTACGACGGTTTCGTCTCGATGCCCAGCTCGCGCGCGTAGCTTGCGATCGCTGGCAGCGACTCGATGGCCTGCGGCGATAGCTTGGGATTGAATTGCAATACCGCTTCTTTAAGTGCCAAGCGCCGAAACGGCGCGGCGAGGTCGTACGTCTCTCCCTGATACGTGATATTCATGCTCCGCAGCACGTCGCGCCCCAATCCGCGCAACATTTCCTCGGTCATATTCATCAGGTCCTGGTAATCCGCGTAGGCCTGGTAGAACTCGAGCATCGTGAACTCGGGGTTGTGCCGCGTCGAGAGGCCTTCGTTGCGGAAGTTGCGGTTGATCTCGTACACCTTCTCGAAGCCGCCGACCACCAATCGCTTGAGATAAAGCTCGGGCGCAACGCGCAAAAAGAGCTGCATATCGAGCGTGTGATGATGTGTCGTAAAGGGCCGCGCGGTGGCACCGCCCGGGATCGCTTGCATCATCGGCGTTTCGACTTCGAGAAAGCCCCGCTCGTTCAGGAATCGGCGCAGGTAGTTAATGATGGCGATGCGCGTTCGAAACGTGTGGCGCGCGGGCTCGTTCATTATCAAATCGAGGTAACGCTGCCGATAGCGCGCCTCTTGATCGACCAGGCCATGGAACTTGTCGGGCAGCGGGCGCACGGCCTTGGTGAGCAACTGTACCGAATCGGCTTTCACCGACAATTCGCCGGTCTTCGTCTTGAACAGCACGCCCTCGGCGCCGAGGATGTCGCCGATATCCCACTTCTTGAACGCCTCGTAGGTTTCACCCAGCGTATCGCGTTGGAGGTAAAGCTGGATCTGGCCGGACATATCCTGGAGATGGCAAAAACTCGCTTTCCCCATGATTCGTCGCGTCATCAGACGCCCGGCGACTTTAACCCGCACCGGGACGGCTTCGAGCGAAGCGGCGTCTTTATTGCCGTACTCGGCGTGCAACTCACCGGCGACGACATTGCGCCGAAAGTCGTTCGGGAACGCGTTGCCTTGCCGGCGCAGCTCCGCCAGTTTCGCGCGGCGTTGAGCGATCTGTTCGTTGAGGTCGTCGTTGCCGGAACTTTCCATGACGTTATAAATTCTATGACTGGGAAACCGCAGATGAACGCAGATGAACGCAGATAAATAAAAAGGCTTTTGTTTCATCCGCGTTCATCTGCGTTTATCTGCGGTTTACTTATTTCGGTGTTCTTACATTATCGAGGCCGCTTTTCAAGCTTGCTTCGATGAAATCATCGAGATGGCCGTTCAACACGGCGTCGGGGTTGCCGGTCTCCACACCGGTGCGCAAGTCCTTGACGCGCGATTGATCCAGGACATACGAGCGGATCTGGTGGCCCCATTCGATGTCGCTCTTGCTCGCCTCGATTTTTTCCTTCTCGACGTTGCGCTTCTGCATCTCCAGCTCGTACAGCCGCGCTTTCAGCATTTTCATCGCTTCCGCCCGGTTACGGTGCTGCGAGCGATCGCTTTGGCATTGAACCACCATGCCGGTCGGCACATGGGTGATGCGCACGGCCGAGTCGGTCCGATTGACGTGCTGCCCCCCCGCTCCGCTGGCGCGATAAGTATCTACGCGTAGATCCGCGGGGTTAACGTCGATATCTACGCTTTCGTCGACCTCGGGATAGATGAACACCGAGGCAAACGACGTGTGCCGTCGATTGCCCGCGTCGAACGGCGACTTGCGCACTAGGCGATGGACCCCCGACTCGGTGCGCAGCCAACCGTACGCATACGGGCCGCTGAAGCGAACCGTGGCGCTCTTGATGCCAGCCACTTCGCCCTCGGAAATTTCCAGGATCTCGGTCTTAAATCCGCGCCGCTCGCCCCACATGAGGTACATGCGCAGTAGCATATTCGCCCAGTCCTGCGCCTCGGTTCCTCCCGAGCCGGATTGGACGTCCATGAACGCGTTATTCGCGTCCATTTCGCCGGAGAACATGCGCGCGAACTCGAGCTCGCCAAGCCGCCGTTCGATCCGCTCGACGTCCTTGGCCACCGACGTCGCGGTTTCGACGTCGCCCTCGGCGCTCGCCAGACCGAGCAGTTCCTGCGCGACGGTCAGATCATTGCCGAGCCGCTCGAGGGTGTCGACCTCGCGTTCCAACTGCGCTCGCTCACGCCCCAGAGACTGCGCGAGCGTTCGGTCGTTCCATATGTCGGGGCGTTCGAGCTCGGCCCGTACCTCCGCTAGGCGATGCTGCTTGCCCGGCAGGTCAAAGATACCCCCGGAGGACCTCCGCACGTTGCCGGAGGTCCTTCAGTTTCTGGTACAACGGGTTGAGATCTTCCACGTGGTTAGCATTCACGCTTTGATTTCAGGCAATTCTACACGAATATTATTGGCAAGCTTCATTGTGCGGCGCGATTGCGGTGTAATGTGTCGTGCACCATGACGACTAAGCGTTCAGCAACGAACGGGTTTTAGCCCTGTCGAAACAATTCGCTAAACTATCCAACCGAGAAGCGACCATGAGCCAGACCAAAGCTGCCCCCCCTACATCGAAAATCACCAAGCCCGACGAGGAGTGGCGGCGCGAGCTCACGCCCGAACAATATCGCGTGACGCGCAAGAAGGGTACCGAGCCCGCTTTCACGGGAAAATACTGGGATTGCCACGACACGGGCATGTACCTTTGCGTCTGCTGCGGTGCCGAGCTCTTCAGCTCCGATACGAAATTCGATTCCGGCACCGGCTGGCCGAGTTTCTACGCGCCGGCCGGAGCGGAGAATGTTGGCGCAGAAGAGGACGATAGCCTCTACATGCGCCGCACCGAAGTGCATTGCAGCCAATGCGAGGCGCATTTGGGCCACCTGTTCGACGACGGACCGGAGCCGACAGGGTTGCGTTACTGCATTAATTCCGCGGCACTCGACATGAAGAAAAAAGAGTCCTGAATGCAGCGCCCGTTTCATCTGGCGTTTCCGGTTCATGATCTCGCCGCCGCGCGCCATTTTTATGGAGACCTCTTGGGCTGCCCGGAGGGCCGGTCGAGTGAGGCGTGGGTAGACTTCGATCTCTACGGTCATCAGATCGTCGCGCACCTCGCACCGGATGACGCGCGAACCAAGATACATAATCCGGTCGACGCGCATGACGTTCCCGTCCCCCATTTCGGCGTGGTGCTGAGCATGGGCGATTGGGAGTCGCTCGCCGCGCGCCTGCGAGCCGCCGGCGTCAAATTCGTCATCGAGCCTTACATCCGCTTCAAGGGGCAGCCGGGAGAACAAGCGACGATGTTCTTCCTTGACCCGAGCGGCAACGCGTTGGAGTTCAAGGCGTTCGCCGATTTAGGGCAGCTATTCGCCAAGTAGCACGGCACCGCGACCTGCGTCGTGGAGACCAGCGATCAACGTCACATCGAGAAGTTACTGTGCATGCTTCGCGATGGGGAGATAGAGATAGTCGCCGAATCGCGCTGAGGAAACTCTGATCAAGTCGAAATTTCGTCACGCCGACGAAGCTGGCACCCAGAATCGGCCGGCCGATGTCTTTCAAACCTGGATTCCCGCTTTCACGGGAACGACGAACTTAATCGGAGGTTCCCTAGACGGCGGACGATCAACTTCAAAAGCAGAGACTCGAAACAGATTCGACGATTGGTCGCTCAGCCGCCTGACGATACTTGCCCCGGTCGCCGGAGGCGTTGCTGTTGCTCTTGTTCTCGTTCCTTATAGGCGCGCAACATCTGTTCCCGTGTTTTGTATTGACGGTCCGCGAGCAATCCGCTGTGGCAATGATACGATCCGTGCGCCACGTTGCGATGGCACCCGTACGAATCGAGCACTCCTTCGTGCGCCCGGCCCGAAGCCGCCGCCAGCACCCCGATCAACCCCACCGCATAGAGCAGATAGCGCATAGAACATTGAAATAATTTCGACGCATGATATCCGCAAAATCATCGGCTCGCTATCGTCTTGCAGCCGCTTGGCGGCGAGGCGGCGCTAACCGGAAGTTGAAAAAGTCATTCCACGGACTTTTTCAACTCGCGCGTCGCGGCGCATGTCCGAGCCTCGCGCGGCAGTTCGCTGTGCCACATTAACAGGCTGGGTTTCAACAGCCCGCTAACTGCCGATGAAGACTTTCACTTTTCGTCCGGCATGACCCAACGCAGCTTTTCACGCAAGCGGACGACATCGCCGACGATAATCAAAGTCGGCGCCTTGACCTCGCTACGCTCGACGAGATCGGGGAGCGTCTGCAGTGTACCGGTCAGCACGCGCTGATGCGGGGTCGTGCCCTGCTGAATCAATGCCGCTGGCGTCGACGCGCGCATTCCGCGTTCGATGAGCTCTTCAAAGATCGCGCGCACGCCGAGGAGTCCCATGTAAAATACGAGCGTCTGCTTCGGCTGCATGAGCGCGGTCCAATTCAAATTCACCGTACCGTCCTTGAGGTGGCCGGTTGCGAACAGCACCGAGTGCGCATAGTCGCGGTGCGTGAGCGGGATACCGGCATACGCCGCGCAACCGGCGGCGGCGGTGATTCCCGGCACGACCTCGAACGGGATTCCTTCCGCCATCAGCGTGTCGATTTCCTCGCCGCCGCGACCGAAGATGAACGGATCGCCGCCCTTGAGACGAACGACGCGCTTTCCCTCTTTCGCCAAACGCACCAGCAGTTGATTGATGTCCTCTTGCGCGAGCGTGTGGTTCGCGCGTTCCTTGCCCGCGTGGATGAGCTGCGCCTCGCGCCGCACCAGCGCCAGAATTTCCGCTGACACGAGTCGGTCGTGGATGACGACGTCCGCTTGCTGCATGAGCCGCAGCGCGCGAAACGTCAGCAAGTCCGGATCGCCCGGCCCGGCACCGACCAAGTACACCGCGCCGCGCGGCGGCGCCGAACCATCCGCCGCTTCGAGTGCGCGCGCGAGCGCGATACTCGCAGCTTCCTCCTGGCCGGCATGTACTTGTTCGGCGATCGGTCCGTCGAGCACCGATTCCCAAAACCGGCGGCGCTGTCCAGGATGCTTGAAATGCCGTTTCACCTGCTCACGAAATTTGCCGACAAGGCTCGCGAGCCGCCCGTAGCTCACGGGGATGAGGGTCTCGAGCCGCGCGCGCAGTAAACGCGCCAACACCGGCGCGGCGCCCCCCGTGGAGACGGCGACGATGACGGGCGAGCGATCGACGATCGACGGCATGATGAACGTGCACAGCTTAGGCTGGTCGGCGACATTCACCGGAATCCCGCGCACGGAGGCGGCGTGGTAAACACGCTCATTGACGCTGCGATCGTCAGTAGCGGCAAAGATCAAAGCGCTGCCGGTCAACTGGTTCTCCGAAAACGGCTCGGCGCGATGGGCGATCTTTCGATCCGCGGCGAGTCGCGCGAGTGTCGGTCCGAGTTGCGGCGCGATCACCGTCAATGCCGCACCCGCCTCCAGCAGCAATCGCGCTTTGCGCGCCGCCACCTCACCGCCGCCAACCAATAGGCAGGGCCGGCCGCGGAGGTTCATAAAGATCGGTAAAAATTCCATACGCCTGCGCTGAACGATTAGCGTTTCTTAAGGAGAGACTACACCACAAATGTCGGCGTTACGGAAATAGCCGGATGAGTTGGAACGGCGAATTGCGCGGAGCTAAGGGAGACACCGCGCGCCTGGTGGGCCCGAGCGCGAGAGAGCTTCGTATCGCTGACACCGGTCGGCGGACGGAGTCCTCGTTACTTGACGCTCGCGGACGTCCGCAACTTCATCGTCCACTCCATCAACGCTTGCAGCAGCGCGCGAATGCGCTCGCGCGTATCCGCGTCCTTCAGTTTTCCCTGCTCGTCAAACTTTTGATGGCCCTGCGCGATCATGACTTCGGGCTGATTCAGCAGATAGGCGTTCAAGTAGATGAACATCTGCCGCAAGTGATATTGCGCACGCGCGCTGCCGAGCGCACCGGGCGATGCGCCCATGATCGCGATAGGTTTGTTATTGAAAGGCTGATCAGGCGGACGCGATGCCCAGTCGATGGCGTTTTTCAGCACGCCTGACGTCGAGTAGTTGTATTCCGGCGTGACGATGAGAAGCGCGTCGGCGCGCGCGATGCGGTCGCGAAAATCGGCCACCGGTTCGGGAAATCCGCGCGCGCGGATGTCCTCGTTATAAATCGGAATTGGCGCGAGGTCGAACGCATCCATCTCGACGCCCGCGGGCAGCAACTCCATCGCCGCGCGCAGAGCGGCGCGGTTGTAGGAACCTTGACGAAGACTGCCGGCAAATCCCATTATCCGCATTGCCATGAATCACATCTCCCTATGCAAAAACCGCGAATGCTTTGACCGGCTCCGTCGCCGGGCGGATCGGCGGCTGGTCTATCGCTTGTCGAGCTCGGCCATCAGCTCTGGAATTACCTGGAACAGATCCCCGACCAAACCGTAATCCGCGACTTGAAAGATCGGCGCGTCGGCATCCTTATTGATCGCCACGATCACGCGACTGTCCTTCATTCCCGCCAAATGCTGGATCGCGCCGGAGATGCCGACCGCGATATAAAGATCCGGCGCGACGATCTTGCCGGTCTGGCCGACCTGGTAATCGTTCGGCGCGAAACCCGCGTCAACCGCGGCGCGCGAGGCGCCGAGCGCGGCGCCCATTTTGTCCGCCAGTTGGCCGACGATTTTAAAGTTGTCGGCACTCCCCACGCCGCGTCCGCCGGAGACGACGATTTTTGCGGACGTGAGCTCCGGTCGCTCGCTCTTGGTCAGTTCTTGCCCGAGCAATTTCGAAAGACCCGCGTCCGCGACCGGTGTCAGCGCTTCCACGGTAGCCGAGCCGCCGCTTGCCGGCGCCGCATCGAACCCGGTAGTGCGAACGGTAATGACCTTGATCGGATCGCCGGATTGAACGGTCGCGAACGCGTTACCGGCATAGATCGGCCGCACGAAAGTGTCGGGGCTCTCGATCGCGACAATGTCGGATATCTGCGCGACATCCAGCAATGCCGCCACGCGCGGCAAAATATTTTTGCCGAACGTAGTCGCGGGCGCGAGAATATGGCTGTATTCCTTGGCGATCGCGACGACCAACGGAGCCAAATTTTCGGCGAGCCCGTCCTTATATTGCGTGGCGTCCGTCACTCGCACCTTCGCCACTCCCGCGATTTGCTTCGCCTTGTCGGCGACCTGACCGCACTGATATCCAGCGACGAGCACGTGCACCTCTCCCAATTTCGACGCGGCGCTAACGGTGTTCAGCGTGCTCGATCGCAGCTGCTGGTTGTCATGTTCGGCAATGACGAGCGCTGCCATATCAGATCACCTTCGCTTCGCTGCGCAGCTTCGCAACTAGTTCTTTTACGTCCGCCACTTTCGCGCCGGCTTTGCGCTTGGCCGGCTCCTGCACTTTGATCGTCTTCAGGCGCGGTGCGGCGTTCACGCCGAGCGCCTCCGGAGTGATCGTTTCCATCGGCTTCTTTTTCGCCTTCATGATGTTGGGAAGCGTCACGTAGCGCGGCGTATTGAGCCGCAGGTCAGCGGTAATGATCGCGGGAAGCTTCAATGCCACGGTCTCGAGCCCACCGTCGACCTCGCGCGTGACTTCGACGCCGCCGGAGGACAGCTTAACCTTAGAGGCGAACGTGCCTTGTGGAAGGCCGGCCAGCGCCGCGAGCATCTGGCCGGTTTGGTTCGAATCGTCGTCGATCGCTTGTTTGCCGAGAATGACGAGCTGCGGATTCTCCTTCTTGACGATCGCATGCAGCAGCTTCGCCACGGCAAGCGGCTGGAGCTCCGCATCCGTCTGCACCAGGATTGCCCGGTCGGCGCCCATCGCCATCGCGGATCGCAATGTCTCCTGACACGCGCTCGGCCCCATCGAGACGGCGATCACTTCGGTCGCGCTCCCCGCCTCCTTCAGCTTCACCGCTTCTTCCACGGCGATCTCATCGAACGGATTCATCGACATCTTGAGATTCGCCGTCTCGACGCCGGTGCCGTCGGACTTCACGCGCACCTTTACGTTGAAATCCACCACTCGCTTGACCGCCACTAATATCTTCACACGCCACTCCGCTTCGTTGGTTTTTGAACATCACATATTGACGTACACCGGCCCCTCCCCGCCCTGCGGAGCGACCCAAACAATATTCTGCGTGGGGTCTTTGATATCGCAGGTCTTACAGTGCACGCAGTTCTGCGCATTGATCTGCAGCCGCGGATTTTTTCCGTCGGTGTCGCGCACGATCTCGTACACGCCGGCCGGACAATAACGGGTCTCCGGCGCGTCGTAAAGTTCCAGGTTCACCCGAATCGCAACGCTCGGATCCTTCAGCGTCAAGTGCGAGGGCTGGTTCTCCTCGTGATTGGTATTCGAAAGAAACACCGAGGACAACCGATCGAACGTCAGCACGCCGTCGGGCTTCGGATACTTAATAGGTTCGCACTCAGACGCTTTCTTCAACTTCGTGTGATCCGCCTTCAGATGAAGCGTCCACGGTGCCCTACCGCGAAAGATCAATTGATCGATGCCGAACATCAGCGTGCCGAGCCACAGGTTCCGGCTCATCCATGGCTTGAAGTTGCGCGCGCGATAAAGCTCGTCGTAGAGCCAGCTCTTGCGAAAGCTTTCCGGATACGCCTCGAGCCGGTCGCCGCGACGCCCGTGCGCCAACGCGTCCGCCACCGCCTCGGCCGCCAGCATGCCCGACTTGATGGCGGCATGGGAGCCTTTGATGCGCGCGCCGTTGAGGAACCCCGCGTTGTCGCCGAGCAGACAGCCGCCGGGAAACACAACGGTCGGCAGCGCCTGCAGGCCTCCCGCGGTAATGGCGCGGGCGCCGTATCCGACCCGCCGGCCGCCTTCCAGGAATTTTCGGATCTCGGGATGCGTTTTGTAGCGCTGGAATTCTTCGAAGGGGGACAGATACGGGTTGCTATAACCGAGACCGACTATCAGGCCGATCTCCACCATATTATTTTCGAAGTGGTACAGGAACGCGCCGCCATAGGTATCGCTCGACAGCGGCCAACCCGCGGAATGGATCACCAAACCCGGCCGATGTTTCTCCGGAGAAATTTCCCACAACTCCTTGACACCGATCCCATAAACTTGCGGGTCGACGCCTTCGTGTAATTTGAATCGACTCTCCAAGCGCCGGCCGAGGTGACCGCGGCAACCTTCCGCGAACAACGTGTACTTCGCATGCAGCTCCACACCCGGCTGATATGCGCTCGTGGGCTTACCATCCTTACCGATGCCCATGTCGCTGGTGACTACGCCTTTTACCGCGCCGGTGTCGTCGTAGAGCACATCCTGGCCGGCGAACCCCGGGTATAGCTCCACTCCCAGCGCTTCCGCCTGCTGACCCATCCATCGGCAGACGTTGCCGAGACTGACGACGTAGTTACCGTGATTGCGGAACACCGCAGGCAACACCAAATTCGGGAATTGGAAACTCTTTTGCTTGGTGAGAAACAGGAACCGATCTTCCACGACCGGCGTGTTGAGCGGCGCACCCTGCTTTTTCCAGTCGGGTAAAAGTTCGGTCAACGCGCGCGGATCCATGACTGCGCCGGACAGTATGTGAGCACCGATTTCCGATCCTTTTTCGATCAGACAGACGGAAATCTCCTGCCCTTTTTCGCTCGCGATTTGCTTTAGGCGAATAGCCGCCGCTAGACCGGCGGGACCACCGCCAACCACGACGACATCGAACTCCATCGCCTCGCGGGTCATAGCGCTTTATCTCCGAAATTCGGCACGAACGTACCCTAAAGAAACTTCAAAACGTCGTTAGTTTAACGTGATTTCGTCTGGCCACCCAATTTTGCGCGAGCGATTCCGAATAGCAGAACCCAAGGGAAGCTGAACCGCCTTGGCGAAACTAGGGCGGGGGAAACGGGAAATACGGTCTTTGGCGGAGAGTGGTCCTACAAAAAACGCGAGGAGAGTTAACCTCTCCTCGCGTTCGCGTGTTAATCGAGACTAGGAAGCGTTCGAAGCGAAACGCTGCGCGTCTTCCTTCGCGCAGTTGCGCGGCACGATGCCTTCCTTCTGCGCATATTCAGCGGCCGACTTCTCAATCAGCGGCCGGACCATGGCCGTATCGCCTTCGATCCAGCCCGTGACCGCCGTCCACTCCTTGCCGTTCCACCGTTGGAACCGGGCCGTGCCGCCACCCTCGTGATTGGTGCAGCTGAACTTGAGCGGCTGCGATAACCCAAACGAGCCGATCTCCGCGATACGGCGATCGTTCAACTGCATGTGCTCCATGCCCCAGCGAAATTCTTCGCCGGTCAATGGACGCTTGCCGAAACGAAATTGCGCCGTTCGGATCGCCTCAAGCATTGTGATCGCGCCCGACACGCCGCGGTTGTAGTTCGTCGTTCCGATCCTCGATGTGTCGTCGTTGAGCTCGCCTTTGGATCCGTTGCTGTAGACCCACTTGATGATGTCTTTGATCACCGGGAAGTCGCGCCCCGCAAGCGTGGTCGCAGCCGAAATGTAACCCTTGGCGGCGTCGCCGGCCGGAATCACGTCGTCCTCGGAGCCTGCCCAGGTAACGCCGAGAATGCGCGACGCCGGCCAGCCGTACTTATGCGCCGTCTTCAGCGCGACCGGCACCATGACGCCGATACCGCGCAGAATGACCCACGTCGGTCTCATCTCGACGATCTGTTTCCACTGCGCCTCTTGATCCGTCCCCGGCAGGGGTACTTCGATGTGTACGACTTTGAAGCCGTACCTCTGCGCCTGCATGTTCAGCAGCTCCGTCGTCTCCTTGCCGAAACCGGAGCCGTGATAGAGATTCACGATCGTTTTGCCGGCGAGCTTATCCATGCCGCCCAGGCGCATGCCGATGTATTTTATCTTCGCCGTGTTCTGCATCCAATAGTTCGTACCGTACGGGAAGATGTATGGAAAAACGCTGCCGTCGGAGGCGTCGGTGCGACCGTAGCCCCCGGT
Source organism: Sulfurifustaceae bacterium (assembly GCA_041485885.1). Taxonomy (GTDB): domain Bacteria; phylum Pseudomonadota; class Gammaproteobacteria; order Acidiferrobacterales; family Sulfurifustaceae; genus JACQFZ01. Next base: position 36,472 of record JBGPKL010000036.1, read on the forward strand.
AATCATCGGCACCTTATCGACCGACACGCGCTTCAGCAGCGCATACGCGAGATCGGTGGCGATCGGATTCAGTACCGATGCGCCGGTCGGCGGATGATTCTTCAGCTTCTCGTAGCACGCGAGCCCGCGCTGCAAGTCGCGCGCGGTCTCGCATTCTTCCCAGACGATCTTAACGCCGCCGACGCCGCCATCGCGCTTGTTGATCATCGTAAAGTAGTCGACGTAGCCGGCGTTCGTCAGCAGCCCGAGCGAAGCGGCGGCGCCGGTCTTGAACGTCAACATCGGAATAAATTGCTCCTTCGGTTGTGCTGCCGCAAAAACGGAAATTCCCGCGACGGCACTGCCGATAGTCGCGATGCTCAGTGCAATAAGCTTGATATGCAGGTACTTCATCATTTGCCCCTTCGACTAGGACGGCTTGTAGAGACCGCACGAGTCATATCAAAAATTCAATCAACTGAAGACAATCAAATTATAGTAGGCCGCCAGTTGGCAGCCCGCCGTCATACCAGTGTGTGGATAAAGCGAAACCCCACCCCTTACCGATCCGACTCGCAGCGAGCAGTCCGACGCAGGGGCGCAACGACGTGGACGACCAGGGGTCGCTCTCCCTTATATTCAAATAGCAGAAACCTGCCGAACTTCAACTCCGGCCGTCGACTTCTATGGTTGTCGGGGGGCCTGACAACCCGATAGTCACGATCTCCGATTCGGATCGCCCTCCGCCGTTATCTTCTTACAGTCGCGCGGTCTGATACCTTCCTTCGCGGCGTACTCATGCGCCGATTTTTCGACGAGCGGCCGCACCAGCTCTTGATCGCTCATGATCCACCCCGTGATCGGCGTCCACTCCTTTCCGTTCCAGCGCTGGAAACGCACGGCGCCGCCGCCCTCGTGATTTGCACAGGAGAGCTTCAGCGGTTGCAGCAAACCGAACGCACCGACGTCGTTGATGCGTCGATCGGTGAGTTGCATGTTCTCTATACCCCAGCGCATTTCTTCGCCGGTCAACGACCGATTGCCGAAGTGTGCTTGCGCGGCGCGCATCGCTTCGATCATGAGCATGGAAGCGCTAAGGCCCCGATTGTAGTACGTCGAACCAACCCCCGCGGGATCGAAACCGTTCTTACTTCCGCCGGCATAGACATACTTAAGAATGTCTCGCACGACGGGGAAATCCCGGCCCGGCAACGTAAACGCCGTGGTGATGAAACCACGCGCCGCGTCGCCGGCGGGGATGACATCCTCCTCGGCACCGCTCCACCAAACGCCCAACGTTCGAGAAGCCGGCCAACCATATTTATGCGCGGTCTTGAGCGCCACCGGATTCATCGAGCCGATGCCGCGCAGGATCACCCAGTCCGGCTTCATCTCGACGATTTGCTTCCACTGCGCGTCTTGCTCCGTGCCCGGCAACGGCACTTCGATGTGAATAACTTTGAACCCGTACTTCTGCGCCTGAATGTCCAGAATCTCCATCGTCTCCTTGCCGTAACCGGAGCCGTGGTAGAGGTTCACGATTTTCTTGCCCTTGAGTTTGTCCATGCCGCCGAGCCGCATGCCGATATATTTGATCTTGGCGGTGCTCTGGCTCCAATAATTCGTGCCGATGGGAAACACGTAAGGGAATACGCTTCCGTCCGCGGTGTCGGTGCGTCCGTACCCCTGGGTCATGATCGGAATCTTATCCGCCGTCGCGCGCTTGAGCAGCGCATACGTGAGATCGGTGACGCCGGGGCTCATAGCAGTAGCGCCGGTCGGACCTAAGCCTTTCATTTTTTCGTAGCACTCGAGGCCCTTGTCGATTTTGCGCTCGGTCTCGCACTCGCCCCACGTGAGCTTGATACCATTCACACCGCCGTCGCGCTTGTTGAGCATTTCCCAATAATCGACATAACCGTAGAAGGTCGAGATGCCCAGGGGCGCGGCAGGACCGGTCTTGAAAGTTAAAATCGGAAAATATTGTTCTTTCGCCTTTTCCGCGGCGAGTACCGACGCTGCGGATGCTGACGCGATAACGGCGAAGGCAAGTGCGATAGTGCTGGTAAGATTCGACGCGCGTCTCACGATTGTTCCTCCGAATAGAATGGTTGGCCGACGCACGCGCTTTCCGATTCTTCCGCGAGCTCTCCCTTTCTACGCGGACGCGCGATGACAAATGACTAACGCCCTCGCGCTCTACCTTGCCCGGTATGATGATTTCGAGCGGCGGGCAAGTCGGCGAAGGCAAAAAAATCGTCGTCGGAGACTTATAGGTTAAATAGCAGATGAAGCGTCAGCGTCAACTTGTTGGCAGGACAACCCGTTTCCGCACCTCTTCCACCCCGCGGAACCCGGGTTGGCGCGTCTATTGCTTATAAGCCCAAAGAGAGCGCAGGGTCGCACCTGTGCGGCCGATCCGCGGCACCCCTCGAGGACTCCGAGACGTCGTTTGGACTCCGAGCAAGGCTCGATGCGCTACAATCCGGCGCATTCTGGGCCCGAACGCTCCGGCACCCAAAAGCCCCTCGGCGGGCCATAACAAAGGAGAGTCGTCATTTCCGCACGCCTTGAATACCCGCTGCCCGGGCTTCCCGCGCCCGGGAAGCTGCTTGAAGTCGCCGACGGAGTTTACTGGCTGCGGATGCCGCTCCCGTTCGTCCTCGATCACATCAACCTCTGGCTGCTGCGCGACGGTGCCGGCTGGACGATAGTCGATTCGGGCTTCGGCAGCGATGCCACCAAGCAACTTTGGGAGCAGATCTTCGCCGACCACCTCGACGGGCGGCCGGTAACCCGCGTCATCGTGACGCATCTCCATCCCGATCATATCGGCCTCGCCGCGTGGCTCGCCGAGCGCTTCAGTGTCGATGTGTGGATGACGCTGACGGAATTCGCGTGCGCACACATGCTCTGGGCGACGCTCGGCGGGACGACGCCGGATCATCAGTTGGAGCTGCTACGCCGACACGGTCTCGACGATGCAAGACTCGCAAGCATTTCACAGCGCCGAGGGTCTTTTCGCGGCGCCGTCCCCGCTCTTCCCGCAACGTTGCGGCGCATCTTCGGCGACGAGTCGATCATGATCGACGGTCGCGCCTGGCGCGTCCTCATCGGTCGCGGCCATTCGCCGGAACACGCCTCGCTTTACTGCGAAGCGCTGGAGCTGATGATCGCCGGTGACATGGTGCTTCCCAAAATCAGCACCAACGTGAGCGTGACCTCACTCGACCCGGAAGGTAATCCGCTTGGGCTATTCCTCGACAGTCTCAAACAATTTACCGCCCTGCCTCACGACACGCTCGTGCTTCCGTCGCACGGGTTGGTGTTCTATGGGATGCACGAAAGGATAGTGGACCTGGTGCAGCATCACGACGAACGTTTTGCATTGGTCGTCGATGCCTCTGGTGAACCGCAAACCGCGGCCGCTCTGCTCGGCCGGTTGTTCAAGCGCGAGCTCGACTCGCATCAACTCGGATTCGCGATGGGGGAAGCCATCGCGCATCTGCACTACTTAATGTATGCGAAGCAATTACAGCGCGTAAGCGACGCGGATGGAGTGTATCGATTCGTGCGAACACCGAGTTGAACAACCATCGACAAGGCAACGCGGTACTTCCGTAGCGCCCCTATTTCTATTTAGGGTCTTCGTGAAATCGTGTGGGTGATTTCGATCATTTTAGAGCACCGGCAACATGCATGTCAGTATCTTGAGCCGCAGGTATTCCTCGTCGCGCAGACCGTATGCACGACGCTGCAGGACGCGGATCTTGTTGTTGAGC
>JBGPKL010000037.1:0-39326 GCA_041485885.1 Sulfurifustaceae bacterium
CAAGGTCTCGCTCGGCTTCGTCGAAGGGCTCAACAACAAGATCCGCGTCCTGCAGCGTCGTGCATACGGTCTGCGCGACGAGGAATACCTGCGGCTCAAGATACTGACATGCATGTTGCCGGTGCTCTAAAATGATCGAAAATCACCCACACGATTTCACGAAGACCCTTAAATATAGGTGAACTCGCCTGAACTTGATCTACGTCCACTAGAATAATTTCGCTCCGAAAAATATGCCGCGCGAAAAGAAAGTGTAGTCCGCTTCCAGCGCCCCGATGCCCAAAAGTACCAGCAACAACAACGTTGGGACGACAATCGCATACATCAAGGCCAGCCGCTCCCAGAGCATGTGCATGAAGACGGCAACGATCAGCCCAGCCTTCAACAACATGAACACGATGATCAGGGTCCACCGGAGGTAACCCTGGAAGTGGAAGTAGTCGACCAGATAAGACGCGGTGCTGAGAACAAACAGCAATCCCCAGATCTTGAGATAAATGCCAATCGGATGTTGTTGGCCCTCTGCGTGTGCCATGATTTCCCCTACCAAAGATAGAAAACGGCGAAGATGAATACCCACACCAAATCGACGAAGTGCCAATACAGACCCATGATTTCGACGATCTCGTACTTCCCCTTCCTGCCGGTCAAAAAGCCCGGCCGCTCGTGATCCAAATCTCCCCGCAAAACCTTTATCGCCACGATGATCAGGAAAATCACGCCGATCGACACGTGCGTGCCATGGAAACCGGTGATCATGAAAAAGGTCGAGCCAAACTGGGCCGCGCCCAGGGGGTTGCCCCAGGGACGTATCCCTTCATCGACGATCAGCTTGGTCCACTCAAAAGCCTGCATCCCGACGAAGGTGGCACCCAATGCCGCGGTGATCAGTAACAAGACAAAGGTTTTGCGGCGATCCTTTCGATAACCGAAGTTGACGGCCATGGCCATCGTCCCGCTGCTGCTGATCAAGACGAAGGTCATGATGGCGATCAGGATCAGCGGAATTTTCTTGCCGAAGAGCGTCAACGCGAAAACTTCGCTGGGGTTGGGCCACGGCTCGGTGGTGGACATGCGCACCGTCATGTACGAGATCAAAAAACTGCTGAAGATGAAGGTGTCGCTGAGGAGGAAGATCCACATCATGGCCTTGCCCCAGGGGACCTTCTTAAACGCCCGCTGGTCCGAGGACCAGTCGGCGACGATGCCTTGCACGCCTTCAGGCAGCGGGACGGATTGTCCCGTACGTGTCAGCACAGGTTGCGTCATGTACTTTGATCCCCTCTATGTGGACAACAGCAGACCGAACAAAACCAGCCAAACCAGGAGCAGATAGTGCCAGTACATCGTGCACAGCTCCACACTCAGGCGCACGTCGCGTACCTCCACGCCGCGCCATACCTTAGCGGTCGTCTTGCTCCAGGCTACCAATCCACCTAAGAGGTGCAGCCCGTGCAGTGCGGTGAATAAGTAAAAAAAGGCGTTGGCCGGGTTGGTCGCCGCAAAGTAGCCCAAGCCAATCAGTTGTCGCCATACCAGGAGTTGTCCGACTAGGAAGGCAACGGTGAGGGCGCCCCCGGCAATCAGGCCGAACCTCACGCCGTCAATCTGTTCCCGTTTGGCCGCGCCGCGCGTCCATTGCATGACGATGCTGGTTAACACTAGCACACCGGTATTGAGCCAAAGCAGCCCCGGTTTCGGAAGCGGGTTCCAGTCGCCCACGTGCATTCGCATGAAATAGGCGCTGATGAAAAGAGCGAACAGAGACGTCACAACAATAAGAAACACCCCGAGGCCGACTTTCACGGCGGGCAGGGACAATGCACCTTCACCGTGAGCGCCAGCGATCGAGCGCTGTTCTATCCAGGGTTTGGTGTTCAGCGTTTGCCACAATAGCCACCACACAATGGCGGCCATGATTGCGGCCAAAACCAATAATGGGATCATCACGACTAAGCTTTCCGGGTTCCCCCGGTCTTCTTACTCGGTGGCTGGTTCTGCGGTATGAAGTCCTGGGCCGCGCCCGGCACGCTGTAGTCGTAAGCCCAGCGATAGACTAACGGCAACGTCGGACCAAAGTTGCCGTGCTTCGGCGGGGTGTCGGGGGTTTGCCACTCCAGCGTTGTGGCCTTCCACGGGTTAGGGCCCGATGGTTTGCCCTTGAAATAACTCCAGACCAGGTTGTACAAAAACACCAGTTGCACGGCGCCCACGATCAACGCCGCTATGGTGATGCCGGCGTTCAGGGAATGCGCCGATTCGGGGATGAAGTCCGTGCCGCTGATCGCGTAGTACCGGCGCGGCACTCCCAAAATACCCAAGTAATGCATCGGATAATAGATGGCATAGGTCCCGAGGAAGGTGACCCAGAAGTGAAATTTGCCCATGGTGTCGTTCAGCATTCGCCCGGTGACCTTGGGGTACCAGTGGTAGATCGCCCCGAACACAACCAGGATCGGCGACACGGCCATCACCATATGGAAGTGGGCGACGACAAACATGGTGTCGGAAAGCGGGAGATCTATGGGCACGTTACCCAGGAACAGGCCGGTTAACCCGCCGTTGATGAAGGTGAAGACGAAACCGATGGCAAACAGCATCGGGACGGTGAGGTGAATGTCACCCCGCCACAACGTCAGCACCCAGTTGTAAACCTTGAGAGCGGTGGGGACGGCGATGATCAGCGTGGTGGTGGCGAAAAAGAAGCCGAAGTACGGGTTCATGCCGCTGACGTACATATGGTGCGCCCACACCACGAAACTGAGGCCGCCGATGACCAGAATCGCCCACACCATCATCCGATAGCCGAAGATATTTTTTCTCGCGTTAACACTGATCAGGTCGGAGACGATTCCGAAGGCGGGCAAGGCGACAATGTAGACCTCGGGATGACCGAAAAACCAGAACAGATGTTGAAACAATATCGGGCTCCCGCCGCTGTGTTCGAGGTGTTGCCCCTTCGAGATAAGGGCGGGCATAAAGAAACTCGTGCCCAGTGTGTGGTCCAGCGTCATCATAATGGCGCTGACGAACAAGGCGGGAAACGCCAGCAGCGCCAAGACCGTGGCCATGAAAATGCCCCATACCGTTAAGGGCAAACGCATCATGGTCATTCCTCGCGTGCGACCCTGCAACACCGTCACCACATAGTTCAAACCGCCCATGGTGAATCCAATGATGAAGAAAGCCAGGGAAACCAGCATAAAAATAATTCCCCAATTCGCCCCCGGAGTGCCATCGAGGATGGCCTGCGGCGGGTACAGGGTCCAGCCGGCGCCCGTCGGCCCACCGGGTACGAAGAAGCTCGCCATCAGTAACAGCACAGCGAACAGATAGACCCAGTAACTCACCATATTGACGTATGGAAAAACCATATCGCGCGCGCCGACCATCAGCGGGATGAGGTAGTTGCCAAAACCCCCCAGGAACAGCGCGGTGAGCAGGTAGATCACCATGATCATGCCGTGCATGGTGACAAATTGAAGGTAGTTGCTCGGGTCGATAAAGGAAAACGTGTGCGGGAACCCCAATTGCAACCGCATGATCCCCGACAACACCAACGCCACCAACCCCACCGCGATCGCGGTGATCGAGTACTGTACGGCGATGACTTTGGCGTCTTGGCTCCAGATGTACTTCCCGATGAAAGTTTTCGGATGGTAGAGTTCTACCTCTTCGACTTCGGCGGGTGGAACGTAAGCCGATTCGTCATGCGCAACGTAAGCCATTAATATTTCCTCTTCGCTAATTCTCAATTAATACTCTATTCGTCCCGAGTCTCACCGTTAATATAGTTATGAACGGTATGGCGATCGAGCGGGTCGATCATCGCAAGGTATTGATGTAGGCAACGAGGTCATTGGTTGCCTGATCGTCGATCAGAATTGCGGCCATCGATGCCATCTGCGGACCGTACATGTCTTTTGGTTGGGCGCCGCGAATACCGTGTCTGAAATTTTTCAATTGAGTGATCAAATACCAATCACTCATACCCGCCAGCCGGGGCGCATTCGTTGCCTGTATGCCCCGACCATCAGTGCCGTGACAAGCGCCGCAGGTGACATAAAGCTTTTGACCGTTGGCCGTACTCGTCGTCAGCGTGGCTGGGGCAGGATTATCCGGCAGCGTCTTGATATAAGCGACGACGTTATCGATCGCGGCATCATTTGCCAGCGTCGCCGCCATCGGTGCCATCATTTTACCAAAGACATCGTTGTCGTGTGTGCCGCGCGCGCCGTTCTTGAAATATTTCAATTGCCGTTTCAGATACCAGTCTCCTTGCCCGCTCAATTTCGGCGCATTCAGTGCAAGATTACCCTCCGCTTGCGAGCCATGACAGGTAGTACACACGGCATAGAGCGGCTTGCCTGCCGCCGCATTGCCGGCTACGCGAGCTGAGGATTGCGCGTACGTCGGATAGCTGCTTAACCACTCCTGAAACGCGGGCTCTTCTTCCACGATGACTTTGCCACGCATGGTGAAATGCGCAATGCCGCATAATTCTTCGCAGAGCAGGTCGAATTTCCCGACCCGGGTGGGGATGAACCAAACGTAGGTGACCAGGCCGGGCACCAGATCCATCTTTACCCGGAACTGGGGCACCGTATAGTCGTGCAGGACGTCTACCGAGCGGAGCAACGCCTTGACCGGTTTGCCGATGGGGAGATGTAACTCCGGACTTGATATCAAAACGTCGTCTTGTCCGTTGGGATCGTCTGGATTCATGCCAAACGGGTTCTTATCGCTGACGTAGCGGGCATCGACCGTGCCCAACACGCCGTCCCGCCCGGGGAAGCGAAAGCTCCAGTGCCACTGTTTGCCCACGACTTCAAACACCGCCGTGCCTTCCGGGACCTCGACGAATTTCGCCCATACCAATAAGCCGGGGGCCAACATGGCGGCGACTCCCACCGCGGTCAATCCGACCAGCCACGCCTCCAGCTTCTTGCTTTCGGGTTCGTAATGCGCACGCTTTCCCTTCCGGTGACGGTAGCGCAGCACGCAATAAGCCATGAACAAATTGACGGCGACGAAGACAAACCCCGTGACCCAGAACGTGATCGATACGGTGTCATCGATGGTGCCCCAGTTGGAGGCGATCGGTGTGAAATACCACGGGCTCAGGAAGTGAAACAGGACGGAGCCAACGACCAACAAGACCAATACGATTGCTAGGATCATAGTTACTAGTTAGTGCTCAACCTGAATGTAAGTTGCGATCTTATATAATGTATTGCGAACTTATTGTCCACAGGGTCCAACAATCACTTGTTCCTGAGCATTTTTCATTCAGGTTCTTTTTTGCGACACTCGTCGAGTGTAATAAATGTACTTGTGGGTCAACCACAGTCAACCACCCACAAGTAGGTTCATTACTTCGATGAGATCGCGCGGGAGCGCGATCCACTAATAATAGTGCGCGACGCGCGTTATGCCTTGCCCCGAAACAATGTGCACCTTGTCGCCTACCTTGAACTCGTCATCCGCCGCTTGGGTAACGGCGATAAGGCGACCGCCGTCGAGACGCACGGTGATTTCGTAGCCCTTCTGCCGCGTGAAGCCTTCTTCCGCCGCCGCGCCGGCGACGCCGCCGACGACGGCTCCGGCGATGCCGCCGACCGCGCGGCCGAGGTCGCTGCGACCGCTGCCGCCTCTGCCGATGACGGTGCCGGCGACGCCCCCCGCGGCGGTGCCGATGCCGCTCTTCGTGCCTTCGATCATCACGGAGCGGACATTCTCGACGACGCCCGATTGTACGTCTTGCACGGTGCGCGCCTGGCGGCGCTCGTAGGCGCTGCCGGATGAGCTCGAGGCACAACCGCTGATGGCGAGAGCGCCGAGTAAGGTGATGAGGATGAGCTTGTCCATGGTTTTTTCTCCTGAGAGACGGTCGAATAATAACGAAGTCTAGACGCTCGCCGATGACTTGGGAGGGCGGGCCGCCGGTCGGTGGGCGGACAAACGGGGGACGGATGCGCTACGCGCGCGCGAGCGGCTGCTGTGTCGACAGATAGTCGAGCCACAGATCGGCGAGCGTCTCTTGCAATCGGTTCTGGCCGAGGCGCTCGTCGAGATTGTCGAGGTCGACCATCTCGAGCGGTTGGTCTTGCCACGAGCAGCCGAACACCGCCTTGGTGCGCAGTCCCGTCTGCGGATCGATCTGCCACTGCAAGCACTGAGAGCACACGCCCTTCAGCATGCATTGCATCGGGGTGCTGACCGAGGCCATCGCGTGCTCGGTGTTGCAGAAATGCGCGGCGAGTACGTCGCGCTTTGCGTCGCGCACGCGCCGAACGAGCCGGCTGCCGCCGACGATGATCAGTCGATCAACCTGCTTGAGCGGAATCGGCGGTTCGATACCCGAGGTTTCGAGACCGCCCTCAGCGTACTGTTGCATCGACTCGACGATGCCACCGCGCGCGGCGCGGTCGCATGTCCGTTGCGGGGTTGTCGGCGGTCCATCTTCGATGCACCAGACGATCGTATCCGCCGCCTGTTCGATCTCGGCGCGCAAGAACATGGCGTCGGCGCGCTTGAAGAGCGCGAAGCACAGCACGCGATTGCCGCGCGCGCGCATCGCCGCGCCGGTCGCGAGCAGATGCGCGATGCCCAAACGATCCGCGACGATCATCACGGTCTCGCCGCCGTCGGGAATTTTCATGCGCACGCCCGTCGGGCCCATGAGCGTGACCGGCGTGCCGGGTTTGAGCGTGGCGCAGAGCTTGGCGCTCGCTCCCTGCTCGACCACGATCAAGGACACCTCGCCGAAATCGGCGTCGACGCGCGCGCCGGAAAGCGCGAGCGCTTCGGTTTGCAGACGCGTGCCGCCGATCGCCGGCGCGAGCGTTTCGTAATTCTGCAACCGGAAGAATTGCCCGGGCCGGAATTTTTGCGCCGCCATCGGCGCGCGAATACGCAGCTCGACGACGTCGGGCGCGAGTCGCCGGACCTTCTGCACGACGGCGCTCAAGAGCGCGTCCATGCGTTCGTGGAAGGCGTCATATTCTTTTTCGTCCCCGCGCTGCGTGGCGCGCGCGCCGAACGTCTCGACGATCTTCGGGTACGTGCGCATGCCGGAGGCGATCGCGCCGACGACGCTGCCATGAAACACCGGATGCGTATCGCCGAGGAAGCTGACGCGTTTGTCGTCGTGCCGGTAAGACGTGAACGGGCCGAACTCCGGCACTTTGTTGTGCGCGGGCACTCGCACCGGCTCGTTGGCGCCGTTGTGGCGCTCGTACGTTTGATAGTGTCCGGACTCCTTCACGAAGTGGCCTTTGTGCTCGAACTCGTAGGCGACGTTGGGCCGCGCGCCGGTCGCAACGAGAATCGAGCGGGCGGGCAATACGACTTCTTCGCCGGTAGCGCGCCACTTGCCATCGGCACCGCGCGCCTGTTTGCGAAACGTCATGGCTTCGACGTAACCGTATTTGTCGAGTTGCGTGTCCTTGGGATCGAGCCCGTCGGCGTAGTAAATGCCTTCCTCGAACGCCTTGATGATTTCCTCGTGGTTGCGCGTGTACGCGGGCGACTCGCTCATGGCGCGTCGATACGCGATGGTGACGCCGCCCCACGCGCGCAGGAGCGGAAGGAAGTCGGGAACTTCGCCGCTCGCGCGCTCGCGCTCGCGCTCGGTGCGCGCGGCGCGTCCGTGCGCGAGATACTCATCGAGAATCGCGCGCGACTCCTCATCGAGTCGCGCGCGCACGGTCGTCTCGCCGAACGCGGTAGCGAGCTTCTCGTAGCGATCGAGCGTCTTCTCGACCTGCACGATGTAATACGCTTGCAGCTCGGTCGCGGTGTCGATGCCGGTCAGCCCGCCGCCGATGACGACCGCGGGCAGGCGAATTTGCAGATTGGCGAGGCTCGAATGCTTGGCGGCGCCGGTCAGCTGCAACGCCATCAAAAAATCGTTCGCTTGGCGCATGCCGGGTGCGAGGCTGCCCGGCACGGGCAGCGCTTGCGGCAGTCCGGCGCCGACTGCGATGGCAAGATGATCGAAGCCAAGCCGCCAGGCGTCCTCCACCGTGACGGTGCCGCCGAAGCGCACGCCGCCGAACACTTGAAAGTGCGGGCGGCGCGCGAGCGAGAGATAAATGAGCTTCAGAAAATTTTTGTCCCAACGATTCGTGATGCCGTATTCGGCGACGCCGCCGAAGCCGGCCATGAGACGCTCGTCGAGGTTCTCCTTGAGCGCCGTGTAGTCGCGCACCGGCAGGCGCACGTATTCTTCCGGTAAGGGTTCGATTTTGAGTCCCTCGACACCTACGACGGCGAAGCCTTCCATCAATAGATGATGCGCGAGCGTGAAACCGGCGGGCCCCAAGCCGACGACCAATATCTTGAGACCGTTATAAGGTTTCGGCAGCCATTGGCGCGCGCGCAGCGGATTCCAGCGGATCAACAGATCGTAGATCTCGACACCCCACGGCAGCGCGAGCACGTCGGTCAACACGCTGGTCTCGGCCTGCGGGATGTTGACCGGCTCCTGCTTCTGATAAATGCAGCCCTTCATGCAATCGTTGCAGATGCGATGGCCGGTCGCGGCGCACATCGGATTGTCGAGCGTGATCATCGCAAGCGCGGCGAGTGTGTGACCCTCTTTCTTCAAGAGGTGCATCTCGGAGATTTTTTCATCGAGCGGGCAACCGGTGAGCGTCACGCCGTGCGCGTCGATCTTGAGCCCGCGCTCGGGCTCGCCTTTCTTTTCCGGAAAGCCCTTCGAGCAGAAATCGCCGTCGTGGTCGTGGCAGTAGATGCAGTAATGAATTTCGTTCATCGCCTCGCGTGGCGACATGCGCGGATCGGTGAGCTGAAAACCGTCGCGCCGGCGGCGTTGCGCGGCCGGGCCTTGCACGCGCCCGAACGGATCGTTCGGCACGACCTCGATCGGCACGAGCTTTGCCGGGTCGATGCCGTGCGGCACGCGCAGGCTCACCCAGTTTCCGGTCGCGGCACGGCCTTCGGCCGATGTCATCGCGCGCACACACCAGCGCGTGAGCTTCTCGATCGCTTCCGCGTGCGCCGTTTCGTTCGCGAGTAACTCCAGCGTGTAGCGCGCAACCGCGAGCTCGCGGTCGGTTGCGTCGCTTCCCGTTGCGGCGAGCGTATCGGCTAGCCAGCGGTCGAGCTCGGCGAACGATTCGTACTCATCTTTCTTTTGCAGTCGCCGGCGTGCGCGCTTGAGCACGAACTGCTTCTTGAACGCGAAGATCGGATCGTGCATCAGCGTGTCGCGCCTGAGGTTCGCGACAGTTTCCTGAATGCCGAAGAGATCGACGATCTGTTGTTCCAGCACCGGCGCCAATGCAAGCAGGAACTCGCTCAACGCGACCGGCGCAAACCTTTCACCATCGCGATAACGCAGCAGTTTCTCGTACAGCCCGGCGTCGTGGGCGCGCAGGCGCGCGAGAAAATCATCATCGAGTTTCTGCAACCCTTCGAGCTCGAAGAGCTGCGTGAACGTGAAACCGTTGGTGAGTTTGAGCTGGGCTTTGGACATCCGCGGTATGCCGGTCCGGTTGGCTGGTCTTCCGGCTGAGTGATATGACTCGGGTCAGGAATCGCAGCGTCGATTATTGTAGCGGCTGCACTTGCGCATTGCATGGCGAAACCACGCGCGGACATAGAAAAGAACGGTCTGACTTTATAACCGAAACCCCGTCGCCGCGTTACGTGCGCACCCAGTGGCCGGAAGCGCCGCCCGATTTTTCCAACAAGCGGATGCCGGTGAGCGTCATGCCGCGATCGACCGCTTTGCACATGTCGTAAATCGTAAGCAGCGCGATCTCGACCGCCGTCAGCGCTTCCATCTCGACGCCGGTTTGACCGACGGTCCACACCGTCGCTTCGCAGCGAACGGCGGCGGGCGTTTGTTGCGGCGTCAAGCGAATATCGACGGCGGTTAGCGCGATCGGATGGCACAGCGGCACGAGCTCGGAAGTTTTCTTCGCGCCCTGGATGCCGGCGATACGCGCCACGCCGAGCACGTCGCCCTTCTTGTGACCGCCCGCGAGAATGAGCGCGAGCGTCGCCGGTTGCATCTCGATGTAACCTTCGGCGATCGCGCGGCGTTCGGTGACGGCCTTCGAACCGACGCTCACCATGTGCGCTTCACCCGCCGTGTTGAAGTGCGTTAATCGCCGGCGCACCGACGCATGGCGCTTCTTCGTGCCGCGGGGTGTATTTCGCTGCGTGCGTTTCTTCGGCATACGTCGCTTTCGGTTGCACGTCTATGTTAACCGCAATACCCCGTCGGAGACCAAGCCTAAACCGGTGGCGTCGCCGCCTGTTAAGATGGCGGCAACAAATGATCTCCGTCGAAGAAGCACAAACCGCGATACTGCGGGCGATACGGCTGGCCGGCGATACCGAGATAGTCACGCTCGATCAGGCGTGCGGACGCTACTGCGCGGAAGAACTGCACGCGCGCGTCGATCATCCGGCGTTCGACAATTCCGAGATGGATGGATACGCGCTCGAGCTCGCCGCCGCGCGGAAGCACGGGTTCATCCTGCCCGTAGTGGATGCGTCGAGCTGCGGCGATGCACCGAAAGCATTGCGTCCCGGCAGCGCCATGCGGATCTACACCGGCGCGCCGCTGCCCGATGGCGCGGATACGGTCGTGATCCAAGAGGATGTGCAGATTCAAGACCAGCGTGTCCATCTGCCGGAGACGACGGCTGCCGATCAACACATACGGCGCCGCGGGGAAGACTACCGCGCCGGTGACATGCTGTATTTGCCCGGGCGCCGTCTCAACGCATTCGATTTAGCGCTGCTCGGGTGCGCCGGCGTCGATCGCGTGCAGGTGTACCGGCGACCGCGCGTGTTGCTCGCGGCGACGGGCAACGAGCTCGTGACGCCCGGCCGGGCACTCGCGCCTGGCCAAATCTACGAATCGAATCGGCTCGCGCTCGCGGTGCAACTGCGTGCGCTCGGCGCGGAGGTCGTGGACGCGGGCATAGTCCCGGATGACCTACAGGCATTGCGCACGCTGCTCGCGCGCGCGCGTGAGTTCGATTTCATCGTGACGACCGGCGGCGCGTCCGCGGGCGATCACGATCTGGTGAAGCAAGCGTTCAGCGAAGTCGGAACGCTGCATTTGTGGAAAGTACGCGTGAAGCCCGGCAAGCCGATCGCGTTCGGCCAGATCGACAGCCGCGCGCATTTTTACGCGCTGCCCGGCAATCCGGTATCGACGCTGGTTACCTACAAACTTTTCATCGAGCCGGCGATTGTGATGTGGCACCACGGCACTCCGCATCAGTGGCAGCTCGAGGCGACGGCGGTGAATGAGTTTCATCGACAACCGGGACGCACGGAATTTTTACGCGCGCGGCTCCACGTCGATGCGGGCCGGCTCATGGCCGAGGTACTGCGCGGTCAAGGCTCGCACATGGTCGGGCCGCTGCGCCACACCAACGGCTTCATCCGCGTCGAAGCGGAAAGCCCCGGTTTCGAGGTGGGCGATGCGGTGAACGTGTTGCCGCTTGGGTTTTAATATTTTTGGAACCGCAGATGCACGCAGATAAAACAGACGAGAAGAAGCTTTTGGTTATCCGCGTTCATCTGCGGTTCCAAATTCTTATGTGAATCTGTGCATCCGTGGTTTAACGCCCGTGTTTAGCTGATGCGTGTCACGCCTGAATTATTGCGCCGTTTCCATCGCATGCGCCTGCTGGTGTACGGCATTCTCGCGGCGTCGTACATGCTCGTGTTCGTGCATCGTATCGCGCCCGCCGCGCTCGCGGCGGATCTGATGCGCGACTTCAACACGACGGGTGCCGCGCTCGGTTCGCTCGCCGCGATGTACTTTTACGTTTACGCCGCCATGCAAATTCCCGCCGGCGTGCTCGCCGACACGCTCGGCGTGCGAATCGCGGCGAGCGCGGGTGCGCTTGTTACCGGCGTCGGCTCCATTCTATTTAGCCTCGCGCCGAATCTCGGCACCGCGTTGGTCGGGCGGTTTTTGATCGGGCTCGGCGTTTCGGTCGTGTTCGTCGGGCTCATGCGCGCGAACACCGAATGGTGGAGCGAGCAACGTTACGGAATCATCAGCGGGCTTACCGTTTTCCTGGGGAATGTCGGCGCCGTCCTTGCGACCGCGCCGCTCGCGGCACTGCTCGTCGTGGCGTCTTGGCGCACGATCTTCGTCATCATCGGCGTTCTTTCGTTCGTGATCGGCGCGTGTACTTATTTGTACGTGCGGGATCGCCCGGAAGACGCGGGCTTTCCGTCGCTGCGTGAAATGGAAGGGAAGGCGGCGCATGCGCCGCCGACGCAACATTGGCTGCGCAGTCTCTACGCGGTGTTGCGCACGCGGGGGATATGGCCCGGCTTCTTCGCGAACCTCGGGCTCTGCGGAAGCTCGCTCGCCGTCGTCGGACTCTGGGGCGTGCCGCTGCTGACCGACGTTCACAAGCTGTCGCGCGCCGAGGCCTCGATGTATACGTTGGTAACGATCGTGACGCTCGCGATCGGATCGCTCGCGCTCGGCGCGGTGTCGGACCGCATCGGCCGGCGTAAGCCCGTGCTCGTCGGCGCTTGTTTTGCTTCCGCCGCCGTCTGGCTTTTGTTTTTGCTCGCGCCGTGGGGTCCGGGGTGGTCCGGCTTCCTGCTCTTCGCGCTGCTCGGTTTGGCAACCGCGGGCTTTGTCGTCAGCTTCGGAGTGGCGAAGGAGCTGGTGGAACCGGGCATCGCGGGCGTCGGAATCGCCGTCGTCAACACCGGCGTGTTCCTCGGCGCGGCCATCGTGCAGCCGTTGTTCGGCGCGCTGCTGGATCTCACGTGGGACGGCACCCTGGTGAACGGCGCGCGCAGCTACCAGGCTTCCGATTATGCAAACGGTCTGCTCCTATGCGTGGGGTTGACGCTGATGAGCGCCATCGCGTCGCTCTATGTGCGCGAGACCTACGGGCGCAACGTCACCGTGACCGAATCCCGCCACATCGCCGTTTAATTCGTACCTCGCGACTGTCTCGACATTGGCCGCTGCCGCTGATGGATGGCCCGAACAATCCCCGACGTTCCTCAAGTCTTGACCGAGGACTCGCGTGATTGACCGCTTACTGCTCACACGCTACTTTCCCAAGCGGCGAAAAAGGGGGTCTGTTTTCCCTATACCCGGATTCGGATAGTTGATTTGTACCAGGAGTCAGGAGACGATGGCACGATAAAAGACGAGGAAAGAATAACACAGGGTATCCGAATTGTGACCGGCCTAATAATAAATGAAGGAGATCGGAACGACCCTGCTAGCATTCTTCTCGCGACAAAAGGGGGCAATTACATAAGAAACGCGCGGCGACCCGAACTTCCACCGGAACGCATGAAAGAAGCGAGAGCGCTTTGGGTTAAAGAGTTTCCGAGCATTCAATCAAGGTCGCTGTCAGCGACCTATAATTGCTATGGCCTAGTTTTTGCTCACAGAAGGACCCATATCCTAGGTGACGGTAAAGACGTCGAGTTCATCTTGCGGGAAGATGGATACGTTCCCGTGAAGAGTCGCGCTGATGTAGGCTTGGGGGACGTAGTAGTCTATCGGCAACACAGTCGTAAAGAGATCACGCATGCTGGTTATATCGCAGCAGTGGATCGCAGAGTAGACGTGGGCGAGATTGATTTTTTAGTAATGAGTCAGTGGGGGTCGGACGGCGAGTATCTACACAAGGAACAAGACGTGCCAACCATGTACGGGCAAGTCCGAGAATACTACACAGAGCGAAAGTTGACATACTCATCATGAATCTAAAAGAAGCTTTTGGTCGAATCGATTCGCCCGAATTCGCCTTGCGTATGAACGCGGCTAGTACACTGCCCGTCTTCACGGACGCTGTTCGTTCTGAAGCCGCAGTTGAAGAGGTTGAAGCACGTCTTCGTAGTAAGACGTTGGATCCTGGTGTTCTCGTTGACAGGATCAAGGCGTTGCAAAGCATAGCGACGGATATTCGTTATGAAAATCCTCGTGATGTTGCATTCGCCGTTTATTTGTGGGTCCTGAGCAGAACAGCGCCTGACATTGCGCTCATTGCTGCTGAAACGATTCTTTCAATACCACAGATATGGTGGTCGAGGCAGTTAGCTGGCCAGACCTTGCGCGACAAGAGAAATGAGAGCGCCGGGTCGACTCTTGCACCTATTACCTATCACGTTGCGGTTGTGGGCAACGCAGCGACCTTGCCAATAGAGCTGAGCACGTTTCCATTCTCTGTTGAGCAACATTCAAATGTTTTTGTCGTATATGTTGCCTTTCATGCCGGTACATCCTTCTCTGGTATACAAAGAAACGTATCTGTCGTAGCACTATCCGCAATCAGTTCGCAAGGAAGAATCATATCCAGACTCGCAACCACCGGAGCAACTGGCACGGGCGCTTTGAATACGGCAAATCAAGTAAACAATAAAATCGATTGGGATAAATAGAATGGCCGAGCACTTGTGGACGGTCCTTTGTACGAAGGCATCGATAGATAGTACAACAAACAATCTCAGTCTATTTGAGGTGATTGAGGAGCTTGCGATCAGCAGCTTTCCTGAAAACCAGACCGCGTTGATCGCGCTATCGGCGGATCTTGCTACATTGTGTATCAGATCAAAACTTGATACTCCTGAAAAGGCTCAGGGACGAACGACTGTAATTGGCCCGAGTGGAAGAGAGCTAGGTACAGGGCTATTCGAGATAGATCTTTCAACCCACCCCCGATGCCGAAGCATCACACGTTTTAATGCGCTTCCAGTCGAAGGCCCAGGTGAATACTATTTCGTTATAGCGTTCAGTGATAATGGAACGAGTTGGAGAGAAGTAGCACGAGTTCCGCTATTCGTGAAGATCGATCCGCAAGTGACGAAAACCTAAGTAGTCTGTCGTCTGTCGCCGCTGGAGTTCATGCAGCGGCTCGCCGCACTCGTCCCGCGTCCGAGGCGGCAAGTCTAGGTCGCGTCCGGAAATATTTTCCCCGGATTAAGTATTCCGTTCGGATCGAGCGTGCGTTTGATCGCGCGCATCGTAGCGAGCGTGTCGGGCGGGACTTCGAGCGGCACGAACGCGCGTTTTTCGTAGCCGATGCCGTGCTCGCCGGAAATCGTGCCGTTCAACGCGAGCACGATTTCGAACAATTGCGCGCGCGCGGCGCGCGCTCGCGCCATCTCGTCCGCATCGTCCGGATGCACCATCAGATTCACGTGTAAGTTACCGTTACCCGCGTGGCCGAAGCTTACGATCGGAATGCGATGCGCGTCCGCGAGCGTTTCGATCGCCACCACCAGCTCCGCGAGCTTGGGCACGGGGACGACCACGTCTTCGTTGATCTTGAGCGGCGCGATGCGTTTCACCGCATGGGAGAGCGAGCGGCGTGCCGCCCACAGAGACTTCACTTCCGTCGCGTCGGCCGCCTCGCGCAGTTCGAGCAGTCCGGGGCCGGTCAGCGCGGTCTTGAGATCGCTTAGCGCGCGCGCAATCGCGTCCGGCTCTCCATCCGCCTCCACCATCAGCAACGCGCGCGCGCGACCGGGAAGATCGGTCGCGGCGCCCGCTTGTTGAATCGCGGCGATGGCGGCGGGATCGAGAAACTCAAGCGCGCTCGGCACGACCGGCTGGCTCATCACGCGCGCAACCGCGGCGCACGCGCTGGCGCCGCTCTCGTAGCACGCGCGCAAGGTTCCGACCTTCGCCGGTGCGGGCACTAGCCGCAGCGTCGCTTCGGTGATGAGCGCGAGCGTGCCCTCGCTGCCGATCAGCAGGCGCGTGAGGTCGTATCCCACGGCGCCTTTGCTCGTGCGGTAGCCGGTGACGAGCGTACGGCCGTCGCCCGCGACGGCGCGCAAGCCGAGCACATAGTCGCGCGTCACGCCGTACTTCACCGCGCGCGGTCCCGCGGCGTTGGTACCGATGTTGCCGCCGATGCGGCAATACGGCGCGCTGCCGGGATCGGGCGGATAGAAGAGGCGATGCGTACGCGCGCGCGCGTCGATTTCCGCCGTCGGCACGCCGGACTCGACGACGATCAGCCGCTCCGCGGGACTGAACTCGATCACGCGGCGCATGCATTCGAAGCTGACGACGATGCTGCCATGCGTTGGCAGCGCACCTCCGACGTTTCCCGATCCGCCGCCGCGCGCGACTAGAGGCATACGGAATTCGTTCGCGATACGCACGAGCGCGGCGACATCGTCATGCCGTGTCGGGAACGTTACCGCGAGCGGCACGCAGCGGCGCGGGCCTTCATCGCCTGCATACAGTTCCAGAACGTGAGGCTCAGTCTGCACGCGCGTGGCGCCGAGCACCTCGACGAGCGCGCGGTGCACCGGTGGCGGCAATGATGCCGCGCGATTTTGGTTCGTGGGTAACAAGATGAACGGATAATCCCCCGGCAGCCGCGGCGCCGCAACCACTGGCGCTGATGTGCGCGGCCGCGAGGACGCGTTGAAACACCGTCGAAGCGTGCCGACCGCGCGATAAAAGCTAACTCTTTGACGAAGCGGCGGAATTGCCAGCCAAAGCCCTGAGCGAGCATGAACTAATCTATAAAGAGACCAGAAAGCGGCGGCACCGCGTCTTTCCCCCGCCGATCGACCGCGGCTGGACAGCGAACGTCCTGTTCGTGCCTAGTAACGATAAACCGCCTTCAAGGCGACAAGCGCCTCCGATAACGATGCCGAAGAAATTGCCCGCGAACGAACGATCGCTACGGTCCGAGCAGCCGTCGCCTCGTATTGTGCGGGGCTCGGAGCCCAACGAAATCGAAGCGCTGCGCGAGAGTCAGCGCATGCTCACCTCGCTCCTCGGCAACCTTGCCGGGATGGTTTATCGCTGCCGCAACGACAAGAGCTGGACGTCGCAATTCGTGAGCGAGGGCTGCTTCGAGTTGACCGGCTACCCCGCGGACGAGTTCATGAGCGGCGTGCGCATGTACGGCGACATGGTTCATCCCGAGGACCGCGAACGCGTCTGGAACGAAACGCAAATCGCGCTCGCGGCGCGCAACCCGTTCAAGATGGTCTATCGCATGCGCGCGGCGAGCGGCGAGCAAAAGTGGGTGTGGGAGCAGGGACGCGGCGTTTTCGCATCGAGCGGGGAGCTGATCTGCCTTGAAGGTTTTATCACCGACGTCACCGAGCGCGTGCAGGCCGAAGAGCGATTGCGCGAGAGCGAAGCGCGGTTTCGCGCGCTCGTCGATCTGTCTTCCGATTGGTATTGGGAAGCGGACGCGCAGATGCGCTTCACCCGCTATGACGGCCAGCACGTGACGAGCTACCGCGCCGCCTTCATGACGTATATCGGCAAGCGGCCGGAGGAAATCGGTCTCGAAGACGAGGGCGGCGGCGGTCGATCGTACATCCCGTTGCGAGAAGCGCGTGCGCCGTTTCGTGACATGATTTTGCAGCGCAAGGCGAAGGACGGGAAGCTGCGCTACATCATCATAAGCGGCGAGCCGGTGTACGACGGCAACGGTGCCTTCGTCGGCTATCGCGGCGTCGGTCGAGACATCACCGAACGCAGGCTCGCCGAGCAGGCGACGCGCCGCCTCGGCCGCATGTATGCGGCGCTCAGCGCGACCAACGAAGCGATTCTGCACGCGCATTCGGCGGAGGAGCTGTACCAGAAGGTATGCGACGCCGGTGTGCACGGCGGCAACTTCATCTCCACGGCGATTCTCTTGGTCGAGCCTGGCGCCGAATGGGCAAGCGTGTCCGCCTCGAGCGGCGTCGGCGCGAAACAGTTGCGCGAGGTACGTATTTCGGTCGACGAATCGCGTCCAGAGGGGAGGGGCATGGTCGGGATCGCGTTCCGCGCTCGCAAGCCCGGCGTCTGCAACGACTACATGAACGATGAACGCATGAAGCCTTGGCACAACGAGGGACGGGCGTTCGGGGTCGCCGCGGCAGCGGCGATCCCGTTGCTCCAAGGCGGGGAAGTGATCGGCGTGTTGCTTCTCTACTCGCGCGAAAAAGACGCGTTCGACGAGGAAATCGTCAAGCTGCTCGAGCGGATGGCGGAAAACGTTTCGTTCGCGCTCGAAAACTTCGAGCGCGAAAGAGAGCAGCGGCGCGCCGAGCAGGCGTTGCGCGAGAGCGAAGAGCGGTTCAAGAGCCTCACCGAGTTCTCCTCCGATTGGTATTGGGAGCAGGACGAGGAATATCGCTTCAACATGATCGCGTACAGCCAGAAATCGAGTGAGCGCCACCCCGCGGACGTCATGATCGGGCGGCGGCGCTGGGAAATACCCTTTTATCCCGACATGACGGAGGCGGACTGGGCGCCGCACCGGCAAGCGCTCGAGGGGCGGCTGCCGTTTCGCGATTTCCTCATCAAGCGCCGCGGGCCGAACGACGAGATCACGTTCAGCGCCGTCAGCGGCGTGCCGATTTACGACGCGCAGGAAAGATTCAAAGGGTATCGTGGCACCGGGCGCGACGCGACGGATCAAGTCCGCGCCGAGGCCGATATGCGCAAGCTCTCGGGCGCTATCGAGCAAACGGCCGATTGCGTGATGATCACCGACCGCGACGGCACCATCGAATACGTCAACGCCGCGTTCGAACGAACCACCGGTTACCCGACCAACGAAGCGCTCGGTCGTAAGCCGAATCTGCTCAAGTCGGCAGTGCACGGCACGGCTTTCTACGAGCGCCTGTGGAGCACCGTGCTCGCGGGAGAGACCTTCAGCGATGTCTTCGTCAATCGCAAAAAAGACGGTGAGGTCTACTACGAGGAGAAGACGATTTCACCGTTGCGCGACGGCGGCGGGCAGGTCACGCACTTCATCTCGACCGGCCGGGATATTACCGAGCGCATGCAAGCGCAGGAGCGGCTGCAGCACATCGCGCACCACGATGCGCTCACCGGGCTTCCGAATCGCATCCTCTTCCTCGACCGATTGAATCAAGCGCTGATCCGCGCGCATTGGCAGAAGCGCGTCGTCGGCGTGATGTTTCTCGACCTCGACCGCTTTAAAAACATCAACGACACGCTCGGCCACGACACCGGCGACGCGTTGTTGAAGGCGATGGCCGCGCGGCTGCAGGGCTGTGTGCGCGAGGGCGACAGCGTGTCGCGCCTCGGCGGCGATGAATTCGCCGTGCTCCTCGAGGACGTCGCGCACGCGGAGGACATCTCGACCATCGCCGGCAAGATCTTGGGCGCGTTCATGCTGCCGTTCGCGATCCAAGGGCACGAGCTTTCCATTACCACGAGCATCGGCATCAGCATGTACCCGACCGACGGCACGACGCCCGCGACGCTCCTGAAGAACGCCGACGCCGCGATGTACCGCGCCAAGGATCTCGGCAAGAACAATTACCAGTTCTACTCGGCGGACATGAGCGCCGCCGCGTTCGAGCGCCTCACCCTCGAGAGCAGCTTGCGCCGGGCGCTGGAGCGCGAGGAGTTCGTGCTGCACTACCAGCCGCAGATCGATCTCGCGACCGGGAAGATGATTGCGGTCGAGGCGTTGGTGCGCTGGCAGCATCCGGAATTCGGGCTGCTCGCGCCGACGCAATTTATCTCCATCGCGGAAGAAACCGGCGCGATCGTGCAAGTCGGCGAATGGGTCGCGCGCAAAGCGATGGCGCAGGTGCGGCGCTGGCGCGAAAGCGGACTAGCCAGCTTGCGCATCGCGATCAACGTTTCCGGTCGACAGTTCAACGAGCCGACCTTCGTCGACATGATCGCGCATCTCATCAAGGAGACCGGGCTCCCGCCGGACGCGCTCGAGCTCGAGATCACCGAAAGCGTGATCATGAAGAACGCCGAGAAGACCGTCGCGCGCCTGCGCGCGCTGCACGAGATGGGCGTGCGCTTCGCGATCGATGATTTCGGCACCGGCTACTCCAGCTTGAGCTACCTGCGTCGCTTCGCGCTTCACACGTTGAAAGTCGATAAGAGCTTCATCCGCGACATCACCGCCGACAGTGGCGATGTCGAGATCGTGAAGACGATCATCGTGATGGCGCGAGGACTGAAGCTCGCGGTCATCGCCGAAGGCGTGGAGACGCGCGAGCAGCTCGTGTTCTTGAAGTCCCACGGGTGTCACGCGGTGCAGGGTTATCTGATTGCGCGACCGTTGTCCGCCGAGCGGCTGACGGAGCGGTTGAAACAAATCGACGCTCGCCCGTGGCTCGGCGGCACGGTTTAACGCACTACTGCCTCGTATCGCGTCACTTCGCTTCCCCATCCTAAGAAGAGGTCTATTGCTCGCCTAAGGGCTCTCGATGCGGCCGGTGTCGCCGAGTGGCGGCGTGTGACAGCTCGACCGGGTCGGAGTCGACTGCGGTGTCAAACCGCGGTCGATCGGCGGAGCTGACGCGCGGTTCGCGCCTACCGTCCGACGTATACTACGCGGCATGGAACGCTTTTCCCTCGCCATTAAAGATCCGCGGCTGCGCCTGCGCGGCATGACCGTCATCGTGTTTGCGCTGGGCGTTTTGTTTTCCGTGCTGATCGTCGCTTACAGTCAGCAGGTGCTCGACGGTTCGCGCCGGCTGGTGCGTCATGAGCTGCCGTTGCTCGCCCGAATCGCCGATCTCAAAGTGAAGCTCGCACGCCAGGAAGCGACGCTCTACGACTACTACGCGACGAGCGATCGTGACGCCGAATACGCCGAGAGCGCTCGCCGTTCCTACACGCTCTTGGACGATATCGAGCGGTCCTACGGCGACGCGGAGCCGGTGCCGTCGATTCGCGCCGCGCTCGGACGACTCGATGGCCTCGCGCGCCGCTTGCGCGGGCCGCTCGCCGCCGCGCCCGATGTCGAGGGCGAGACCCATCCGGTCCTCGTGCGCGCGAGCGAGATCGTGCGCGAGCTGCACGCGGAGCTCGACGTGCTCGCCGGTCTCATCGAGGCGCGCATCTTCGCCCGCGCGACCGAGACCCAGGAGACGGTCGGGCGGATGGCGCAGCTCGCGATCCTCTTCGCCATGGCGATTTTCCTCGTCGCGGTGTTCGTCGGCTACTACATCGATTTGTATTTGCGCGCGAGCCTCGAGCGCCGGCGTCTCGCCGTATTCGCCGAGCGCAACCCCAACCCGGTGATGCGCTTGACGCTCGACGGGGAGATCATCTACGCGAACACCGCGGCGCTTGCACTCGCGCGTCGTGTGGGCAGCACGTCCGTACGCGTACTGTTGCCCGAGGATCTGAAGGAACGCTTGGCGGCGTTGCGCGGCCCGATGGAGCGCTACGAAGTGTGGCAGTACCAGCGCGAAAGCCTGTCGCTCGAATGCGGAATCCACTTTCTCCCCGACCTCAATATTTTCCACGCCTACGTCGCCGACGTGACCGAGCGGCATCTGAACGAAGCGAAGCTGGTGTTCCAGGCGTACCACCATCCGCTCACCGCCCTGCCGAACCGCCGCATGTTCGAGGAGGTCGTGGACAAAACACTCGTCGGCCCCGAGCACGGCGGCAAACCGGCGGCGATGCTGAAGGTGGGCGTAGATCGCTTCAAGGTGGTGATCGAAACGTTGGGTCACGCGGTGGCCGAGCAGTTGCTGCAAGCGATCGCGGCGCGACTGACGCTCGCGCTCGAGGAGTCGCGCGAGCTCGCGCCGAACGCGACGCTCTATCACTTCGAAGGCGATTTGTTCGCGATCTTCGTGCCGAGCCTCGCCAACAACCAGGTGCCGGCACAGCTCGCGGAAGAGCTGACCGAGGCGTCGGCGCAGCCACTGTACGTCGCGGGGCGCGAGTTCTTCGTGAGCTTCAGCACCGGCATCGCGATCTTCCCGGTGGATGGGCGCCACGCCGCCGAGCTCATCAAGAACGCGGATTCGGCGATGCAGCGGGTGCGCAACCAAGGTGGCGGCGGCTTTCGGCTCTACCAGCCGGAGATGAACGCGATGGCGGCGCGTTGGCTCGCGCTCGAGAGCCATCTGCGCCACGCGATCGAGCTCGGCGAGCTGCGCCTTTACTATCAGCCGCAAGTCGACATTCGCACCGGGCGCGTCGCCTCGCTCGAGGCGTTGCTGCGCTGGGAGCACCCGCAGTGGGGGCTGTTGCTGCCAAAGGAGTTCGTCCGAATCGCCGAAGACAGCGGCATGATCCTTCCGATCGGCGATTGGGTCCTGCGCGAGGCCTGTGCGCAGAACCGCGCCTGGCGCGATCAGGGGTTCCCGCCCGTACGCGTCGCGGTCAATATCTCGGCCCGACAGTTTTACCGCCAACACTTGCCGCAGACGGTCGGCGCCGTGCTCGAGCACACCGGCCTGCCACCCGACGCGCTCGAGCTCGAGATCACCGAAAGCATCGCGATGGAGGACGTCGAGCGGACCGCCGCCATGCTGCACGAGTTGAAGGACATGGGCGTGCGGATCGCGATCGACGACTTCGGCACCGGATTCTCCTCGCTCGCCTATCTCAAGCGTTTCCCGATCGACAAGCTCAAGATCGACCAATCCTTCGTCGGTCAGGTAACGAGTGATGGCAGCGACGCCGCCATCGTGCGCGCGGTGGTAACGCTCGGACACGCGCTGAAGGTGCGCGTCGGCGCCGAGGGCGTTGCCACGGCGGAGCAGCTCGCGCGTCTGCGCCAGTACGAGTGCGACGAGGCGCAAGGCGAGCTTTACAGCGCGCCGGCGCCGGCACGCGAGATCGAAGCGTTCTTGCACGCGCCGCATCGGGTGGCGACGTAGCTGATGAATCCGTAAGATTGTTGAAACTGCGGATGAACGCGGATGAAACAAAGGAAAGACGAAAAGCCAATTTTTTATCTGCGTTAATCTGCGGTTTCAAAATTCATAAAAGGAGAATGAGATGAGCTTCGATCCCGATCTGCGCAGCCGGTTGCCGACCTCATCGTTGACCCGCCGCGGTTTCATCGTAACGACACTCGCCGCCGGCTTCGCCACCGCCGTGCGCCCGATCGCGGCGGAAACGGCCATTACTACCAACACCGACGGGCTCGATGCGAGCGAAGTTAAGGTGCCGACATCTGACGGGGAGATGCCCGCCTACCGCGCGATGCCGAAGGCGGGGAAGAACCTGCCCACGGTTCTGGTCGTGCAGGAAATCTTCGGCGTGCACGAGCACATTCGTGACGTGTGTCGCCGGCTCGCGAAGCTCGGCTATCTCGCCGTTGCGCCCGAGCTGTACGCGCGCCAGGGCGATCCCTCGAAGGCCAAGACCGTGCAAGAAGTTATCGAGACGATCGTTGCGCGGGTGCCGGACGCGCAGGTGATGAGGGATCTCGACGCCGCGGCCGCCTGGGCCGAGAAGAACGGCGGCGACGGCAAGCGGCTCGGCATCACCGGTTTTTGCTGGGGCGGGCGCCCGGTCTGGCTCTATGCGGCGCACAATCCGAAGCTCAAGGCCGGCGTCTCCTGGTACGGCCGGCTTACCGGCAGCAACGACGAGCTGCGCCCGAAGCAGCCGATCGATCTCGCCAAGTTGCTGAAAGCGCCCGTACTCGGGCTCTACGGCGGCGCGGATCAAGGCATTCCGGTCGACACGGTGGAGCTGATGCGCGATGAAATAAAAGCGGCGGGTGGAAAATCGCAAATCGTCGTTTATCCCGACGCACCGCACGGTTTTCATGCCGACTACCGCCCGAGCTATCGCGAGCAAGCCGCGAAAGACGGATGGAATCGATTGCAGCAATGGTTCAAGCAGTACGGCGCGGCGTGAGCAAGTAACAGCGAAAATTCGGTCGAACCGCTAAGGACGCAAAGGACGCGACGAAAAACTACTGGTGAAGTTAAGACTTTGCGTCCCTCGCGTCCTTGGCGGTGAAAAAAATTCTAAGAGCCTATCTAAAAATTGCGGCTAGTGTAGGTTGGGTGAAGCCGCTTCAGCGGCGGTGAAGCGGGGTTCTCGCGAATGCACTTAACGTGCATTCGCGCCGCTGAACGGGTGCAACTGATTTGGGTTGTACCCCGGCAACAACCAACAGAATAGTATCTTGGTGGGTTGCGCTTCGTTCCACCCACCCTACATGGAGATTCTAAGATTTCTTTAAATGAATCGCCGCCGCTCCGGTGTATATCGATCGAACAAGAAACGCGAGAGGCGGTGAGTTGAAGGTGTACCAGAACCGGGCGATCTCGCCGCGGAATCAAATCCGTCGTCCTACGCCTGAAGCGCTTGCCGCCGCCCGCAACAAGCGGGTGCGCGATGTCATCGCGCCGAACCTCGATGTCCTTTTCGTCGGCATTAATCCGGGACTCTACACTGCGGCGGTCGGTCATCACTTCGCCCGGCCCGGCAACCGCTTTTGGCCCGCGCTGCACGCGGCAGGATTCACCGAGCGTCTGCTGATGCCGGAGGAAGAGCGAGGGTTGTTAAAAGCTGGATGCGGTATCGCCAACGTCGTCAATCGCGCCACGGCGGACGCGTCCGAATTGACGCGGGCCGAAGTCGTGGCCGGTGGGCGCAAGCTGATCGCGAAGGTACGCCGCTACCGCCCGCGCATCGTCGCGTTGCTCGGAGTAACAACCTATCGCATCGCCTTCGATCGTCCGCGGGCAGAACTCGGCCGCCAACCGGAAGATCTCGCGGGCGCGACGCTGTGGGTATTGCCGAACCCAAGCGGACTCAACGCGCACTTCAAGCCGGCCGACTTCGCCGATCTCTTCCGCGAGGTTCGCCGCGCGGCGCGGCGACCGACGAAGACGCGCCCATGAACACGCGCGCAACGATAGAAGAAGGCGTCACCCAGTTCGATCTCGTCTACACACCGTCCGATCCGCTCGCGGCTACGCAATTACAAGCGCTCATCGCGTGGCGCGAAATCTTCCGGCGACTCGGCTTGATCGGACTAGACCCCGCGCGCTACGGAGGCGTCGGTTACGGCAATGTCAGCCGACGGCTTCCATCGAAGCGCCGCGCCGCCGCGCGCTTCGCGATCACCGGCACGCAGACCGGCGCGTTGGCCGCACTCGACGCGCGTCACTTCGCCATCGTCACCGCGTTCCATCCCGAACGTAACCGCGTCGAAGCCGAAGGCCCGCTGCCGCCGTCCTCCGAATCCATGACGCACGGCATGTTGTACCGACTCGATTCCTCCATACGTTTCGTGTTTCACGTGCATTCGCCCGAGCTCTGGCGCGCGGCGAAGACACTCGGCCTGCCGCGCACCGCGGAAAATGTCGGCTACGGCACGCCGGCGATGGCGCAAGAGATGACGCGCCTGCGCCGCGCCGGCGCGTTCGCGCGCCGCCGTTTGCTGGTGATGGGTGGGCATGAGGACGGGGTGATTGCGTTTGGAAGAACAGCGGAGCAGGCGGGAGCGGTTTTGTTGCGCGCGCTGGCGGAGGCGTTGGTGAGATGAGTCGGTTGTGCGTTTCAGCCCAACGCTCGTTCCAATATCCCGTGAGAATGCGATATATACTGCTTCACGAAATACGAATGATCGTTCGTCTTACCCTATTGATGATCGGAAATCACTTTCCCATTCTTACCCGCGCGGATATCCAATATCTTTTGGATGGGCCGTATATTCATCGTTAGAACTCTTATGCCACAGCCGTCAGAAACTGAGCTTCACGAGCGCCTCGTCGGCATGGTGCGCGAGTCAGTATGGTTCATGTCGGCGTTATCCGCCGTGCGAGATCTTGGTCTTTCCTCTTGGTGTATCGGCGCAGGTGCCGTTCGCAATTTCGTATGGGACAAACTGCACGGGTTCAACACACCGTCTTCGCTGCCCGACATCGACGTTGCGTACTTTGAAGCGGCCGTCCTCGCACCTGAGCGCGACGCAGAGCTACAAAGAAAGCTCGTCGCAATCCTTCCCAGCCTTCCGTGGGAAGTCACGAACCAAGCTGTCGTTCATCATTGGTTCGAGAGCTGTTTCGGTCATGCAGTTGAACCACTCCAGTCGCTACAAGAAGCAGTTGCATCCTGGCCAGAGTACGCGACGTCGGTCGGGGTCACGCTGCGAGAAGACGACTCAATCCAGGTCATCGCGCCACATGGTCTGGAAGACCTGTTTGCGCTCATGGTACGGCGCAACCCTACCCGAGTCAGCGTCAACACCTATCGCCAACGAGTAGCGCAAAAGCGGTACTCTGAGCGCTGGCCAAAGGTGAGAGTCGTGCCATGTTGACCCTGAACGGTCGGGTACATAGGTAACAAAAGAGTCCGGGGACATTGGTGACATATGGTAGCGTTTTAGCGAGCGTGTAACGTTTGCGCAACCTCCCAGGTTGTGTAAGCTTTGCCCCAACGAGCGCTAAGCCGAAGCTCATCAAGAAGCTCGCATCACTCGACTCCCGATGGCTTATTTCCTACAGCAGCTCATCAACGGCGTGACGCTCGGCATAATCTACGGGCTGATCGCGATCGGCTACACGATGGTGTACGGCATCATCGGCATGATCAATTTCGCGCACGGCGAGATTTACATGATCGGCGCGTTCGTCGCCATCATTAGTTTTGCCGTCGTCGGCATGCTCGGTCTTTCGTACATCCCGCTCGTGCTCGTGATCGTCTTGCTCGCGACCATGGCGTTCACGTCGGTTTACGGCTGGACGCTTGAGCGCGTCGCCTATCGCCCGCTGCGCGCCGCGCCGCGGCTCGCGCCGCTCATCTCGGCGATCGGCATGTCGTTCTTTCTCACGAATTACGTCGCCATCGTGCAAGGCGCGCGCGTCAAGCCGATGCAGCCCGTCATCCGCGGCGACTTCACGATTTACGACGCCGGCGGCTTTTCCGTTCATCTCACCTACGTGCAGATTTTGATTTGGGTATTGACGCTGGTGCTGATGGCGGTGTTCGCGTTGATCATCGCGCGTACCGCGTTCGGACGCGCGCAGCGCTGCGTGGAGCAGGACCGCGTGATGGCGGGGCTCGTCGGCATCGACGTGGACCGCACGATCGCGGCGACGTTCGTGATCGGCGCCGCCCTCGCCGGCGTCGCGGGAATGATGGTCGCGCTCTATTACGGCGTTGTCGACTTCTTCATGGGCTTTCTCGCCGGCATCAAGGCATTCACCGCCGCGGTGCTCGGTGGCATCGGCTCGTTGCCCGGCGCGATTCTCGGCGGCTTGCTGCTCGGGCTCGTCGAAACGCTCTGGTCCGCGTACTTCTCGATCGAATACAAAGACGTCGCCGCGTTCTCCATTCTGATTCTGGTGTTGATCTTCCGTCCAAGCGGTTTGCTCGGACGCCCCGAGGTGGAGAAAGTGTGAATGGCGGCGACGCTCGGGCCGGCCCATTTCAATTGGCGTGAGCAACTGAAGGACGCGGTTCTGGCGGCCGCAGTGGCCGCGGCGTTGGCGGTCCCCTTGATCGGCTTTCATGCTGTCGATGAGCCGACCGGCATCCGCATCGATACGCGCTTCGATTGGGTGGCGATCGGCGTCGTCGCGGTATTTCTCGGGCGGCTGCTCCTCGGTGGCCTCAAGCAATTTCAATCGCAGTATCTGTTTGCGCCGGCGGCGCAAGCGAGCGCGCGGTTGCGTCCGCTCGCGAGCGCATTGACATGGATCGGGCTCGGTTTCGCCGTCGCGCTACCGTTTCTGCCGTTCGCCAATCGCTATGTCATCGACGTCGCGACCACCGTGCTCATCTACGTCATGCTCGGCTGGGGTCTCAACATCGTCGTCGGCCTCGCCGGGCTGCTCGATCTCGGTTACGTCGCCTTCTACGCGGTCGGCGCTTACAGCTACGCGCTGCTCGCGATCAATTTCGATTTGTCGTTTTGGGTATGCCTGCCGCTCGCGGGACTCTTCGCCGGGTTGACCGGCGTGCTGCTCGGTTTTCCGGTGCTACGTCTGCGCGGCGATTATCTCGCCATCGTCACGCTCGGGTTCGGCGAAATCGTGCGCATTATCATTATTAACTGGCAGTCGCTCACCGGCGGACCGAACGGCATTACCGGTGTACCGCGGCCGTCGTTCTTCGGACTGCCGTTGACGGCGAATCCACCCGAGGGAAGCGTGGCGTTTCACCAATTTCTCGGCATCGAGTACTCCCCGATACATCGCATCGTGTTTCTGTATTTTTTGATCCTCGCGCTCGCGCTGATCACGAATTTCTTCACGCTGCGCATCCGCAAACTCCCGGTGGGCCGCGCGTGGGAGGCGCTGCGCGAAGACGAGATCGCCTGCCGCGCGCTCGGCATCAACCCGCGCAACACGAAGCTCACGGCGTTCGGCATCGGCGCGATGTTCGGCGGTTTTGCGGGCGCCTTCTTCGCGACGCGCCAAGGCTTCATTAGCCCGGAAAGTTTCACTTTCGTCGAGTCGGCGACGATCGTCGCCATCGTCGTGCTCGGCGGGATGGGAAGCCAGATCGGGGTTGTGCTGGCCGCGCTGTTCTTGACGCTCCTGCCCGAGTTCGGGCGCGACTTCGCGCAGTATCGGATGGTGGTCTTCGGTGCGGCGATGGTGCTTATTATGATATGGCGCCCGCACGGCTTGCTCGCCTCGCGCGAGCCGACGCTGCGGCTGCCGCGCGGCAGTGCGCCGCCGTGACGACGCCGCTGTTGCGCGTCGACGGCCTGACGATGCGCTTTGGCGGCGTCGTCGCCGTCAGCGACTTGTCATTCGATGCGAAGCCCGGGGTAATCACCGCGCTCATCGGTCCGAACGGTGCCGGCAAGACAACCGTCTTCAATTGCCTCACCGGTTTTTATCACCCGAGCGCCGGCCGTCTCATACTGTACCGTGACTCCACACCCGTCCGCCTCGATCGTCTGAACGACGTGCGCATCGCGCGCGCCGGTGTCGTGCGCACGTTTCAAAATATTCGCCTGTTCCCGGGGATGTCGGTGCTCGAAAATCTCGTGGTCGCGCAGCATAACGTGCTGATGCGCGCTTCGCTTTACACGTTCGGCGGTCTGATCGGTCTCAAGGGCTATCGCGACGCGGAAGCGCGCGCCATCGATCTCGCGCGCCAGTGGCTGGAGCGCGTCGGCCTCGTCGAACGCGCCGACGATCCGGCGAGCACCTTGCCCTACGGTGACCAGCGCCGCCTCGAGATCGCGCGCGCGATGTGCGCGCGCCCGCTGTTGCTCTGTCTCGACGAGCCTGCCGCGGGATTGAATCCGCGTGACTCCGCCGAGCTCGCGCGACTACTGCGCGAGATATGCGACCGCGAACGTATCGGCATTCTCTTGATCGAGCACGACATGCGCGTCGTCATGGATATCTCGGATCACGTCATCGTGCTCGACTACGGGCGCAAGATCGCCGAAGGGACGCCGGATGCCGTCCGGCATGATCCCGCGGTCATCAAGGCCTACCTCGGCGAGCCGGAAGGTGCCGAGTTGCCTAAAGAGGTGGCGCGCGATCTGGCGCAGGATAGACGCTTGTGAGCAGCGAGCTGTTGGTTCTTGACGGCGTACATGCGCACTACGGCTACATCGCGGCGCTCCAGGGAGTCGACGTCAGCGTCCAGCGCGGTGAGATCGTCGCGCTGATCGGCGCGAACGGCGCGGGCAAATCGACGCTGCTCATGACGGTTTGCGGCCGGCCGCGCGCGTCGCAGGGACGGATCGTTTTCGACGGCGAGGACATCACGCGGTTGCCGACCTTCGAAATCGTACGCCGCGGCATCGTGCAGGCGCCGGAGGGCCGGCGCATCTTTCCGCGTTTGACGGTGCTCGAAAACTTGCAGGTCGGCGCGACCCCGGCGGCGGCGTCGCATTTCAACGAGGATCTCAAGCGCGTATTCGCGCTGTTTCCTGTCCTTGCCGAGCGCGAGCGTCAACGGGGCGGCACGCTTTCCGGCGGCGAGCAACAGATGCTCGCGATCGCCCGCGCCTTGATGGCGCGACCGCGCCTGTTGCTGCTCGATGAGCCGTCGCTCGGGCTCGCGCCGCTCCTCATTCAGCAAATTTTTCGCGTCATCGCCGAGATCAACGCGCAAGGCATGACCGTGCTGCTCGTCGAGCAGAACGCCTATCACGCGCTCAGGTTGGCGCATCGTGCCTACGTGCTTGCCGCGGGGAAAGTGTTGTTGAGCGGAAGCGGTGCTGAGCTTTTGGCGAATACCGAAGTGCGCGCAGCGTATCTCGAAGGCGGCGCACGACCGAGCAGTCGCTAAGGAACCTCTGATTAAGTTCGTCATTCCCGCGAAAGCGGGGTGAAGCGGGGCCGTCGCAAATGTTCAGCGAACATTTGCGCCGCTGAACGGGCGCAACCGATTTCCGTTGCGCCCCGGGCAGCAACAGGTTTGAAAGACATCGGCCGTTAGGCCGATACTGGACGCCGGCTTTCACTGGCATGACGAAAACCGATTTGATCGGACCTTCCTAAAATAATGTCGTTGGCGCGGCCATTATGTAGGGTGCGTCCCACGCACCACTTCGTCGGTTGGTGCGCAGGGCGCACCCTACATTTTGGAATTGTTCAGACCTTCCTTTAATGTTGCAGGCGCGGCCAGCGACCCATACGCAGGCCGGGGTCGGCGGATCTTTAGAACAGCCGCACACGCGGCGGCGAGCTTGCCGCCCGGTCGGCGAAGTAAACGCTATTGGCGAACATCGCCGGCTTACCTAAGATACGCGCGGTCCATTTCAATTTTTCCCGCGCGGCCTCGGGCTTGCGCTCAACCAGGAGCAATCAAAATGAGAACTAGGATCAGCGCCTTCCTCATCGGTCTACTGCTGAGCGCGGCCGCGCACGCGGATATTCGCATCGCGGTCGTCGGGCCTCTGACCGGCCCGCAGGCCGCGTTCGGCGAGCAGATGCGTCGCGGCAGCGAAATGGCGGTGGCCGATCTGAACGCGAAGGGCGGCGTGCTCGGGCAGAAACTCATCCTCGAAGTCGGCGACGATGCGTGCGATCCGAAGCAGGCCGTCGCGGTCGCGAATCAAATGGTCAACCGCAAAGTGGTTTTCGTCGCCGGCCATTTCTGTTCGAGCACGTCGATTCCCGCGTCCGATGTTTACAACGAAGAGGGCGTGTTGCAGATTTCCCCGGCCTCGACCAACCCGCAGCTCACCGAGCGCAAGTTGAAGAACATATTCCGCACCTGCGGCCGCGACGACCAGCAAGGAAAAATCGCCGGCGAATACATCGCGAAGAACTATAAGAACGTCAACGTCGCGATTCTTCACGACCGCAGCACGTACGGTAAAGGTCTCGCCGATGAGACGAAGAAGACCTTAAACGGTCTCGGCAAGAAGGAAGCGCTGTACGAAGCCGTTACCGCGGGCGAGAAGGATTATTCCGCTCTCGTGAGCAAACTGAAATCGGCCAATATTGGTTTGATTTATTTCGGCGGCTATCACGCCGAAGCGGGCTTGATCGTGCGCCAATCGCGCGCGCAAGCGCTGACAGTGCCGCTCATGGGCGGCGACGCGCTGGTAACGGAAGAGTACTGGGCGATCACCGGCCCCGCGGGCGAAGGCACGATGATGACGTTCAGCCCCGACCCCGCGCGCAATCCGTTGGCGAAACCGGTCGTCGACAAATTCCTGAAGCAAGGCTACAAGCCCGAAGGCTACACGCTCTATTCCTACGGCGCGATTCAAGCGTGGGCGCAAGCGGCACAAAAGGCCGGCGACTCGAAGGCCGACGCCGTTTCCAAAGTGCTCAAGAGCGGGCAGAAGTTCGACACGCTACTCGGCCAGATCGCCTTCGACGCCAAAGGCGACGTCACGGCGCCGGGGTACGTCGTGTACCTGTGGAAAGACGGGAAGTACGACTACGCGCAGAAGTGACTCGCGTGCTTTTCGCGCGTCATCCCCGCGAAAGCGCGGTGAGGCCGAGTCTATTGCTTCACAAAATACGAACGATTGGTCTCTTACTCTATCGATGATCAGAAACCACTTTACCGTTCTTACCGACCCGGATCTCCAATATCCTGTGGATGGGCCGTATAGTTTTCGTTAGGCCGCTACGCGACTAAACGCGGTAGTCGGCTCAGCAGTTTCAACTCGCGAACGAGGAGGACAATCATGGCAGTGCTGGTCACCACGGAAGTCCAGGGGCAAACCCAGCAGGGTTACGACGGCATGTTTGTCGTGCTCGCGGACGGCCTCAAGCAGGCTCCAGGTTTTGTCCTTCACACGGCGTATCCCATCGAAGGCGGGTGGCGAATCATTGAGGTGTGGAAGTCGAAGGCGGAGGCGAACCAGTTCTTTGCGAAGAATGTCGCCCCGAACCTGCCGCCCGGAGTTCATCCCAAGCGCGCCGTCCAGGAACTTCACAGTCTCCTGACGCCCTGATCGTTGCGGCAGTCTGGTGGGGTGCGCGGCGGTCAAGGCAAGTGAACGGTCGGGGCGGCAGTTATTTTTTTCAACGGTCAACATTGCCGAACAACGTAAAGATTTACTGGTGCGTCATCAAGAGGCACTTAGAAACGCCTTTAATGCCGAACAAGAGCGCGCACCGTTTACCGTCGTTGCGTTCGTCATCCTGCCTGATCACTTGCATGCGATCTGGCGCTTACCATCGGGCGATTCAGATTACTCGAATCGCTGGCGGAGAATAAAGGCGGATTTTTCGAAAGCGCTGCCGGCAAGCGAACGGGTGTCTGCTAGCAAAAGAGATAAAGGCGAGCGCGGAGTTTGGCAACGACGATTCTGGGAACACACCATTCAAGACGAAGGCGATTTGCAGCGGCACGTCGATTACATTCACTTCAATCCGGTCAAACACGGCTACGTCAATCGTGTCGCCGATTGGCCGCATTCGACATTTCATTCTTACGTTGAATGTGGCTTGTATCCCAGCGATTGGGCGGGAGGCGATGTGGATGGTGATGGGGCCTATGGTGACTAGCTTGATGGGTTACGCTGCGCTTCACCCATCCTACGAGCTGAAGTTGTATGTGCTGCGACATCATTCGCGCGCCGGTTACGGCGCTGGCGCCGAAACCAACCCGCGCGCCGCGCGCCGCTTGAGCCACGTCACTGCTACCGCGATCACGACAATCAACGGAATGACGCTGGCATTAATTACCTGCCATCCGAAATGGTAATGTAGCGGGCCCGAGGAAAACGCGGTGAGCGTCGTGATGCTGAGGATGAGAAAATCGTTCACCCCTTGCACTTTCGCTTTCTCCTCCGGGGCGTACGTGTCGGTCAGCAATGTCGTCGCGCTGACGAAAAGAAAATTCCATCCGAGGCCGAGCGCGACGAGGGCGAGCCAAACGGCCCAGAGCTCGTTGCTCGCGAGATTGACGCCCACGCACACCGCGAAGAGCGCGGCGCCGCATTGCATGATCGAGAGCACGCCGTAGCGTGTGATCAGACGGCCGGTAAAAAAGGAAGCGCCGAACATGCCGAGCATGTGCCATTCGATGATGAACGCGGCGTCTTCGAACGCGTAGTGATGCGCGTGCAGGGCGAGCGGCGTGGACGTCATGATGAGATTCATCACGGCGTACGCGACCATGGCGCCGAGCACCGCAACGACGAAAGCCGGCTGGCGCGCGATGGCGGCGAGCGGACGGCCGGGTTTCGTGCGCTCCGCCGCGGTCGGCTTCGGAATATCGACAAACCACAGCGTCGCGAGCGTGACGGCATAGACGCCGATCAAGGCGATATAGCTGCCGCCGAACCGTGCCGCGGGAATGGCATCGGCGGTGAAGCGCGCGAGATTCGGCCCGACCAAGGCCGCCAGCACGCCGCCGGCCAGCACGTAAGAGATAGCACGGGCGCGATAGTCCGGGCTCGCGACATCGGCGGCGGCGAAACGAAAGTATGTGCCGAAGCCGTTGAACAAGCCGTTGAGCGCTAGACCCGCACAGAAGAGCACGAAGCTGCCAACCCAGATGGCATACGCGGCCAGCGCGCTGCCGCTGATCGCAAACACGGCGCCGATCATGAAACCCGCGCGTCGCCCGATGTGTTTCATCGCGAATGCCGCGGGCATGGTCATCAGCAGCGTCGCGCCGAATTGCACGCCAATCGGAAACGTGGCGAGCGCCTGGTCGCTCGCGAGCGCGAGCCCGATAAAGGGCGCGGCGGTCAGCATCAGCGCCTGGCCGGTGTTGAAGGTCGCTTGGCAGATCGAGAGTAGAAAGACGTTTTTCTTCGCTGAGTTCATTTCGCCTAATCCCGCGCCAAGGTATTGTGCAGGCTATCGCGCGGTTTGTCTGCGTCGGAGATTTGGCAATTGGGTTTGGTAATCCGATACAGTGGCATCTGTCCGTCGATCGATTCGGGAGGCGTGGCGCATGGGTGAAGCTCGGCTGTTTGAAGCGGTGTTGCTGCTCGGCGCCGCGGTCGTTGTCGTTCCATTGTCGAAGCGCGTCGGCTTTGGCGCCGTGCTCGGGTATCTCGCGGCCGGGGTGATCGTCGGCCCGTGGGTTTTGGGTCTTGTTGCCGATGTGGAAAATATGATGGGCATCGCGGAGCTCGGCGTCGTGTTCCTGCTGTTCGTGATCGGTCTCGAGCTTCAGCCCTCGCGTCTTTTGGCGTTGCGCCAGTCGATCTTCATCTACGGTACGGCGCAGGTGGCGATCACGAGCGCGCTGATCGCGCTGGTCGCGATCGCGGCGGGCCTCGCGGTGCCGTCGGCGATTGTCGTCGGTCTCGCGCTGTCGCTGTCTTCGACCGCGTTCGCGCTGCAACTGCTCGCCGAGCGTAAAGAGCTGAACACACGTCATGGGCGGATGGCGTTCGCGATCCTGCTGTTCCAGGACCTCGCCGCGATTCCGATGATCGCCATCGTTCCGCTGTTGGGCAACGGACCGATCAGCGAAGTCGATACCGTGCGCTGGATCGAGCCGTGGTCCATCGTGAAGGCGATCGCCGTCATTGCCGGCATCATCGTCGGTGGACGGTGGTTGTTACGACCGGTGTTTCGCGTCATCGCGCGCACCGGCGTCCAGGAAATTTTCACCGCCGCGGCGTTGCTGCTGGTGATCGGCACGGCGCTCCTCGTCAACGCGGCGGGCTTGTCGATGGCGCTCGGGGCGTTCTTGGCCGGCGTGCTCGTGGCCGATTCGGAGTACCGGCACGAGCTGGAAGGCGATATCGCGCCGTTTCGCGGACTATTGCTCGGACTGTTCTTCATCTCGGTCGGAATGTCGCTCGATCTCGGGTTGATCGCAAACCGGCCGTGGCTCGTTGCCGGACTGGTCGTCGGGTTGCTGCTCGTCAAGGGGTTGGTATTGTGGGCGCTTGCCTGGTTCAACGGACAAGACAAACGTTGCGCCGTGAACCTCGCGCTCTATGTTTCTCAGGGCGGCGAGTTCGCGTTCGTGTTGTTGACGCTCGCCGCCGCCGCTTTCGTTCTCGATCGGAGCCTCGCGAACCTTATGATCGTCGTCGTATCGCTGTCGATGGCAGTGACGCCGTTGTTGCTCGCCGCGGCGAACGCGCTCGGATTGCGAAAGGCGGTTGGCGCCGACCGGCCGTACGATGCGATCGAAGGCGAGCAGAGTCGCGTCATCATCGCCGGGTTCGGGCGCTTCGGTCAGGTCGTGGCGCGCGTGCTGCGGATGCGGAAGATTCCTTTTACCGCGCTCGAAGCGAGCTTCGAGCAGGTGGATATCGTGCGTCGCTTCGGCACCAAGATTTACTTCGGCGACGCCTCGCGCTTGGAATTGCTGCGCGCGGCGAACGCGGGGCAGGCGGATGTCTTCGTGCTCGCGATCGACGATGTCGAAGCCTCGATCAAAACCGCGCAACTGGTGAAGCGAAACTTTCCGCACCTGAAGATCTACGCCCGCGCGCGAAATCGCCATCACACCTATCGACTGCTCGACGTCGGCGTCGAGCGCATCGTGCGCGAAACTTTTTTATCGAGTCTCGATCTCGCCGAGTCGATCTTGTGGGCGCTCGGTGTGGCGCCGGCCGAGGCCGCCCGCGCGGTACAGCGTTTTCGCGAATACGACGAGGCGCTCTTGCGGCGCCAATATCCGTTCCATCAGGACGAGGCGCGATTGATCGCGACGAGCAAAGAAGCGGCGGAGGAGTTGGAGCGGGTGTTCGAGCAGGACACACTGGCGCGCGAGGCGCCGGTGGAGAGTTGAGAAGACGGCCCGCCGACGAATGCCGCCGGCGGGTGAGTGCAAAAGCTAGATGTTAAGAATCTTCATCGCCTTCCCGAGCGTGTCCACCGATTCCTGGTGCTTGCCGGCCTTGTGCTGGGCCTCGCCCTCGGTCCGGAGACGCTTAACCTCCGCCAATTGTGCAGCGCTCAACTTGGGATTTGTCGCGAGCGCCTGGTCGATTTTTTTCATGTCCGCGGGGCAATGCATTGCCATCGCGGTTCCGGTCGTGAACGCCAAAATGCTTGCTGCTACGAGTACGCGGAACTTCATGTTCATCTCCTTTTGGAATATTTGTTTCACTCATTGCTCGGAGTTGCACGCTGCCTGCGCCACAATGGAATAGCGCCGATCGGCGTTGCGGCTTTTTTCACATGCGCCTATAGGGCCGAGCATCAAGCGTTGGCAAAGTTTACAGTGGTTGGCGCGTTCGGAAAACTGGTTTTTCTGCAAAGTCCGGGTGGTTAGAATGAGGACTTGGGAGTAACGATGGCAGGTAGAGGACACGGGCCACGCAAACCGCCTGGCGGAACGATCGACACCGGCAGGCTAGACCAGATCGTAGCGCAGGCGCGCAAGGGTGCGGACGAGCGCATGCGCGGCTACCGCGAGCAGTCGCTGCGCCTGCATCCCTGGGTGTGCGCCCACTGCGGGCGCGAATACAAGCGTGAAAACCTCCATGAGCTGACCGTGCATCACAAAGATCACGACCACGACAACAATCCGGTGGACGGCAGCAATTGGGAAAATCTTTGCCTTTATTGCCACGATTGGGAGCACCAAAAGTATTCGCATCTAGTGCGCGGCGAGGGCGCGCGCTTCGGCGTGACGTCACCCGAGACGAAGTCGGCCACGCACAGCCCGTTCGCCGACCTCAAGGATCTGCTAAAGAAACCGTGACATCACGACGCTGGACGACCGAATGAAGAAATATTTGATTGTCTCCGCTATCGGGTCCGACCGCCCGGGCCTGATCCGCGATATCGCGAAGGCGATCGCCGAAGTCGGCTGCAACGTCGCCGACTGCCGCATGACGGTGCTCGGAAGCGAGTTCATCTTGCTGCTGCTCGCGAGCGGCAACTGGAACGCGGTCGCGAAGCTCGAGACCCAGGTCGCGTCGCTCGGCAAAAAGCTCGAACTCGCCATCACCACGCGCCGCACCGAAGAGCGCCCCCCTCGCCCCATGGCGCCGTACGTAGTCGACGTGGCAGCGCTCGATCGCGCGGGGATATTGAGCGAAGTCGCGGAATTCTTCGCGAGCCGTAATATCAATATCGACGAGATGAGCAGCTGGTCCTACACCGCGACCAACACCGGCGCCGAAATGATTTCCTTGAGTCTCAACATCAGCGTGCCGGCGGAAGTGCACGTCGGGAGGTTGCGGGATGACTTCACGGACTTCTGTGACGGGTTGAATTTGGACGCGACGTTGGAGCCAGCGCGCCGCTGACCGCAGTTGCCCTCTCCCTTCTAGGGAGGTGAGGCGGAGTCTTCGCGAATGCATTTAACATGCATTCGCGCCGCCGAACGGGTGCAACCGAAGTGTGTTGCACCCAGGTGGGAATGGTTAGGGTGAGGGTGATTTGGTCGGGATCGTGCTTCGCGCGATCTTGTCGATGTAATAAATGTACATGCGGTTCCCGAACCGCGGTCGGCGTACTTTCTCTTGCTTGTCAGTCGCTCCGCGCATCCTGCGCTCTCGCGACATTCGTACATCCCTGTACAGCACCCGAAAGTACGCAAAGAGAAGGACCCCCCGGTCGCTGCGCCGCCCCGCTTAATTATTTTTCCCTCCCCCGCGAGCGGGGGAGGGTTAGGGAGGGGGCGGTGCCCTGCGGTTTCCGCGCTGCGCAATCCTGCTTCGCTTGAAACCAGGGTGCGCCATCCGTGGCGCACCCGCTCAGCGGCGCGGATGCACGTTAAGTGCATCCGCGACTTCTCCGCTTCGCCCTCGCCAACGCCAAGCGCGAGCCGAACTCGCAGGCGGACGAAAGACACGTCCACTCGGGCTCGAACACCGTCTCGCGAATTCCCTCGGCGTCGGCTCCGGTGCTCGGCTGGCTCTACGGGGATTAACAACAGCAAACAACAACAGCTGCAATATCCCGTGAGAACGCGGTATATACTGCCTCGCAAAATACGAACGATTGTCGCCTCACCTTATTGATGATCAGAAACTACTCGCTCATTTTTACCCGCCCGGATATCAATATCCCGTGGATGGGCCGTATATTCATTCGTTGGTCAGACTCCGGTACGCCGATGGATGTTGCAGACTGACAAGGCCCTCGCTTACGCTCGGTCCTTGCAGCTGAACACCAAAACGTTTGGGCGGGAAAGAAGTGAACATGTCCTTCAAGACCCAGTGGCATCGCGACAAGCTTAGGAAGAAGACCAAAAAGGGCTTTCGGGGCTACCCTCTCGCGACCGTTGCATATTACGGCCCGAGCGATCAACGGGCTACGAAGGTCGTGGTCGGAATTGTTCGAGCCGAAGCGACTGAGCCAGACCCGATGCAGAAGTGGCACTCCGACTCAGGAGATGTGCGAACTGAGGGTGAGATAATCGAAGAGATCCTGGTCTTCCTGCAGACACATGCCGTCAAGAGTGTGGTGGCGGTAGACCGAATCATAGGATGCCCGCATGAGGAGGGAATCGACTATCCAGAAGGTGGCAACTGCGCGGCGTGTCCGTTCTGGGCGAATCGAGATCGGTTCTCGGGTCAGGTCCTACAGTGAGGTGTTGTCGAATGTGCCGTCTACGCAACGTGCGAAGACGCACGCGCGTGATGGGCGGCGTTTAGCCGCCATGCGATTCCCTGTGCAGAAAGGTTCACTGCGAGCCACGGCAAAAACTAAAACCGGCCGGTGTCTCGTTTGTCGC
This sequence comes from Sulfurifustaceae bacterium, assembly GCA_041485885.1. Taxonomy (GTDB): domain Bacteria; phylum Pseudomonadota; class Gammaproteobacteria; order Acidiferrobacterales; family Sulfurifustaceae; genus JACQFZ01. The sequence continues at coordinate 38,768 of JBGPKL010000037.1, forward strand.
CGTACTGGAGTGCACGAGCCGAATGCCTTCACGTTTCTGAACGGAGGCGCGCTGCGAAAGGTCAACAAACGTATGTCCGTCATGGCGTCGGACCTGGAAGGGTTCCTTTCGATCGGGTTCCATGGCGGACACTCAAAAACCGAATCAAAGCCTGACGCTGTGCTCCCCATCGCAGAAGATGTTCGATTCGGACAGTTCGAGCTGTACTTTTGCAGTACGAGTTGCTTGCGCAAGTTTTTCAATTTGTGCGTAGACGAACTGGAACAGAGACTCACCCGCAAAATGACAGCTAAGTCCAGGTCGAGCCGACATGCCGGCAACGCCGTGGCAACATCAAAGTCTATCGCAGGGCGCCGCTCACTCAGACGTTGAAGGGTGAGCGAAGCGGACCCAAACGCTGTTGTTGTTTGTTGTTAATCCCCCGTAGAGCAAGCCGAGATTCTATGGTTCATGTCAACCCCTCAATGCGCGTCGGGTCGAAATCGGTGTCGTGGTGGTAGAGCGCATAGGCGACACGCAGGAGCTTGCGCGCGAGCACCACGAGTGCGGCGGTGCTCGG
>JBGPKL010000038.1:0-37671 GCA_041485885.1 Sulfurifustaceae bacterium
ATGAAATGCTACAAATCTTGAGTCTGACCATGTTCGAGCGAATACCACTGGATCAGCTACTTATGAAAACTGACACTGACACAAACGACGGTACTTCGATCAACCAACTGGATTTGTTCGAGTAACGTCCGGACAGTAGTGGCGTGATATATTTACCCACGGGAAATCTGGCCTTTCCGATTTCCGACGAAGACGCAGCGAGTCGTTTGGATGCTCTCTCATCCTCAGCTTCGATGTCCCGTCTTACGCATAACGATACGGAGGACGATGAAATGAAGAGTTTGGCAACCAGTATGACGGTTCTCGCGACGATTGCGATGACCGCTCTCGGCTGTAGCAGCACGACTACCCAACCGGAAGCGCAGCCCCGACCGGCGGCGACGCAACCCGCGCCCGCGGCACCGGCTGCGACGCCCGCGCCTGCGGCGCGAGCGCCCGCTTCAGCCCCCCAGTCTGCGCCGATCCCACCGGGACGATACACGGTCGTTGCTGGCGATCACCTGTGGGGCATCTCGTCGAGGGCTGCCGCTTACGGCAATCCTCAGGAGTGGCCGCTTCTCTATAAAGCGAACCGCGACAAGATCGAGGATGCGGATCTCATCTATCCGGGCCAAGTGTTGATGATCGAGAAGGAGCCCTCGGCCGCGCAAGTCGAGGCGGCGATCAAGCACGCGCGGACGCGTGGTCAGTGGAAGCTCGGTGCGGTAGAGCAATCGGATCGAGTGTATTTGGCAGCCGCGAAATAAACCGGGTCGACGTAAAAGGAGGGGCGCCACCGCGCCCCTTTTTTATTCGCTCATCGGGTTCAACCCTTCACCGGCCGGTTTCAGCTTGATCTCGGTACGACGCATTTGACCTCCGCTGGTGGTTGCCGTGCCTATGGTTATGAAGTGACTTTCGGTCCAGAACGGCTCACTGCGAGGGCACAGCGTGAACGTCGAAGCATGGCGCGCCGGCCGACCGAAGAATAAGCACGCCAACGGCATCGCTCGGCATACCCGGCGGTCTTTCCAGAGGAACCGCAAAGAACGTAAGATCAGCAATGTATGGGTAAGCTAGTCATCAAATACCAAGGCCGAGTGATCGGCGAAGTGAATCTCAAACTCGGTGAGACGAAGATCGGCCGCAAGTCGCCCTGCGAGGTGATCCTCGACGACGCGGCGGTCAGCGGTGAGCACGCCGTCATAAAAACGGTCGGCCTTAAGTCTTCCATTCTGGATCTCGACAGTACCAACGGAACGTTCATCGAGAATCATCGCATCAAGGAACATCGACTCAAGCACGGCGAGACGATCATGATCGGCGGACACACGCTGATTTATCGCGACGATTTGAATCTCGACACGCCGGTGCTCGGTAAACAGCAGACCGCCGCCGTGGCGCCGCCCGCGTCACAAGCGAACACCACCGTCCTCATGGCGTTCGCGCAGTTGCTCGCGATAGAAGGCACCAACAAAGGTAAGCGCCTGCCTTTGGTCAAGGAAGTCGTGACGCTCGAGAACCCAGGCAAGAACCCGGCACGCATCAGCCGCACTTCCGAGGGCTATCTTCTGCAAGGACAAGTTGGGCCCGGCGAACCGACACTCAACGGCAAACCGATTCCGCCGGGAGGCCAGTTGCTCGAGAAGGGCGATATGATCGAAGTCGCCGGAACGAAGTTCCAGTTTTTCAAGTAACCGACGCGGCGTCGATCAGTCCACCCAGTAATCGAATCGCGCCTTGATCGGCGCGGACGATCCCGGCGTTCGCACCTGTGCGGTGATTACGTACGACGTGCTCCGCTTCATCCTCACATAGTTGCCGTAGCTGGCGGTGCCGCTCGTCATCAGCTCGAGACTCCTCGACTCGCCGCTGAGACCCACCTGCTCGACTTGGACGTCCACCTTGGCGTCGGCGATCGGCGCGTGCGTCGTGCGATCGGACAATGAAATGTTCACGTGGTAATAGTCGGGCCCGCTCGGGATTCCGCCGTGCATGGTTCGTTCGGATGATTCCTTCGGAAAGCTGAGTAAGCGCTCCGCCGGCACGACACCGAGATAAATATCCATCGTGCCCGCGGTCACGTGATTCGGCCCCGCGGCCGCGGCGCGCGTCGCCGCCGCACCGCCCGTGGCGCTCGAACCGCTCGCGGGAGCGCTCGGGTTGAACATATAGAGAATCGCGTTCTGAATCTCCGCGTCGGTGAGATTCGCCGAGCCGCCGCGCACCGGCATGCCGCCGTGCCCGCGAATCGCGGAGCGAACCAGATAGTCGAGTCCTTGCTTCATACGCGCGACCCAAGCGCTTTGATCGCCGATCTTGGGCGCGCCGTCCTTACCGCTTTGATGACACTTCGCACACTGGCCCTTGACGACTTGCTCGCCGCTGCGCTGTTTCGCCATGTCCTTCGCGCTGACCGGTTCCACCCAGTGCCCGCCCGATTGATTCACCATATAAGTAACGGCGCGACCGATCTCGAGATCGCTGAGCTCCGGATGGCCGCCGTGCGCCGGCATCTGACGGATGCCCTTGAGCGCGTTTTGCGTGAGACTGGTGAGACCCTGCGACGTACGCTTGCTCCACGCTGCGCCGTCACCGATTTTCGGCGCGCCGTTCGCGCCGCTGCCGTGACACGCTACGCAGACCTTCTCGACCACTTCCTTGCCGCCGCGCTCGCCACCCTGCGGGTTCGCGGCTTGCGACGCGATCGGCGTCGCGAGAATAAATACGGCGGCCAAGATCAGCCGCTCCCGTTTCTTGAAAACGGTCGAACGCTCCTCGATGCGCACTTCGACACTCATTGCCATTCCTCCTCAACGACAGCTTGCACGCCAAAGCCTACAACCACGGTATAAGTACACAACTTTTTACGCCGAGCATTTTGACATGGATCAATGTTCGGAGGACAACCGTTCGAAAGAAGGTGTATTCGCCTGCACCGTGGGCGCGGGCGGTGATGAACCGCCGAATCGTGCAACTCCGGTAAACCTGGCGATCCCTAGAGCCGGGACGTAGCATATCGTCCGCTTTCTCCGACCGAGGATCGGAAGCCGGCTGACAGCCACTGACGTCATCACTATTAGGATTAAGAGCGCTCGGCGCAATTTGGGGTAATTTCAGACGACGATGATCCGAGGAAAGAATGTGGGTAAATGTTTGGCGATTTTCTTGCTCGCGAGCCTCGTGGCACCCGGTGTATGGGCCGAAACAGCGCCGAAGAAAGGTCCCATCGCCGGGGCGGGACCGGATCAGCGCGTTAATGACGCCGCGAAGGTGATATTGGCCGGGAACGGCCGCGTCGATGGCGGCCGCATCACGCGATTTGCCTGGATGCAGGTCGCCGGGCCGCGCGTCGAGTTGAACAAATCCAATCGCTCTACTGCGAATTTCACGGCGCCCAAAGTCAAAGCAATCACACCGCTCAAGTTTCGACTCACCGTCACGGATAATTTCGGTCGCCAAGGCAGCGGCATCGTGACCATCACCGTCGTTCCTCGGAACCTGCCGGGCACACCGCCGAGCCCGCGATCCGGCGAACCGCCGCCACGCTCTCAGTAGGTGGGCTCTATTCGATTTTTCCGATCTGCCGCACGACCTCAATCAATCGCTGTGCATCCTGCTCGAAGAACTTTTGGAACGCCGGCGCGTCCAGGTAGACGATCGGGGTTTCGAGCTTCGCGAGGCTGGTTTTGAATTCGGAATCCTCGACCACTTGCTTCATCGCTTCACGCAGCCTTTGCATCACGCCGTCGGGCGTTCCGGCCGGCGCAAACAGACCCGACCATATGTAGTACTCCACAGTGCGCCCGGCGACGCGATCGGACTCCGGGTTGGTCGAGATGCTCGAGAGCGCCATGAGCAGCGTGTACCCGTCCGGTTTCGCAGTCGCGACGCTCGCACTGCCGATCGCGCCGCCGGCACCGGGTTTGTTCAGCACGACGACGGGCTGGTGCAAAATCTTCTGCAGCCCATGCGCCGTCGGCCGCGCCACTTGATCGGCAACGCCACCCGGCGGGAACGCGACGACGAGAGTGATCGGGCGCGACGGATACGGTTCGTCGGCCGCGGCCGAAGCGATGGCGATGCTCGCAAGTAGCGCGGCGATAAATGCACGGACCATCTCTATCCCCTCTGGTCTATTCCGCTCTGTCCCTGCCTACGTCATTCGACGGGACTGTATGCATAGAGTACGACCCCGACGATGATCGAAACCTATCATCGCTCGGCTCGGCCGAGAAAGCCAACCCGCGCCATCCGTCCAAGGCGTCGCGCCGTGTCGATCGCATGGTCTCGCCGCGAGTGCAAAATCGCACACTTGAAAACACCGCGAGCTCTCCCGCTACGCGGTGTTTTCGTAACTCATCACACGAGCGTCGAGTGTCTGGACTCAGCCCTCATGGGCGCCACGGTGGCTTGCGTGTCTCGCGCCACACATCGGCTTCCGTGATGCCAATGTCCACACGTGCCAGGCGACTTAGATGCGCTAGCTCTGCTCGTTGCCTCGCCCGCTCACGCCAACGCGCGAGTGTTGTTACTACACCCTTCACCGGATGGTCGCGCCGCCGTCGCCTCGTCCCGGCTTGATGATGGAAGCCTATCTCGTTTATCTTTAGGTTTTCTAATCTCATAGGAACCTCGATCTCTTCTGAAACAGTACGAAATTTAGGCTCCGTGACCGCGTTCGACAAACGATTAATTCTTCGCTTATAGGATAGAACCTCTAATGCCTCGAACCCTTCCTCCGTTGGGCGCCTTGCACGCATTCGAGGCGGCGGCGCGCCATTTGAGTTTCAAAGCCGCTGCGGAGGACTTGCACGTAACGCCGGGTGCTATCAGTCAGCAAATCAAGTTACTCGAGGACCGACTCGGCACGCCGCTCTTTCTGCGTCGGACTCGCGGCATTGAGCTGACCGACGCCGGGCGGACGCTGCTTGTACCTACACAGCAAGCGTTTCGATTGCTGACCGATGTAGTCACGCGCTTACGCGAAACGGACAGCGACAAGATACTCACGGTGAGTTTGCTCCCGTCCTTCGCCGCGCTGTGGTTCGTGCCGCGACTCGGCCGCTTTCGCGATCGCCATCCGGACATCGACGTGCGGATCAGCGCAACGCCGAAGCTCGCGGAGTTCGATCGTGACGACGTCGATGTCGTCATTCGTTACGGGCTCGGGCGCTACCCCGACCTGCACGTCGAGCACTTACTGGCGGAAGACTTGTTCCCCGTGTGCAGTCCGAACCTTCTGGCGGGCCCGGTGCCGTTAAAGAAGCCGGCCGACCTCGCTCATCACACGCTCTTGCATGACGAGCTGCGCCAGGAGTGGGCGCTTTGGATGCGCGCCGCCGGTATCGAAGGAATCGACATCTCGCGCGGACCGAGCTTCAGCCTCTGGGAGCTCGCGTTCCACGCGGCGATTGCCGGCCAAGGGGTTGCGCTTGGGCGCAGCACGTTGGTTGGACAATACTTGAAATCGGGGCAGCTGGTGCGGCCGTTTGGTATCAGCTCGCCGTCCGAGTTTGGCTACTATCTGGTATGCGAACCTGAGCGCGTTGAGGAACCGAAGATCGCCGCGCTACGTGCATGGCTGAGAGACGAAGTTGCAGGCGCCAATGCGGCGCCGTAACGAACAAGAAGAGGCCCGGCCGTAGCAAAATGTCCGGGGGCACGTTTCGGGCACGGGCTCCACACGAAAGCGATATCCGAACCACGACGCTTGCATCGGCAAAACATTCGCCCCCATAATTGGGTTGATCGCCTGTTGTTGCACATGCCATGACGCGCTTCAGCACCAAGACGTCCCCCGCCCTGACGGCTCTCGCGAGCGGTGTCGTCGTGGTCGTGCGACTGGTAGTCGTAGGCGCTGCGGCGCTGACGAGGGCACGGGCGATCACGTAAGACTCAACAACCACTAGAGCGAATCCCAAACCCCCGCCGGCGCAGCCGCCCGGCGGGGGCTTTATTTTTCCCGCACCGGTCGGCGCCTCGGCGGACACGAGGAGACTGACAATGAAAATGAACGGTGCGCAACTCACGATCCGATTGCTCGAACGACGAGGCGTGGACGTCATCGCCGGTATTCCCGGCGGTGCGATCCTGCCGATCTACGATGCCTTGTCGCAATCCCGCCAGATCCGGCACGTACTGGCCCGCCACGAGCAAGGCGCCGGCTTCATCGCTCAGGGAATCGCCCGTGTCACCGGCCGCCCTGCCGTGTGCATGGCGTCTTCCGGCCCCGGCGTGACGAATTTGCTGACGTCGATAGCCGACGCCAAGCTTGACTCGATTCCGCTGGTCGCGATCACCGGGCAAGTCCCGCGTACCATGATCGGTACCGATGCCTTTCAAGAAGTAGACGCCTACGGCCTTTCGATCCCGATCACCAAGCACAATTTTCTCGTCGGCTCCGCGCGCGAGTTGCTGCGGATTATTCCCCGCGCGTTCGATATCGCGACCCGCGGCCGCCCGGGGCCCGTGTGGATCGACATCCCCAAAGACGTGCAAACCGAGATCATCGACGTCGAGGACGCGCCGGTAACGGAGCCTGCGGTGTCGCCGCCGATGCTCGACGATAGCGCGCTCGATCTGGCGGCGGAGCTGATCAACACGGCCGAGCGACCCATCCTCTATCTCGGCGGCGGCACGATTAATTCCGCCGGTGGCGCCGCCACGGCGACGGCGCTCGCGGAGCGAGCGTCGTTGCCGACGACGATGACGCTCATGGCGTTGGGCGCGCTACCGCTCGATCATCCGCTCTCGCTCGGAATGCTCGGCATGCACGCCGCGCGCTACACCAATCTCGCGATGGAAGCGTGCGACCTCTTGATCGCGGTCGGCGCGCGCTTCGACGATCGCGCGACGGGTGACGCGCGCCGGTTCTGCCCCGGCGCCCGGATCGTGCACATCGATATCGATCCGTCCGAGTTGAACAAGATTAAATCAGCGTATGTCGGCATTACCGGCGACGTAGCGCACACGCTCGCCGCGCTGCTGCCGCGCGTCAAGACACAGCGCAGAGAACGCTGGATCGAGCGCATCGCAACGCTCAAACGCGAGTTTCCGCTGGTCATGCCCGCAGTCGATGATCCGCGCAGCCACTACGGGCTGATTCGCGCCGTCGCGGAATGCGTGGACGACTCAGCCATCGTTACGACCGACGTCGGCCAGCATCAGATGTGGGTCGCGCAGTCGTACCCGTTGCGGCGTCCGCGACAGTGGATCACCTCCGGCGGGCTCGGCACGATGGGCTTCGGCATGCCCGCCGCGATCGGCGCCGCGCTCGCCGCGCCGGACCGCACTGTCATTTGTTTCACCGGCGATGGGAGCCTTCTTATGAACATCCAGGAGCTCGCCACCGCGGCGGATCACGCGGCCAATATCAAGATCGTGCTGATGAACAATAACTCGCTTGGCTTGGTGCACCAGCAGCAGGATCTGTTCTACGGCAAACGTATCTACGCCTCGCGCTATGCATCACGAACGGATTTTCTCGCGATCGCTCGCGGTTTCGGGATCGGCGCGGTCGATCTCGACACCGCCACCGACCCGAAGGCGGTGCTGCGCGGTGCGTTGCGCGCCCGCGGGCCGTGCTTGATCCACGCAACGATCGACGTGCAGGAGAAAGTATTTCCGATGGTGCCGCCGGGCGCCGCTAATCGCGAAATGATCGAAGGATTATTATGAACGCGGGAGCGACACCAACGCCTAAGACCGTCTTGGAAATCACAGTCAACAATCACCCGGGCGTGCTGATCCACGTGTGCAGCCTGTTCTCGCGCCGAACTTACAATCTCGACGGCATACTCTGCATGCCGCTCGGCGACGGCGCCGAGAGCCGGATCTGGCTTCTGGTGAACGAGGACCGCCGCCTGGAACAGATGGAAAAGCAGCTCCTCAAGCTTGAAGACGTGCGCGCTGTCCGCCGCCACGGCGCGAGCCATGACGTGTTCTTGCGTTTGGAGGAGTTTTTCCGTTAGCTTGCCACGACCATCGCCCGATCTGCGATGCGACGAACGAGAGCAACAAACAGACGATCGTGATCCGGAAAACTTACTGAGACTTATCCGTCTATGTCCGAGCTCGCGCTCCTCTTAATTTTCGGTGTCGGCGGCCTGCTTTGGTTCGATAGCCGCCGAGTGCAGGAGATCGCGGTCGCGCGCTGCCGGCGTGCCTGCGAAACGGCGGGCGTGCAGTTTCTGGACGATATCGCGCCGGTTTGGCGCGTGCGCCTGGCGCGCGATGCTAACGGCGTGCTACGGCTACGGCGCATTTTCGTTTTCGACTACAGCACGCCGCTTGGCGAACGCCGGCACGGCTCGATCGTGATGCTCGGCCGCGTGCCGGTCGCGATCCAACTCGAAGATCGTGACTGGCTAAACGACCGCAACGTCGATCATTTCACTCCTTAAAGACTTCGTGTTAGTTTCTACAAAATCCAATCGCGCTCTTCTAGTCGATTCCAACGCGCCGAGAAGACAACGAGGATAGGAGGATACACATGACCAACACTTCCGATGACAATCGCGCCGATCGAAACAACCGCCTCGGAGTCATGCTCGTGCGATTGTTGCCCATCATCGGCGGCGTGCTGCTTGCCGGCTGCGCGAGTGCTCCGAGCCAGGAGACACACCGTGGGCTCGATGCCATCGAACACATCGTGGTGATCTACGCCGAGAATCGCAGCTTCGACAATCTGTACGGCCTTTTTCCGGGCGCCAACGGCGTCGCGAACGCGACGCCGGAGCAATACACCCAAGTCGATCACGACGGCAAGCCGTTCGCCTCGCTCCCGCCGGTATGGCGCGGCAAGGAGGCCGACGCGGCGTTTCCGGCGCTCGCGAACAAACCGTTTCGTATCGATGCCGCGCCGATCAATCTTCCCGCCTCGGTGCCGACGCGCGATCTCGTCCATCGCTACTATCAGAGCGTCGAGCAAATCAACGGCGGCCGCAATGATCGCTTCGCCGCCGTGTCCGACGCCGGCGCTCTCGTGATGGGTTACTACGACGGATCGGCGTTGCCGTTGTGGAAATGGGCGACAGAATACGTGCTCGCCGACAATTTTTTCATGGGGGCGTTCGGCGGCTCCTATCTTAATCATTTCTGGCTGGTGTGCGCGTGTACGCCGCAAGATCCGGGCGCGCCGGAGTCGCTGCGCGCGCAAGTCGACGCGAGTGGCCGCTTGAAGCGCCGCCCCGAGTCGCCGGCCTCGGCGACGCAGGGCCCGCCGCAACTGCTCGACGGTTCAGTCACACCCGACGGCTACTCGGTCAACACGCAGCATTCGCCCTATCAACCGTCGGGCGCGCCGCCCGCGCCGGGCGGTGATTCGCGCTTCGCCGATCCGGCGAAGCATCCGCTGCCGCCGCAAACGGCGAAGACGATCGGCGATACGCTCTCGGCCAAACGCATCTCGAGGGCGTGGTACAGCGGCGACTGGAACCGCGCGCTCGCCGACGGTATGCAGGCGCCCGACGTGAAGCGCAGCCTGATCTATACCTTCAAACCGAACACCACGGACTTTCAGCCGCACCATCACCCGTTCAACTACTTCGCGCGCTTCGCGCCGGGCAGCGCCGATCGCGAGCGACACTTGCGAGATGGCGATGAGTTTCTGCGCGCCATCGACGCCGGAACGCTCCCGCAAGTTTCGTTCTACAAGCCGACCGGCGATCTGAACGAGCACCCGGGCTACACCGACGTGCTCTCCGGGGACCATCACATCGCCGGCCTCGTCGAGCGCATTCGCCGAAGCGCGTTGTGGCCGAAGGTCGCGATCATCATTACGTACGATGAGAACGGCGGCTTCTGGGACCACGTGCCGCCGCCCACGGGCGATCGCTGGGGACCGGGCTCGCGCATCCCAACGATCATCGTCTCGCCGTACGCGAAGCGCGCCTATGTCGATCACACGCGCTACGACACGACCTCCATCATCAAATTCATCACGCGCCGATTCGATCTCGAACCCTTGCTGGGCGTGCGCGAAGGGATGGGAAACTTGGCGAACGCGTTCGATTTGCCGCGATGACGGTCCGACGCCGGAGAATCGAGCAACAATCTGCCAGTCGATATAATCGGACAAGACCATGACCACGGAACTCCAAGCTCGCACTGGCGGTGAAATCCTCGTCGATCAACTGAAGATCCACGGCGTGCGGCACGCGTTTTGTCTGCCGGGCGAGTCGTATCTGGCGGTGCTCGATGCGCTCTACGGCGCACGCGCGGAGATCGAGCTGATCGTCGCGCGCCAGGACGGCGGCGCCGCGTTCATGGCGGCGGCGTACGGCAAGCTCACCGGCAGCCCCGGCGTCTGCTTCGTCACGCGCGGCCCCGGCGCGACCAACGCCTCCATCGGCGTGCACACCGCCTTTCAAGATTCCGATCCGATGATTCTTTTCGTCGGTCAGGTCGCGAGCGACCAAGTGGAACGCGAAGCGTTTCAAGAAGTCGACTTTCGCCGCATGTACGGCCAGATGACGAAGTGGGTCGCGCAAATCGACCGCGCGGACCGCATTCCCGAGTACGTGAGTCACGCGTTTCATCTCGCGGTAGCGGGGCGTCCGGGACCCGTGGTGCTCGCCCTGCCGGAGGACATGCTGACGCAACCCGCGTCGGTCGCGGACGCGAATCGCTACAAAGTCGTGCAAGCATCGCCCAACGCGGGCGACATGGCGCGGCTAAAGGCGTTGGTCGAGGCCGCGAAGCAGCCGATCGCGATTCTCGGCGGCGCGGGCTGGACGCGACAAGGCATCGACGATTTGCAGGCGTTTATCGAGACCTTCGACCTGCCCGCTGGTTGCGCCTTCCGCTTTCAAGATCTGCTCGACAATCGCCACAAAAATTACGCCGGCGACATCGGCATCGGAATCAATCCAGCTCTCGCGCAACGTGTGCGCGACGCCGACGTGGTGCTCGCGATCGGCGCGCGCTTGGGCGAGATGACGACCTCCGGCTACACCTTGTTGACGCCGCCGGTGCCGAAACAGAAACTGATTCACGTACACGCCGACGCCGCCGAGCTCGGGCGCGTGTATCAGGCAGCGATACTTATTAATAGCGGCATGAACGAGTTCGCCGCCACGGCCAGAGCGCTGCGACCGAGTTCCCATCCCGCCTATGCTGCATGGACGAAGGCCGCGCGAGCAGACTACGAGCACTGGCAAGCAGGCGGCTACAAGGGCATGCCGGGCAAGGTCGAGTTGCGCGACATCGTGCGGCACCTCGAGCAGAGACTTCCGGAGGACACTATTTACACGAACGGCGCGGGAAATTTTTCCGGCTGGCTGCACCGCTTTCATCGCTACACCGGCTTTCGCACGCAGCTCGCGCCCTCCGGCGGCGCGATGGGTTACGGCGTGCCGGCCGCTATCGCGGCCAAAGTGGCGGATCGCCGCCGCACGGTGGTCTCATTCACCGGCGACGGCGACTACCTCATGAACGGACAGGAGCTTGCCACCGCCGTGCACTATCGGCTCAATATTATTTTCATCGTGATCAACAACGGCATGTACGGCACCATCCGCATGCATCAGGAGCGCGAATATCCCGGGCGGGTCTACGGCACCGACTTTACCAACCCCGACTTCGCCGCGCTCGCGCGCGCGTACGGCGCGCACGGCGAAACCGTCACCGCGACCGCGCAATTCGCGAGCGCGTTGGATCGCTCGCTCGAAAGCGGCAAACCGGCGCTGATCGACGTCGTCATCGATCCGAACGCCATTACGACGCAAACGACGATCGACGCATTGCGCGCGCGGGCGACGTCGAAGTAGCCGGCGCAGCTGCCCGCCGCTGCATCGGCGACGGGCGTTTTGAAATGGCGTCTATTTCAAGGAGAGACGGAATGTCACTGCCTGGTTTTACGCGATACATCGCCGTGCTCGGCCTCCTCGCGTTAGCGGTCGGTTGCACGACCAACGCTGTCATTCAGGAAGCGCCGTCTCGCGAAACACACGACGGACTCACGCGGCTGTTGTATCCGCCGTCGACGGGGAAGGGGCCGATCGTCGTCATCTTCTCCGGCTATTCCGGGACGAGCATGTACGAGGAGTACGCGGTCAATCTCGCCAAGGAGGGATACTACGTCGTCCTCCTCGACGGCAAGGACATTCTCACGTCGGACTCGCACGGCGAGGAAAATCTCAAGAGTGTCATCGCCCGAGCGCAACAGGCGCGCTCCGCTATTCCGGGACGCGCAGCGGTGATCGGCTTCTCTTACGGCGGCGGCGCGGCGTTAGTGTATGCCGCCAACATGCCGGAGTTGGTTTCGACCGTGGTCGCGTACTTCCCGTACACCGCGTTCGCGGATGCCGGCGCCTTAGCGGCGCGCTTTCGCGTGCCGGTTCTCTTCCTCGCGGGTGAGCAAGACCGCTACAACAACTGTTGCACCATCGAAACGGCACATGCGATTTACCTCGCGGCCAAAGATCGGCTCGCGCCGTTCACGCTCATTGCGTATCCCGACGCGGGCCATGGCTTCTCGCTGCCGATGTTGGACGCTTATCGCCCGGCGGATACGGAGGATGCGTGGAAACGCACGCTCGCGATGTTGCAGCAGCATCATCGCCTCGGAGCACATTCAAAATAAAAGCAGGCAATGATCAAAGACGTTTCCGAGTCGGACCTCGACAAAGCGAGAGCCTTTCTCGAAACCCACGCGGAGACCTCGCTCTTTCTCCTTTCCAACCTCGCCGAGTTCGGTCCACGCGCCGGCGACGACCCGAATTCCGGAAACTACAAATTCATCGAAGATGACGGCGCGATTCGCGCCGTGTTCTGTCTGACACGCCGGGGGATACTACTGGCCCAAACGGCTGGGCGGCGTGATCTAGCGGAGCACATCGTTCACGCCTGCGAGCGCGAGCGCATTTCCATCCAAGGCGTCGTCGGAGAGTGGCAGGCGGCCGAAGCGATTTGGCGGATCTTGTGCGCCACCCCCAGTTTTCGTCCGACGCATGTATCCAAGGAAGTCCTGTTTCATCTCGCTCTTTCCAAGAAAGACGACGGGCACCCGCGTGCGCGCTTTCTCGATCCGATCGACTTCACCGAATGGGTACGTCTGAACTCCGCGTTTTTGACGGAGCAAGAATTACCGATACATGGGACGAACGAGGAACGCAGAGCCAACTTCGCGAGCGAATGCACGGCGCGGCGTTGGTGGGGCGTGTTCGAGAGTAATCAACTCGTTTCGACCGCCGCCCTCAATGCCGTTTATAAAGATATCGGCCAAGTCGGCGGCGTGTACACGATGCGGGGAAAGCGCCGCCGAGGTCTAGCGCGCTCAGTGATGTATACGCTCATCAATGACGCGATCGACCGACATCGGCTAAAGAGGCTCGTGCTCTTTACCGGAGAGAAAAACCTAGCGGCCCAGACGCTATACGAGTCGATGGGATTCGCGCGGCTGGGGCACTTCGCGCTGCTATTCGGTGGCAATGCGGAGGCGCCGTGATTCTGTACCAACTGTTGCGGTTCGCGGGTCAACCGCTATCGCTTAGAAACAAACGCGTTGTCCTTGATATAAAACCGCAGCAATCGCTTCGCCCAGTGTCCCGCGTAGTCGACGCCGATTCGTGGCCGTCGCACGATCGTCAGCCGCTCGCTCTCGGCACCGGCCGCGATATAAAAGTCCTTGCTGAGGAGATCGCGCCCGTTCAGACGTTTGTCGATGCGCATCGCCTTACACAGTAAACCGGGACCGTGAGTTCGCCCATCGACGTTTTGCACCGGCTCGAGCGCGCGCAGGAGCACGGCCGCAGCATACCCTTCGCGCTCGGTGACGACGTTCATACACCAATACACGCCGTAGATCATGTACACATAGGCGTGACCGGACGGACCGAACATGACCTTGGTGCGCTCGGTAAGCCCGCGCGCGGAGTGAGCCGCCAGGTCGTGCGGCCCGAGATACGCCTCCACTTCGACAATTTTCCCGATGCGCTCGACACCGCGCGCTACGTGAACCACGTATTTACCGAGCAACTCCCGAGCGACGACCATCGTGTCTCGGTCATAAAATGTGCGCGGGAGTTTTCGCATAGGCGTCGAACGATCTGAGTGGCCGCGCGTTTACGCGGCTTGTCGAAGGTGATTCAACTGCTCACCCTCACCCTAGCTATACCCACCTGGGTGCAACACACTTCGGTTGCACCCGTTCGGCGGCGCGAATGCATGTTAAATGCATTCGCGAAGACTCCGCCTCACCTCCCTAGAAGGGAGAGGGAATGTGACGCCCGCTATGCGAACCACACCCGCTTAACATAAGATCACGCGTCGGCAACGGATTCGAACCCTCGCACACTGAATGGAGACCACATGAAATACCTAGCGCCCGTTATAGGCTTCGCATTGACCATGGCCGCTGTAACTTCGACGGCCGCCGAGCTCAAAGTCGGCGATCCCGCGCCCGACTTCTCGCTCCCAGCCACCGATGGCAAGACGTACAAACTGTCGGACTTCAAGAATAAGGAGACCGTCGTGCTCGCCTGGTTCCCGAAAGCCTACACGAGCGGCTGCACGATCGAGTGCAAGTCGCTCGCGAAGAATGGGCACTTGATAAAGAAATACCAGGCGAGCTACTTCATGATCAGTACCGACCCGCTCGAAACCAACAAGAGTTTCGGCGCGGAGCAAGGCGCCGACTTCCCGCTCTTAAGCGATCCGACGAAGGCGACGGCGAACGCGTACGGCGTGCTCGGCATTTTCGGCGTGCCGAATCGTTACACGTATTACATCGGCGCGGATGGCAAGATCTTGGCGATCGACAAAAGTATCAACCCCGCTACATCGGCCGAAGACATGGCCGCGATGCTGGGCAAGCTCCGCACGCCGGCGCGTAACTAGCTATCAGGCGGCTTACTTCTCCGCCGGCTTCTCCGCCGGCTTCTCGGGTTTGACGACATCGAGCAGCTCGACCTCGAACACGAGTGTGGCGCCGGGCGGAATCTTGGGCGGCCGACCGCGATCGCCGTAAGCGATGTCCGCGGGACACACGAACCGTGACTTGCCGCCGACCTTCATTAGCTGCAACCCCTCGGTCCAGCACGGGATCACCTGGTTGAGCGCGAAGGTCGCCGGCTCGCCGCGCTGCACCGAGCTGTCGAAGACCGCCCCGTTGGTCAGTGTGCCGTGGTAGTGAACCTTCACGGTGTCGGTACGTTGGGGCGACGCGCCGGTGCCCAACTTAATCACGGTGTACAACGCGCCGGAATCGGTCTTGGTGGTGCCCTTCTCGGCCGCGATCTTATCCGCGTACGTCTTGCCGGCTTTCTTCTCGCGCTCCGCAAGCGCGGTCAAACGAGCTTTTTGCAGCTCGGCGATCTTCGGCCGGTACGCTTCGAGATCGACTTTTTTCTCTTTGTTCAGGACGCCATCGGTTATGCCGGCTTTGACCATATCGAGGTCGGTCGCGCTTAAATTGAACGTGGCAATGCTCTTACTGATCGCGAGACCGATCGCGTAGAGTGTTTTCTGATCTTCGGTTTTCGGCTCGGGAGCCGCAAGGACCGCGGAGACGAACAAAGAGAGGAAAACGAACAGGCACGACTTCACGATACGCATGAGAGATCCTTCTGATATGACTAGTCGGTTAGTCGGGGATGTGAACGCGCGCAAGCATAAGCGTGCGGCACGGGCTTGTCGAGCAAGGACCGTGTGATTCCGCCGGCCCGTCATCGCCGCGCGGGCGCGGGTAAACGTTACCGGGACGTTAGCGCGCCACGCGCGCGTGGCGCATCTGCATCCATGCCTGCAGCTCGGAGGGGGGCAGAGGTTTGCAAAACAAAAAGCCCTGGGCAAGCTTGCACCCGTGTAGCTCCAGGAACGCGAGCTGCTCTTCGGTGTCCACGCCCTCCGCGATGACGCCGAGCTTCAAACTGCGCGCCATCGCGATGATGGCGGCGACGATGGCGCCGTTGTCGGGTGTCGCCGCGATGTCCTGCACGAAGGTGCGATCGATCTTGAGCGTGTCGATCGGGAAGCTGCGCAGATAGCTGAGCGAGGAATAGCCGGTACCGAAGTCGTCGATGGATAAGCGCACGCCCATGCGCTTCAACGCTTCGAGCGTCTGGCGCGTGCGCAACGCGTCCTGCATGATAATGCTTTCGGTTATTTCGAGCTCGAGCCGATACGGCTCGAGCCTTGAGGCGTGGAGCGCCTCGCGCACGATGGAAATCAAGTCGCGGTCGCGAAACTGCCGGCTGGACAAATTCACCGCCACGCGCAGTGCCGGTAAACCCGCGTCTTCCCACGCGCGCACCTGCGCGCACGCCGTCTTCAACACCCAATCGCCGATCGGGAGAATGAGGCCGCATTCTTCCGCGATCGGAATGAATCGCGACGGCGGTATCCAGCCGAGCACCGGATCGTACCAGCGCAGCAGCGCCTCGACGCCGACCGTTTCCTTGCTGTGCGTTGCGACTTGCGGCTGATATTGAAGCGTAAGGCTGCCCTGCTCCAACGCGCGGCGCAGCTTCGCTTGCAGCGACAGCCGGTCGTACGTTGCGATGTTCATGGTGCGGTCATAAAGAATATAGTTGTTGCGTCCGGCTTCCTTCGCTTGATACATCGCCGCGTCGGCGTTCTTGAGCAGCACGCCGACGTCGTCGCCGTCGTGTGGATAGATGCTGATCCCAAGGCTCGCGGTGATGGCGATCTCATGCTGATCGAGGCGCATCGGCTCGCAGACCACCGCGAGGATGCGCTCGGCGACATGCAGCGCGTCGTCTTGCTCGTCGAGATCGTACAGCGCGACGATGAATTCATCGCCACCCAACCGCGCGACCGTGTCTTCCGGCCCTTTGGCGCCGGTCCGCTCCTTGCGGACACAAGCGAGCAGGCGCCCGGCGATCGCCTGCAACAGCGCGTCGCCCAGCGTATGACCGAGGGTGTCGTTGATACGCTTGAAGTGGTCGAGATCGAGAAACAGCACGGCGACGATGCGGTTGTTGCGCGCGGCGGTTGCGAGCGCGGCGCTCAGTTGCTCCTCAAACAATTGCCGGTTCGGCAAGCTCGTCAGACTGTCGTAGTAGGCGAGAAAGCGGATGCGCTCTTCCGCGCGTTTGCGTTCGGTGATGTCCCGTAGCACGCAGACGTATGCCACGTTTTCCTTCGCGCGCTCGCGCATGATCGACACCGCTAGATTCAAGACCATCGCCGTGCCATCGCGGCGTTTGAGCTCGACCTCGCGGTTATGCATCGGCACGCCGGCCTGAATGGAGGCGAACTCGGCGCGCGTCAGCAGGCGACGCAGCGACGCCGGGATGCCTTTGCCGATGACGTTGTCCTTCTTCGCGCCGATCATCGTGAGCAGCGCGTTGTTCGCGACCTGTACGACGCCGTCCTTGTCGAGCACGAAGAGCCCGTCGTTGATCGTATCGAGGATTTGATTGGCGGCGAACGCGGGCGTGATGTCGACGAGCCGATGGCGCCCGGTGACGTACGTGACAAGGCCGATGCCGATCAGAATAGGCACATAACCGAACGGGTACACGCCGACGCCGAACGCCGGCAGGAAGTCGATCGCGCCTAGGCCGCCGATGGAAAACGCGATATAGAGAAGCTTCGCGCGCCGCGCGGCGACGCTGTTCGGAGGCGCGCGGCGATACGCTTGCCAGTAGAGCCAGAGCGAAAAACCGAAGAGCACGAACAGAAACGGAACGAGCGCGGCGCTATAGGCGGTGGAATGGGAGTAGTAGCCCCACGGATACCGGTACGGCGTATCGAAGAACCACGGCGCGCCCAGAGTCAGCACAACGAACGCGCCGGAACCGGCCCATCCGAGCCAGAGCAACCACTCAACGCGCGTGGTCGGACGCACGACGGCCCAAGTGAACTGAAGCGTCAACGCCGGAATTAGCGAGACGCCTACGTGACCGAGCCGCAGCCAACTTTGCGCAATCTCGGTGTCAGCGGCAAAATCGGCAACGCTGAAACCTAGCAACCACGTCCCGATCGCGAGCGTTTGAAACAGATAGAGTACGCCGACGCGCGTGCCGTGTTCGCGCACGAACACGGTAACGCCGAGCACGAACGTGATCAGCGCGCACGCGAGCTGAGGCAGCGCGTACGCGTTGTACACGTAACTCGCCGGATCCAGTAGGCGTGAGAACAGATCCACGTTGGTCGGTACCCCTGGCGGAGATGCCTGTGTCGGCTCGTTTTGCGTCCCGGCTTGCCACCGCGCTGCAGTGGCTAGGAACGAGTCGGTGCTTTTACCGGCCGCCGTGTCCGTTCGGTGATCCGAAGGCGGGGTTTCTTCCAGAAATAGAGCAACTTATATGCCAGTAGCGCGATTCGTGTTCGCGACTCGAAAGGCGCCATTATCAAGCAATTGGCGCGAGCGCTACTCGCGCTAGACATCGTCTAGGTGGACGGATTAGGCCGCGCATGACACGGAACGTCAAAAACAGACGCCGATCGTCTTCGTGTACGATATCGCACTAGTCGAGCGGACAACGAGATGCGGTTGCACAAAGCGCCGTTGCCAGACGCGGCTCGCATCGCCGCGCTGGTTAATTCCGCCTACCGCGGCAAGAGCAGCCGACAAGGGTGGACCACCGAGGCGGACTTTCTCGACGGCCAACGCACCGACACGGCGGCGATCGAAGAAATTCTATCTACCTCGAATCAGTGCATTCTCGTCGCGGAGCGGGGCGGTGAGTTGATCGGTTCCGTGCATCTCGAAAAAATAAATGCCGAAATTTGCCATTTTTTTGGGATGTTCGTGATCAAACCCGTTTTGCAGGCGCAAAGTCTCGGAAAACGTTTCATGGCCGAGGCGGAACGATTCGCGCGTATCGATCTCGGTTGCTCGATCATGCAGATGCTAGTGATCTCGATACGCGCCGAGCTGATCGCGTGGTATGAGCGCCGCGGATATCGCCGAACCGGCGAACGCCGGCCGTTCCCGTACGGAAACGAACGATTCGGCGTCCCCCTAAGAGACGATCTTGAGTTCGAGGTATTAGCAAAAACGCTCGGGCGCGATGGTTAGTCTGAGCCGGCATTGGCGCGAGGCGACGCTCATACTGGTTTCGGTGCTTGCGCTCGTCGGCGCGATGTCGCTCGATCCGATAGCGCAGGATTTACGCTACCACGACTTGGCCGACCATCGCGCCCTATTCGGCGTTCCGAACTTCGCCAACGTCGCATCGAACCTTCCCTTTCTCATCTTCGGATTTATCGGACTCGCGTTTTGTATCGGGCCGCGCAAGAGCGGCGCGTCGAACGCGTGGGCGATATTCTTCGCCGGCGTCGCGCTGGTGTTTTTCGGTTCCGGCTACTACCACGCGAGGCCGAGCAACGCGACACTGGTTTGGGACCGGCTACCGATGACAGTCGCCTTCATGGCGCTGTTCGTCGCGCTGCTGAGCGAGCACGTCGACGCATCGCTCGAACGCTACCTACTCCTGCCCGCGCTCGCGGTCGGCGCCGCGAGCGTCGGCTGGTGGTACTACGCGGATGATTTGCGTTTTTACGCCTGGGTGCAATTCGCCCCGCTGCTCGCCATTCCGCTTACGCTGTGGCTATTCCCTGCGCGCTACACGCATCGCCTATATCTGCTCTACGGCCTCGGATTTTACTTGCTGGCCAAAGTCGCGGAAGCCTACGATCGCGAGTGGTACGCGCTGACGGCTGGTATGTTAAGCGGACACTCGATCAAGCATTTACTCGCGTCGCTGAGCGCGCTTTGCGTTTACCTGATGCTTCGGCGACGCACGCCGGTCTCCCGCTGAAAGCGGTCGGCACTCCTTTAGCGTACGCGCCGCTTGACGCTCGGTAACGCCGAGGTTAGCGTGCTCGATCCTACTTCATTCTAATAAACTGCGAGAATCGGAGCGTATGGAAAAGCTGAGCGAAAAAAAGGCACTGAACTTGGAGACGGCGAGACAAATCGCCGCCGTGGCGGAAACCGAAGCGCGCAAGAACAACTGGAACGTCGTGGTCGCGTTGGTGGATGACGGCGGTCATCTGATTTATCTGCAGCGCATGGATGATACCCAGTATGCGAGCGTCGAGGTCGCGACGCAAAAAGCACGAACCGCGATCGCGTTCAAGCGACCGTCGAAAGTGTTCGAAGACGCGATTGCGAGCGGCAGGCACATGGTGCTCGGCCTACCCGTCATCCCGCTCGAAGGCGGCTTGCCGCTGATCGTCGATGGCAAAATGATCGGGGCGATCGGCGTGAGCGGAGTGACTTCACAACAAGACGGCGTGGTCGCTAAAGCCGGGGTCGAGGCGCTCGCCAAGCTTTTGGAAAAGTAATCGCCGGATCGACAAGCGCTGGCGCACCTGGAAGGTTAGAATGCGCCGTCCGCAACGTCGCGATCGGCAAAGGAGCCAAAGATGAAAAAACGCAAACTCGGAAACTCAGGATTGGAAATCGCGCCGTTGGTCTTCGGCGGGAATGTGTTCGGCTGGACCGCCGACGAGTCGACCTCGTTCCAGCTGCTCGATGCCTTCGTCGCGGCCGGTTTCGATTGCATCGATACCGCCGACGTGTACTCGCGGTTCGTTCCGGGCCATAGCGGCGGAGAATCCGAGACCGTGATCGGCAAATGGTTGAAGCGCAGCGGTAAGCGAAAGCAAGTCATCATCGCCAGCAAAGTCGGCATGGAGATGGGTCCGGACAAAAAGGGATTGGCGAAAGCGTACATCCTGCGAGCGGTGGAGGATTCGCTGCGTCGCCTGCAGACGGACTATATCGATCTCTATCAGTCGCACACCGACGACGCGACGGCGCCGATCGAAGAACGGCTCGAAGCGTATGCGCTGTTGGTCGAGCAGGGCAAGGTTCGCGCGATCGGCGCGTCGAACTACCGGGCTGAGCGGCTCGCCGCGGCGTTGCAAGTGAGTAAAGAGCGCGCATGCCCGCGCTATCAAACGTTGCAACCGCATTACAATCTTTGCGAGCGCGCCGATTACGAGACGAACCTCGAGCCGTTTTGCCAGAAGCATGGGCTCGGCGTCATCCCGTACTTCTCTCTGGCGAGCGGATTCCTCACGGGCAAGTATCGGAGCGAAGACGATTTGAAAAAGAGTCCGCGCGGACGTCTCGCCAAGAAATACTTAAACGAGAAAGGGCTGCGCATTCTTGGCGCGCTCGACGAGGTCGCGAAAAAGTACGGCTCCACGCCCGCCCGGGTTTCGCTCGCGTGGTTGCTCGCGCGCCCGAGCATCACCGCGCCGATCGCGAGCGCCACCAGCTTGGAGCAGCTCAAGGACTTGATCGAGGCGACGAAGCTGGAGCTCGATCCCACCTCCATCGAGCGACTGAATCAAGCGAGCGCCTGACGGCGACTCGTCGTAAGCGATGACACGCTGCAGTGGATGGCAACGGCCTTGTTGCGGTTCATGGCAGCGGGCGCAGCCGCGGCGAGTGGGTCGAGAAGTCTCTCGTATAGCGGCTGGTTAGGGATCACCCGGCTTAAGTTAGGCGCGCGCTTCGTCCGAAGCGCGCGCGGTTGACCCACCCCACCCCCCCACAGACCTCCGCTACCCGCGGAGCCTATTGCATCCGTCGTCGGCGGTAATCCCGAGTATCCGCCGTACCAATCCGATATCGAACGTACGCCAACGCCTCCGTGCACTATTTCGGGCCTTTATCGATCGCACGCACCCCGATATCCTTGGCTGGGGCCCTGGCTCGGTTACTTGCGCGGTTGGTGTTCCCCGTGCAGACACGCATGGAAGATGACCCAACATGGACTATGAGCCAATCATACTAAGAATGCTCTCGTCAGCAGGGTATCGGCATCTTCTATGCGGAGCCAGAGAACCGGCCGAAACAACAAGACACCGTCCCACGTTAATGGGGCGCTGCTGAATCCGGCGCGCGGCGCGGCCCGTAAATCGTGGCGTCGGAAGCGAACTCAAGCTCTGCTTGTGATCGCGACCGCGGCGTTGTTCGCCGCCTGTTCCCCCATTGCTCTGCTGAACGTCGCAGTCCCCGAGAAGGGCTACACGCGGATGACGGATCTCCCCTACGCGGAGCATTCGCGACAGACGTTGGACGTCTACACACCCACAGCGCCGTCGAGCGCGCCGCCGAGGCCGGTCGTGGTGTTCTTCTATGGGGGAGGTTGGGAGTCCGGTCGCCGCGGGGACTACCGCTTCGTCGCGGAGGCGCTGACCTCGCAAGGATTCATCGCCGTCATCCCGGACTATCGCGTCTATCCCGAAGTGATGTTCCCGGATTTTATCCTCGATGCCGCGAAGGCGACGCGCTGGGTCCGAAGGTACATCACCGGATTTGGCGGCGATCCCGATCGCATCTTCGTCATGGGTCACTCGGCGGGTGCTTATCTCACCGCCATGTTGGCGCTCGATCCGCAATATCTAGAAGAAGTGGGTCTCACGCGCGCCCAGATTCGCGGCGTGATCGGTTTGGCTGGCCTATACGACTTCTTGCCCATCCGAGGCGAGACTCTAAAAAAGATTTTCGGACCGGAATCCGAGCAACCACGTACTCAACCCATCAACCACGTTGACGGTCATAACCCGCCGATGTTGCTCATCACCGGCGGAAAGGACATCACCGTGAGGCCCGGGAACACGCACCGCCTCGCGGCTAAGATCAAAATGTACGGCGGTCCGGTAAAGGTCATCGAATATGCCGACGCCGACCACACCGACGTCATCGTTCGATTGGCGGCGCCGTTTCGAGGAGACGGCGAGGTGTTGCAAGCCGTCACCGACTTCGTGCGCGGCCACTAGCCGTTCGCTCAGCGAACTCGCCATTGAGCGGGCGATCCGCGATGTCGCAACGAGACGGTCAGGTGGTGAAGGCGGCTGTAGACGCGATACCGAAGATTCTCGGTAAGTAGGTTGCGTCGATGAAGCGGAGCCCGAGCCCGCCGATGCCGATCCCTCAGGCCATCCATCGGCTTGACCGGCAACCCGGATATCGGGCGCACTGGATCGAATGGCGACACCTGATAGAATCTCGACGCTTATTTTTCTGAGCTAACCAAATATAGAAGGAGCAACAATGTACCTACGGCATGTTTCGTTCGCCGCGATAAGTCTGTTTACCGGTATCGCGTTGGCCGCCCCGGAATCGTATACCATGGATTCGGGACACACGTTCCCGAGCTTCGAGATAAGCCATCTCGGTTTCTCGACGCAGCGCGGCCGCTTCGACAAAACGACCGGGCGCATCACGCTCGATCGAGACGCGAAGACCGCGTCGATAGAGATCACCATCGACACCAATTCCATCGACACGGGCAATCCGAAACTCGAAGAGCATTTGCGCAAGCCGGACTTCTTCGACGTCGCGCAGTACCCGACCATTACGTTCAAGTCGACGAAAGCGCAATTCAACGGCGATGTGCTGGCCGCTCTCGACGGCGATTTGACCATTCATGGACAAACACGACCGGTGACGCTGACAGTCAATAAATTTTACTGCGGTGCACATCCGGTCGCGAAGAAGCCCGCCTGCGGCGCAGACGCCGCGACCACGATCAAACGCTCGGACTTCGGCATCAAATACGGTCTGCCGGTGATCGGCGACGAAGTTAAGCTATTGATCAACGTCGAAGGATTCAAAGAATAGACAGCAATCTGCGGTCTGGGATGAAAAAAGCGGCCGCCGTAACGGCAGCCGCTTTTGTTTCGGCGAGACTAAAAGTGCGCTGCTCTCTTGGACAGATCGAGATTACCGATCTCGGACAAACCCAACATCAGGTTCAGGTTCTGCACCGCCGCGCCGGACGCGCCTTTACCTAAGTTGTCGTACACCGCCACCAATACCGCCTGCCGATATTTGTCGTTGGAAAACACATAGAGCTCGACGCGGTTCGTGCCGTTCCATTTTTCCGGCTCAAGCTTCTCGATTGAACTCGACTCTTTTGCGGGCACGACCGTTACGAATCCCGAATCCCGGTAGTATTCGGCAAGCGTGGCATGCAGATCAGCGCCGCCGATCGGCTTTGAAAACGTCCAAAGCGGCACGGGAATCTGCAAAATAATACCCTGGCGATAATTGCCATAGCTCGGCGTAAAGATCGGGCGATGCGCCAAATCGCTGTGCACGCGCATCTCTTCCACGTGCTTGTGCTCGAGCTTCAGGCCGTACGACGTGAACGGCGGTTGGCTTTTACCTTCAAACGCCTCGATGAGGCTCTTGCCGCCACCGGTATAGCCGGAGACCGCGTTCACGCTGATCGGGTGGTCCGTCGGCACCAGACCCTTGCTCACCAACGGCTTCAGCAACAGGATCACGCCGGTCGGATAGCAGCCGGGATTACTCACCCGCCGTGCGCGCGCGATGCGATCCGGTTGTTCGCGAGATATTTCGGCCAGGCCGTAAACCCACTCGGGTTGAACCCGATGCGCGGAACTCGCATCGAGCACTTTCACGCGTGGATTCTTCACGAGAGAAACAGCCTCGCGCGCGGCGTCGTCCGGCAGGCAAAGAATTGCGAGATCGCACTGATTCAGCGCCTCGTCACGCTTCTTGCTGTCCTTCCGATCCTTGTCGTCCAGCCGAATAAATTCGAGGTCCACGCGTCCTTCGAGCCTTGCGCGAATCTGCAGCCCCGTCGTTCCGGCCTCGCCGTCGATGAATATCTTCGGTCTCATCGTTAGTGATTCGTGGATGGATGTGTCTATCTTACGCGAAAATTTTGCCGCCCAAACCCCTCCCCGTCCCGCGGCCGGTGGGGTAAGGACTGGTGGGAGTTTCCGGCCGAAGCGCCGACTTCAAAAACAAAAAAGGAGGTCCTCGCGGACCTCCTCCGTCGAGCTTACATCCTTATTGGTTGCGAGTCTGCTCGTCGTGCTTCTCTTTATAGATGCGACCGCTTTGGTTGTTCTCGCGATGCTGAATGTTCCGCTGCTCGCGCGCGCCGACATGGCCGTCGGCCGCCGCCCGCGCCTCGCCGCGCGCCACCTTCGCTTGACCGCGCTCTAGCTTGCCGACTTCGCGGTTCGTCAACTGCCCTGACTGGACGCCCTGCTCGATGCGCTTCTGCTGGTTGATATTGCGCTGCACATCGGCCTGCATGCGCTGAGACGACGCCGAATTGGGATTGCCCGTCTGCGCGTCGTGCTTCTCGCGGTAAATGTCACGGCTCACCTTGTTCTGCTCCCGCTCGATGCGGGCCTTCTCGGCAGGGCTCAGCTTGCCGTCTTTGAGGGCGTTCGATTCCATTTTATCCACGCGCCCCTCTTCGCGTTCGAGCTTGCCGGCTTCCTTCGTCGTCAGCGCGCCCGATTGCAGCCCTTGTTCGATGCGCTGTTGCTGATTCACGTCGCGCTGCACCACGGAACCGGTATCTGCCGCCATCGCAGCGGCCGAAAACGCGGTACCGATAGCAAGCACGACGACAGATCGGGTAATTCTCATCGCTTTACTCCCTCTACGGTTAGGTTGGTTTAGGACATTACGTCCCGTGGTCCTAGGTAACGACGGCACCGCGCTTAACGTTGACAGCGCCGGAATGCCTTACCCCAATTCTAGTTAACACGCGCACCAGGCGCCGGACGCTATTTCGGAGAGACGGTCTAGCTATACCGACGGGGCGCTATAAGCTTTATCCCTCCGGCTCTACCTTCGACACCCCGTTTCCAACGAGACCCCGGTACTAACATTCATCGAGCCGACGGTTATGGGTCGACGCGCTCGAACGTGATTCAATAGCTGCCATGATCTTTCGCACCCTCATTTCCGTCGAGGAGCTCGCGACGCATCTGAACGACGCGTCGTGGCGCATCTTCGATTGCCGCCACGATCTCACCGATCCCGACGCCGGCGAACGCGCGTATCGCAACGCACACATTCCGAACGCGCGGTTCCTTCATCTCGACCGCGACCTATCTGGTCTCAAGACCGGCAAGAACGGCCGCCACCCCTTACCCGATGCCGATACGCTCGCGGCCGTGCTCGCGCGACGCGGCGTGTCGAACGACACGCAGGTCATCGCCTACGACGACAGCGCCGGAATGTTCGCCGTCCGTCTTTGGTGGTTGCTGCGTTGGCTGGGACACGACAAAGTCGCAATGCTGGACGGCGGCTTGGGCGCCTGGAAAAACGCGGGCTACTCGCGTACCGACGAACTGCCGACCGTAACGCCTTCGAGCTTTCATCGGGGACTGGGCGAGAAACCGGTGAACGCCGAAT
Organism: Sulfurifustaceae bacterium; assembly: GCA_041485885.1. Lineage (GTDB taxonomy): Bacteria > Pseudomonadota > Gammaproteobacteria > Acidiferrobacterales > Sulfurifustaceae > JACQFZ01. The sequence goes on from JBGPKL010000038.1 coordinate 26,105, forward strand.
TCGTGCAAGACCATTTGCATCGCCCCGATATGCTGCTCATCGATGCCCGGACACCGGAATGTTTCCGCGGCGAGACCGAGCCGCTCGATCCCGTTGGCGGCCACATACCGGGCGCCGTCAACCGCCCATTCCCGAGCAATCTCGAACCCGACGGCCGCTTTAAATCGGCCGCACGACTACGCGAGGAGTTCGGCGAGCTGCTGCGACAGCGTCCATCTGGAAGTATCGTGAGTTACTGCGGCTCCGGCGTCACCGCATGCCATCATCTCCTCGCGCTCGAAATCGCCGGGTTAGATGCGGCACGACTCTATTCCGGGTCGTGGAGCGAATGGTGCAGCGACGCCTCTCGTCCGATCGCAACGGGTGTAGAGTGATGTGGAATCATCATCTCTCAGATTTGCTCATCGTGAGGTGCCAATGACGCCTGTACGTCTACGCATGGTTACACTCGCCATTCTGCTTCTCGCTCCAGCGCTCTCGGCGGCGCCGTTGGTCAACTCGACCATGCCGTGGCAGAGCTGGGGCGATGAGGTGTTCGCGCGCGCAAAGCGCGAAAACAAGTTCGTGCTGCTGTCGGTGCAGTCGTGGTGGTGCGAGTGGTGTCACGAGATGAACGTCGTCACGTACGAAGACAAGGACGTGCGCGCACTGCTCGATGCGCACTTCATTCCCGTACGCGTCGATCAGGACAGCCGGCCGGATATCTCGCAACGCTACGAGCGCTGGGGCTGGCCGGCGACCGTGATCTTTCATCCCGACGGCACGGAGCTCGTAAAACTGCGCGGCTACTACTCACCCAAGTTTTTCATTCCGGTGCTGACGGAGACGATCGCCGATCCGACACCGGTCAACTACGGCCGGCAAGGTGGGGCGGAGCGCGAATCGAGCAAAGCCGTGCGGATTCCGGAGCCGGCGCGCTCGGACCTACTCGCGTTTCTCGAGAAGGCTTACGACCAAAAGAACGGTGGCTGGAGCAAATCGAAGCTCGTCGATCTGCACACGCTGACATACATGCTGGAACGATCCAAGGCGGGCGACAAAACGCTGCGCGCGCGCACGCGCTTTACCATGACGCAGTACGTGAAGATGCTCGATCCGCAAAGCGGCGGCATTTCGCAGATCACTAAAAAACCCGACTGGTCGGAGCCACTCAAGGAGTTTCCGATGTTCGCGCAAGAAGCGGGCCTGCGCGCTTTCGCGCAAGCGTACGCGCTCTGGGGCGATCCGCAATATAAGAAGGCCGCCGATCGCATCTATGGATTTTTGGCGAACACGATGCGCGGCCCGAACGGAGCGTTTTACACGAGCATGGGCGGACAGCGGCATAAGCCCGGTATCGACAAGCGACAGTACACGCGTGAAAACGCGCAGGCGATCTACGGGCTCACCGGTTACTACGACGCGACCGGCAAACGCGAAGCGCTCGACTACGCAGTCGCGGCGGCGAACTGGGCGATCAAGGAACGCGCGCGGCCGGAAGGTGGATTTCGCCACGCCGACGTCGACGCCGGCGGACCGTATCTGGCCGACAATCTCGAAATGGCGAAGGCCTTTCTTGCGCTGTACCGCTCGAGCGGGGATCGCGCGTGGCTAGATCGCGCACGTGGCGCCGGCGATTTCGTCGCCGCGAATTTCATCGAGCGCAAGACCGGCGCGTTCATCACCGCCGCCAAGCCCGACGCCGCGCACCTCACCGAGACGGTGAAACAAAAGGACGACAACGTCACGGCGGTGCGGCTATTCAACCTACTCGCGGCCTACACCGGGAACGCGCGCTATCGCGAGATCGCCGAAGCAGGGATGGGTTACCTGACTTCCGCCGCCGTGCTGGAAGGCTACTATTTTCTCCCCGACGTGCTGCTGGCGGAGGCGGAGCTCACGACGGAGCCGGTGCACGTCACCGTCGTCGGACAAAAGGACGATGCCGCCGCGCAGGCGCTGTATCGCGCGGCGCTCGCCTACCCGTCGGCACACAAGCGCGCCGAATGGTGGGACCCGCGCGAGGGCGAGTTACCGAATCACGACGTCAAATACCCAAAATATCCGAAGGCCGCCGCGTTCGCGTGCAACAGCACTTTTTGCTCGGCGCCCGTCACCGATCCGAAACGCGTTGCGGCGCAACTCGACCATCTGACGAGCGAGTTACCGCAAGACGAAGGAGTAGCGGGATCGCGCAAACGAGCGCTGTGACTTGCGCAGCGACTCCTTCTCCCTTTGAGGGAGAAGGTCGGGCGGAGCCGGGGGCTTACCTCACTGAATTGATGTGTAGCGCGATAGCGCGGCTTTCGATCACCGTTGCGCTAAAACTTGATGCGCCCGAAGAGCATGTCCTTGTACATTACAAAGTCGCAAGCCAGGCTGTAGAACGGATACTGAAACGTCGCGGGCTTGTTCTTCTCGATAGCGAAGTGCCCGACCCAAGCGAAGCCATAACCCGCAACCGGCAGCGCGAGCAAAAGAAGATAGTTACCTCCAACGATCGCGGCGAGTAACAGCCCGATAACGAGGCTCGTTCCGATGAAGTGCAACCGTCGATTGGTTCTCGATTCGTGCTGGCTCAAGTAAAACGGATAGAACTCGGCGACACTGCCATACGTTTCGCGCACCGCTTCTGCACGCTTCTTGATCTGTTCCATATTGCCTCCTCACACCCGGTATTCGTTCTTGCACAGTATACTACGCGAGCGACTTTTGGAACTCGGCTCTCCTTCCTCTAAAACTTTTCTTCATGATAAAGGAGTCCGTGTCTGCGGCATTTTTTGCGCACCGCCGTGCCTAACGCCGGTGGGCCGCAGAAGTACACGTCCACCGGCTCGCCGGGGTGCGCCGAGGCGACGCTCTGGAAGACCGAATCCCAATCCGGCCGTCCCGCCGACGTCTCCGCGATCAAACCCGTGATCGGATCGCGCTCGTTGCGCTCGTGATAAGAATCCATGGCGACTTGCATCGCGATATTCGTGAGATCGTGCGTGAGGCTGGTCAAGTGAATATGCAGCTTGAAGCGGTCGGCGCCGAGGGTTTGTTCCGCTTCGGACAACAAATCCATGAACCACTCGTACGACCGCTGCGATCGATTCAACCAATGAAAATAAATGAATTGATCGGGCTTCGACTTCTCGCTCCGCGCGCGCAGATGGCGCAACACGATGCTCTGCAACATCGAGGCGAACGGCGTAACGCCGATACCGGCGGCGATCAACACCGCCACCTTCGAGCGGTAAACCTTGCTGCTCGGCGCGCTGTACGGCCCGTCGATCTTCGCCTTCCATTTCTTGTTTTCGAGCGATTTGTTGCGCGATAGATTGTGCAGCGCGCCCGTCCAATCGCCGCTGTTGCGCACGTGGACGCCGATCGTCGTCGCCTCCGGCGCGGCGCTGATGGTGAACGGATGCCATTGCAGTCGCGAGATCTCGGGAATGTGCAGCTTCAGATAATCGCCCGGGTAGAAGTCGAAGCGCTTCGGCTTTTTGAAATACACCCGCGTGACGCCGTTCGCGAGCGGTTTCATCTCGACGATGTTGATTCGCCGGGTCTTACGGAACTGGCGCACCAAGCAATCCAAAAAGAACAACACCAGCGGCAGCGCCAACCACTGATACAACGCCGCAGCGTGATACAGCAGTCCCGCGAGAAAGCCGCCGTACAAAAGATGCGACAGCACGAACAGCTCGTGCTGGCGCTCCTTCACTTTACGACCGTATCTCAGCATGAACGCCAGTATCGCCGTGATCGCGACACCGGTGATTCCGATTTCGGTGGAAAACAACTCGTGCGTCAACGATCGGCCCGACTGCCAGTAGTTGTACAGGTGGCTGCCGATATGGAGCACGGCGAACGTCGCGATGATGTGCCCGATGGCGCGGTGAATCTCGACCATGTTGTCGAGCGGAAACAGGCGTTCCCAACGCGTGTGGCGCACCCACGTCCAAAAGCTCTTGCACATGGGGATAAGAATGAGCGCGACATTGAGATTGACGCACGCGGCCGCGCCGCGTGCGAGCTGAATGGCGAGATTGGCTCCCGCGTCGGCATATTGGTGCATCGCCGACGTGAACAACGTCACGTTCGCGACTATGTACACTAGTCCCCAGAAGAGTCGGCGGCGGCGGCTCCGCCATGCGAGCTTGACGCGCCGCAGCACGCCCGCCGCTCGGATCGGCGGCGACTTGAAGCCTTGCCCTTCGTTCAACCAATCGGCGGCGTAGAGAGCGAATTGCGCCTCGATGCCCGGGTACTTTCCGATCGCTTCGACGAAATCATCGCAAGACACGTTGCCATCCTTGTCGAGATCGGTCTTGTGCATGAAATTCGTCACGAGACCTTTCATGACGTCGTCGGTCAACGCCACGCGCTGCTCGGAGACGCTGGCCTCGAGTATCTGGCGAATTTCCTTGCGATCGATCGCGCCGTCGTCTTCGAGATCGTATATTCGAAAAATAAATTCCAAGCGCTTGCGCTTGTCGTCGGAGTAAAGGTACCCGGCGAACACGAGAAACTCATCGAAGTCGATGAATCCGGTGCCGTCGGTATCGACCAGATCGAAGATGCGCGTCGCGAGGAAATCGTTCTTGATGCCGAGCGCCTGCTTCCACTCCGGATAGTCGATCAACCAATCCGGACCGGAGAAGGACCGGAACGCCGCCTTGACGCGTTTTCGCTGTCTTCTATTTAGGGTGGTCACTTCGAGGGGCGCGAACGGAGATTGCGTCCGAAGACCGGCTTCGGGACGCCACCCGTTGCGCTAAGTGCGGTATTAATGGAAATGAAAGTCGTGCGACGAAACCATTGCTCAATCGTCGACCGTGCCACTCATAACACTCCGGCATGGCGGAGCGCTTCTATCTCCCCGCGGCCTAAACCCAGCCGAGTTCGCAACACTTCGTCCGTGTGTTGGCCGAGGAGCGGCGGCGCGGATGACGGCCGTTCCGGCTGAGAATCGAATTTAAGCGGCGACCCGGTCATACGCACGGTGCCGACGGCCGGATGCGGCGCTTGTAGCAACATCCCGCGCGCCAGCACCTGCGGATCGGCGAACACGTCGTCGAGCGTGTTGACGGGCGCGGACGGAACGTCCGCCCGGGTGAGGCGATCGAGCCACTCCGATGCCGGGCGCGTTGCCAACAATTGCTCGAGCATCGCGATGAGTACATCGCGGTGCTTGACCCGCAACGGATTCGTGCGGAATCGCTCATCGGCGGCCAGATCCGGCCGCTCGATCGCGCGACAAAAGCGCCCCCATTGGCCGTCGTTGCCGACGGCGATGACGATGTAGCGGTCGCTCGTCTTGAATGCCTGATAGGGAACGATGCTCGCGTGCGCGTTGCCGTGGCGTTGCGGTCGCGCGCCGGTGGTCAGATACTCCGAACCGACATTCGCCAACCAGGACACGGTGGAATCGAGCAACGAGATATCGATGCGATCCCCGACGCCGGTGCGCGCACGCGCCGTGAGCGCCGCGAGAATCGCGGTGCTGGCGTACAGCCCCGAGGTGATATCCGAAATCGCGACGCCGACTTTCATCGGTTCGCCGTCCGGTTCGCCGGTGATGCTCATCACGCCGCCCATCGCCTGCACGAGCAAATCGTAACCGGGCCGGTCGCGGTACGGTCCGTTCTGTCCGAAGCCGGTGATGCTGCAATAGATCAGGCGCGGATTCGCCTGCTTCAATGTCTCGTATCCGAGGCCGAGCTTATCGAGCGTGCCCGGGAGCAGATTCTCGACCAGCACGTCGCTCTGCACCGCGAGCGCCGCCGCCAATTGCTGCCCACGTTCGGACTTCAAGTTGAGCGTGATGCTTTTTTTGTTGCGGTTGCAGGAGAGGTAGTACGTGCTCTCCCCACCCGCGAACGGCGGGCCCCATTGCCGCGTGTCGTCGCCCTTGTCCGGTCGCTCGACCTTGATAACGTCGGCACCCATGTCGCCGAGCAGCATGGTGCACGTGGGTCCCGCGAGGACGCGCGAGATATCTAAAACCTTTATCCCTTTGAGCGGCCCTGAAACCGTGCTGCTCGAGGCGACGCGGGGCAGCGCCTGGATTTCGGCCTGCCAGCGCGCGCGCGTGGACTCCACTTGGTCTCGCGCGAGCCTTCCCAGTCGCGATGTAGCGACGAACCGCACCATCGCGGCGAGCCTTTCAGGAACCGTTGTACGCATTTATTGAGCTAGTCCCTTATTGAGAATGTTGCGATACTAGTCTGCCGTACCACAAACAAATCGACGAATGCGCGCGCTTTCCCACGCTCGCGCGATGAGCATTGTACTCTGTGTCACGAGGAGCGAAAGATCAACGATGAGCCGGCACATCTCACCGTCTAACCGGGCCGTAGATACCGAACGTCGGGCGTTTCTTAAAGTCGGTATCGCGGGATCCGCGTTGCTCTACGCCGGCCGCTGGCTGGCTCCGGCGCGGGCCGCTGATGGCGCCGACCCGAACTTTCGGCTCAAGAACCTAACACCGGACGACGTGGTCGTCCTCAGCCGCGTCATTCCGGTCATGCTGCACGGCGCTCTGCCGCCGGAGGAAGCGCCGCTCAAGACCGCGATCGGCGAAGTCATCTACGGCGTCGACTTGACCATCGGCTACCAACCGCCGGGCGTGCGCAAGGAAATTCGCGACCTGTTCAACCTGCTCAACAACAGCGCCATGCGCGCGCTGGTGGCTGGCATTTGGAAGCCATGGGACAAAGCGACGAACGAGGACATTCAGGAATTTCTCTCCGGTTGGCGCGACAGCCGCTTCGATCTGCTGCGCTCGGCGTACATCGGCCTGAACAATCTCATTGTGGGCAGCTGGTACGGAAATCCGCGCTCGTGGTCGCGCATCGGCTATAGCGGCCCGCCGAAGCTCGCGTAGGAGCAGCCAATGGCAAACAAGGGACAGATCATTCACGGTTACCAGCTCGACCAGAACCAGACGCTCAGCGGCGACGTCATCGTCATCGGCAGCGGTGCCGGCGGCGGTGTCACCGCCGAGATCTTGTCCAAGACCGGGCTCAAAGTCATTCTGATTGAAGAAGGCGGATACAAAACGGCCAAGGATTTTCACATGAGCGAGGCGGAAGCCTACACCACGCTCTATTACGACGTCGCATCGCGCAAGACGAAGGATAAAGCCATCACGGTCCTACAGGGTCGTACCGTGGGCGGCTCGACGACGGTGAATTGGGTGAGCTGCTTCCGTACGCCGCCCGAGACGCTTTCCCACTGGACGAAGGTGCACGGTCTCAAAGGCTTCACCGCGGACGAGATGACTCCGTGGTTCGAACAGATGGAAAAGCGCCTGAACGTCGCGCCTTGGCTGTTTCGAAATGCGAATAACGACGTGCTGTATCGCGGCGCCAAGAAACTCGGCTGGCATGTCGATGCGATCCCGCGCAACGTCAAGGCGTGTCGCAACCTCGGTTACTGCGGCGTTGGGTGTCCGGTGGATGCCAAACAATCCATGCTGGTCACCACCATCCCGGCGGCGATCGAGAGCGGCGCGGTGCTGCTCGCGAACGTGCGCGCCGTCGCGCTCGACATCAAGGGCGATCGCGTGATCGGGGTCAACGCGATCGCGCTCCAGGAAAATTGCGTCGACCCGACTGGAATCAAAATACGCGTCGAAGCGCCGCGCGTGGTGCTGGCCGGCGGCGGCATCAACAATCCGGCGCTGCTGCTCCGATCCAAGGCCCCCGATCCGTACGGTCGCATCGGCAGCCGCACGTTCTTGCACGTCACCAATGCCAGCATCGCGATCATGCCGGAGAAGACGAATCCGTTCGACGGCGCGCCGCAATCGGTGTACTCCAATCAGTTTCTTTATCGCGATGGGGTCGCCGGGAAACTCGGTTACAAAATCGAGATCGCGCCGTTGCATCCGGTGAGCACCGCCGTCGGGACGCTCAGCTTCGGGCAGACGCACGCCGACAGCATGGCCAGATTGCCGTACCTGAGCCCGGCGATCGCGCTGATGCGTGACGGCTTCAACGCGGACAGCGCGGGCGGCACCGTGACGATCGCCGATGACGGCAGCCCCGTGCTCGATTACCCGCTCGACGATTATGTTTGGGACGGCATCCGCCACGCGTATCTTTCGATGGCGGAATGTCAGTTCGCCGCCGGCGCGAGCCGCGTGGCGCCTGCCCACATGGACGCACCCGCCGACGGCTACGCGTCCTGGTCGGAGACGAAGAAGGCTATCGAAAGCTTGCCTGCCAAGAAACTCCACGCGCAACTCTTCTCCGCGCACGTCATGGGCGGTTGCGGCATGGGCGAGGATCCGAAGATGTCCGTCGTCAACAGCCAGGGCAAGCACCATCAGCTCGCCAATCTATGGATACTCGACGGCTCCATCTTTCCGACCAGCATCGGCGCCAACCCGTCGCTGTCGATCTATGGAATGGTCGCCCGTCAAGCGACGGCGTTGGCGCAAACCGCTAACGGGAAAAAGGCCGCAACCGCGTAGCGAAAATCGATCGCCTCATCCGCGACGGCGTCCCGGTTCCGCCGATGCGGCCTCCTGCTTCGACAATCGGCAGTTCTCGGCATCGACGCCTATCCGAACGCCCGGTAGTATGCGCACATGCTCCAAGTCATGCTCGCCGCGTTTCATCTCATCGCGCTCGGTTTAGGGCTCGGCGCCGTCATCAACCGCGGCACCGCATTACGCGAGGTGCCGGACACGCGCACGTTGCGCCGAGCGTTCCGCGCCGACACGCTCTGGGGCATTGCCGCGGCGCTGTGGATCGCGACCGGGCTCTGGCGCTACTTCGGCCAGATCGAGAAGAGCGCCGATTACTACGACGGCAATTATTTTTTCCTGAGCAAGATGGCGCTGCTCGGTGCGATCCTCGCGCTCGAGATCTGGCCAATGGTGACGCTCATTCGTTGGCGCTTGGCGATCGGGCGCGGCGGTTCAGCGAGCGTCGTCGCGATTCCCGGCAAAGCGCGCGTTATCGCGACCATCAGCCATATCCAGGCGCTGCTCGTCATGCTGATGGTTTTTGCCGCGACCGCCATGGCGCGTGGTTACAGCACGCTATGAGGTACTATCGCGCGTTTCTCCAAAATGAAAGAGCAGGCGCACAATAAACACGCTCGCCGGAAACCATCTCAAACATTGCTCATGACCGCCGCGTCCGCACTGCCCCCCTCCCATTCCCTCCCCCGCGCGCGGGGGAGGGTTAGGGTGGGGGCCGGCGGTTCCGCTAGAGCCTGTCGTACTGCAAGCTCTACGCGAAAGCGATGCGTTTCCACCGCTCTTATTTTTCTAGTCTCTTTCCTGACGCTCTCTCCGGTATCGGCGAAGGACCAGCTCGTCAAAATCGATACCCGGCCCGGCGTCACCGTTTCGTTCTATTACATGAAGCGGCCGGGCGCCGCGGCGACCGTCGTGTTGCTCACGGGCGGCGGAGGCGGCATCGGCATGAAGGACGGCGCGCCGACCTCGACGAATTTTTTGATACGCAGCCGCGATGTCTTCGCCGCCAACGGATTCAACGTCGCCGCCGTCGGTAAACCCACCGACAAGCCGGACCTCGATTACGCTTTCCGCATCAGCCCGCGGCACATGGAGGACCTGCGCAAAGTCGTCGATTACTTGAAGCAGGACGCCGGGTTGCCGGTTTGGCTCGTGGGCACCAGCATGGGAACGATATCCACCGCCGCCGCGGCGATCGCCTTCGGCGACGAGCAACTGGCGGGAATCGTGCTCACCTCCAGCATCACGCGTTTCGACAAAGTCGGCGCGGTGCCGACACAAAAACTCGAGCGCATCCATATCCCGGTGCTGGTGATGCATCACGAGAAGGACGCGTGTCCCGCCTGTCGACCACATGAAGTGCCTTACATCATGAAGGGGCTCACGAACGCGCCGATCAAAAAGCAACTGATGGTGAACGGCGGCGCCGGCGCACAAGGCGATCCTTGCGAAGCGCTACACTGGCACGGCTACATCGGTATGGAGAAAGAGGCGGTCGATCTCATCTCGGCGTGGATCAAGAAACCGCAGGCGTGATTTCGAACAACGACCCACCGCGCGCGCCGCCAGTCTTCCGTGATTGAGTGGTCTTGATTGCCTGTCCTTCGACGCCATTTTGTTGTCGTGGATTCGTCCATCTGGCATAACAACCGCGCATGACGATGTCGCAACCTCCCCGTGTTGTCGTCATTGGCGGCGGTGCCGGCGGGTTGGAGCTGGTCAGCCGTCTGGGGCGTCGGTTGGGACAGCGCCGGCGCGCGCGCGTCACGCTCATTGACTGTTCGCTCACGCATCTGTGGAAGCCACTCTTACACGAAGTCGCCGCCGGCACGCTCGACTCATACGAAGACGCGCTCGACTACCTCGCGCAGGCGCGCTGGCGCGGCTTCGAGTTTCTCCTCGGCCGGTTCGACAGCTTGGACCGCGCGCGCAAGCGCGTGCATCTTGCCGCGACGCTCGGCGAGGACGAATCGATCGTCATTCCCGAGCGCAGCGTTCCTTATGATCTGTTGGTGATCGCGATCGGCAGCGTAACGAACGATTTCGGCATCCCCGGAGTTCGGGAACACTGCGCGTTCCTCGACAACCGCGAAGATGCCGATCGCTTTCAGCAACGACTGCTCCAGTTGTATATGAAAGCGCAAACTCAAGGCGTCCCCGCGAACAGCGGACTGCTCAACGTCGCCATCGTCGGCGCCGGCGCAACCGGCGTCGAGCTCGCGGCGGAATTGCATCATACGGCGCATCAATACGTCGCCTACGGATTCGATCGCATCCAACCCGACAGAGACGTCAAGCTCACGCTGGTCGAGGCCGCCGAGCGCATACTACCCGCGGTGCCGGCTCGGTTGTCGGAACGAGCGGAGAAGGAACTGAAGCGGATCAACGTTACGGTCCACACCGGCAAGCGCGTGACTCGCGTCACGCCGAACGGCTTGTACATGCACGACGGCGTGTTCGTGCACGCGGCGTTGAAGGTATGGGCGGCGGGGATCAAAGCACCCGACTTTCTCAAGGACATCGACGGACTCGAGACGAATCGGCTGAATCAATTGATGGTACGGCAGACGCTACAAACCACGCGCGATGACGACATCTTCGCGATCGGCGATTGCGCGAGCTGTCCGCGGCCCGGCCACGATCGACCGGTGCCGCCGACCGCCCAAGCGGCGCACCAGCAGGCGTCGCTCATCGCACGCGCGCTCACACGCCGCCTCGAGGGCAAATCGCCGCCGCGGTATGTCTACCACGACTACGGGTCGCTCGTGTCACTGGGTGAATACTCGACGGTGGGCAACTTGATGGGAAATCTCTTGGGCAACATCTGGCTCGAGGGCTGGATCGCGCGCCGGGTGTACCGCGGCCTTTATCGCTTGCACCAGACGGCGCTCTTCGGCGCGGTGCGCACGTTCTTGCTCGCGACCGCGGACCTTTTGACGCGCCCCACGCGGCCGCGGACGAAGTTGCACTAGTGGACTGTAACGTTTAAATAGATAGTATCATTATACCCGTGGAGGGCGTGATGACACTGACCAAGAGCGAGCACACGGAACTGCAACGACAAGCGGGTGCGAGGAATGGGCGTGCGGATCGGGCCCGGCATGCA
>JBGPKL010000039.1:0-37263 GCA_041485885.1 Sulfurifustaceae bacterium
CCGAGCACCGCCGCACTCGTGGTGCTCGCGCGCAAGCTCCTGCGTGTCGCCTATGCGCTCTACCACCACGACACCGATTTCGACCCGACGCGCATTGAGGGGTTGACATGAACCATAGAATCTCGGCTTGCTCTACGGGGGTTTAACAACAACTGTACCCACGAAGGGTTCTGTGTTCGTGGGTTTTCTGTTGCTGTTGCGGTTCAGTCCCCGTAGAGCAAGCCGAGCACCGCAGCCCCCATCGGGGGAATTCGCGAGACCGTGTCGAGCCCGAGCGGCGTTGTCTTTACGCCGCCGGCGAGTTGGTCTCGCGCCCGATGGGGGCGAGGAGCGCAGGGTACCGCGCTGCTGTTGCCCGACGCAGCGACCGGGGTGTCTTTTCTTTTGGTGACTTTTCTTTGGCGAGACAAAGAAAAGTCACTTGCCGTGGGTCAACCACCCACAAGTTGAATTTATTAAAACTCGACAAGCTGCGCCCAAACGGGCGCTCTCACATCACCGCTCTCAGTGATTCGCCGCCGCCGTTGCCAGCGATTCAAGCAACTCCCAGCGGTGGTAGCACGCGCTTAGCTCGGCGGTGATCTTCTGCAGCCGCTCGACGGTTGCCGCGATCTTATCGCCCGGTTGCTGATAGAACGCCGGGTCGCTCGTCGCGGCGTGCAACCTCACCTGCTCGGCTTCCAGCGCTTCGATCATCACGGGCAGCGTCTCCAATTCGCGTTGCTCTTTGTACGAAAGCTTGCGCGGTTTGTCGCGCCGCTGGTCCTCTCGAGAGGCGTCAGCTCGGTCTGCTGCCGCGCGCTTGGGTACCTGCGCGACCGGAGCGGCGGCGTTCTGTCGGTAGCGCATCCAGTCCTCGAATCCGCCGACGTACTCTCCGACTTTTCCGTCCCCTTCGAAGACCAGCGTGCTCGTCACAACGTTGTCGAGAAACGTTCGGTCGTGGCTCACCAGTAGCAGCGTTCCTTCGTAGTCGGCGAGCAGGTCTTCCAGTAGCTCGAGTGTATCGACGTCCAAGTCGTTCGTCGGTTCGTCGAGCACCATCATGTTCGCGGACTCCGCGAAGATCTTAGCCAGCAACAAGCGATTACGCTCGCCGCCGGACAGCGCCTTGACCGGCGAGTCGATGCGTTCGGACGGAAACAGAAAATCCTTCAAGTAGCCGACGACGTGGCGCGACCGGCCTTTGACGTCGACGTAATTCCGGCCCTCGCTCAAATTGTCGCGCACGGTTTTGGCGGGATCGAGCAACCGCCGATGTTGATCGAAGTAAGCCACCTGCAAGCGCGTTCCCGTCACGACCTGCCCGGTGGTCGGCGCAATCTCTCCCAGAATCAGCTTCAGCAACGTGCTCTTGCCCGAGCCATTCGGTCCGACGATGCCGATGCGATCGCCGCGCAGAATGTGCGTCGACAAATCGCGAATGATCGGGCGATCGCCGTAGCTAAAGCCGACGTGGCGCAGATCCACGACCAGCTTGCCGGATATCGCTCCCGCGTCGATGCCGAAACTCGCCCTACCTTGCGCTTCGAGACGCTGCTGGCGGTCGCGCCGCATCGCTTCGAGCTTGCGCACTCGACCTTCGTTGCGCGTGCGCCGCGCCTCGATGCCTTTGCGTATCCATGCTTCCTCCTCCGCCAGTTTCTTGTCGAACTTCGCGGTGGCACGCGCCTCGATGTCGAGCAGATCTTCTTTCTTCCGCAAGTAGTTGCTGAAATCGCCCGGGAACGAGCGCAGCTTGCCTCGGTCCAGCTCGATGATGCGGGTCGCGACGTGTTTTAAAAACGTGCGGTCGTGCGTGATAAAAATCAACGCGCCTCGGCGCGTGAGCAAGAACTCCTCGAGCCATGTAATCGCGGCGATGTCGAGATGGTTGGTGGGTTCATCCAGCAGCAGCACGTCCGGGTCGCTCACGAGCGCTCGCGCGAGCATCACTTGCCGGCGAATGCCGCCGGAGCAATCGGCAAGGCGCTTGTCCGCCGGAAGATTGAACCGGCTCAGCACCGTCTCGACTTTCTGGCTCACGTTCCAGCCATCGAGCGTATCGATTTGCGCTTGCAGGCGCGCGAGTCGTTCGAGCGACTCCCGCCGCCCCGCGCCCGCTTCCTGCGTGGCGTGATGGTATTGCATCAACACCGCGCCGAGCTCGCCCAAACCACCGGCGACGACTTCGAACACGCTGGCGTCCGCGTCGGGAGGAACCTCTTGCTCGAGATGCGCGACGCGCAACGCGTCCTGGCGCCACATCTCGCCGTCGTCCGGAGCGGCGGCTCCCGCGATAACGCGAAACATCGTCGACTTACCGGTGCCGTTGCGCCCAACTAGACACACGCGCTCGCTCGTCTCGATCTGAAAATCCACGCGCGCGAGCAACGGCAGATGGCCGTAGGCGAGCGAAACGTTGTCGAGTCGTAGTAGCGTCACGGCGGTACTTCGTCGGAATGGAGCCGACGACTACTCTACAGAAAAAAAAGACCCCGCCCATTGCGGGCAGGGTCTAGATACGGCGATAGTGAATAACGCTTAGGCCGGCCGGACGTTCGCTGCCGACGGTCCCTTGGGGGACTGCTGCACTTCGAACTCCACCTTCTGACCTTCTGCCAGGCTCTTGAAGCCGGAGCCTTGGATGGCGGAATGATGCACGAACACATCTTTGCCGCCGTCGCTCGGGGTGATAAAGCCGAAGCCTTTCGAGTCGTTAAACCACTTCACGGTTCCTGTAGCCACGTAAAATACCTCATTGGTTGCGCGATGTTTTGCAGTTCTTTTCTTGAAGGGTACATTACGGGAGTGGCTTCCAAAACCAGCAGGAGACTTCCGAACTAACTACAAGAACTGGACTGCAACGCGCGAACTATACACAACATGGATGAATTAGCTAGTACTATTTCGGAGCGTACTCGAATCTAAATAACGACGCGGGGCATCACGCCTCTTGCGCCCGGCGTGACGGTTGCGCACTCCTAAATATAGAACCGCCGCGGAGGCGAAGCTCCGCAGCGACCCCCTCGCGCCCCTGCTAGGTGAGCGAGAACTGCTGTGTCCCGAGCTTCTCGATACTGGTCGTGATTTGATCGCCCGGCTTGAGCCACACCTGCTTCTCCTTCGGATAGCCGGCGATGACACCTTCCGGCGTGCCGGTGAAAATGATGTCGCCGGGAGTGAGCGTGAAGTGTTTCGAGATGTAGGCAATCAGCGTCGCGCAATTGAACACCATGTCGCGCGTGTTCGAGGACTGCCGTACCTCGCCATTGACGTGGCACTCGATCTTCAGTGCGTTCGGGTCGGGTACCTGGTCCGCGCTGACCAAATACGGCCCGACGGGCGCGAACTGATCGCAGCTCTTGCCGAGCATCCACTGGCTGGTGCGGCTCTGCAGGTCGCGCGCCGTGAAGTCGTTGCCGGTGGCGTAGCCGAACACATAGGACAGCGCGTCCGCCTCGCTCACGTTGCGCGCCTTCTTGCCGATGACGATGACCAGCTCCGCCTCGTAGTCGAACCGTTCCGCCGGCACTTGCGATACGTTCACCGTGCCGCCGTGCGCATTCAGCGCGTTGTTGTACTTGTTGAACAGGATCGGCACGGTCGGCACCGGCTGCCCGGTCTCGGCGGCGTGTTTACGGTAGTTCAAGCCGATGCAGATGATCTTTTCCGGATCGGTCACGCACGGCCCGAGCTTCGCTTGCGCTTCGTTGACGAACAGCGCGCTCGCGTCCTTCGCGGCTTGCGCCTTCTGCACCAGTTGTTGCAACGCGCCGTTGTTGCCGCGACCCTGCACCACGTCGTCGATCGTCGTCGGCGCTTTCACCTTCAACGCCGTCGCCGCTTTGCGCACATCGAGAATACCGCGATCCGTTTTGATGCCGAGGCTGTACGTCTCGCCATCACGCAAGGTAACGAAAGTCATATTCTTAGGCATTTCAGACGATCCTCCGCTTTTCTTGTCCGTGGTGTACGCCGCAACCGCATTGGTGGCGCTTAGCACACCGCTGGTTCCAACGACAGCGATCGTGCCGGCGCCTTTCAGAAATGTTCGACGCTGCTTGTCCATGCATCCCTCCGTTTGTTTAGGGAAACTCTAATTTATTACCCCTCTCCGAAGGGAGAGGGAATAAATCAAAAGTTCTTTAGTAACATTGTGGGCCCGTTACTATGCGGGGGCTTCGACGCGTCTGTCAAAGGATGCGAGGCGGCACATGCCGGCAAAAGGCACGCCAAGCGAGGGGGCCGAACGCTCCATCGACTTGCTAAACCGGGCGCTTCTGATTGAGGGGTTTGCGCTTCTCCGTTTTCCTCGGCCCATCCAATACTTGCCACATGTACAACGCGAGAAAGGATCGATACGGCGCGAACGAACTTGCCATCTTGAGCGCCGTCGCTCTTGAGCGCTTGCCGGTCAGACGCAGAAATGTGCTCTGGACGCTAATGTCGCCTTCCGGCCAAACGTCGGGATCGCCGAAGAAGAAGATCGACGTCATATCCGCTGTCCATTGACCGATTCCCCAAATCTCCTGCAACTGTTCCGAGCGCTCGGCGTGACTGAGCCTCCGCAGCCGTCTTATCGACAACACGCCGTTTTCCTGCGCTTCGCGTATCGCGATCAGCGCCTTCACCTTCGCCCGCGAGATGCCACATCGGCGAAGTACGCGCGTGTTCTTATCGCTGAAGAACTCCGGGATCGAGCTTCCCTGCGTCTTCACGGCGGCTTCAACCCGCGCCCAAATACTACGCGCGGCCGACGTCGACAACTGTTGTCCGACAATCGCCCTGGAAAGGAACCGCGCGAGACTGCGCGCCCGGCGTTCCGGCATCGTCACGCGTCCGACTTGCGCGATCGCCGCATGCAACGGCGCGGAAATGCCGCGCGCGGTCCTGATGAAGTGACGATGTATTTTCAGGGTCATGACATAAGCGATTCGCTACTCGGAAAGTCGGCCGTTCCTCGGATTCAGAACGAGTTTCCGCGACTTCGGCGTTTCGTCCGGCTCCAAGCGTCGCCGTCCTCCTATCGATAATTTCGCGACAAGGCCGGCCACGCCTGCTGGCATCAAGTGCAGGAACGCGATCACCACGACACCGTAAATCGCCAGGACCGCGGCGGTCTTTACCGATTCCGCGATCGCACCGGTGACAAGCAGGATAACTTGTAAAAAGATCGCTCCGTAAATCGCTCCGCTGAGCGATGCGATGCCGCCAACCGCGATGCCGACAAGAAAACCGAGAGATACGAAAATGCTTGCGGGCGAAACATATAGAAGCGCTATGCCGGACAGCGCGCCGGCGATCCCGGTATACATCGTGCTGATGCCGAACGTCAGCGTTTTGTAAAACGTCGTGTGGATGCCCATGGACTCGGCCGCGACGGAATGGTCGCGAATCGCGACGATGGCGCGGCCGATCCGCCCGCGCAGCAAATTCGACGCGATCACGAATAGCAAAACCAAGACGAAGAGCGTCAACAAAAACATCCACTGATCGAAACTGAGCGGCAATCCGAACGGCACGTCAGGTTTGTTAAGTCCCAAGCCCTGGCTGCCGCCGGTCCACCGTTCTATCCCCTTGTAGTTCGCCACTTGGGGCGTAACCGCCGCCAACGCTAACGTCGCCAACGCGAGATGCACGCCCTCCAAGCGCACCGCAGGCAGTGCGAACAGAATGCCTGCAATCAAACAAACGCCGCCCGCGATCGGCAACGCCAGCCAATGGGGAATTCCAAAATGGCTGATGAGGATCGCGGCCGAGTAAGCGCCCAGGGTATAGAACGCGCCGTGGCCGAGCGAGATTTGCCCGTTGTAACCCGTCAGTATATTGAGACCAAGCAGCGCGATGGCGTAGACCAACACCATCGTAAACCTGAACAGCTGAAAATCGCTCGCGAACGCCGGAACGGCGCTGACGAGCGCGAGCAAGACGAGGACACCGATCCGCTTCCCAGTCCGTGCGCTTAACGTCCGGAACAAAATAACCCTCGGCTTCCGGTAAACAAGGTCGGCCATTATGCCTGACTTCGTCGGAAACATATCGTTGCGGATCGCTTTCCGGGCGCGCGTAACCGGTGCGCGGCAAATTGACGGTCCGTTCGCGGAACCGTAGACTCGCCTTTCGTTCTTCTAAGCAGGATGCGTTGGAAGCGCGCCTCGGCGATCACTAAGAAACGTGCCCAGCGATCAATCTGCCTCCCCCGCGCCGCTGTCCCATCACGAGGTCCGTTCCGTCATCACCGGACTGATGCTCGCGATTCTGCTTGGCGCGCTCGATCAAACGATCGTTTCCGTTTCGCTTCCCAGCATCTCCGCGCAACTGCACGGCTTCGAGATCGTCGCTTGGATCGTCGCCGGCTATCTCGTCGCCTCGACGGTCATCACGCCGATCTACGGTAAGCTCGCGGATCTCTACGGCGCGCGGGCGCTGTTGTCGTTCGCGATCGTCTTGTTCCTGGTCGCCTCGGTCGTTTGCGCGCTGGCGCAAACGATGCCGCAACTGATCGCGGGACGAATTCTCCAAGGCTTGGGCGGCGGCGGGTTGATTTCGCTCGCGCAGGCGATCATTCCGCAGGTCGTGTCGTTGCGCGAGCGCGGCCGCTACCAGGGCTACCTTAGCGGCGTCTACGCCTTCGCGAGCGTCGCGGGGCCCGTGGTCGGCGGCTTTCTCACGCACTATTTATCGTGGCGCTGGGTGTTCTGGATCAATTTGCCGCTCGGCGCCGCCGCGTTCATCGTGTCCCGGCGCGCGTTGGCGCGGCTGCCAATTCCGGGGCGCAAGCCGCAGATCGACTACGTCGGCGCGTTGTCGCTGGCGGCCGGGCTCACGGCGCTTCTCATCGCCATCACGCGCGTGGGCCAAGGGACTTCGTGGCACGCGCCGAGCACACTATCGTTGTTCGGCGCCGCCGCGGCGATTCTCATCGTGTGTCTCTGGCACGAGCGGACGGCACGCGAACCGATTCTGCCGCTCGCTCTGTTCAAGATAAGGACGGTCGCGCTTTGTTGCGCTATCGTGTTCATCGCTTTTTTCCAACTCATTCCGCTGGTCGCGCTGATGCCGCTGCGGCTCGAAATGCTGGCGGACGTGAGCGCGGGCGCCGTCGGTCTTCGTCTCGTGCCGCTCACGCTCGGCATTCCTCTCGGCGCTTACGCGGCGGGAACGCTCATGTCATGGACCGGACGCTACAAGCCGATGCAACTCATCGGCGCGACGCTCGTACCGGTCGCTATCTTCGCGCTGGCCGCCGCCGGCTCCCACGACTTGGTGTGGATCGCGGTCTGTATGGCCGTGATCGGTTTCTCCATCGGTATGCAGCTTCCCACCGCTCTGGTCGCGGCGCAGAACGCGATACCGGCGGAGCATCTCGGAGTCGGAACGGCATCAATCGCTTTCTTTCGCTCGCTTGGGGGAGCCATCGGCGTCGCCTTCCTCAGCGCGATCCTGCTCGCGTTGTTGCGCGATCATGTTTCGACGCTAGTCGTCGCGCTGCCCGGTGGCGAAACGCTACGAGAGATCATCGTGCGCGCACTCACCACCGCGGATGCCGCGACGCGCAGCCAATTGCTGGAAGCGGCGGAAGACGCATTCCGCAAGGTGCTCTATATCAGCGCCTCGATATCGATGATCTCGGTGGGACTCGCCGCGCTGATGCCGGAGCAGCCGCTGCGGGGCCGCGTGTCGTCGGCGACTCAAGAGATGGACGGACGGATTTAAGAAAATTTATTCCGTTCGTCCTGAGCCTGTCGAAGGACGATTAATACAAGATGTTGATTTCCGTGGCCGTCGTTCATGGTTCGACAAGCTCACCACGAACGACGGGAACTAATCACGCGAAAGCGGGCGTCACCACCGCTCCAGATCTCACGCCTCTACCGGTCGCAACTCATCCGCGCCGCAGAGCTCGCACGGCGACAGCTCATCCGTGTCTTCGGCAACGGCCGTGCGTACGCCGCATTGGCTGCACTCGTACATACCCGCGGAGTATTTCTTCGGGGGCGGCGGTTCGATCTTGGTGATTTTCGGTTCGTGACCGACCCACGTGCGATTGCCGCAGTTGTCGCAGGCGGGTAGTGTCTGCGTCGGTTCCGTAAAGACCGTACCATTTTTGCACTTCGCGCATTCGTAGCGCCCGGCGGGGTATTCGACAAGCGTCCGCTCGATTTCCACTTCGGCCTTCGCTTCCGCGAGCACCTGAATCAGCTCTACGCTCAATTGCTTGGCCCTGGCCTCCGCGGCCTTTGCCTCTTTCGCCGCTTTCTTCATCTCGCTGGCCAGGATCTTGGCCCGTTCCCGTGCCGATGGCATGGTGTCCTCCAAACCCTTTCGGATGAAAGGGAGCGAGCCGTCTACGACCGGCCGTCGAGTGTACCCGGTAATTTCCGTCTCGAGCCACACCCGTTGTCTATACTCCACCAAAAACCATCGAATACGGGGGGAGTATGCAATATCGGGTGCGGTTCCTACTTTTACTGGCAAGCCTATGGGTACTCAATGCGTGCGCCGTTCCTTCGCGCGCTCCGGTCGATAGCTTCGAAAGCCTGGGTAACGATGAAACCCTCGTCGTTGGCCGCATCGAGCTGGTTCCACCGCTTCGCCAGGGTGAGCAGAAGACCGATGAGCTCAACGCGAGCAACGTCGAGAACAGAGTCTTTCTGATCGCCACTGAGCAGCCGCAGGGGTCTGCGGGAAATACCGGCACTGCCGACAATAGGGCTCAAATCGAAACGATTCTTGGCAAGAACTTTTTCGTCCGCAGCAAGGACCATCCGTTCTACATTCTCGGCGGTGTGATGTATCTCGACATGGACAACCGCGGGATGAGCCAGGCGTACTTTCCGGGCGGGCTGAAGGTTGGCGTGAAGCCGGGGGACAAGGCGGTGTACGTCGGCACGATTCGGTACCATCGCAACGAGTCCTGGGAAATTACCAAGGTCGCGATCGTCGACGACTACGACAGCGCGAACGCGGAATTCCAAAAGAAGTTCGGCGCTCGGTATGCTCTGCGTAAGGCATTTGTAACACCGATCAGACAGTAGCGCGCGGCGCGTTTGGCGCCCGGCTTCCGACGCCCACGTGACGATCGTCGGCCGCCGCTTCGATCTCGATCAGCGTGATTTCAGGCGACGCGCCGACGCGCATGGGCGGGCCCCACGTGCCGGTGCCTCGGCTCACGTACAGCCAACCGCCTTGCGCTAGACGCGTGAGACCCATGCGCGCGGGGTAGACGAGCCGAACCAGCAAGCCGAACGGGAAAATCTGTCCCTTATGCACGTGACCGGAAAGCTGCAAATCAAATAGACCCGCGGTGCGTGAATCCACGACCGGCTGATGCTTGAGCAGAATCGTGAAGCGCTCGCGCGGCACCGGCGCGAGGGCGGCGCGCTCATCCGTCGCGGCGCGGCCGCTGCGCCGGCCGGTCGGGTCATCCACGCCGGCAATGCTTATCTCATCGGTGATGTCGACCGCGGTGCCGCTTAGCACGGTGAACCCGGCGCGCTGGTGAAAGTCGAGCGCATGATCGACGCCCGCGTAGTACTCGTGATTGCCGGTGACGGCGTACTTGCCGTAACGCGGGCGCAATTCGTCGAACAGCGGCGCCAGCTCGCGCAGACGATCCTCCAAGCCATCGACGAGGTCGCCCGCGGAAATGACGATGTCCGCATCGAGTCGACGCAACCGATCGATCAAGTCGCGCAGACGGCGCGCGCCGACGAGCGCGCCGAGGTGCACGTCGGAAATGAGCGCCAGGCGAAACTTGCCGCTTCGCGTCGACAATTTCCTAGATTTGAGTACCACCCGCTCGATACGCGGGTGACGCGCGTCGAAAAAACCGTAAGCCGAGACCACAAGCGCAAGCCCCGCCGCCAACGGGAATGACGCGAGCGTTGAAGCCGCGCCCGAGAAATCCGCCCGAGTCGCCGCGGCCACCGCCGTCACCGCGAGCCTCAGTACATCGAGACCGAGCACGATCCAGAAAAATAGAAACACCCAACCCATCCAGCCGAAGCCGATCCACGCGACGACCGTCGCGAGTCGATGCGAGCCACGGTGCTCGAGCCGCCAGAGTATCGGCAACGAAAAAGTCATGAGCACGATCCACAGGGTGAGGACCGGCACGGCGTACGGCCCGAACCCGAGGCCGACGTACGCCTTCCAAGCCGCGTAAACCTGGATCAAAACGTAGCCGAGAACGATGAGGGGGAATACCGTCGCTACGGAGAGTCGTCGCTTCGTTGGCATCGCAGAACGTCATTCCCGCGAAGGCGGGACTCCGGTGCGCGTGACTACAGCACGGTCACGCGTTCCCGGCAAGCGGCATCGGCGATTCGAGAGCGCGAATCACGCCATCGATCTCTTGTTGCGCCGCCGTCCCCAACGGCGCGGTGAGCGGCCTCCCGTCGCGACGTAGATAGAGCTCGATCAGGATTGCACGCAAGTATTGCCGACCGTGCTGCGGGTGGGTGTTCATGTCGCTCATGAGATAGTGAAACTTCTCGACGAACGTTGGATCGTCGACGTATGGCGCAAACGCACCACGCTCGAGCGCCGCCTCAAGCGCCGCGAAGAACACCCGCTGGCCGGCGTAGAGCGCGGGCGAGTAAAAAAACTTGTACGCGTGCTCGACATCGTGCAGGAAGAACGCGAAGGCATTGGGTTTATCCAACACCGGCTCGAACGCGCGCGGAGAAGCGGTGATGGCGGTGATCTGCCGAGTGCCGCGAGCTTGAGCGCGCAAAACATCCCGCGGACTCGGGACATCCTCGCGCAACTCCAATCGCCAAGCGCCGCGCAGCCATTGGCTAAGCGCCACCGGTACGTTGGCGATTACACCGCGGAATTGGTACCGCTCGAGATAGTCGAGCAGGTGCTGTCGCAGCGCCGGCCCATCCGTCGTCTCGAGCGCCGCCGTCCACGCCGTGGGTCGCGGATCGCTCTTGCGCTTTCGCGACGCGAACGCTTCCCCGTGCGTCGCTATCTGCCAATGGAGAAAATAAAGCGCCGCAAATACCGCCGCTTCGAGATCCCCCGCACGCCAGCGCATCGCCGCGCGCGACAGCTCGTCTAACCATGCGTCCGGCCGGTCGGACCGGTCTCTCTGCAAACCCGACAACGCAACAGGCATTTCGCTCCGCCTCCACTCTTGGGCATCCTCAACGCCAAGAGGTTGGTATCGAGTTCAAGATGCCGAGCAATTTCGAGTTACAACGCGCGCTTGGTCAGCTCGACCAAAGAGTGTTTCTGCAAAGGGTATGTCAATGATAATCAAATAGTACCTCACGCCATGCAGTACCTGGCAGTCATGCAAGTCGAATCGAAGATCACGTGAATAAATCGTTGATTCGTTGGCCTGCGAGTTTGGATACCCGGTTGGCTCGATCTGCGGTCCTGGATGCTCCGTGTCGCTCACTCGCTCGCCCCATAAGCACCAAAGTGCCTCTCAGTGCCATTGACGACGAATCGCTTTCCTCATAGCGTGTGCGGGCATTGTTGCTCGCACTTTATATATTAGGTAGGAACGTGGTGCCGGCCAACAAGGAAGTGGTAAGTGAATTAGGGAGGATGGGCCCAATATCTGGGGTCCCAACGGCCGCGATGTCATACACGCCTAAAACAACAGCCGTTACCCTAAATAGGGAGACAGAATGGGTTTTTCGCACAGGGGTGCCCACGCTCGGGCATGGAAGTTCTTCGCAGACCTTAGCGATCGACTAACGCGTTCTTTTTGGTCAGTGGGTAGTGCGGTAGTGCTGGCCGCGTTACTGGTTTTAATAGGTCCTAATCCTTCCTCGAGCTCCACAAGTCTCTCCGCGAAACCGGGAAGCGTCTGGATAGCAGACAATACAAACGTAGTTCGCCTCGACTTGCTCGCTCGCCAGGTAAGCCAGTCGATTCCTCTATCCAACGAACCGCAAGCGCTCGCTCTCGATCCCACAACCAGTGCGTTATGGATACTCAACTACCCGACGCTGCTGAAGCTCGACGCCGATGCCAATCGGGTCTCGGAGATCGACCTTGTCGCCCTTAGCGTGTCGAAAGAAGCGCGGCTCCTGCGCCTAAATCCTTATGACGGAAGTCTCTGGATCGGCGCGGGCAAATCGCTTCTGCATTTCAGTGCGGACGGAAAGACGACCGGGCAATGGTCATCGCCGGATCGAATTCACGCGATCGATCTCGATCTCGACGAAGGTGTCTGGATTCTTACTGCCAAGAAGCTCACGCATCTCTCATCAGTCGCGGCCCCTATTTCTGAGCTGGATCTTAAGAATCTGCTCGATGAGCCGCGATATCTAGCCCTCGATCGCTTGGGCAATCAAGTTACGCTCGCCGACGACAAGACAATTCTTCAGTTCGATCTTACGAACCTGGCAAAGTCGCCACGCCGGATCGAACTTTTTAAAGAAGCGAGTGCGCCAGCTACTGATCGTGGCAAAGCCGCAAGTAACCGAATCGTCACGCTCGCGGTTCATCCGGTCTTCGGCACACTGTGGGTCGCGAACGAACGCGCTCTCGACATCTACGACCGAGCGGGCCAATTTTTGAAACGCATCGACCTCGTGCCTTACGGTCTAGGACAGGTAAAGAATCTCGTCTTCGATCCCGTAAACCTGAGCCTTTGGATAACAGGCACCCAAGCTCTTGGCCAGTTTCGAGGCACCGGTGAATTAATCGATCACACGCCCGTTTCAAGTGAAATCAAAGCGATCGGTGTCGCCCCCTTTAAGCTCGTTCCAGTTTTGTCACTTGTCGCGCCTGTCAGTGACGACATCACTAACAACGCCGTAAGTCCTATTCGCTATGGAGTAGGGGCCGAGTGCGCGGGCACTCCGTGTTTCCTGGAAACCGATTACATAAGTTCATTAAAACTCGATGCGCAATTAAACGGCCTAAACATCGGAGAGTGGTTTGCCATCACGTCGCGCGAAACCGTTTTCGTTCCGCCAAGCCGCTTGCCCGAAGGGTTAAACCGTTTGAACGCGAAGCTGGTGGATCAATACGGCCACGCATCAGAGAAAGTTGAGAGCCGATTCACGGTCGATACCGTCGCGCCGAAATTCATCAGCATCATTCCGGCCAGTGGTACTACGTTCGATACCGCTAATGTAGCGATCCAAGGCCAAACCGACGATCCGCAGGCGACCGTTATATTGGAGGGCGGAGCCGTTGTGCAATCGGGCGCCAGCTTTCGCTTTCCGATTACGCTGCAACCGGGCGTCAATCGACTGAAGCTCACCGCGACTGACCGTGCCGGTAATGTGGGAAGTGCGATGCTCACGTTGACGTACAACGTCTCGAATACCTCCGCCGCGACGCGGAGCGGATCAGCTCTCGCTCCCAGCGCTTCATCCTCGGCGAGTCGCGCGCGCGGTGGTGTCGCTTTGCCGGGCGCGGCAGCTAATGGTAAATCAGCAGCATCGTTACCGGGTCGATCGAATATCGCGGCGGTCCCCAATACCAGCGATCCCGCCGATATCTCGAGCAAGGTAATTACCTCAACAACGCCGAACGTCGCATCGAGCTCCATCTACGCACGACTGCCATTGAGCTTCGAGCTAAACCAAGGTCAGACGCACGAGTCCGTTAAATTTTTCACCCGCAGCGCGGGCCACGCGGTGTTTTTGACGCACGGCGAGACGGTGATGGTTTTGAAAAGCCGTAAGCACCAATCAAAGCTCGCGGTGGAAAATGGTGGGGCGCGATCGAAAGACGGTCGTTTCCGATCGCTTGCGGCACACCGCGGTTCCGATTCGGAGGCGGTGACTGCGGAGTCCGCTCCATCCTCGACGGTCCTTCGCATGAAGCTCGTGGGTGCGCAAGCAATGCCGAAAGTCGAAGGGCTCGAACTGCTCTCGACCAAGAGTCACTATTTGGTTGGCGACGATCCAAATAAGTGGATCACGGACGTGCCACACTACGCGAAGGTCAAGCATCACGACGTTTACTCGGGCATTGATCAGATTTTCTACGACAAGGACGGTGCACTCGAATACGATCTGATCGTCCGCCCTGGCGCGAATCCCGCTACGATCCACCTCGCTTTCGACGGTGTAAACGATGTTGTCCTCACCCCGCAAGGCGACCTCGTCTTGCAAACTACATTGGGTCCGATAACTCACCGTAAGCCTCTGGTATATCAGGACGTCAATGGCGGGCGCCGCGAGATCGAAGGCCACTACGTCGTACACGGCGATCGTACGGTCAGCATCGACGTAAAAGACTACGATCGGGGCCGGCCGCTCGTGATCGACCCGCTCATCGTGTATTCGACCTATCTCGGCGGCAGCGGCGATCAATTTGCGACCGCGATAGCGGTCGGAGGCGATGGGAGCGTTTACGTAACGGGAGAAGTGGACGGACTAGATTTTCCGATGGTCAATCCCGTGCAAGGAATTCATGGAAGCTCATCGGATGCGTTCATCGCAAAATTATCGTCCGATGGAAGAACGCTCGTTTACTCAACATACTTAGGCGGGAACGGCTCGGATTTTGCTAACGGCATCGCGGTCGATTCAAGCGGCAACGCGTACGTCGTCGGTCAGACCGACTCCGATGACTTCCCGAAGGTCGCGGCCGTGCAAACAGCGCGCAAAGGTTTCACCGACGCCTTCATCGTGAAGCTCAAACCCGCCGGCAACGCGTTCGCATACGCCACCTATTTAGGCGGTCAAAATTCAGATCGCGCAACTAGCGTCGCGGTCGACACGAGCGGCAACGCGTACGTGACCGGATCCGCGTCGTCCGGCTTCCCGCTCAAGGGCGCGTTTCAATCGACCAACCGATCCGGCAACGCGGCGTTCGTTACCAAGCTCAGTTCCGCCGGTGCGCTCGTTTATTCGACCTATCTAAGCGGCGCGAGCGGCGAAAACGCGTACGGCATCGCGATTGATTCGGCGGGTAGTGCCTACGTGACGGGTCAGACATTCAGTGCGGATTTCCCAACGAAGACGCCGATCTCCGGCCAGTCGTGCCCCGGCGTCTTCGTGACAAAGTTTGCCGCCGCCGGCAACGCCTTGACGTATTCCACGTGCATCGCCGATGGCTTAGGGAGCGACAGCGACAGCGAAACCCGCGCGCTCGGCATCGCGCTCGACAGCGCCAAGAACGCCTACATCACCGGTTTCACCAACTCCACCCTGTTCCCGACGATCAACGCCTATCAGTCCGTCAACCGAAACCCCGACGACTGGGACCGATCCACCGGCTTTCTGACGAAACTCAACGCGACCGGCAATGCACTGGTGTATTCGACATACCTCGGCGGAACCGGCCGCGACTGGGCCTACGGCATCGCCGTCGACAAAAACAACAGCGCCTACGTCATCGGCCAAAGCGAATCGGCTGACTTCCCGCTGGTGAACCCGCTCCCCCAATCGAACAAAGGACTCTACGACGCCGGCTTCATCGTGAAATTCACGCCCGCCGGCAACGCAATCTCGTACTCCTCGCACCTGGGCGGCGCCGACGGATACCAATACGCCGCCGGCGTCGCCGTCGACACCAACACCAACGCCTATGTCGTCGGCAACACAACCGCGCTCAACTTCCCGGTCGTGAGTCCGCTGAAGCCCGCCAATACGAGCGGCTCGATGCAGGCGTTCATCGCGAAGATCGGACCGACGACGCTGCCGACCACGACCACGACATTAACGGCGTCGACGCTCTCCGCCGCGGTCGGCCAGCCTGTCACCTTCACCGCGACTGTAACGGGCAGCTCACCGACCGGCACGGTCGCCTTCAACGACACCGGCTCGACCTTGGCGACCGTCAACTTGACCGATACCAGCGCGAGCTACACGACCGCCGCGCTCGCCGCCGGATCACACAGCATTACCGCCCGCTACAGCGGCAACGCGAGTAACGCCCTCAGCATTTCCAAGCCGCTCACCGTCATCGTCAACAATCCACCGACCGTGACCCTCGTCACGCCCACCGACGGCGCCTTTTTCATCGCGCCGGCGTCGATCAATCTGTCGGCAGCCGCTGCGGTCGATAGCGGAACGATCGGCAAGGTGGATCTCTACCAGGGCACAACGTTGATCGGCAGCAGCACTGACAGTCCCTATCTAACTACGTGGGCGAATGTACCGGTCGGCACCTACACCCTCACCGCCCAAGCGACGAGCGATGTCGGCATAGTCGCAACCTCATCTCCCGTGACCATCACCGTCATCGCCGCGCCGACGGTAAACGTGGCGGGTTTGGCGAACGACGCCACCATCAACGACAACACCGTCACGCTCACCGGCACGGTACAGGCGCCGCCTAATTCATCGATCAGCGTAAACGGCGTCGCCGGCACCATCGGCGCCAACGGTCAATTCACCGTTAACAACGTTCCGCTCGTTGCCGGTGCGAATACGTTAACGATCACCGTCACGACACCGGACGGCCAGACGACGACACAAACCCTCACGGTGAATAGCAGCGGTCCGGCCGCGTTCGCGTTTAGCGCGAGCCCAATGCAGGGACTCGCACCGCTTGTAGCCAGTTTCGCGCTAACGAACCGCAGCAACACCGCCTACGCAAGAGCCGACCTAAGCTGTCTCGGCAACAGCACCGTCGACCAATCCGTGCCGGCGCCAACGACAACGCTCGGTTCCTGCACGTATAACACCACCGGCCTCTACACCGCGCGCGTGAAGGTCTACGACAGTCAGAACCAAGTGACCTACACCGGAACCCAGACGATCAACGTCGGATCGGTCGCCCAGCAGGATGCGATGCTGCGGGATGTGTACTTCAACATGCTCGCGCGGCTCAAGGCGGGAGATATCGCGGGCGCGCTCAACTATGTGACGGCGGGGGTGTACAACAAGTACAACAGCGTCTTTACGACGCTCGGCTCCAGCCTTCCGACGGTCGCCGATCAATTGAGAAACATACAAACAGGTTCGATAGGCGATGAAATGGCGGATTACGTCATCGTTCGTAACGGCAAAGTATTTTTGGTCTCCCTTATCCGCGGAGAGGATGGGATATGGCGGATGGATGGGATGTAAATAGCGCGACCATATACGTCATATTTAAAATGTGGCTCAGCCGCAGCATTCGCGCAGCGCGAATCGGCAAGTATCACATGGAGGTCCCGATGAAACGGCATAGTGTCTTCTTCGTTCTTTTACTCTGTTTGATCGGTTCGTTGCCGGCGTGCGCAACACCTTTGATGTACTCTGCCAAAGAAATCCGCGGCCAGATTGTGGATGCGGAGACCGGACAGGCCGTTGAAGGGGCGGTGATCGTCGCTCAGTGGGTGCTTTCTCACATCGGATCGGGCGGGTATGGAGCTCGTATTCACATTTACGAAACGGTTACTGACAAAGGCGGTAACTACACCATTCCCGCTTGGGGACCCGTACCCCATCCGCCACTGACTGATCTGATCTTCCGTGATCCTGAAATCCTCATCTTCAAAGGCGGCTATGAACCTGAAGGCTTGGAAAATCGCGTCCCGCAGACAGATTCCGTGCGTGTGTCGGAGTGGGATGGGAAGGTAGTGAAGTTAGCGCGAACGAAGCGCGGTCTTGAAGATCAAGCATTCCGGCTTTCATCATTTTACGGTGGTCTCGATCACGGTAGTTCCACCAAGGATTGGTATAGCTATCCGAGAATGTTATTAGCGCTTGACGCAGAAAGAGGTCGCCTTCGGTCACTCGGGCTTAAGCCTGGTCATTCTGGAAGTATCCCTAACTTAGAAAACTTCAGCGACGCAGATCGCGTCTATTTAAAGAGGTTTGAAAAGTGAAAAGACGAAATCGGAAGAGGTTATTCTTGTTAGGCATGATTACTTGTGCATTGCCGATTCAATGTTCGTTAGCCTACGACGTTAACACACACGAAGATATGTCTGAGAAGGCCGCATTGGGATCTCGTTGGGAGATCTATCTTCCTGGGATTGGACTCAAAACGCTTGATGACGAACTTGTCGATATCGATACAAAGCAAAGCATTGTCAAGTGGATTCGAAAAGGCGCTAACGACGAAGACGACACCCTCTCCACCAACTTCGCCCGCTACCGTAACCACTTCTACGATCCCCAGCATGGCGGCACCGGTTACTCATTCGGTATGTTAACGGGTGAGCCTTCCCCCGATTGGGCATTGGAAGACAACCGTACGTTTACTACGCAGTTCTATTCATTCAAAGACGCACGCCAGTATTTCTATGACGCGCTGACTCTACCGAACAGGGACAACCGCGAGATGTGGATGGCGAGGACGTTTTATACGCTCGGCCATGTTGTCCATTATGTTCGGGGCTTGGTCCAGCAGGAGAATGTGCAGAATACAAGAGAACAAATATTACAAGGAGGTTCCGATGAAACGGCATAGTGTCTTCTTTGTTCCGTTGCTCTGTTTGGTTGGATCATTGCCAGCCTGCGCCACACCACTCACCTACTCAGCGAAGGAAATCCACGGCCAGATCGTGGATGCCGAGACGGGGCAGCCGATGGAAGGCGCTATCATCGTCGCCCAATGGGTGTTGTCTAATATCGGATCGGGCGGTTACGGAGCCCGTATTCATATTCACGAAACGGTTACCGACAAGGACGGTAACTACATTATCCCCGCCTGGGGACCCACCCCCCATCCGCCACTGACCGATCTGATCTTCCGTGATCCGCAAATCCTCATCTTCAAAAGTGGTTATGAACCCGACGGAGTGGAAAATCGCCTCCCGCAAACAGACGCCGTACGCGTCTCGGAGTGGGATGGGAAAGTGGTGAAGTTAACGCGGACCACGCGCAGTCCTGAAGATTATGCCGCTCGATTAAATTCTTTTTATGACGGTTTAGTCAAAAACATGCGAGACGATTTCGAGTGGAGGAAATATCCGCAAATGACTGTCGTCATATATGCAGAATATCGGCGACTGAAAACAATGGGATTGAAAGTATATCGGCCTAGTATCCCTTATGTAGGAAATTTCGTCGAACCATAGCGCCATAGATCAAAGAAAGCAGGGCGGAGAATTCTATGTCATCGTTTCGCGTGAGCTGTTATTCATGTCTTTTTGTGAGCGTCGCACTTCTCTATTCGGATGCGCAAGCATACGAGATTGAGACACACAAAAAACTTTCCGAAGAAGCTGCCAAGCAATCCATCCTTGAAAATTTTCTTCCTCTTGTAGGATTGACCTCAATGAATGATCCATTGGTCGACATTGACAAGAAGCTGAATATTCTGGATTGGATTAAGTTAGGCGCCAACGACGAAGACGACACCCTCTCCGCCAACTTCGCCCGCTACCGAAACCACTTCTACGACCCCCAGCATAATGGTGTAGGCTATTCCTTCCATGGATTGACCGGCGAGCCGTCCCCCGACTGGGCGCTCGAAGACAGCAAAACCTTCGCTACCCAATCGTATTCGTTCAGCGATGCCCGCCAGTCTTTTTACGACGCGTTGACGCTGCCCAACCGGGACAACCGCGAGATGTGGATGGCGAGGACATTTTATACACTCGGCCATGTCATTCATCACATTCAGGACATGGCCCAACCGCAGCATACGCGGAATGACTCGCATGGTGGCGGGTTGCTCGGCCCGTTTAGCCGCTACGAGAGATATACTGATCTCGATCGGGTGCGCGGGAATCTTCCCTTTTCCGATACCAACTACAACCAAAACAATCCCGTCATCTTCGACAAAGCACGCAAGTTCTGGGATGGCGGCGATGGCCGCGGCATAGCGGAATTCTCAAGCCTGAATTTCGTCAGCGCCGGCACCAATTTCGGCAATCCGCAATACCCGAGCCCAAGTTTCGCCGATGCAGTCGCACAGCCGGACGAACCCGCGGCGCCGTTGTTACAAGCTGCGGGCATTTCTGTGCCACCACAATGTTCGCCGTGCACGATGAAATTTTACAAAACCCATGTTGCTGACAACTATCGCCCGTCGGCGAGCGGCGACAATGTCCGGGCTTCAACGTCCTCGATATTCGACCAAGACCTTCAAGCCAAGAACGCGCCGCCAACCTTCTCGCTCAATCGTTTCAACTTCGAGGCAGCGCATACATTCTTAATCCCCCGCGCCGTCGCCTACAGCGCCGGTTTGATTAATTATTTCTTCCGCGGCCGCCTCGATGCCATCGACGCAAACTACACCGCCACCGGCGTCCAGTTGCGCGTGAAGAACGCCATCGACACGACGCAAAACCCGCAGCTCAGCGGCGAAAGCCTGACCGCCGGCGGAAAGCTCATCGTCGCCTACGACTACAAAGTCCCGGATGCAACCGCGCCTAGTGGTCTACGCACCGAGGTCGGCGCCTCGAACGTTATCGATCTCACCGAAACGTTACTACCGGGAAAAGTCTCCCAGACATCCTACTCTTTTGCGCTACCCCCACTTCCCGACAATGCGACGGACGAAAGGTATCGATTGGTGTATCGAGGCAAGCTGGGAAACGAAGACGACGCCGTTGTGGCGGGCGCGATCCAACCCCTTGGAGGCTTCCTGGTTTACCCGAGCTATACACCCGCCGATGGCATTCCTCCCCCGCGCCCAATCTATAAGCAAGGACGCCGCTGGAAATTGGATGCCACGCCCGGTCTCGTCGCCGGCAATGTCGACTGGAAGGGTCAATACGCTAACGGTGTACCGACAAAAGTATTGTCATGGCAGGGTCCCATGACTCGATACTTCCCCAACCTCGGCTTGCTCGATTTCGGAACACAGATCTACCAGCAAGGCGAGCTATGGTCAGTTGCGCCCAAAGCCGTGCTGGGAGCGGCGATCGCCAAAGACACATCCGGCCTGGAGTGGCTGGTCGCAATTGGCGCAGACGGCGCCAACGACTACGTTTACCGGCGTCGCAACACCAAAAGCAACTCGGACGCGATGTTCAATGCCGCCACTGCGCCGGAAGGATGGCAGCTCATCGCCACGTTCGTTCCGCAAAACGGCACCTCGGCGCCCGATAGGCCGTGGTCCTTCAACGGAACCGGTACCGAGGCGCAAACGATGCGAGGGAACAGTACGGGTCTAACCCGGCTCAAAATTGTCGTCAGCGGCGGATCGGCGCAAATTTCCGATCTAGGAAACTACGCGGGTCTTTCCTGGGATACCACCGCATCAAATACGGAATCGGGTCCACTGCCGCCTGGCTACCCTTGCAGCGCTAGCGGTACGTTTGTGTCTGATGCTACGCTGACCCTAGCGCGGTCGGGGCAGTATGTGGTGGCGGTCGACTACAAGAATTTGACCGAGACGCTCGTAAAAATAATAGGATCGGGTCAGCAGGTTCAGTCTTTCCACGTGACCACTGAGTGGGGGCCGTCCGACTGCCGCGGGCAAGCTGTCGTGGAGTTCAGTACGACATCAAACATCGCAGACCTGCTGGAATTCGATCAGCTAAGTATTCCGCTTTTGAGCGCCGACGGTACGAGTACTGGCAGCTACGTCCTGGACTACACCGGTTGGCTCATAAGCGGGTCGGGGTCAATGACGATCTCTGGGGGGATTTTCAACACGTCTTACATAGACGCAAGAAACAATCTCTATGCGGGGTCTCAAATGGTTTGGGATCGCGATACTCAGCAGACTATTAGCGACGGGCAGTACTGCCTCTCATCGCCGCGCTCTAACGAAAAATCCAGAGACGTAGTCTTCTATGGGTCACAAATCACGGCGGCAGAGGCGCCGAACCCACCGTGGAATTACTGCCGTCCGCAGGTCGACTCGAGCGGTGACGCAATCGGCATCGAAAATCGCATTTTGCCAGGGCTGTTCCCCGAAGAGCCGCGCCCCGCTTCTCTTTCGTTCTCCGGGAGATGGGGTTCATGGGCAGTAGATAGCGGAGGTAGCCTTTTCGTGTCTCAACAGACACTCGATAGCAACAACCCGTTTCACTATCTAACCGATGGGGACATTACCGCGATCATTCCATCCGCGCCGAGCGGGGCGCTTTATAGCGCGACGGTGATCAAATGAGGCGATCTCTCGCGCATCGACCGTCTCGCGCTCCTCCTCCACGCGCAACAGCGACTTATACCCGCCTACTACATTCGGAATGCGCTCCGGATTCGACGTATCGTCCTGCCACTTGCCGTCCACGATCAGGCGATACTGATACACGCCGGGTTGCAACGACAGAATCTTTTCCACGGCATCGCCCGAATCCCGCGTGATCAGCACGTTGTGATCGGGCTCCCAGTTGTTGAAATCGCCCGCGACCAGAACGTTCTTGCCGACATACCCGGGAAAGCGAAGGACCACTTGGCGCCGCCGGTCGTAACTCCGGTACGCAGTAAACAGAAATTAAAAGGGAGCGATGGCTCGCCCCCTCGATGCTCCGGTCCGCCCTTGCGGCGAGACATCGGAGTTTGCCGACGGCATTGGACCGTCGACGCGGTGACCAGAAAGGCCGGCTGCCTCCTCCAGGCTCCTTGTCGCGCCACCAGCGTGACCGCGGCGGATCGGCGGAGAGAATGGCTGTGGACAGACAAACGATGAACGCATCCGTAACACGCGGATGACGGTTGACGTCGCGGACGACGGGAGGATCGAGGCGGGAGGAGACCCGCCCGCAGGCGGTGAATCGCGGTTCGCTCGGGACTACGCGGCGAATGACAACAACTCCGCCGCGTCGCGCGCGCGAACCGCTAGGGTTGCAAACCCCTTGTTGGCCAATCGGTGAGCCTCCGGGGAAGCAGATTTAGAGCGAAGTGTAAAAATTCCCCTCGAAAAGTCAAGAAAATACAGCCGGACCAAGCGGCGGGCATACTCCTTGCTAAGCTTTAGGCGGGTATACCGGATAGTCAAACCATGAGCGCTAAGCAGAACGAAGGTGCCGCCAAGGACACCGATCGACGTTTGGACCCTCGCATATCAACGCGCATCGACGCCGTCGTCGACGACGCCCAACACGGCTCGCTGGTCTTCACCGCCAGCGGCTTCAGTCGCACGGGCGCTTTCTTGCGACGCCGCGAACCGGGCACTCCTCTTCCGGTGGTCGGCAGCGTGATCCAGCTGGTGTTTAACTGGCCACTCGAAACCAAGATCCCGCCGGTGCGCGTGGAGGCGAAAGTCATTCGCCAAACCGAGGACGGCGTGGGCGTGCTGTTCGACATCGCCGCCTAGCCCGCGACCGGAGCGTGCTGTAACGAAGCACGGCTCCGGTTACGATTTAGTTTCCTTACTGAGTCACCGTCGGATCGTTCTTGCTGCGGTTGTACTCCGCACGACAAACCGGCGTGAGGTCCGACTCCCGACCCTTCAAGCAAGACAGTATGCGTCCATGGCCGGGCGGTATGCTCTTGCAGTATTTCTCGGCGTCGGCGCTGCACGCCTGCACGAACTGATCGTAGCGCGCTTTCGCCGCGGCGATCCCGTCGCGGCACGCGGGAGCGAGTTCGGCGTTGTGGCTGGTTAGGCATTGATACAGTCGGCCGCCCCCTGGCTTGACCGTGCTGCAAAACTTCTTCGCGTCATCGGCGCAGACTCGGTCCTTGCGGGGCGGCGCATCCGCGGCCAACGCCACACTGAACGTCAACATCGTGCATGCCACTACGGCAAATGCTTTTCTGATCGACATCGTTTCGCTCCTCAACGGGTTTCGTGGGTTTACTGAATGCAGAGCAGAGCAAGCTGCATACCAGAGTTCGCCGCCGGTCGTGGGTTCAAATCCTGCCGGGCGCGCCAACTATACAAGGGCCAGCAGTCGCTGGCCCCTTTTCATTTCATGATTGACGCTTTGATCTTCGCCTTGGCGCCGTCCGTTCTCTCTTCGCCGCAACCCGCCGCGCCGCAGCCAGCGCTGCTCGTGCCCAGGCGACAAGCTCATCGGGTTCGTCGATCAGGCGATCCGGAGCGCGCCAAAAGGAGAGATCTATGGTGCGGCCCTTCTTCTCGTAGTTGAGAGGCGGAAAGGACTCGGCTTCCTTGAAGGCCACCCGGTTGCCGTCATCAACCCGGAAGTAGAGCGTGTTGTCCCTCACCATCCCGAGCATCAGCCCGTCGCAGAACACGCCGGTCTTGCCGAACATACGCCGCGTCTCTATGCGGCCGAGCGGCGTGAGCTGCTCGCGCAGGAACTCGGCAAAGCCGTTGCTCCGACGATCGCGGGGCGGGGTCACGGTCGCGAGCAGATTTACTTGTCGGTGTTCACGATCCAGATACCGGCGGCAACGCCGAGCGTCCCCGCCGCCTGAGTCCATGTGAGCTGTTCGCCAAGTGCGATCCAACCGATCAGGACACCGAAAACCGGTGATAGAAATACAAAGGCGTTGACACGGCTTGCCGAATAAGTGCGAATCAGCCAGACGAACGCCACGAAACTGAACGCCGCGGTAACGATGCCGAGATACATGACGCTGACGACGGCTTCGGTGGTCAAGCGCCATGTCGCGTGCGTCTCGAACATCAATGTCATGGCCACCAACACCGGCACCGCACCGGATACGCCCCAGAAAATCAGAGGCACGGGGTGAAGTTCTGCCGGCATCGTCTTATTCATGATGACGTTGCTCGCCCATAGCGCGGCGGATGCCAGCACCAGTAAATCTCCGACCCACGTGCCGCCGCTCACGCCGCGTTCAGCAAGCACAAACACAACTCCGACAAAGGCAACCACAGTCCCTAGCAGTCGACGGGAATCCAACCGCTCAGCCGGTACAAAAAGCGGCAGCAGCAGCAACGTAATGAAAGGCTGTACGTTCAACAGTATTGCGCCTCTCCCGGCTGTTGTTTGGGCCAGCCCCAAGTAGAGCAGCACTTGGTTCGCGGTAAAGGCGACCGTCTGCGCCAGGACAAACTGTCTCGCTCGGCCGCCATACGCAAAGGGCAAGCCCACCCAGCGCATGTAAATCCCCAAAACTACGCTGGCGACCGACATGCGAAGAAGGAGTAATCCGAATACGGGCAGGTCGCGTAGCCCTACCTTAACCATGGCGTAAGAACCTCCAAGGAGCACCATGACAAGGATGGCTAACGCAATACCGCGAGCATCCATCCGATTCGCGACACGCATATGACCAAGATGAGCCTCTTCGGCACTGAGGACAAACGAAAAATGGTAGGCTATCTGTGAGCATCTCTCACAGATTGATCGCGACTCCATGCCGCGCCGTCTCCCGCCCCTGAATGCGCTGCCGAGCTTTGAGGCAGCGGCCCGTCACCTGAGCTTTTCCAGGGCGGCCGACGAGTTACACGTGACCCACGGGGCCGTGAGCCGCGCCGTCCGCAACCTCGAGGATCATCTCGGCGTGCAACTGATGATACGGGCGAGCCGCTCGGTGCGGCTGACCCCGGTCGGCGCATCCTTTGCGGCCGACATTCGCGACGTCCTGGAACATCTCGCGGCGGCAACGTCGGCAGCTACCGGACAAACGTCCGGAATAGTCAGCGTCAGCACCATCGACTCGTTCGCCGCCCGATGGCTCATGCCCAGGCTGTTTCGGTTCCGGCGGATCCACGGCGATATCGACGTGCGGGTGGCGACGTCGGAGCGGCTGGCCGATTTCGTCAGCGACGGGATCGACATCGCGATTCGCTGCGGCGGCGGCCGGTATCCCGGCTTGTCGGCCGAATTACTGATGAAGGAAGATCATTTTCCGGTCTGCAGCCCGAAACTGTTCAAAGGCCGTTATCCGTTGCGCACACCCGCCGATCTCGTTCGCCACACGCTCCTACATGACGTTTTCACTGTCGATTGGGCCATATGGCTGCACAGCGCCGGGATCGACAATGTCGACCCGCACCGCGGTCCGACGTTTCTGTCGTCCGATCACGCGATTCAAGCTGCAGTCCTGGGCGAGGGCGTCGTCCTCGGCCGCAGCGCCCTGGTCGCCGACGAACTTGCCGCAGGCCGGCTGGTGCGGCCGTTTAAACTCAGCCTGCCTGCCGGCTTCGCCTATTACGTGGTCTATCCACAACGTGCCCTGCAGCGGCCCAGCGTGAAGGCGTTTCGCGATTGGCTGATGGCCGAGGCACGATAGCGCATAAATTGAAGCGCAAATAAAGCCCCTGGTATCGCCTCGATATTCCGGACACTTTCGATAGGTGGGATGATGATATCGGAGGTGTGCAATGCAAAGGACGCGAGACAGCGGCGAATTCGAGCATAGAGAAAGCGCTTTTTATTCGCAGCAAAGCAGGCGCAAGCGCGGAGAAATCTAGCGCGCGGAGACGGACGCGCAGCAACATATTATGAAGCTTGCTTCGCGGAAGCGGGGACAGGCAAACTTTAGCTCCCATATCTCCGGAGACGACGAAATGGATGCGAATCCCAGGCCGGCGCTACACCGCCGTGCATTTCTCCTCATCGCGGGCCTCGCGCTCGCCGGCTTGGTGCCCGGCGGACACGCGGCGGACGCAGAGCGTCGACCGATCAAGATCGGCATCATCGGCACGGGCAAGATCGGCGGCACACTCGCGGAGCTGTGGGCGAAGGCCGGTCACGACGTATTCGTGTCATCGCGCCATCCCGAAGAGCTCAGGGGACTGGCGGAACGGATCGGTCCCAAAGCGCGCGTCGGAATGCCGCGCGAGGCGGCGGCCTTCGGCGAGGTGATATTGATCTCGGTGCCGTACGGTGCGCTACCCCAAGTCGGTCGCGAGCTTGCCGCCGAGCTAAAAGGCAAGGTCGTGCTCGATACGGCCAACCCGTATCCCGCGCGTGACGGCGACATGGCGACCGCGGCGCGCGCCAAGGGTACCGGCGTGGCCGATCCCGAATTTCTGCCGGGCGTGCGTTTGGTCCGCGCGTTCAATTCGCTACCTTACTACTCGCTGCGCAGCGAAGCGCATCGCAACGGCGAACGTATCGGCGTGCCGCTCGCCGCCGACGACGAAGCGGCTCTCAAAATCGCGATACGTTTGGTCGAAGACGCGGGCTTCGAGCCCGTCCTCGTCGGTGGGCTTGCTCGCGCGAAGGAGTTCGACGTCGGCGCCGCGGTCTACGGCAAGGCGCTCACGGCGCGCGAACTGCGCCAAGGTCTAGGCATCGGTTCCGACCGAGATGGCAAATAGCAATCTCTCGCTCGTCGCTCCATGCAGCGCCGGCGCCAGCGATAGTCGGCGTCCGGACATTCCTCCAGACATCCCGCCGCGCTGCTCTTATGTCTTAATCGGTACGTCGCGGTGGCGATCCACCCAGTATCCCCAAGACACCGCGAGCGCCGTGCCGAGAATGTCGGCGACGATGATCGTCATGGTATCCGGCGGCGGAGGACCGAACACCGCCGCGCCATAGCTCACCAGCAGTAGCGCCACCAGGCTCCACAACCCCCACGTGCCGATGCGATCGCGCGCGTGTGTGACCGACAGGTATAGCGCGAGGCCCGCCGCGAACATCAGCCCTTCCACGATCAGCGTTCCCGGCACCGAGTTCCACAAACCGAGACCGACGTAGATATCGAGCTCGGGAAACAACTGCAGGTCGGGTACGTGCACGATCAAATCCAAAAACCAGTGACTCACGACGACAAGCCCCAGCCAAGCGGCCGCGCGCGGCGAGCCGCGACGCCACCCGTAAACCAGCGCGAAGAGCCCTCCCCATAAGACCGCCATCGTCAAGCTGTGCGAGAACGGGTAAGAAACAAATCGTAGCGGCGTGAACGCCGTGGCCCCAGGATCGATCTTTACGATCTCGACTCCCGCCGCCAGAAAAAACGGCCACAACACATCGAGGAATGACGTCGCGAGTATCGTCGTGCCGAGCTTCACTTGCGGCGCCACCCGCTTGACAGCAAACGCTACGGCAAAGTGTCCGATGAACATCGCTTCCCCCGCTTCCGGGTCGTCAAGAGTTTTTCCGGTTAGCTCACGAGGCCCGCGTCGTCGTTACGCCTCGGCCAATTCCCGTAGCTCCGTCTCGGACGCACGCGCCATCAGCTTCGCGGAGCAGGGTTTCAGCTTTCGCTTCGCCCGCTGCTCGCTGCGATGGCCGCGCCGGTCTTCGCGCGCGAACCGCTTCTTCTTCGTCGCCGAGCCATAAACTTGGCTCCACTTGCCGCTCTTAAAGATTATCTGGTAGCCGCCGGAAAGGATCTGAAACGGCCGTTTCAGCTTGTTGAGATGGTCGAACTTCACCGAGCCGGCCTTGTGGAAGTTTTCAAAGTATGACGGATATACG
This sequence comes from Sulfurifustaceae bacterium, assembly GCA_041485885.1. Taxonomy (GTDB): domain Bacteria; phylum Pseudomonadota; class Gammaproteobacteria; order Acidiferrobacterales; family Sulfurifustaceae; genus JACQFZ01. The sequence goes on from JBGPKL010000039.1 coordinate 28,055, forward strand.
AAATCGCTCATCGGAATGCCTAGCACGCCGAATGTCAGCTGCTCGACGGGATCAGCGCTCTCGTAGGCGTAAATGATCTTGGGATCGGGTCCGGTGCTCATCAAGTTGATCGCCGGATCGACCAGCATCTCCACCAGCTCGTGCGACGCCGACACGCTCACCTTGTCGCCGCTCTTGATCGTCGTGCGAACGAAAACTTTCGCGAGCGGCAACCCGTCCGGCGTGAGATCATGATACGCAAGCGCGTTCGGCTCATCGGCATCGTCGAGGAACACCATCGCCCACGCGTTCTTGATGAATCCCTTGGTCTTCACCAGCTTCGCCGGCGTGCCCCACACCGGCGCGACATGCTCATCGACGTAAATTTGCAAGGCCGCGATCAAGGCGTTGTAGTCGACGCCGAGAGGCGTCTTCGCCTTGTTGAAACATGCGATGGTGGGAAGCTCGCCTTGATTGAATGCCCCAAATGTCGGGTGAGTAGCGCTCATGGTTTTCCTCCTTGATAGATGTTGTTGACACGCGCACGCCGGCCCTCAGGTGCCGATGGACGCGGAACGAACGGGAACGAGCCGCCAGTCAAACGCAAGTCGGAGACCAGGTCAACAGCGTGGCCTTGCGATTATGACTGGTCGGGAAAAAACGCTGTCTCGGCGCCGGCCAAGCGCGCAAAGATCCGCTTCATCGCATTGATCCGCGCGAGATAGCGCGCGGCGTCGTGGTCGCCGCACCGTTGGCCGGAGATCAGGCGGAAGCCGCGCCGCACGTACGCGTCGCCCGCGGCGGCGCCGCACAGGTGGATCACGGCGGCCAAGTTTTGTTTCTGTTGAAGCGTCGCGGTGAAAATTCCCCGTCGCTCCAGCGTGCGAGCGACGCCGCGGTCGAGAAGCGCGGACGTGAGCTCGACCGCGTGACTCGGCACGACGCGCATATAGAGACCATTGAACCAGCACGATCGCAGATCGTTCCACGGTCCATCCTCCATCACCGCGTGGTTATGGATGCAGTAGCGCTTCGCCTCGACGAACGTCGCGTCGGTGATCTGGTACATCCCGACCGCGCTCGACGCCGGCCGATACACCTTGAAGGGCTCCCACGTCGGGGACCAACGCCAGTACGTGCGCGCCACCGGATTGCCCGTGCTCTCGACTTGCGCGAGCGCCGCCAAGAGATCGGGCGTGATAACGGCGGTCGAGTGCGCGCGGAAGATCGGCTCGTATTGCCGCCACGTCTCGGGCGGCGCCTTGGAGAGCGCGCCGCTCACCGGAAAGAAAAGCTCCGCCGGTTTGCGGATCACTTGATACACCCCGTTGACCGCGAACCAAACCGTCACGACGACGATTACTCCCAGGATCAACTGCACCGAGAACGGCGCGGCTCGCAGCGCGCGAAACATCCGCCGGCGCAGCCGAGCACTCGGCAAAAAGCTTCGGACGCGAAAGCGCCGCCGGCGCTTTCTTCGGGAAACGGTTCGAGCGGCGCGCGTACGCGACATCGAGGAGACGGCCCTTGTGGTTCGATCGTACTCGGCGAAGTATGGTACGACGTCGCGGGCGCTTGTTCGAACTCGGTTACCTAGCGGTGCGGAGCCTCGATTGCACCGTGCTTGAAAACGGCGACATCGTGAAAGGCACCGGCAGAGCAGCTTTCGGTTCCTAGCAGAGGATGGGCCTTTGCCTTGCCGAAAACTTGAATCGTTGACCAGACATAGATGCCCAAAAAAATGGGTAGGGCTCTATTGACCCGGGGACAGCTCAGGAACGGTTCACCTAAGGGACTCGGCATGGGCCGGCCAACCCCGACCTGACTTGAAGGCGCTTATAAATACGACCCTGGCCAAACGCGCCCCATGGCTTATCTTTGTATATAGATAGAAACACCCGCGGGGCCTCGTGACAAACTCTGCACCTCCACCAACCGGGATCTACTCTCTCGATGGTATCGAAGTCGTCGAGCTCGCGGAGCTCGATCTCGACTTCGTCGAAGAAGCGTTCCGCGAAGGAGTGCCGCGAACTCTCGAAACCACCAGCACTGAACCGGCAAAGCCGGCGGAGCTATCGAAGCTCGAACTCTTCCGCGGCCTCGAGGGGCAAGAACTCGAGGCGATGGCCGCGCGCTGCCAATCGATCTACGCGGTGCCCGGTTACGTTTTGGTGGCGCCCGGACGACTCAATGCCAAGGTCTTCATCGTGATCGAAGGCCAATTGCGCCTCTACGCCCCGACGAACGACAAGCGGCCGATCGGCGTCGCCGACGTCGGCCACTCGACCGGCCTGCGCTCGGCGCTCATCATGCAGTCCCCGAATCACGCCGTGATCGCGACCGAAGTCTCCCATATCTTGGCGGTCGAGCTCCCGGCGCTCGATGAGTGCGCCAAACGCTCCCACGCTTTCGCGCGCAACTACGCGGCGCTGCTCGCGAGCTACCTACGCGGCGACAACTGCCTGCACGTCGGCGCGCACTCGACCGGTGCCTCGACGCGGCAAGGTTACATCGACGAGCTTACCCTGCTGCACAACGAACATTGGATGAGCACGATGTTCCCGCGCCTCATCGCCCGTTACCTCTTGGGCGACAAGCCGCTCACGGTCACGGCGTTTGCGATCGACAACCTCGAGCAGATCATAAAGGAACGCGGCATCAGCGCCGGCCTGCGGGTGCTGGAGACCATCGGCCGGTGGGTGCTCGAGCAAACGCGCCCCACCGACATCCTCGCGATCAATAAGAACCGCCACATCTTCGCCTTCCTGCCGGACTGCGATCTCACGGCCGCGCGCCAGCTCGCCACCCGACTCAAAGACGCCATCCAAACCGTCCCGATCTCGCTCGCGGCGGGCGAAGCAGCGGCATCGATCAAGATCACCCTCTCCCTCGGCATCGCGGAGCTACCGCGGGGAATGAAGGAGAACGAATTCCTGAGCACGACCGAGGCGTTGATTCAGAAATCGATGAAGCTTGGAGGGAACTGGTTGAGCGAGACGCTGTAACGCACGAGAGGCTGATCGGTTCTCAGCGCAACATTTCGCTGCAAAAGGTGACGGCGAAACTAGTCACCGATAACCCGGACCGATTTGCGAAGGAGTACGAAGGGGTAACCTCTGGATGAATCTTACTATCCTCGACCGCAGCCGCTGACAACGAACCACGGAATTTCCAGCGCACCCTTTCTGAAGACTACGCATACTCGCTGCCCGGGGGCGGTTGCGTCGTAGAGCTCGCTCGACACCGAGACGTCGTCCTCCTCCTCGCGCGGGCCCCACGGCTTCAGTCGCAAGTAATAGGTCGTCGTTTTTCCGCCCGACTTGTGTTTACCGACGATAGTCGTTTCAAAAACCTGCGGCCGAGATTGGTCGAGCAGCGCGTTTGCTTCGAGGATGGCGCCGTAAGCGTAGACGAGGGAAATGACCAACATTGCCGACAGTTCCCAGCCGCGGCGTCGTAGTTCGGCGTCAGTCGCCGCCAGACTGGCCGCCACGATCACCGCGCTCAGTAACAGATACAAGACTCGACTGCGCGTGGAAACGCGATACGTGCGCGGGTAAAACGAAGGATCAAGAAGGTCCGTGACCGCGGCGGAGGCCGTGTGTGTCGTCGCGTGCATCGCTTTTCAGCGTAGCACCGCCGCCGCGAGACGCGGCTGGAATACCGCAGCTATATATAGCCAGCTACATCGAAAGCGATCCTTTGCGAAAGTCCGTGGGCGGATAAACCGCGTTGATGAGCACGGGGTTGCCTTCGGAGGCTAGTTGTTGCGCCCGCTTCAAGCCAGGCACGATCTCCTCATCGGTGCGCAGACACAGCCCTTCCGCATCGAACCCCTGTGCCACGCGATGATAATCCGCATGGCGCAATACGGTTCCCACGTCGTCGTGCAACATCTCCACTTGCTCGCGCGCGATCTGCCGCCACGACGCGTCGTTGCCGACGACGCCGATCACCGCTATCCGATGACGCACGAAGGTGTCGAATTCCGCGAGGCTGTAGCCGACGGAACCGTCGCCGTACAGAATCCACACCTCGGCTTGCGGATGGCACAGCTTCGCGCCGAGCGCGAAACCGGCGCCCGCGCCCAACGTCCCGAAGGCGCCCGGATCGAGCCATGTTAGCGGCGCGCGCGGCTTGACGATGTACGACGCCGTCGCCACGAAATCGCCGCCGTCACCGATGATGATGCTGTCGTCGGCGATCGTTTCCTCCAACCGACGGCACAATCGCACCATGTTGATTGCGCCCGCGGTCGGCTGCGCCTCGCGATCGATTTCCCGTTCGCGCTCCGTCTCGCGCGCCCGCAGCGTTTGCAGCCATGCGTCGCGCGCCGCTTGGGCACGCACGCTCGCGGCCAGCGCGCGTAAAACATTCCCGGGATCGCCGCGTATCGCCAGATCCGGCCGGCGATTTTGGCGAAGCTCGGCGCCGCTTCTATTGATCGAGATGAGGCGCGTGCGACCGCTGAAATCGCGCCCATAGTTCAGGCGGAAATCCATCGGTATGCCGGCAAGGATGACGAGATCCGCCTCTTTGAGCGCCTGCTTACGTCGGTGACGAAACTGCAGCGGATGTTGCCGCCCGAGCAGACCGCGCGCCATGCCGCCGAGATACGTCGGAATGCCGAGCGTCGCCACGGCTTCTTGAAGCGGCATGATTTCTCTTGCGTTCAACGTCGCCTGGCTGCCGATCAACAATACCGGCCGCGCCGCGGCGCTCAGCCAATCGGCGGCCGTTTGCAGTCTGCTTGACGCGTGCGACGGAACGGACACCGGCAGCGGCGTCATCTCGAAGGCGTCCCGCGCGTGCGCGAACATTCGTCGCACGTGGCGCTCGAGGTACCAGCGAGTCAATACGTGGCGGAGGTTCTTCGCGCCCGTCGCGTCAGCGAGGTCGTACCACTGCCGCACCGCCGACGGCGGATACAGCACATCGAGCGGAAACTCGATGAACACCGGCCCGGGCACATCCGACTGCGCGGTCGCAAACGCGCGGCGCAAGGTCGGCACGACATCGCGCACGCGCCGCACGCTCGTGGCCCACTTCACGTGCGGCTTCATCAGCGCGAACTGATCGATATCCTGCAACGAGCCGCGACCCTTGAGCACCGTCGCGGTCGCGCCGCCAATCACGATGACCGGCGACTGCGCCATTTGCGCGTTCTTTACCGCGGTGACGGTGTTCGTGACTCCCGGTCCGGCGGTCACCACCGCCACACCCGGCACGCCGCTCAAACGCGCCACTGCGTCCGCGGCAAACACGGTCGTGGCCTCATCACGCACGTCGATAACGCGCAGCCCGCGTTGCTTGCAGCCGACCAGAATCGGCGAAATATGCCCGCCGCAGAGCGTGAACACGAAGCGCACACCGTGCGATTGCAGAACTTCTGCGATCAGCAAACCCGCGTGAAATTCGTTCGACATGGCGAAGCCGTCCTAACGGGTCAGACCAAGTTTGTCGGTCGGATCGTAGCGATTCCAAGACTCGTGCGTTCGTTAGCGGTGCAGCACGCCCAACGGTACCCAGGCCCGGCTCCGCCCTTGGAATACTTCTCGGGCCGTATCACAAAACTCCTGGTACTGAATGCCGCCGCGGCGGAAATTTATCTTACGATTCCATCGCGCTTAAGCGATACAATTCGTTCCGCGCTGTAACCGAATTGTCGCAAGATATCGTCGCTATGCTCGCCCAATGACGGCGCGCCTTTGGACGCCGCGACCGGAGTTTTGGAGAATCGAATGGGATGCCCCGACGCTTTGTATCTGCCGAGATCGCGATTCGCGAGCTCCCACACCATATCCAGCGCCTGTGCCTGCGGATCGGTGTACAGATCGGAGCGATAGTTGACGCGACCGCACGGTACACCGGCCGCTTCCAGCTTCTGCAACCAATACTCGCTCGACTCGGTTTTCAAGCGCTCCTCTATCGTGCGCATCATGGTTTTCTGCTTGAAGTACGCTTCATCGGAAATGTCGCCGCTGTTTTTGTCGATGTGTTCATCGACAATCCGCAGCGCCGCGCAAACTTTCTCGCGCAACCCACGATTGAGCGCCGCGATACTGATGTAGCCATCGCCGGTTTCGTACACGCGATAATAGGGATTCGTTCGTCGATCCGTAGGACGATGCAAACAGTCGGGCACTTCGACCGGACGCGTGGTATCGGGGAGATCGGCGCGTAATCGCATCTCGGCGAACTGATCGATGATCTGAGTGTGATTCTTGCCGTCGTGACGCGCGGTCTTGAGTATCCTGACTTCCTCCGCGTGCTGTTTAGCGTCCAGCGCATCCACTTGAATCATTTGCATCGCCTGCAATGCCATGCCGGTACTAAAGAGCGATGTCTCGATCTTTTGTCCCACCTTCGATTGGTTGCGATGGTAGAGCGCCGCAACAATGCTCAACGCGTTAAGCATACCGGTACCGATGTCTATATAAGGAATGCCGCCCGGTCCGCGCGGCCCGCCGTCTTCATCCGCGTAGTTGGACATCACGCCCGATGCCGCATGCGCAATAATGTCGAAGCCCTTGCGCTTTCGATATGGCCCAACGTCGCCAAACGCCGTGCTCGATAAAAAGATCAATCGCGGATTGAGCTTCGATAACGTATCGTAGTCGATCCCCAATTTTTGCGCGGCGCCGGGAACGAAGTTCTGCACGACGACATCGACGTCTTTCGCGAGCTGGTAGATGATCTCGCGGCCTTCCGGCTTTTGCAAATCGACACTCAAGCTCTCTTTACCGCGATTAAATGCCAGCGACATGCGCGTGTTGCCGCGATAACGCCGATCGGTTCCTCCTAAGCGACGCTCCTCCGCTCCATCCGGCGGTTCGACCTTGATGACACGCGCCCCCATGTCAGCCAACAAGAATCCACAATAGGGTCCGGCGATGTATTCGGAGAAGTCGAGTACCGTGACATCTTTTAACAATGAATCCATCGTGACACTCCAAACATCTGGAAACGCCGATTTAGTTCACTCGGACCGTAACTCATGATGGCAAAGCAAAATGGCGGCTCACCAACTTCCCGACGCACCGCCGCCACCGGAGCTGCCACCGCCGCCGGAGAAACCGCCTCCCGAAAAGCCGCCGGAGACGCCGATATCAACGCCGCCGCCTGACGTCCATCCGCCCGTCGCCGTGCGGTAAGCGAAACCGTCGATGCTCGCACGACCTTTGGTTTTTAAATCATTCGCAGCCTTGACGTACCAATCATTGCGCGCGACCCGCGCGACGGCCGCGTCCAGATGTTTGCGTTCAGCGATTGTGAGCGGCACGTGTACTAGTTATTGGTAGTGTTGGCGGAGGCAAACAAAGTGTACCGCCCAAAAGCATCCGCTATGTCTCGCCGGGCGTCAATGCGATTCGGGCACGCCGGCAGCACTTTGCCGGCGACCGCGACGTTCCTATTGGCAGGAAGTTTGGACCCAAAAAAAATCCCGCCACCGGCGGGATTTTTTTTACTGCAGTTCTCGTCGATTAAGCCGACATCACATTGCCGGCCGACGGGCCTTTCGCGCCCTGCTCGAGATTGAACGTCACCTTCTGTCCTTCAGCCAGCGACTTGAAGCCGCTGCCCTGAATGGCGGAGTGATGCACGAACACATCTTTGCCGCCGTCGTCCGGGGTAATAAAGCCAAAACCCTTGGCATCGTTAAACCACTTCACGGTTCCTTTAACCATTGAAAATCACCTTTGTTCAGTTTGTGGGTGCAGTAATCTTGACGGGGACACCGACGGGGGTGATGGAATGAACCTAGGAAACCTTCCGAAGTGATCACAGGTACAAGGTGCTGCGGACAGTGACTATACACACTTTCTAGCTTTGTGCACCAAATAAAAGGGGCAAGGCGGACCTTACTTTCAGCGCACCTCTACCGTTCGTTGCCGTGCTTAAATCGAATAATCTGACGCCGCGCTCTCTTGCTAGGGCGCCCTTTCTCATGCGGAAAATAACTTTTTCCAGCGGCAAGCCGGGCGGCCAGCTCTTCCCGTGTCGTTTTGCTCTGGACGCTTTCTTCATAAAGCAGCGCCGCTTCGGCGGCCGGACCGCGCCGGGTGGATAAACTCCGCACCTGAAGCACGTGCTCACAAGGACCGATACGAATCCTCAGCTCATCGCCAAGCCGAACCGCTTTGGCCGCCTTCACTCGCTCGCCATTCACTTTGACCTTGCCGCCCGCAACCGCCATCGCGGCGCGTGCGCGGGTCTTGAAAAACCTCGCCGCCCAAAGCCATTTGTCGATGCGAATGTCGCTGCTCTTCGCTTCCTTCACTTCGCCACCTGCCCCTCGACAACACCGACATCCGACAACCCAACAAGGCGTTTGCCCGAAAGATCGATCACCGACTCATCAAACAACAACCCCGCCTTAACCCCCGCCACCGGGCGTAACGCCTCGCGGTACGCATAGGGGCACTTTGTTCAGCAACGGGAACGACACATCTCCCACTATCGCGGCGATGCCAGAGAGAGAAATTAATTTGCCCGCGGTTCCCGGCTAATGCCGAAGTAATCGCGCCGATAATACGCATAACCGACGAACCCCCACCAGCACAATACGATCGCCAAGACCGTGACGGTCAACACTTGCAAGAGATAATCCATGCTGACTAGCTGCAACAGTTCCTCATGCCCCGCGAGTTGCTGACGGATTTGCGCTGCCAATATGTCCCCGACGAATAGCAACTGCAGGCGGTCTACGGTGTAGAGAATCGTCGTGGCGAGCAAGATGTAATAGCCGGACCGGCTTCCGGTCCAAAGGCCGAGCGCCAGCCACGCGAATAGCGCGGCGTAAACAACATGGTAAACAACCGCGCCACTTCCGCCGACAATCTTTCCGAATAGAAGCGCCTCCCCTTGCAGCGCCAGCAACTCCCATATCGCGGACAGCCCGAAGCACACGGCCGCGAAACGAAATGTTGCGCGCCCTTTCGACACATGCGTCATCCGCCACCTCCGTATCGATCGATACGTTTTCCGGTAACCCGATTCATTGAAGCAGCTCCATTTTCCACCTCATGCCCGCGAGAATCGAGTTGGAATGCGAAACCTGACCCACGATCCGGAATCGGCCTAACAGCCGATGTTTTTCAAACCTGGATTCCCGCTTTCGCGCACTACTGTCCGGAATAAACTCATGCGAACAGCTCCGTTTGCCGCAGAGCGAACTCGACTCGTCGCTCGCGCCATTGCCGGTGCCGGTGGCGTTCGGTATCGGGACG
>JBGPKL010000040.1:0-35840 GCA_041485885.1 Sulfurifustaceae bacterium
CGGTCACCGGGATGACGGATCTGGACATCGGTCGCCAACACCGGATCGGTGGGTGCTAAGATCGCGCCCAGCAAGACGCCAGCGCCCAGTGGCAGACCGAGTAGATAATAAGCGAAGGCGGCGACCATCCCGACGCTGACCGCCATGGATACAGATGCCAGTAGAATCGGTGTGCGCCAGCGAGCGAAGCTTACCGGCACGGGCATTTTGATGCCGGCGGAAAACAGCGAAATCAGCACAGCCACTTCGGTCAGCACTTCCAACAGCGCCGATTCCTTGAGCGGATTGAAGTGAAATACATTGAGCACCGTAGGTCCGACCAGCAGTCCCACCGCCAGATAGATAATGGCCGGTGTGACCGGCAGGCGCTTGAGCATCGAAGAAGTAATGCCCCTGGCGAGCAACAGGCCGCCCACGAGCAGAAACCATTGTGTGTTAGTCATGGTTCGTTCCGTTCATTGTATTTCCGGTTTGGTGTAACTGCTTTGGCGGTATTCCATGGTAGCGGATTCGTCAAGAATGGTGCGACGGGTATAGGAAATATAAAGGCCCTTTCTCTAAAAACCACCGACCATTTTCTGGGTTCAGATGCCCGTGATCACACTCATCGCGGACTGCACCTACCCGAGTTTCAGTAAAAATTCGTGGATCAACTACTCTCATCGCGTCGTGTACATTCGGTTCGTCGGCACCCATCGTCAGTACGATGCCATCGACGCGCAAACCATTTGACAGTAGCGAGACCTTACGATGAAGATCAAACCCATCCGCACCAAGCGCGACCATGAAGCGGCACTGCAAGCAGGACTGCCGTTGCTGGACTTCAGCTTGATCGCGGAGGAAAAGAAGCAGGAGTATTTTGCTGCTGTGCGGGCGGGCCTGGACAAAAACTACAAACCGATGGGACGGCTATTCGCCGAGATTATCGAGCGGAGCCTTTCGGCTTCGTGAGCGGCTCGGTTTTCTCGTCTTCCCCCAGCATGCGAGCGATTGATTCAACCGGGGCGCCTGTCTCGATGGCGGTGGAACTGGCGACGCTCGTAATCAACGCCTTCCGGAATTTTACCGGGTCGCGTAGATACGGGTTAGTCTCAATGAGCGGCTTCTGATCCATGTGAAAATTATAGCAGAGGGTCGAGCCGAACCCGATGCGCCGATTTCCATGCGTAGCTGCGTGTGGCGCAACGTTTTCGGTAGTTATGCACTTTGCCAAATTTTTGCCAATTTATTTTCGGGTCAACGTAGATTTCCGCAGTTTTTCGTAGGTCTCGCAAAGCAGCGGGACGGGGTCAACGGCATTCCTATTCATGCAAGCGATGGCGTCAATTCGTCAACGGTTTGCGGTGCCTGCACCCTCACCTCGACCGAGTGTTCCTGACGGTCGTCAATCAAGGGAATGACCTTGTCGAGTCGTTCAACGCCATCAACCGTTACACGCGTCTCGCCGATCTTCGCATCATCGGCGGCGGCGACGTAGGGTTCGACTTTGTAGGTCGCCACTCTCGCCGGAGTTCTTCCATGGTGCTCTACTACTACATGGAGCAGGTCGGCTGGGACGGAAGACCGCGCCCGGCGACGTCGCGCCCCGCGGTCAACAACGAGAAGTGGCCGGAATCGGTGCCGGCGCAGAACGATACGTTCCTGGGCGAACCTTATCTGGGCCCGCTCGGCTAGTCTGTAGCGCTCGATAACCGGTGTTGGGCTGGTGTGCTTGACGCACCACCTCTAGACGCCTAGGGTAGAAAAGGCGGTGAGGGCTGCCTTATCTCTTTGTCGGGGGGCGTGGGGGATCACGATGCGTCAGATCATGGCGATGTGTGTGCTCGTTGCTCTTTCGTTATCGGGAGCTCATGCGGAGACAACACTTCAAATGGTATGTGTTGTCCGCGATACCGGCCGGCTTCGGTGCGCCTCGATTCGTGAAATCGAGGCAATGCTCAATAACGCAACTAGGTTTGCGGTGCTGATCCGAAGACTCAATGATACGAGGAATTCGTTGATAAAAGGGGCGGATGCGTTATTCGCATGCAGTAACGGCGATGTCAACGCCATAAATTTGAGCACAAACATTGGGCAGGAATCATTTCCAACAGTTGCCGTCCGGGACTACGCGACGATGCGTGCGAGGTGCCAGGCCTCCCTTCTATTGGATCTCGGCGTAACAAGCAGCACGTTGGGATCTTTAGGTTCGGCTGGATATGGATCCGCATATTCCATGTTTACCAATTTGGTGGGGAAGCAGACCGACATCATGTTGTCGGCCTGTAATACATCTCGTGGTGGACTTTCTCCTTACTTGTCCAAGGGCGACCCACTGTTGGTCCGAGGCGGAATGGAGATGGGTCTGCTCAAGATGGCGAAGATCCTCTGGGATGCCGTGAATCTAAAGAGCGATGATGAATATAACGACCAACAAAGGAGGGAGGCGATCAAGCGACAGGATAGGGAGGAAGAGAAGGCTGCGGAATTGTCACAGGAGCTTCTCGAAAAGGAAATGAAGAAGGAAGAGGCGGAGCGCAAGAGGAAAGCGGAAGAAGAGGAGAGAAGGCGGCAACAGCAGAAAAAAGCGCAAGGGACATCGACCACCGCAGAACCGAAGCCGCGTCCGGCCGATGATGACGTGGTTCCCGGCTGCCCAGCAGGTGAAACGTGCGCCGTCGCGAACTGTATTGATGAAGCGTGTGCGCCTTCGTGCAAAGAAGCTCAGGAGGCTTGGTTCGACTTCAAGAATCAATGCAGTGCGAACCAGTGGAAGAGTTACACGTGCGTTTCCTATCTCCAAGCCTCTAGCAAATGCGCCGATCCTGCTCTCATATTGCCAACGCCGGATGGCGTACATAGTTGTGCTAGGACAGTTGATGCAAAGACGTTGGCTTCCATCAGGAAATCGATTTGCGCAAAGACACAGGGGATATCAAATCCCGGCCCAGACGGGAACGTGACCTGTCCCGATCCTAATCGCCGTCCAATTGCCAGTAAACAACCTGGCGATATTTGCAATGATCCTCACGCCACACCGGCGCCGGACCAGTGTCCGCGCGCACCTGCCCGAGTTGGTGCGGCGTCGAAGCCCAAGCCTAAGCCGCTGCCGACGGGTGTAGGCGGGCGGCTTGACCAATTAAACGCCATCCTGGACAGGGGCTACGTGAACATTTCCCCCGGAAGGTGAACGTTCCTACGCGAAGAGTCACGATGGAGATCAGAGGCGCTCGATCTTGCGGCTCGCGATGACGCCGCGCCAGCGGGCGATTTCGCGCTCGATGAAGCCGCGCATTTCCTCGGGGCTCGTCGCCCGCGGCTCGCCGCCGAGCTCGACGAAGCGCTTGGCCCGATCCGGGCTGGAAAGGATCTTGCGCACCTCGGAGTATAGGAAATATAAAGGCCCTTTCTCTAAAAACCACCGACCATTTTCTGGGTTCAGATGCCCGTGATCACATTCATCGCGGACTGCACCTACCCGAGTTTCAGTAAAAATTCGTGGATCAACTCTGAGCTTTCCCCACATCTTTCCCGCACATCATAGTGCCGCACCCAACAACTCACGTAATCGTTTTGATGCGCCAGCCGGTGGGCCAGATGATGGAGCGCTGCCATGACGAAGCATCGCCCAGCCGATCCAGAGCAATGAGTAACCTCTCTTAAGTGATGGCGTGCATACCGACGCCACCCGATTCGCGGTTGCCGTGATTCCAACGAGCCATGCCATGAGGCTTGCCAGCATATGAATCAGCAGCAACATCTCAAGGCGCCGGGCATCGCGCGTCAACGTATCCTCGAAGCCGCAACCATAGCGGTGGGATTTTAAATCGCGAAATGATTGTTCGATCTGCATGCGTCGGGCGTAAAGGGTAACGATGGCAGTTGCCGAAGATCCTCCAGCGAGGAAGACGTGGCAAGCAACCACGGTTCACGGGCGCTTCTCACCATCTTGGCGCTCCGACCGCCGCAAGCACGCGTGCCATAACGCGTGCGCTCAATGCGTCCGCGCTTACGTCGGCGCACGAGCACTAGGCGACAGACAAGAGAATTGCTTTCGGTGAGTTCTATTATTCCGAGTGAACGCGCCCGGGCGGTTGCTTGCCGATGCAGTGTTTTGCAGCAAACCCAGGCGTTTTCCTCTGCTCCTGCTCCGAGGTAGCGAAGATACGTGCGATGACGCACGCGCCCAATCCAATGCCAGCCGAGGAACTCGACCGCGCGAAACCACGGCACCCGAAAGCCCGCATCGGTTATTACGACCGGGCGCGCACTACGGGGCAACAGCGCGTGTAAACGCTTTAAGAATGTCGCTTCGACAGCGGCGTTGTTCTTCTTTGCCTCGGGGTGCACTTCCTCATAAATCGTTATCGTGCGACCACGCGCCACGACGCCGGCACGCAGCAGATGCCAACGCCCATCGGATTTGAGTTCACTCCAATCAACAATCAGTGCGGGGCGCTCGCCGCGCAGCAACCACTTGATGGCGGCTTCGTAGAAGTTGGCACGCAACGTTTGAACCGAACCATTACCCAGTAACCGATCGAGCCGCTTAAGGGGAGCCCGTACTCGCTCCGCTCCCGGCCAATGCCGGGCGAGCTCCATCAGTGTTAGGCGACGCCCCTGCGCGAGGGCTTCAATGGCGAGGAAGAGATTGCGCGCATTACGTACATCAAGGCGGACGATGACAGGATGAAGGATTCTTTGTAATACTCGATAAGCGTGCATGACGGGGTTTCCTCACGGTTGGTAGCCATGAGGAACAAAAAACCTCGTCGTGCACGCCGTTTTCGCAAAGACTACGCGAGAAGCGCCGGGTTTCTCAAGCAAAGATGTGGGGAAAGCTCAGGGATCAACTACCCTTATCGCGTCGTGTACATTCGGTTCGTCGGCACCCAGCGTCGGTACGATGCCATCGACGCGCAAACCATTTAACAGTAGCGAGACCTTACGATGAAGATCAAACCCATCCGCACCAAGCGCGACCATGAAGCGGCACTGCGAGCCATCGAGCCCTTGATGAACGCAAAACGCAACACGCCGGAAGGCGATAAGCTGGACGTTCTAGTGACGCTGGTGGAAGCGTATGAGGCCAAACACTTCCCGCTCGATCTGCCCGACCCGGTCGAAGCCATCAAATTCGTGATGGAACAGCGCAATCTGACGGTGAAAGATCTGGTGCCCTACATCGGCCAGCCCAACCGCGTGTACGAGGTGCTCAATCACAAACGTCCCCTGACCATGGCCATGGTTTGGAAGCTGCACACCGGGTTGGGGATTCCAGCCGAGTCCTTGATAAAGCAGGCTGCGTAGCGGCAGCAACGGCGAGATTGAAATTCAATCCCTCCGTCCCGGTTTGCCGGAGCAGCAACTGGAGCGGCGCGTGCATCGCCCAAAGCGCGCGGCGGCGACCGCAAATCGGAGAGATATCGCCGACAAGCCAGGATCAATTGAGTCTGACCCCATCGATCCGCGCCATCGATCCCCGCGAAGCTGAAGGCTCTGGTGGCTGCGCAGAACTCCTAACCTCAGCAGCACGCTGGGAAAAGGGCTGGCGTTTCTCGCTCTTATTGTTACGATTCCACAACAATCAGGGACTCCGGAGGGGCGATGGCGTTGCAGTCAATAGCTTCGAATGCATCAGGGAACCACTATATATAAAAACAGATTTTCCCAATCAGACCCATGTCTAACCACCACGATCACGCCAACCTGATTTGGCAAATCGCCGATTTGCTGCGCGGGCCGTACCGGCCGCCGCAGTACGAGCGAGTAATGCTTCCTCTTACCGTTCTCCGCAGATTCGACTGTGTGCTCGCGTCTACGAAGGCCAAGGTGATTGTTGAATTTCAAAAGCGGAAAGGGGGGGAAATTTACCGACAACGCGCTCGACAAGGTGCTGAATAAGGCCGCGGGTCAGCGCTTTCACAATCACTCTCCGCTTACTTTCGATAAGCTCAAGGGTGACCCGGACAACATCGAAAAACATTTGGTTAGTTACATCAAAGGATTTTCCAGGAACGTCCGGACGATTTTCGATTTCTTTGAGTTTGAAGCAGAAATCGAAAAGATGCGCGAGGCCAATATTCTCTATCTCGTCATTTCCAAATTTTGCGAGGTGGACCTCCATCCGGACACGGTGCCGAACGAGGAGATGGGGCTGATCTTTGAGAATCTCATTCGAAAGTTCAACGAACTTGCCAACGAGACCGCTGGAGATCACTTCACTCCGCGCGAAGTTATTCGGCTAATGGTAAATATTCTGTTCATCAACGATGACAAGCTGCTTGCTACCCCTGGCACCGTGCGCAAGATGCTTGACCCTGCATGCGGCACTGGCGGCATGTTGGCCGAGTCGCAGAATTACCTGCGTGAACATCATTCGGCTGCGCGTCTCTATGCTTATGGTCAGGATTATAACAAGCGCGCCTTTGCTACCGCGGCCTCCGACATGCTCATCAAGCAGGTCGACCACAATGGCAGCGGTGACAACATTCGATTCGGCGACAGTTTTACCGACGATCAGTTTGCGGACGAGAAGTTCGATTATCTGTTGGCCAATCCGCCCTTCGGCGTTGATTGGAAGAAACAACAGCAAGAGATTGAGCGCGAGCGCGACAAGCTAGGATTTGCGGGGCGCTTCGGTGCGGGGCTCCCGCGCGTCAACGATGGCTCCTTGTTATTTCTGCAGCACATGATCAGCAAGTTTGATCCCGTACTTCCGGACAAACATAAGCACGGTTCGCGCCTCGCAATCGTCTTCAGCGGCTCGCCGCTGTTCACTGGCGGCGCTGGCTCGGGCGAGAGCGACATCCGAAAATGGATAATCGAGAATGATTGGCTCGAAGCCATAATCGCCCTGCCGGAACAGATGTTCTATAACACTGGCATCGGCACCTATGTCTGGATTGTCACCAATCGCAAGGAGAAGCGCCGAAAAGGCAAGATTCAGCTTCTCGACGCCCGCGAGTTTTACGTTCCCATGCGCCGCAGCCTCGGCAACAAGCGCCGCAAGATCGGCGAGAAGGAAGATGGGCGCGACCAGATCTCCGAGCTCGTGCAGCTTTACGGGCAATTCGGTGACGGCGAAACATCGAAGATCTTCGACAACACAGACTTCGGCTACACCCGCGTTACCGTCGAGCGGCCACTGCGGCTGTGCTACCAAATGACCACCGACAACAAGTCACGCTTCCTTGACGCCTGTCCGCACCTGCTCGATGACGTGCAGGCCGTCGACAAGGCGCTGGGCCGCGAGCCGCATCGCGATTGGAATGTGGTTTGGAGCCGCATCGCGGACCTGCTGCATGCGCGCAAGTCCCGCTGGAAGTCGACCGAGCAGAAGCTCTTTCGCAGCGTCTTCACCCAGAAGGACCCCGAGGCCGAACCGGTTGCCAGGGGTGGGCGCGACGACGGGTACGAGCCGGACGCCGACCTGCGCGATTTTGAAAACGTGTCGCTCAAGGGCGACATCGACACCTACTTCGAGCGCGAGGTGCGTCCCCACGTGCCTGATGCCTGGATGGATCGCAGCAAGGACAAGGTGAGCTACGAGATCAACTTCAACCGTCACTTCTATAAGTACACGCCGCCGCGGCCGCTGGAGGAGATCGACGCGGAGCTGAAGCGAGCGGAGGAGGAGATCATGCGGCTGCTGCGGGAGGTGACGGAGTGAGCCTCCTGGATTGGGCTGCCGAACTCCCCGATCAGTGGGAAGTGAAGCCTCTTCGTTCAACAGCAGACTACGTTGTCAGCAACGTCGACAAGGTGCCGACGGAGAACGAGATCCCCGTTCGGCTCTGCAACTACACGGACGTCTACAACAACGAGTTCATCACGCTCGCACTCGACTTCATGCAAGCTACCGCATCGGAGGGTGAGGTTGCGAAGTTTGGCTTGCGCGTTGACGACGTGATCATCACAAAGGATTCGGAATCGTGGGATGATATCGGCGTACCTGCACTCGTGCGGGAGACTGCGAACGATCTCGTTTGCGGCTATCATCTCGCGCTCCTTCGTCCGCACAAACAGAAGATGGACGGGGCATTCCTGTTCCGGTGCCTACAGGCGAAGCCGGTCCGTGTTCAACTCGAGTTGGCGGCAAACGGCGTGACGCGCTTCGGGATACCAAAGTCGGAGATAGGGGCGATGACGTTGCCCGTTCCTCCGCTGCCACAGCAACGCGCTATCGCCGACTACCTCAACCGCGAGACGGCGCGGCTGGATGCGTTGGTGGCGGTGAAGGAGCGGGTGCTCGGGTTGTTGGCCGAAAAGCGCCGGGCACTCATCACCCGCGCCGTCACCCGCGGTCTCGACCCTCGGGCCACTCTCCGCGAGTCTGGTATCTCCTGGCTCGGCGAGATTCCGGCGCATTGGACCACGAATCGGCTGAAGTTTATTGCGCAAATCTCCTACGGTGTTGGCGATGAACTGGACAAGAGTCTGACTTCCGGTGTTCCTCTGATCTCGCTTCCCAATGTTGACATCGAAGGGTCGCTGCATTTAGCGGAACTGGGGTGGGCTAATCTGTCGGAGTCTGAGAAATTTCCTCTGCTGTTACGGAAGGGTGATTTGCTGTTTAATTGGCGCAACGGCAGTTCGGCGCACGTTGGGAAGACCGCCTATTTTGATGCCGAAGGTGAATTCACTCACGTCGGCTTCCTTCTGCGGATTCGTTTCGACCTGTCGCGCTATGAACCTCGCTTCTTCCAAGCGTTACTCCAGACACTCCGCGCCACTGGTTATTTCCTGTACACACGGGCGATGGTCAACAACACCTTCAACCAAACTGAGCTGGGCAACCTCTCTGTCAGTGTTCCCGCGCTAAACGAGCAGCGCGCCATCGTCGCCCGCATCGCCGCTGAGACGGCCAAGCTCGACGCCATGCGCTCAGCCACAGAACGCACCATCGCCCTTCTCAAGGAGCGTCGCGCCGCGCTGATCGCTGCAGCGGTGACAGGCCAGATCGACGTCCAGGAGGCCATCGCATGACGCGCGTGGAAGTCCGAGCAGAGATGTTGCGATGGGCGTGCGAGCGTGCCGGGTTCGACATCGGCACGTTGACGCATCGCATTCCGCAGCTTCCGGCCTGGGAGCGCGGCGAGAAGCAGCCGACGCTCAAGCAGCTCGAAGGCTTTGCCAAGGCCACGCACACGCCGGTTGGGTACCTCTTCCTTCCGGAACCCCCGGTCGAGCGTGTGCCGATTCCCGATTTCCGTACCGTCGCCAACAAGCGCATCGATCACCCGAGCCCCGACCTGCTCGATACGCTGTACATCTGCCAGCAGCGCCAGGAGTGGTACCGGGACTTTGCCCGGTCCATGGGAGAGGTGCCGTTGGCGTTCGCCGGCTCTGTGCGGGTGGCGGCCGACGTGGTCCGGACGGCGGCGTTGATCCGTCACGCGCTCGCGTTCGACATCGACGAGCGGCGCCAGATGCCGACCTGGACCGACGCGCTGCGCCGGTTCATCGAGCAGGCGGACACGCTGGGTGTGCTCGTTATGGTGAGCGGCGTGGTGGGTAGCAACAATCGGCGCAAGCTTGATCCGCAGGAGTTTCGCGGGTTCGCGCTCGCCGATGATCTCGCTCCGCTCGTGTTCATCAACGGCGCAGACAGCAAGGCGGCGCAGATGTTCACGTTGGCACACGAGCTGGTGCATGTCTGGCTCGGCCAGTCCGCCCTCTCCGATGCGCAGGCTGCATCGGTGCCCGAACACGAGGTCGAGCGCTGGTGCAATCTGGTCGCGGCCGAGCTGCTCGTGCCGCTGGAGATTCTCCGCGCCCAGTACAATCGCCACGCCGAACTGCGCGCCGAAGTGGACCGACTGGCGCGACGATTCAAGGTGAGCACACTGGTTATCCTGCGCAGAATCCACGATGCGGGCGGTCTGAGCCGTCAGGCATTCTGGCAAGCTTACGAGGAAGAGCTCGCGCGCCTGCGCGCACTCCCGAAGGGAAGCGGCGGCGATTTCTACCTGACGCTCGGCGCGAGAGCGAGCAAGCGGTTCGCGCGCGCTCTGGTGGTCAGCACATTGGAGGGTCAGACCCGATATATCGACGCATTTCGCCTCCTCGGCTTCTCGAAGCTCGCGACTTTCCGCGAGCTTGGCCATAGCCTAGGAGTTGGCTGATGGCGTACCTACTCGACGCTGACGTTTTCATTGCTGCGAAGAACCTCCATTATGGACTCGACTTCTGTCCAGCGTTCTGGGATTGGCTGATCGTCACGAATACGGCAGATCAAGTATTCAGCATCGAAAAGGTAGGCGACGAGATCGCCGCTGGTGGCGATGATCTCTCGACGTGGGCTGGCGCGCGCGGGCCAAGCTTCTTTCTGAAACCCGAATCGAAAGTATTGCCAGCTCTCGGCTCGGTCAGCACCTGGGTCACCGGTCAAAGCTACGAACCCGCTGCTGTGAACACGTTTCTCCAGGTGGCCGACTACTACCTCGTCGCTCATGCGTTGGCTCATGGCTACATTGTCGTCACGCACGAGAAGGCGGCTCCTCAAGCAAAGAAAGTCAAGATTCCCAACGTCTGCATCGGCCTGGGCGTCAAGTGCATGACGCCATACGAAATGCTCCGACTTGAGCGCGCGCGCTTTGTACTGGGGCCGCAACCATGAACCGAACGAACGAGGCGGCGTTCGAGACCGTCATCGAAACGCACCTACTCCAGAACGGATACGTGCGGATCGCGCGCGAGGGCTTCGACCGCGAGCGCGCGATCTGCCCTGAGACGATCCTCGCCTTCATCCGCGAGACGCAACCCAGGGAGTGGGCCAAGCTAGAGGCGCTGCATGGCGAGAAGACCGGCGAACAGATTCTCACGGACTTGTGCAAGTGGATGGACGTTAATGGTTCGCTTGCGACGCTGCGCCATGGCTTCAAGTGCTACGGGCGGACGCTGCAGTTGGCGTTCTTTAAGGCAGCGCATGAGCTGAATCCTGAGTTGGAGACTCGCTACGCCGCCAATCGACTGGGCCTGACACGCCAACTTCACTTCTCGCTGCGCTCGGAGAAGTCCCTCGACGTAACGTTAAGCCTGAACGGTATTCCCATCGTCACGCTTGAGTTGAAGAACCCGCTAACCGGCCAGACGGTTGACGACGCGCGTCGACAATACAAGCAAGACCGAGATCCACGCGAGCCAATCTTTGAGTTCAAACGGCGGACATTGGTGCACTTCGCCGTTGATACAGAAGCGGTGCTGATGACTACTCGGCTGGCTGCAACTGCCACGCACTTCTTGCCGTTTAACAAGGGCTGTGACGGAGGCGCCGGCAATCCGCCCGATCCCGCGGGACGCACGTACCGAACGGCCTATCTGTGGGAAGAGGTGTTGCAGCGGGACAGCCTGCTCGACCTCTTAGCTCGCTTCATCCACCTGCAGATGGAAGAGAAGCGGGACGACCAGGGCCACAAGGTTAAGAAAGAGACGATGATCTTCCCGCGCTACCACCAGCTTCAGGCCGTGCGCTTACTGGTGGACGCCGCGCGGCGCGAGGGCGTCGGGCACAACTACCTTATCGAGCACTCGGCTGGCAGCGGCAAGAGCAACACAATCGGTTGGTTGACGCACCGGCTGGCGTCGCTGCATGACGCCGTCAATCAGCGAGTCTTCGACAGTGTGATCGTAGTGACTGACCGAGTCGTGTTGGATCAGCAGCTTCAAGACACGATCTACCAGTTCGAGCATAAGCGCGGTGTCGTGCAAAAGATCGACGAGAGTTCGCGGCAGTTGGCCGAGGCACTGGAGAACGCGGTGCCCGTCATCATTACCACGCTGCAGAAGTTCCCGTTTGTATCGCGCCAGCTTTTCAAGTTGGCTGAGGAACGCGGTGAAAGCGGGACGGGTACGCTCGCGACCCGGCGGTGCGCCGTGATTATTGATGAGGCGCATAGTTCGCAAGGCGGCGAAACCGCTACTGATCTAAAGGAAGTACTGGGCGGAGAGGAGTTGAGGAAAGAGGCGCAACGGCAAGCTGCGGAAGAAAGTTTGGAAAACATGGAAGAACTGTTTCGCAGCATGGCGAAGCGGGGGCGGCAGGCGAATCTGAGTCTGTTCGCGTTTACAGCAACGCCGAAGCATAAGACGTTGGCAGTCTTCGGGCGCAATGGTAACCCGGCTCATCGTTACACCATGCGGCAGGCCATCGAGGAGGGATTTATTTTCGACGTGCTAACGCATTACACGACTTACGCCAGCTATTTCAAATTGCTAAAGGCTTGCGAAGACGATCCAAATGTTGAACGGAAGAAAGCGGCGAAGGCACTAGCGCGTTTCCTCAAGCTTCATCCCCACAATATTGCGCAAAAAACCGAAGTTATGGTTGAGCACTTCCACGGCGTTACTAGCCACAAGATTGGCGGTCATGCGAAGGCGATGGTTGTTACTGGGTCGCGCATGGAAGCGGTGCGCTACAAGCAAAGCTTTGACAAGTACATCAAGTCTAAAGGCTACCCTATCAAGTCACTCGTGGCATTCTCCGGCACGGTTCAGGACGACAAGCTTTCGGACGTTAGCTACACCGAAGTAGAAATGAACAATGGTGTAAGGGAAAAAGAGCTACCTGAAAAATTCGCGACGCGTGAATACCAAGTTCTTCTCGTCGCGGAAAAATATCAGACCGGTTTCGATCAGCCACTTTTGCACACGATGTATGTCGACAAACGACTGGGCGGTATCCAGGCTGTGCAAACGCTCTCGCGTCTCAATCGGATCCACCCGCTCAAGGAAGACACGTTCGTGCTCGATTTCGTTAACGATCGCGAAGAAATCCGCGAGGCGTTTAAGACCTATTATGAAGGCGCTGAAATGGGTGAAGAGGTAGACCCATCGCGCATGTATCAGATCAAAGCCGAGCTGGACGCTTCCGGAATCTACCTGTCGGAAGAGGTTCAGCGGTTTTGCGAGGTTTACTTCAAACCAAAACAGCGGCAGAGCGTCACAGATCATCAAGCTATAAATGCCGCATTGGACCCACCGGTATCTCGGTTCTCCGCACTGCAGCAAGAGGAGGAGGACGAGGCGGAACTTTTGCGTGGGAAGTTTCAGGCGTTTCGCAATCTTTACGGGTTCTTAAGTCAGATTATTCCTTATCAGGACACTGACCTTGAAAAGCTCTACGTCTTTCTCCGTCATCTCGCCCGTAAACTGCCGCGGCGCCGCAGAGGGCGAGACTACGACTTTGACGACGAAGTAAAGCTTGAATACTACCGCCTGCAGAAAATCAGCGAAGGTTCTATCAGTTTGAAGGAAGGGGTCCCCAGAACTTTGGACGGCCCATCCGAAGTAGGCAGCGGTATGGTTCGCGAGGAAGAAGTAGCGCTTTCGCGTCTAATCGATATTGTGAACGATAGATTCGGAACGGACTTCAACCAAGCCGATCAGCTTTTCTTCGATCAGCTTGTCGAAGCCGCGATTGCCGATGAGGCACTCAAACAGGCGGCGGCAGTGAATCCTGGAGACAAGTTCGAGCTGGTATTCAAGAATTTGCTCGAAACTTTGTTCGTTGAGCGAATTGACCAGAACGAGGATATTTTTGCACGGTTCATGAACGACGCGTCGTTTCAAAAGCTAGTCACGAGCTGGCTTGCGTCTGAAGCGTACAGTAGGTTGCGAGGCGAGGGTGGTTGGTGGAACAGGTATCCGACACCGCCAAAGAAGTAAAACATCTACATCGAATTTACTTAATCGAAGAGGTCCGGTCGGGTAGCGTGATGTTTGGCACAGCTCTGCACTTTGCCAATTTATTTTCGGTCAACGTAGATTTCCGCAGTTTTTCGTAGGTCTCGCAAAGCAGTGGGACGGGGTCAACGGCATTCCCATTCATGCAAGCGATGGCGTCAACTCGTCAACGGTTTGCGGTGCGCGCACCCTCACCTCAACCGAGTGTTCCTGACGGTCGTCAATCAAGGGAATAGCGTTGTCGAGTCGTTCAACGCCATCAACCGTTATACGCGTCTCGTCGATCTTCGCATCATCGGCGGCGCGCGTTTGCGAGACGACGATGTGATACACCGTCTCCCGATACCGGTAGTGCAGCGTGAAGGTCTTCCAATGCGAAGGCAGGCACGGGGCGATATGCAATCGATCCACCTCGAGTTTAAGCCCTAGTAGCGATTCCGTAATAAGCCGGTACATCCAGCCGGCGGAGCCGGAGTACCAGGTCCAGCCACCGCGTCCGGTATGGGGCGGGAGACCGTAGACGTCAGCGGCCATCACGTACGGTTCTACCTTATATACGGCGGTCGACTCCGGCGATCTTGAATGGTTTACCGGATTGATCAGGGTCGTGAGATCCCAGGCGCGCTGTCTGTCGCCCAGTGCCGCGAACGCCATCGCCGCCCAGATGGCGCCGTGCGTATACTGACCGCCGTTCTCTCTGACGCCGGGTACGTATCCTTTTATATAGCCGGGATCCAACGGCGACTTGTCGAACGGCGGGTCCAGCAGTTGGATGAGTCCGGCGTCACGGCGGACCAGGCGTTTATCCACGGCCTCCATGGCCAGGCGCGCGCGGGTGGGATCGCCCGCCCCGGACAGCACCGCCCAGCTTTGCGCGATCGAATCGATTTGGCATTCGTCGTTGCTCGACGACCCGAGCGGTGTGCCGTCGTCGAAGTAGGCGCGGCGGTACCATGCGCCATCCCAGCCGCTGGCTTCGATATTCCGGCGCAACCGATCCGCCTCGGTGTGGCAGCGTTCAACGAACGGCAGATCGCCCTGGCGTCGTGCGATGTCGGCGAAGCGGCTGAGTACCTCATGGAGAAAGAATCCCAACCAGATGCTTTCGCCTTTACCTTGCAGGCCGACCAGGTTCATGCCGTCGTTCCAGTCGCCGGAACCCATGAGTGGCAGACCGTGCTCGCCGAATCGCAAGCCTTTCAGGATGGCGCGCACGCCGTGTTGATACAGCGTGGCGGTTTCGTCCGACCGATTGGGCAGGTCGTAATAAGAGTCCTCCCCCGGGTTGAGTGCGCGGCCTTCGATAAAAGCGCAGGATTCATCCAGTATGCCGACGTCGCCGGTGGTTAGGACGTACCGGCACGTTGCCAGCGGCAGCCATAAGTAATCGTCCGAACAATTCGTGCGCACGCCGCGTCCCGACGGCGGATGCCACCAATGCTGCACATCGCCTTGCGGAAACTGACGCGACGCGCACAGCAGCAAGTGCGCGCGCAGCAAACGCGGCTCCGCGTGCACCAGCGCCATCGCGTCCTGTAACTGATCGCGGAAACCGAAGGCGCCACCGGGTTGGTAAAAGCCGCTGCGCGCCCACAAGCGGCATGCCAGGGTTTGATAGAGGAGCCAGCCGTTGGCGAGCACGTTGATGGATGGGTCGGGCGTTTCCACCTGCACCGCGCCGAGTGTGCGATTCCAGTATTCCCATACCGCTTCGAGTGCGCCGCGCGCGGCGAACGATCCGCGGAAGCGCTGCACGCAGTGGCGCGCATCGGCGGCGTCGCGTCCGGCGCCGAGCCTGAAAACGATCTCGCGCTCTTGGCCGTCGGCCAGCTCGAAGGGAACTTGGATCGCGGCACAAGGATCGAGCGCGGCCCCCACTTTGCCGGAGAGTTGCGCGCGCCGCATCGCCGCCGGATTCGACAGCGTGCCGTTGCGTCCGATGAATTCGTTGCGGTCGCCGCTGACGGTTCGAATCGCCTCGTCGACGTCGAGGAAAGCAACGCGCCCGGCGAACTCGGTGCTGTAGCGGTTACGCGCGAGCAGCGCGCCACGGCCGCTGTCGTCGGCGTCGATCTCGGTGATAATGTGCGGCATCGACTGCGGACGCAGATTTCCCAGTACCCATTCGACGTAGCCGGTGGCGGAGAGCCGGCGCGGTCGGCCCGATGGGTTGCGTACCTTCAGCACCGCAAACTTGATCGGCGCGTCGATGGCCACGTACACCCACAGCTCCGACTCGATGCCGTCCTCGGTGTGCTCGAAGACGCTGTAACCGAAACCATGGCGGCTGACGTAAGGCGTTGCCGCGCGGCAGGGCAGTGGTGTCGGCGACCAGAAGTGGCCGGTTTCCTCGTCGCGCAAGTAAAAGGCCTCGCCGCCGGAATCGCTCACCGGGTCGTTGCCCCACGGGGTGAGGCGAAACTCATGGGCATTCTCGCTCCAGGTATTGGCGACGCCGCTTTCGGAGATGACGCTGCCGAAGGTGGGATTCGCCAACACGTTCACCCACGGTGTCGGTGTCACGCGGCCGGGCGTGGTGGTAATGACGTACTCGCGCCCATCCGGAGTAAATCCGCCGAGCCCGTTACCGAGAATCAGATCGCGGCGCGGCAACGCGACGGCCGGCGCGAGTTCGGCGCGGCGGCTTCGCAGCGTCGGCAATGGCAGTACTGCCAATAGCTTCGTTGGCGCGGCGGCCGCGCCACGCGCATTGATCTGCTCCGCCAGCGTTCCGCGACTGTCGGCGATGATGGCGCGCGCGACGGTTTGAAACAGCACGCGGTCCTCATTCGATATCTGCTCCGCGCGCCGCACGAAGATGCCGCCGGGCCGATCCAGCAGATGCGCCCCGACGCCCACGGCGATGAGGCTCGTGATTTGTTCGTGCAGCTCTTGCCGGTAACCCGAGTGATCTTCGTTCCAGATCACCAAGTCGACCGTCAGCCCTTTGAGGCGCCAGTATGCGTGGGCTTGTACGAGTTGGCGCACCAGCCCGATATTCGCTACGTCGCCGATCTTCAGCAGCACGATCGGCAGATCTCCGGAAATGGCGTAGCCCCACAGACCGGATTGCCCGCGGCGGTTCTGCACGAGCACGCCGGCATCGGCACGCAGCGAGGAATTGGTATAGATGACGGAACCGGCGAGGCATCCGTAAAGCTGGGCGTCGGACTCGGTGGCGTTGATCTGGCGCAAGGTCACCGAGCCGTGTGTGCTCGCCAGATCGAAAACGCGATCCGCAAGATGCCGGTCCTGGTATCTTCCGATCAGACTTAAAGCCGCGTCGCGCGTCGTACCGATGCCGGAGACCATATCGATCGTCGCCGATTGTTCCGGCTCGAGCGTAATCCGACAGCGGATGGCGACGATCGGATCCAGCACCGAGCCCTGACTGCCGGAGAGCGGCGCCGCATCGCTCATGGTCCGGGGAGCGGCGCTGCTGTGGCCGCGACCCATGAACTGCATGCGGTCGGTCTCATAGGAGACGTGCCCCGGCTCGGTCCCGTGCACCGCCATCAGGTGCAACATCCACGGCGTCTGCTCGTCGCGCGAGCGCGCCCGGCGATGGCACAGGATCGCCTGGCGCTCACGCAGAACCTCGGTCTGAACGAAGAGATTGCTGAACGTCGGATGCAGCGCGTCGGAGGCGGGCGTGGCGAGCACGACTTCGGCATAACTCGTGACATCGATGGTTCGCCGCGTGCGGGCGGTGTTGGTGATGCGCAGCCGGCGCAGCTCGATGTCGTCTTCCGGTGAAACGGCGATCTCGGTATGCGTCTCGAAACCGTGATCACGGCGGCGAAACTCCGCGCGTCCTTCGGAAAAAATCGCCTGATAATTCTGCGGCTGCTTCAGCGTTGGCTGGTGCGTGGTCGACCAGAACTCACCGCTGGCGAGATCGCGCAGGTAACAGAACGTGCCCCAGTTGTCGCGCGTACTATCTTCGCGCCAGCGTGTGACGGCCAGATCTTTCCAGCGACTGTAGCCGCCGCCGGCGTTGGTGACCATGACGTGGTAGTTGCCGTTGGAAAGCAGTTGTACTTCCGGTATCGGCGTGTGCGGACTGTCGAATACGCGCACCGGCATTTCCTGCGCGTTGACGGCGGACAGGGTGTCGGAGAACTTGGTGGCGTGGGGTTGGAACGCCGTCGCTTTTGGAATCCGTTCCTGCAGCAATAATGCGGTCGCCTGCACCGCCGGATCGGACTCGAAGTGCTTCTGCATCGGGCGATTCAGCAGGTGATAGGCCAGCGACAGAAAAATCATACCCTGATGGTGAGCCATGAAAGACTGCACCACGACGCTCGCCTGCCCGCGTCGCTGACGCGACGGCGTGTAGTCGATCGCTTCATAAAAACCGAAGCGTCCTTCGAGCCCGTTAGCCGCGAGTCGCTGTAGATTCGAGCAGGCCTCCGTGGGCGCCACCATCAGCGCCAGCGCCGAGGCATACGGCGCGATCACCAGGTCTTCCGCCAGCCCGCGCTTGAGGCCGAGGCCGGGCACGCCAAACGCGCGATACTGATAGTTAAGACTGGCATCGACCCTGTTGTAGCCCGATTCCGACATGCCCCACGGTACATCGCGCTGGTCGCCGTAGGCGATCTGTCGCGCCACCGCGGCTCGATACGTTTGGTCGAGCAGCGTGTTGGCGTACGTCGGCATGATGAGCAGCGGCATCAAGTACTCGAACATCGAGCCGCTCCACGACAGCAGGACCGGTTCGCCGCCGGCACGGGTGAGCTGGCGCCCCAACGCAAACCAGCTCTCCTGCGGCAGTCGTCCGTGCGCGATGGCGATGAAGCTGGAGAGCCTTGCTTCCGAGGCCAGGAGGTCGTAGCAGCTCGAGTCCCGGCGGCGCTCACTGACGTTGTATCCGATAGTGAATAATTTACGCGCGCTGTCGAACAGGAAGTCATGTTCCATGCCGCGGCCCAGGTCGCCTGTCTCCAGCGCCAAGCGTTCGATCGTCGCTATCCTTTCCTGGGCACAGGCGCTCGCTTGCATGACAAGTCTTTGGCGTTCGGACAGCCAGTGGCGTTCTTCCGGCGTCGTGTCCGCATCGAGCCACTGTTCGATGGCGGGCAACCACTGCGTCTCAAGGCGCGCCAGTTGACGCAGTGACGGGATCTCGACCATGCCCTCGACCCTATCAGCGAGCCCGCTGAATCGGTGCGGAGCCGCTGACAGCGCACTCCACGGGGCGAGCAACGTCAGCTCGTCAAGCGCGCCGCGGCATTGATCGGTCAGCGCCTGGTGCCACCGATTGGCTTCGCTCTCAGGCGGCGCGTCGATGCCGGTGGCGACTTCCGCGACGTCGGTCGCAAGACGGCCGATGACGAGTTGCGCCTGCGCCAGCGTGGTGGGCGGCGTGTCGCACGCAGACTCCAGATTATTTTGAAGTTGCGTAAATCGGCTCGGGGAGGCGGCTTTCGCGGTGTCGACGAGTAGCCGGAGCGTGTCCCGCATCCCGTCAAACCATCTCGTCCCGAGTATCTTGCCATCGGGGAGGGCAAGCAGTCCTTGACGCAAGGTCAGCAGCGCGCCAGCGAGGTTGCCGCTGTCCACCGTCGAGACATAAAGAGGGAACAGCGGGTTCAGCGATTCGGTGTCGTACCAATTGTAGAAGTGACCGCGGTGGCGCTCGAGTTGGCGCATCGACCGTAATGCATTCGCCGTGCGTTCGATGAGTGGTCCCGCCGGGATATAGCCGAAGTCATAGGCCGATAGATTGGCCAGCAGCGCCAGCCCCATATTGGTTGGCGACGTGCGATGCGCCACCAGCGCCACGCGATACTCCTGGAAGTTATCCGGCGGCAGCCAATGGTCTTGCGGGCCGACAAAGGTTTCAAAGAACGCCCAGGTCTTGCGCGCCATCTTCTGAAGAAAAATAGTCTGGTCGGCCGCGAGCGTGGCGGCGCGGCGGACCCGCGGACGGCTGATCCACCACGCGACGGCGGGCGCGACGAACCACAGCAGCAGTATCGGACCCGCGACGGTTAACGCGGCAAGATTCAATAGCGCCAGGGTTATGACCGCGAGGGTGGCGAGCGCGGGGCCGATCCACATCGAACGCCATGATGCGAGAAGACCGGTGTGGCGATAGCGCTCGTGCTCGCTCGATGGGTTCCATTCCAGCAGTCGTTTGTGGGTGAACCACATCCGCGTCGCGGTACGGACGATCGCATCTAAACTGTAGTAAGCCTCGTAGGGGAGGCACGCGAGTGCGAACGTCGTTTGGGCGAGGTAGCGGCCGGCGGAGCGCGTGGTCGCAGCGAGATGCTGCGTTAACAGTGCATCGCGCGGCTTACGAATCAGTTCCAAAACCAAGGTCGTGAGCGCCGGAGTCAAAATGATTCCGATCACGGACAACGTCCAGAACCAGACCGGTGACAAGCTGGTCCAGCCCAACAGTAGCAGCAGCGTCAACGCGGCCGGCGTGAGGCTGCGGCGAAGGTTGTCGAAGAGCTTCCAGCGCGACAGCGCCGAGAGCGGATTGGCGCGGCGGTCAAACGGGCGCGGCAACGACCAACCCGCGAGCTGCCAGTCTCCACGAATCCAGCGGTAGCGGCGGCTCACGTCCGCGTCGTAGCGCGCCGGATAGTCCTCAACCAACTGCACATCGGTCAACAGCCCCGAGCGGGCGTAACAACCTTCCAGTAGATCGTGACTGAGGATTCGATTTTCGGGAAAGCGCGTATTGAGCGCGCGCTCGAATGCATCGACGTCGTAGATCCCTTTGCCGATGAACGAGCCTTCGCCGAACATATCCTGGTACACGTCGGACACGGTGCGCGTATACGGGTCGATGCCTGACTCGCCCCCGCAGAGCCGCGCGTACAGAGAGCGGTTGGTGCCGGTGAGGCTCGGCGCCACGCGCGGTTGCAGGATGCCGTAGCCTTCGGTGACGAGCGGGCCATCGTCGTGCCGGCTTGCGTTACTAAAGTGCGGACGGTTCAGCGGGTGCGCCATCGCTCCCACACACTGATGCGCGGCGTCACGCGGTAGCTGGGTATCCGTGTCCAGGGTGATGACATACCTCACGTTCAACAACGCGTCGGTCTGGCCGACGACAAGCACGAAGCGGTCTTTGGCGTCGCCGCGCAACAGCGCATTCAGGTCCGAAAGCTTGCCGCGCTTGCGTTCATAACCCATCCACATCCGCTCCTGCGGATTCCAACGGCGCGGGCGATGGAATAGGAAGAACGACTCGCGGTACTTATGGTTCAGCGCATCGATCTTGTTCTGGGCCAGGCGCAACAACGGGCCGTCCCCCGAAAGCGATTCCTGGTGCGCGTCTTCAAAATCGGTCAATAGACCGAAACGTAGATTGTCGTCCCGATTTGCCAGGAACCGCACTTCCAACGCTTCGGCCAGATGCTCGATGTTTAGCGCGTCGATGAGCAGGGTCGGGATCACCACCAACGTACGGCATGCTGGCGGGATGCCCTTGGAAAAGTCCATGCGCGGCAACGGCTGCGGTGTCGCCAGCACGGTCGAGAGCCAGTTCACGAGCGCGACGGCTAACTGACTCGTGCCGAGCAGCGAGAGAATTGCCATCAGCACGAGCAGTTCGGCCGATGCCCCGCCGGCGGACGTTTGCTCCAACAGGATGGCGGTGAAGATCGCCGTCATCAGCGCGATCGCGCCTAGATACAGGAGCAGGGGGAATCGGCCGCCTATCGTTCCCAGCGATTCGGAAACGGACCGGCGCGCTTGCGCCGCGCGCTGGAGCTTGCGCAAGCCCTTGCCGATCAAGTAATAGCCCACATGCGCGGTCCGGTCGGCGGCGCTTTTCTCGGCGGCGCCCGCTTGCGCGAGCTGGATTGCCTGGCGCGCGACATCGTGTTCGGAGAATTTGCTGCGCTTCGCGATCCGCTCTAGGACGTGACGGTAGCGATCGCGGGTGGCGAAATCCATTTCGCCATAGGCGGCGGCGGGATCCTCACGCAGCATCCGTTCGACCACGCTCGTGGTCTCGACGAACTCACGCCAATCGATCGCGCTCAGAAATCGGAGACTGCCGATGCTGTTGCTTATCGATGCCTGGTCGGTTGCTTGCTGCTGGTTTTCCGACTGCACCAGCTGCTCGATGGTCTGTCCCGACTCGGAGAGTCGCTGCTCAATCCAGGTAAGCGGAAGCGCCGAGGCCGAGCCGCGCCCCTGCAGGCGGCGCGCGAGCTCCGCGACAAACGAGCTGACCATCGGCGGATCTGAGCGCGCCATGTCGGCGAGCACCAAGATTAAGCTCTTTGGATCTTTCGCGACCACCTCCGTCATCTGGTCCGCCCATGCGTCGGCCTGATTACGGTAGATTCGGGCGGCGGCGATCGGGGCGCCGACGCGCCGCAGATTTTCGATCAGCGCCAGTCGTAGCATGATCGGGATGGCCCACAATTCACCCAACTCGAGGACGTTTACTTTTTGGTAGGCAACCACAAAACGACTGAGGCCTTCGGCATCCACGCGTCCATCGCCGTGCGAAATCGCTTCCAACGCGATGTCATATACACGCGGAAGTCCAGCCGAGGGACCGTTCAGCAAGCGCGGCAGCCCGCGGCTGTACCCCTTGGGCAAGTGGCGCTTGGCCGTGCGAATCTGCTCCTCGATCAGATAGAAATTGTCGAGCAACCATTCTCCGGCCGGTGCAATTCCGCGGCTGTCCTTGACCGCCGCGGTTAGCACGTTGCAGGCGCCAATCAGAATGTTTTCATTCTCGGATAATCGTGTCAGCAGATGGTCCGGTCCGCGCCGCGGGCTCAGCTTGTGCAAGTTCGCCAGCGTTTTGCCGTGCTGCTCCAACTGGTCGGCATTGAACAGCTCCGAGCGCAGCGGCGGTCCGCCACTGCCGTACTTATGCGCCGCATCCGCTCCGACGAAGGACGTCGCCGAATCGAGTATGGCCTGGCCAATCGTCTTACCGTCCAGTTTCACTATTCAGGCCTTCCTTTCGAACGAGGCCGCAACGGTCCAACTCGCATGCAGCGGTAAAGTGGAGATGCGATATGGTCGGCGAGGAAATACAGATACTGCAATCAACTACCGATTTCGTAGCGCGCCCGACCGATCGTGTCGTGAAAACCCAGCAGGCGGCACGAGGACCTTAGGCGGGAGAAACAGAATCCCGTTCGATGGCGGCCGGATGCGGAAACCCCTGTCGCCGCGTAAGCTGCCGCATTCCTTGTTCCAAACCTTCCAGCGTCAACGGATACATCCGATGGTCCATCATCTTGCGGATGATTTGGATCGATTCGGTGTAATCCCAATGTTTCTCGGGCTCGGGATTGATCCAGATCGCGGAGGAATATGTCGTGAGGAGGCGCTGCAGCCAGGTGGCGCCGGCTTCCGCGTTCCAATCGTCGATGGCGCCGCCGCGGTAAAAAATCTCGTAGGGGCTCATGCTCGCGTCGCCGACAATCACGAGCTTATAGTCATGGCCGTAGGTGCGGATGATTCGCGGGAGCGAAATGCGCTCGTTGTGGCGTTGGCGGTTGTCGCGCCACACGGTTTCGTAGAGAAAATTATGAAAGTAAAAATACTCGAGATGTTTGAACTCGCTGCGCGTCGCCGAGAATAGCTCCTCGCTGACGCGGATATGATCATCCATGGAGCCGCCGACGTCGAAGAAGAGCAAGACCTTTATCGCGTTATGTCGCTCCGGCACCATTTTCAGATCGAGCCAACCGGCGTTACGCGCGGTCGACTTGATCGTGTCGTCGAGATCGAGCTCTTCCGGGGCGCCTTCGCGCGCGAATTTGCGCAGCCGGCGCAGCGCGAGCTTGATATTGCGGGTGCCGAGCTGCACCGCGCCGTCGAGATTGCGGTACTCGCGCATGTCCCATACTTTTACGGCGCGCCGTTGGCGCGAGCCGTCTTGGCCGATGCGTACGCCTTCCGGATTGTAGCCGTAGGCGCCGAACGGCGAGGTGCCGCCGGTGCCGATCCATTTGTTGCCGCCCTGGTGGCGTCCCTTCTGTTCCTCCAGCCGTTGGCGCAACGTTTCAAGAAGCTTTTCCAATCCGCCGAGCGCTTTAATCTCGGCTTTTTCCTCGTCCGTCAGCAGTCGCTCGAATTCCTTGCGCAACCATTCCGCGGGAATCTCTTTGAAGAGCGCATCGGCGATACTTTCGATACCCTTGATGTATTCGCCGAACACCCGGTCGAATTTGTCGTAATGCGTTTCGTCTTTTACGAGCACGGTGCGGGCCAGATAATAGAATTCATTCACGCTGCCGTAGGCGAGGTGCGCCTTGAGCGCTTCAAGGAGCGCCAAGAATTCCGTGAGCGTTACCGGAATCTTCGCGGCACGCAACTTGGTGAATAAACGGATCAGCATCAGGCGTTGCGCCGGGCCATGAACGCGAGGCGCTCGAACAGGTCGACGTCCTGCTCGTTTTTGAGCAGCGCACCGTAGAGCGGGGGTATGGCCTTTTTCCGGTCGGACGTGCGCAATGCTTCGGGCGGCAAATCTTCCGCGAGAATGAGCTTCAGCCAATCGAGCAATTCGGAGGTGGAAGGCTTTTTCTTCAAGCCCGGAACCTCGCGAATTTCGAAGAAGACGTCGAGCGCTTCCTTGAGCAGTATCTTTTTAATACCCGGGAAGTGCACATCGACGATCCGTCGCATCGTGTCTTCATCCGGGAAGCGAATGTAGTGGAAGAAGCAGCGGCGCAGGAACGCATCCGGCAGCTCCTTTTCGTTGTTGCTCGTGATGAGGATCGCGGGCCGATGACGCGCGCGAACCAACTGTTGGGTTTCGTAAATGTAAAACTCCATCCGGTCGAGCTCGCGCAACAGGTCGTTCGGGAACTCGATGTCGGCCTTGTCGATCTCGTCGATCAGAACGACGGCCGGCACCGGCGACTCGAACGCTTCCCACAGCGGGCCCTTCTTTATATAGTTGGCGATGTCGTGGACTTTCTCCTGGCCGAGCTGCGAATCGCGCAGACGCGACACCGCGTCGTACTCGTAAAGTCCCTGCTGCGCCTTGCTGGTCGATTTGATATGCCACTGAAATAGCGGCCGGTCGAGCGCCTTGGCGACCTCGACCGCGAGCATCGTCTTGCCCGTGCCCGGCTCCCCCTTCACCAGCAGCGGGCGCTGCAAGGTAATGGAGGCGTTCACCGCTAAGGTGAGATCGTCGGTGGCGATGTACGAATCGGTGCCGGTAAAGCGCGTCATGTCGTCCTCGGTTAGAATTCAAAATGCGGCGGAGCGTCAGTATAGCATCGAGCGACGCGATCGCTCGACCGGGCAACGCGTACGCATCGGCCGTACGACTTAACGGTAGGGTGCGTCCCACGCACCACATATTATTGGTGCGCGCGGCGCACCCTACACAGCAAGCGCTGGCCGGAGGCGAGTACCCACGAAATCGGATATCCTTAGCGCCCTTCCAGTCCGCCGGCTTGAAATGCCCGGCCAATTCCGAGGAGCAGCACGCCAAATGTTTCGTCGAGACATGACCATCAAAGGCTTTGACGATGAGCTATGGGACGCCATCGCCAAGGAGGCGCAACGACAAGAGGATCATATCGAGTTGATCGCGTCGGAGAACTTCGCGAGTCCGCGCGTCTTGGAAGCGCAAGGCACGGTGCTTACTAATAAGTATGCCGAAGGTTATCCCGGCAAGCGTTACTACGGCGGGTGCGAGTATGTCGACATCGCCGAGCAATTGGCGATCGACCGGGCGAAGAAACTCTTCGGCGCCGCGTACGCGAACGTGCAGCCGCATTCGGGGTCGCAAGCGAACGCCGCCGTTTACCTGGCGCTGTTGCAACCCGGCGATCCGATCCTCGGCATGAGCCTCGCGCACGGCGGGCATCTGACGCACGGCGCCAAAGTGAACTTCTCCGGCAAGCTCTTTAACGCGTTCCAATACGGCGTCGACGATCGCGGGCTGATCGATTACGAGCAGGTCGAGCGATTGGCGCGCGAGCACAAGCCGAAGATGATCATCGCCGGATTCTCGGCGTACTCCCGCGTCGTCGACTGGCAGCGTTTCCGGACCATTGCCGATAGCGTCGGCGCGTATCTCTTCGTCGACATGGCGCACGTCGCCGGGCTCGTCGCCGTCGGACTGTATCCGAATCCGGTGCCGATCGCCGACGTCACCACGACGACGACGCATAAGACGCTACGCGGCCCGCGCGGCGGGGTGATTTTCGCCAAAGCCAATCCGGCGATCGAGAAGAAACTCAGCTCCATGGTCTTTCCCGGAACGCAAGGCGGCCCGTTAATGCACGTCATCGCCGCCAAAGCGGTGGCGTTCAAGGAAGCGCTCGAGCCGGGGTTCAAGGATTATCAGCGCCAGGTCCTCGCCAATTCACGGGCAATGGCCCAAGCGGTAATGGACCGCGGTTACGATGTCGTCTCGGGCGGCACGGACAATCACCTCTTCTTGTTGAGCTTGATCAAGAAAGGTCGGACCGGCAAAGACGCCGAAGCAGAGTTGGGTCTGGCCCATATCACGGTAAATAAGAACGCGGTGCCAAACGATCCGCAGCCCCCGATGGTGACGAGCGGCATACGTTTGGGGACGCCCGCGATCACCACCCGCGGGTTCAAGGAAGGAGAGTGTCGGGAACTTGGCGGTTGGATCTGCGATATTCTCGATAAATTGGGGGACCCATCGGTACGAGATCGGGTCAAAGCCGACGTGCGGAATATTTGCCGGCGCTTTCCGGTCTACGAACTGAGTACAAGCGCATCATAAAGACCTTTTCAGTGCCGTAAAACACGCTAACATATGGATGGGGCCGATAAAAAGTTACTTATCAGCATTCTAATAAAGTCGTAAACGCGCAGTCGCCGCGGAGATTGGTACCAGGAGTAGTGTTGAAGCCCACCGACATAAAAAATCCGGACTACTTCCACCGGGTTGTCGATTGTCAGTGGGCCTGTCCCGCCCATACTGCCGTCCCCGAATACATCCGGTTGATCGCTGCGGGTCGCTACGGCGACGCGTACATGGTCAACTGGGAGTCGAACGTCTTCCCCGGAATTCTCGGCCGCACGTGCGATCGACCGTGCGAGCCCGCGTGCCGGCGCGGGCGTGTCGAGGAGAAGAACGCCGAGAAGCCGGAGCCGGTCGCGATCTGTCGTTTGAAGCGTGTTGCGGCGGATAACAAGGAAGACATCCGCGGCCGTTTGCCGAAGATTCCGAAGCAAAAGAACGGTAAGCACATCGCCTGCGTCGGCGCCGGTCCGGCGTCGCTCACCGTCGCGCGCGATCTCGCGCCGCTCGGTTACTCCGTCATCGTGTTCGATCAGGACCCGCGTGCCGGCGGGATGATCTGGTCGCAGATTCCGCGTTTCCGCCTACCGCTCGAAGTGATCGACGAAGAAGTCGGTTATATCCTCGGCCTCGGCGTCGAGTTCAAAGGCGGCATTAAAATCGAAAGCATGAAGAAGTTGCTGTCGGAAAAGTTCGACGCGATCTTCGTCGGCTCGGGCGCGCCGCGCGGTCGCAACCTCGACGTTCCCGGCCGACTAGAAGCGGCGGCCAACATTCATATCGGTATCGACTGGTTGTCGTCGGTGTCGTTCGGTCACGTCGATAAGATCGGCAAGCGCGTGATCGTGCTCGGCGGCGGCAACACCGCGATGGACTGCTGCCGCACCTCGCGCCGTCTCGGCGGCGAGGACGTCAAAGTCATCGTGCGCTCCGGTTTCGAGGAGATGAAAGCGTCGTCGTGGGAAAAGGAAGACGCGCAGCACGAAGGCATTCCGATTCTCAACTATCACGTGCCGAAAGCGTTCGAGCATAAGAACGGAAAGTTGACTGGCATGATGTTCGAGAAAGTGAAAGCCGTGTACGACGCCAAAGGCAAGCGCAGCCTGGTGCCGACCGGCGAGCCGGATCCGTTCTTCGAATGCGACGATGTGTTGATCGCGGTCGGACAGGAAAACGCGTTCCCCTGGATCGAGCGCGACGCCGGCATCGAATTCGATTCCTCCGGCATGCCGGTGGTAGACAAGGTGACGATGCAATCGAGTCTACCGAACGTATTCTTCGGCGGCGACGCGGCGTTCGGCCCGAAGAACATCATCTGGGCGGTCGCGCATGGTCACGATGCCGCGGTCTCGATCGACAAGGTGCTCAACAGCGAGGATATCCGCGCCCGACCCGCGCCCGGCGTTTCGCTGATATCCCAGAAAATGGGCATTCACGAGTGGCGCTACGACAACGACATCTCGCTCTCTACGCGCTTCGCGGTGCCGTGGCGCGACAAGAAGATGACGTTGAAGGACATCAAGGTCGAGGTCGAGATCGGCTTCGATCTGAAGACCGGCTTCGCGGAAGCGCAGCGCTGCCTCAATTGCGACGTGCAAACGGTATTCACCG
The DNA here is from genome assembly GCA_041485885.1 of Sulfurifustaceae bacterium. GTDB lineage: Bacteria > Pseudomonadota > Gammaproteobacteria > Acidiferrobacterales > Sulfurifustaceae > JACQFZ01. Next base: position 28,010 of record JBGPKL010000040.1, read on the forward strand.
GCAAGCTTTGCATCGAATGCGACGCCTGCGTCGACATCTGCCCAATGGATTGCATCAGCTTCACCAAGAACGGCGAGGAGAAAGAGTTACGCCAGCGACTCGTCGCGCCGGCGCTCAACCTGACGCAGGATCTCTACGTCTCCGAGCCGCTCAAGACCGGGCGCATCATGGCGAAGGACGAAGACGTCTGCCTGCACTGCGGCCTGTGCGCCGAGCGCTGCCCGACCGGCGCCTGGGACATGCAAAAGTTTCTGCTCGATATGACGCTCGCGGGCCCCGCGTGCCGCACGCCGAAGGGGAAAGCAGCATGAACGGAAGGAAGAAGTTATGTTGTGGCACTTCCTCGAGTTCGATTTTCGATGAACTATGCCGAATCGTCGAGGAGGTTATCGAGCTTTGTAGAAGAGATGGGGAATCGCTTCCTCCGCCGGCCATATCTTGAAAGTCCGCTTCTACACTGATCCAGAAACCGATGATCCCCATATCCACAGTCACAATGTTTCCGAACACGAAGTCGAGGAGGTTTTACGGAGACCCGGCGAAGATCGTCTCGGTTCCGAAGGCTCCCGCGTATAGCGCTTGGCCGGACTTTGGGGGGTCGGCATTTAAGGGTAATCTATGTACCAGATCCCGAGCCCGGCAGTGTGTTCGTGATCACCGCGTACGAACTCAAGGGTAAGCCGCTGTTGGCTTACCGCCGAAGGCGGAGACGTAAGAGATGAAACAGAAACACTTTCCATCCGGCTGGGATGAGCACCGCGTGAAGCGCCTCATTCAGCGCTATGAGTTGCAGACCGAGGACGAGGCGGTCGCGGAAGATGAAGCGGCGTTCGAGCTCCATGACCAGACCGTGATGGAAGTTCCGTCTGATTTGGTTCCGGCAGTGCGGGCACTCATTGCTAAACGCAAGGCGTCATGAGTAGCGCAAGGAAGGATATGCATTCCGCTCGTTATCTTTAGAGTTAGCATAACATGACTAAAAAAATCGAAGCCATCAACGATTTCGTCGTCAAATTCGCCAACGTCAACGGTTCGGGCTCCGCGAGCGCGAACGAATTATTCGCGCGCTCGATTCTGCGCATGGGCGTGCCGGTGTCGCCGCGCAACATTTTTCCGTCGAACATCCAGGGTTTGCCTACTTGGTACGAGGTTCGCGTCAACGAGCGCGGTTACCAGGGCCGGCGTGGCGGCGTGGATCTCATGGTCGCGATGAATCCGCAGACCTGGAACCAAGACGTGAAAGAGATCGAAGCCGGCGGGTATCTCTTCTACGACAACTCGAAGCCGCTGCCGCAGTCGAAGTTCCGCGACGATATCAACGTCATCGGCATGCCGCTGACGGACATTTGCAACGCCACCTACACCGATTCGCGCCAGCGCCAGCTCTTCAAGAACATTGTCTACGTCGGCGCGCTCTCGGCGCTGCTCGACATCGAGCCGAGCGAGATCGAGAAGCTCTTCTCGGAGCAGTACAAAGGCAAGGAGGCGCTGCTGCAGTCGAACGTCAAGGCGCTGCGCCTCGGACGCGATTACGCGTTGCAACACTTCGCTTGCCCGATAGGGCTGCGGGTCAAGCGCTCGAACGCCGTCGGCAACAAGATCTTCATCGAAGGCAACAGCGCCGCCGCGCTGGGTGCCGTCTACGGCGGCGCCACGGTGTGTGCGTGGTATCCGATCACGCCGTCGTCGTCGCTCGCGGAGGCGTTCACCAAATACTGCCAGAAGTACCGAGTCGATCCCGCGACCGGCAAGCACCGTTACGCCATCGTCCAGGCGGAAGACGAGCTCGCCTCAATCGGCATCGCGATCGGCGCCGGCTGGAACGGCGCGCGCGCGTTTACGTGCACGTCAGGCCCCGGCATCTCGCTCATGCAGGAATTTATCGGGCTCGCGTATTTCGCCGAGATACCGGCCGTCATCATCGACGTGCAGCGCGGCGGGCCTTCGACCGGCATGCCGACGCGCACGCAGCAATCGGACGTGCTCGCGTGCGCCTACGCCTCGCACGGCGACACCAAGCATGTGCTGCTGTTTCCCGAAGGCCCGGCGGAGTGTTTCGAATTTTCCGCGCAAGCGTTCGATCTCGCCGACCGGCTGCAGACGCCGGTGTTCGTGATGACCGATCTCGACATCGGCATGAACACGCGGTTGTGCAAGCCGCTCGAATGGGATGATGCACGGGCGTATGACCGCGGCAAGGTGATGACGGCCGAGGAGCTCGAGGCCGGCAAGGATTTCGGCCGCTATCTCGACGTCGACGGCGACGGGATTCCGTATCGCACGTATCCGGGCGCGCACCCCAAGCGCGGCGCCTATTTCACGCGCGGTACTACCAAGGACCGCTACGCTCGCTACAGCGAAGCCGGTCCGGATTACGTGGACAACATGGAGCGCCTGCTGCGCAAACACGACACCGCGAAGCAACTGGTGCCGAAGCCGCTGCTGACGGCCGCGGGCCGCCCGGCGCGCTTCGGCGCGATCTATTACGGCTCGACCAGCCCGGCGATGCAGGAAGCGCTCGATGTGCTTGCCGAGCGTGGGATCCACATCAATGCGCTGCGGGTGCGCGGCTTCCCGTTCCAAGATGAAATCGCCGAATTCATCGCGCGCCATCCGTGGGCGTTCGTCATCGAGCAGAATCGCGACGCACAGATGAAGACGCTGCTCGTCGCCGAGACGAAGGTAAATTCCGCGCGCCTGATCTCCGTGCTGCATTACGACGGCACGCCGATTACCGCGCGCTTCATCGTCGATCAAATCGCAAGCCACGCGCAAACGCGCACTGTCATTCCGTTCAAGAAGGCAGCGTCATGACCTATATCGCCAAGCCCAAGCTTCATCATCCGACTCTCGCGAAGAACCAACTCGGCTTCACGCGGCGCGATTACGAGGGCGCGATTTCGACGCTCTGCGCCGGCTGCGGGCACGACTCGATCAGCGCCGCGATCGTGCAGGCGTGCTGGGAGCTCGACATCGAGCCGCACCGGGTGGCGAAGCTCTCGGGCATCGGCTGCTCATCGAAGACGCCGACGTATTTTCTCGGCAACTCGCACGGCTTCAACAGCGTGCATGGGCGCATGCCTTCGGTCGTGACCGGCGCCAACCTCGCGAACCGCGAGTTGATTTACCTGGGCGTGTCCGGCGACGGCGACTCGGCCTCGATCGGTCTCGGGCAGTTCGCGCACTGCATGCGCCGCGGCGTCAACATGGTTTACATCGTCGAGAACAACGGCGTGTACGGGCTCACCAAGGGCCAGTTCTCCGCGACCGCCGACAAGGGCTCGAAGTCGAAGCGCGGCGTCGTCAACACCGATGCGCCCGTGGACATGATCGGTCTCGCGCTCATGCTCGGCGCGACCTTCGTCGCGCGCAGTTTCTCCGGCGACAAGACGCAGCTCGTGCCGTTGATCAAAGCGGCGATCGCGCACAAGGGCGCGGCGTTCCTCGACGTGGTCTCGCCGTGCGTCGCGTTCAACAATCACCCCGGCTCGACCAAGAGCTACGACTACGTGCGCGAGCACAACGAAGCGGTCAACCGTCTCGACTTCATCGAGGGCCGGGAAGAGATCACCGCCGAGTACGCGGCCGGTGAAGTGGTCGACGTCATGCAACACGACGGCTCGGTGATCAAGCTGCGCAAGCTCGCGCCGGACTACGATCCGACCAACCGCATCAAGGTTATGAACTACTTGCAGGAGCGCGCCGCCGAGGGCGAAGTAGTGACCGGGTTGTTGTACGTGGATCCCGATTCGGCCGATCTGCACGAGTATCTGAGTACCGTCGAAACCCCTCTCAACCAGCTTAACGAACGCGAGCTTTGCCCCGGCAGCGTGACGTTAGATCGCCTCAACGCCTCGCTGCGGTAGCGCCGCTGACGACGGTTGACCTCCGCACCAACCGTTGTTCGAACGTTGGGTTAAACTTTCCGCACGGAACCTCCGTGCTACCTGATCTCATCACCGAAGCCCGCTTGCTCGACGCTGCTGGCCAGCGCGCCTTCGAGCGCGGTGTCGCATACTTCAAATCCGGCGCGGTCGTCGATTTGGTCGATACGGGTAAGGCGATCAAGGCGCGTGTCATGGGCGGGGAAGAATACATTGTGCGCTTCCGTGCCGAGGGCGAGCAGCTTGCTTATGAATGCTCATGCCCGGTCGGCGATAGCGGCGAGTTCTGCAAGCACGCGGTCGCGGCGGGTCTCGCCTGGCTGACTCAACGCAGCGGCGCGAAGGGAGGCGCGCCTCGCGGTGACAAAGAGCTTGTTGCCATACGCGAGTGGCTCGGCGCCGCTTCGCGCGAAGCGCTTGTTGACCTGTTGATTGAGCAAGTGGAGGACGATCCCGGTTTGCGCAGCCGCCTGCTCGCGCGCGCCGCGCGGGCGCAGGCGCTGCGGCATGTCGATATCAAGGAACTCAAGGAAACGGTAAGCAAGGCGCTCGCCGTGCACGGTTTCGTCGATTACCACGGCATGCGTCGGCTGCTCGAGCGTGCTTATCCGATGGTGGAGCTTATTTCAGGTTTGCGCGAAGACGGTCATGCGGGCGCGGCTTACGAAGTCGCCCATCACGCGCTGAAGCGCGGGCTCGCGGCGTACGAGAGAAGCGACGATTCCGGCGGCGCGTTCGGCGATCTGCTGCACCAGATCGCGGCGGAACATCTGCAAGCGTGCCGCGCCGCGCAGCCCGATCCGCAAACGCTCGGCAAGCAATTGTTCGATTTCATGCGACGCGATCAATGGGGTCTGGCGGCTTTCGAAGACTATGCGCCGCTCCTCGGCGACACCGGGATCAAGGCGTTTCGCGCGGCGGCGGAGAAGGAATGGAAAAAAGTGCCGGCGCGCGGCCCCGCCAAGAGCGACACACGCACCCACACCGACCACTTCCAGATCACCCACATGATGGAAACACTCGCGCGTCACGCCGGCGATACCGATGCGTTGATCGCCATCAAGAGCCGCGACCTTTCGAGTCCCTACCATTTTTTCCAGATCGCCACGATTTGCAGCGAGGCCGGCAGGGCGGACGAGGCGCTCGACTGGGCCGAGCGCGGCCACGCCGCGTTTCGCGAGCACGATTCGCGTCTCGTGGATTTTCTGGTCGATGCCTACGGCGCTCGCGCCCGCCACGACGACGCCATTCGTTTGTCGTGGGACGCGTTCGTCGAATGCCCCGCCTTGCCCAGCTATCAACGACTGAAAAGCGCTAGTGAAAGCGCCGGCACTTGGTCGGTTTGGCGCGACAAGACGCTTGACTGGATACGCAAGGAATATTTGCCGAACGTAAAAAAATCCAATGACCGTTGGCGCTGGGTTTCCGGCGGTTACTCATTGCTGGTCGAAATTTTTCTCTGGGAAGGTAACAGCGATGCCGCGCTCGCCGAGGCGCGTGCCGGCCGCTGCACGGAAGATTTATGGTTCCGCCTCGCGGCGGCGCGCGAGGCGGAGCATCCCCGCGACGCCGCCGAAATCTACCGCGCCCGTCTCGACGACATTGTCGGCCAAGGCCAGAACCGGGCCTACGACGAAGCGGCGGATCTTGTCGCCAAGATTCGCACGCTCATGCACCGTGCCGGTGAAGCGAAACCGTTCGCGGACTGGCTCGAAGCGGTTAAGCGTAAACACAAAGCGAAGCGCAACTTCATGCAACGGCTGGGGCGCGCGTTGAACGACGGGGGCGTGACAACTACGGCGGACTGATCGATACATGCCCTCTCTGCGGATAAAAGGGGGGGGAGAGGCACTGGATCGTTGTTGTCGCAAGTCACCGGTTTCGGGTATGTTGTCAGCGCCTTTTCTGGAGAAGAGATTATGATAACCGGCCGTATTTTCCGTCGTCGCGATGGCGGTGCTCACGCTACTGCGCCCAAGCGGTCTCACTGCGCTGGGCTTGTGGTTCGGCGCGGCACTGATCATCGTCGCGACCGGCGTCATCGGGCGCATGCTGTTCTACGCCTTGGTGATTCCGACGACGATGCCCGGCGCGTTCTTCTGGCGCAACAAGGGATTTCAGGAACATGCAAAGCGCAACGGCCTCGCCGCCCGGCCGCAGACGGGCGTGGCGGTGGATGCGTACTGAATGCCAGGAGGGTCTGATTAATACCCGCCATTTGTGGGTGAGCTACCGAACCAATAGCGGCGAGCCACGTGGGGCTGGGGTGGTGTGTAAAAGAAAAAAAGGGGAGCGTGCGCGTGGCCGCTAGTAGTTTGATCGGGTATAGTTGTTTTGAGTGTACTTGTGCAGCGGCACGTTAGAGCAGGTTGCTATGAATCAATTGCAAAGAATTACGTTTGATCCAGCAGTGATGGGCGGGAAGCCCTGTATCCGTGGTATGCGGGTAACGGTGGGTACTCTTGTGGGTCTGCTTGCATCTGGAAACACGGAAGAACAAATTCTCAAGGCCTATCCCTATCTCGAGAAAGAAGATCTGCGGGAAGCGCTGGCGTATGCCGCTTGGCGCGCAGAAGAATTAGAGGTTCCGCTCGGCCACAGATGAAAGTTCTGATTGACATGAATCTATCGCCCGAGTGGCGAGAGATTTTTGCCAAGCATGGTTGGGAGTCGGTGCACTGGTCATCCGTCGGCGCGCCAACTGCAACGGACAAAGTGATTCTGGAATACGCGAGAAGCAATGGGTATGTGGTGCTCACACACGACCTTGATTTCGGGGCGATTCTCGCCGCCACAGGGGTCAAAGCGCCCAGTGTGATTCAGATGCGGGTACAAGACGTGCTTTCCAAGAATTTCCAAGAGTTCGTTATCCAGGTGTTGCGCCAATTTGAATCCACGTTGATGTCCGGGGCGCTCATCGTTGTTAATGAAAGTCGATCGAGGGCACGTATCCTGCCGTTAAACTGAAAAACACCGCATCGCAATCCGCCGAAGAAACTGTCGGGCGCACGTTTGGTTCGTGCGTGCCGGAGCTGAAGGCGTTGATCGCAGCAGTGGCGAAATGAGTGACTCTGAATAAATAGTCATTCCGAGCAGATGAGCGCGATCCGGAATCCAGCACCCGCGCTGAAATTAGAAACCGCTTCAAAATATCGCGTACGGATTTCCTCCCTTACATTCCCTCCCCCGCAAGCGGGGGGTGAGGCGGAGATTTCGAGAATGCATTTAACATGCATTCGCGCCGCCGAACGGGTGCGCAGATTTTGCGCACCCTGGGCGGGAACGGTTAGGGTGGGGGGCGTGTTTTGAGATAGCTTCCAGTCTCACGGTCAGCCAATCAGTCCCGTTGTTCGTACCGTTGTCGTGGCGTTACCCGGGCAGCGGTTGAACTCGCGCCAATGGCGCGTATGATCGATAAAAATCCGGGAGGGAAATCCGGGTGGGGGAGACCGAGCGGGTCTACAAGATCGAACGCCTGATACGCAGCAGAGGCGTCGTCCCCACTCGCACGCTCATCGAGGAGCTGGAGGTGTCGGTCGCCACCGTGCGCCGCGACCTCGCCCTGCTGCGCGATCGATTGCATTCACCCATCGTCTACGACCACACGCGCCGCGGTTATCGCTTCGACGAAAGCGCCGCAAAAACGCAGCACGAGCTGCCGGGCCTCTGGTTCAGCAGCCGCGAGATTCACGGCCTGCTCGCCTTCTATCACTTCCTCGATAATCTCGAGCCCGGCCTGCTCACGCCGCATATCGAACCGCTCAAGAAGCGCATCGAGTCGCTGATTGAAACCAAGGACGGCGCATTCCCCGAAATCACCCGGCGCGTTCGCATTCTTCCGCAGGCCGCGCGCACGATCGCGCCGAGCTGCTTCGAGCTCGTGGCGCACGCGCTTCTCACCCGCAAGCGATTGCGCTTGCGCTACCACGGACGCGCGCGCGATGCGC
>JBGPKL010000041.1:0-35408 GCA_041485885.1 Sulfurifustaceae bacterium
CCGATGTTTACGTTTGAGAGTAGGCATCGGAGCATCATGGCGAATCTCCGCGATACGTCAAATGCGTTCTACGCCGGGAATTACAGGACAGAAGCGAGGTTCACGCTCTGTTTTTACCCACACGAGTACGCGATGACCCAGATTTATATAGCGATTCGGTTGCCGTTGATGCACCATACAAAGTGTCCGATCGAGTGAGATTCGAATCGTTTGTTGGAATAGCACCGGTTCGTTATATGACGCTGTTCGAGATGCAGGGGAAACGTAAGGACCCCAGTGGTAGAACCATCGAGTGGAGTAGAACAAAAGCAAACCCACGTATAAAACGTTTTGTGCTGTCTTATCTTTTAATCGAAGATGAAATGGTAGGTGATGTGCTACCGGAGCTGCTTAGTAAAAAAGGAATTAGTTGGGTTTGAGTACGATTAAAGGAGGTGCATGCAGATGAAAGCCTCAAAGAACACGTGGTTGGGTCGTCAAATTGATTCCGCAAAAAAGAGCCTTGAAGATCGACCTGAATGGATGAAACGCGCCGCTCATTTTAAAGGTACTAATACAACCCCAGTTCGGTCGATGGAGGACAGTTCTGTTGAAAACGGCAAACAGAAACAAGGTCAGACCAACGACTGATAGACAATAGCGTATAAGCATTTCAAGGGCTGCGTAAGCAGCCCTTATGTTTGTGCTAGGCAAGTTCGCGACCCTAGTCCTTTCGCCCCTCGCACTCCTTCTTCACATGCTCCCGAATAATTTCCGCGAGCCTCCTCGTGCCCGGACCGGCGGCGTCGCGGTCGGTGTGTACGAGGTAAATGTCGCCCCAGCGCTCGCCGTCGCGCAGCGGTAGCGGCTTCAGCGTGCCGGCGGCGAGCTCCTCGCGGATTTTTTCTTCCGGATACCAGGCGAACCCGTAACCCTCGCGCGCGGCCAGGATCGAGGTCGACATGTTGCTCATCGTCCAGCGTTGCTCGACTTCCACCGTCGACGTGGTGGCGGTGCGCTTCGCGCCCGAATCGCGTACGACCAGATGCCGATGCTTGCGCAGATCGCGTAGCGTGATATCGCGGCCGAGCCGGTGCAGCGGATGGTCCGGGTGCGCCGCGGGAACAAAGCGCATGCGCATCAGCGGTTCGCCGAGGAAACCGGGCGGCAGCAGCAGCGTGATCGCGAGATCGACTTGCTTTTGAACCAGCGCGTCGGAGCCTCCGCCGATGACGGTCTCGAACAGCTCGATGCGCGTGTTCGGGGCCTCGGCGCCGAACCGATCGAGACACTGAAACAGAGCAGCCACGCCAGCGCGTGTCGATGCGATGTTGGCCGAAGCCGAACGCGCCGGCGGCAAGATCGCGAAGCCGGCGCAACGCGGACCGTGGGTGAATACTTCGGCTACTTCGCTGATCGAGACGGCTATCTTTGGAAAGTCGCGGCCGGCGCCGGGGAGCAGCCGTTTGCCGCCGAATAGCGAGTTCGGTCACAATCCGTCAGCGCGTTCTGGCCATAGCGGCAAAAGACCTGAAGGCCACTTCTCTGGAGAAACGGAAAACGAAACAGGTGTCCCGCTATCATCCGCTGCTGGTGACGCTGCATTGGTTGCTTGCGTTCCTGATTATCGCCATGTTGATCGTCGGTTTCTTCGTGCTCGATCCGGTGTCTAACTCCGATCCGCGAAAGCTCGACGTTCTGGAAGTGCACATGGCGGTCGGAATGCTGATCCTCGCCTTGATGATCATCCGCTTCGTCGTTCGACTGTGGACAGCAAGACCGGCGCATGCGACGACGGGTTATCCGCTGCTCGATCGGCTCGCGCCGGTCTCGCACTATGGCTTTTACGTTCTGGTTCTCTTGATGACAGGAACCGGCTATGCGACGGCGCTTCTTGCCGGGCTTCCGGACATCGTCTTCGCCCGCTCCGGCGCGCCGCTGCCGTCCACCTTCCATATTTATCCAACCCGCGAGGCGCACGGTTACATCGCGACGGTCCTCGTCGGCTTCATCGCGTTGCACGTGCTTGCCGCGATCTACCACCAGTTCGTCAGAAAAGACGGACTGCTCCGGCGGATGTTCTTCGGACGATGTGCGCCAAGTGAGCGGCTCCGGTGAAATAGTTCGGCCGAAACAACAACGTCTGTTCTGTGAGGGAAGCAACGAACGCGCACTTGGACTTAACGCCGTGTTACTTGAGCGCGTTGGATCGGATAAAGGTTGGTGACGAGATCATCATCTGCCCAACAGCCGTTAACTTCCTTTAGAAGATCTAGTACGAATGGCACTTACTTAAGCGGTTCCATAATCGACGTAGGGTGGGTTAGGCACGCCGTTTGTGCCGTAACCCACCAGGTGTGCCGCCAGGCACACATTAACAAATGCATATTGTGTTGCTACGCAACGCTCGGTGGGTTACGCAAAAAACGCTAACCCACCCTACATTTGGGCTTAAGTAAGTGCCATTCGACCTAGTACCATGTGCGTCCATCTCCGGATCTACGGACGAGTGTGAAAGCAACCTTGAGCGAGCTGAACATTTTCCTATGGAATGAAGGCGACCGATGAAGAGAATCTTGCTGCTTTTCGTGTTGCTGATCGTGCTGGGTGTCGGAGCGCTGACATGGACATTCCTGCCGCAAGACCTCGACGTGCCGGCGGCATCGCCGATGGCGGCACCGGCGCCGATGACGACGGCGAATGTCGAGATCAAAGCGATTCTCGCCGGTAAGATGTATTCGCGGGCGGGCTTGGCGTATCGCGGCGGCAGCCTGTTCGAGGAGCGCGTCTTCAACATGGGCGCCGTCCTCGTCAAACATCCCAAAGGTAAATTGCTGTTCGACACGGGCTTCGGCCGCAACGTCGACGCACATTTCAAGACGACGCCCTGGCTCATGCAAAGCACCGCGCGCTTCGAGAAAGAGCCCACCGTCGCGGCGCAGTTGGTGAGCGCGGGTATGGCGCAGAACACACTGACGGGAGTTGTCCTGACCCACGCGCATTGGGATCACGTGGGCGGTCTTGAAGATCTGCCGGGCGTTCCCGTCTTCGTCACGCAGGCCGAACTCGATTTCGTGAACAGCGGAAACGCGCTGACCGCGCTCGCGCGCCAGATCGGTACGAAGGATTATCGCGTCTACCCTTTCGACAGCGGCCCCTATCTCGGCTTCGACCGCAGTCATGATTTCTTTGGCGACGGCAGCGTCGTCCTCGTTCCGGCGCCCGGCCACACGCCCGGATCGATTTTCGCCTTCATCACGACGTCCGCGGGCCAGCGCTATGTCCTCATCGGCGACACCGCGTGGCAGAGCGAGGGCGTGGACCGGCCGGCGGAAAAGCCCTGGATCTCACGACGGTTGGTCGACAACGATGGAGCGCAGGTGCGCGGACTGCTCGTGCGTTTGCATCAACTGAAAAGAGCGATGCCAGACCTCATCATCGTCCCCGCGCACGATCGTCGCGTTTGGGAACAGTTGCCTAAAGTCGGCGATTCGCGGACGCAGTGAAATCTTCGGTACGCTAGTTCGACCCAAGCTAGACCATATGCTTCTGGGCCGATCTCGGACGTTGCGCTGCAGCGGCGAAATGCGATCGGCTCCGGCGCTGTGGTCGCGCATCTCCCGATTGACTCATGTGGCGATCAATCTTTTCGGCGTGACCGAACGCGCGATTTTCTTCGGTGTCGTTCTACAAAATATTTTTAGATGTCACCCGGCAAAATCGCGACCTCCAGCGTCGCGAACGCATTCGCCGCGGCGTGAAGGAGCAGCGGAGTCAGGAGCGAGCCCGTTTTTACGCGCGCGGCTCCCAGCACCAGGCCGAAGGCAAAAATCGTGACTCTACCGTATAGGTCGTACTGTCCGTGTATCGCGGCCCAGGCTAGCGACGTGATGATGACGGCGCCGCTCACGCCGAGTCGCGACGTCCATAATCCCGGTATCATGAAGCCTCTGAACAACGTTTCCTCGAAGATCGGCGCCGCGACGACGATGGCGACCCAGAGCAGTATCTTGTGGCTGGACGAGGAGTACGCCTCGCGCATGAACTCCGGCACGATCGGGTTTCCGATGAAGAGCGAGATCAAATCGCTGGCGGCGATCCAAAGCGCGGTCGCAATCAGCCAGAAGATCAGCGCGCGGCGCGGCGGGATGGCGAGTGGAAGATAATCGGTCACTTGCGATCCGCGCTTCAGCTTTATGACACCGAGGATAATCGGAACGGACACCAGCGCCCCCATCAACGTCGCAATCGACACGACATCGCCGTTGTAGCGCAGCCCGGCCAGCGCCTCGCGAAAGTGGATTTCATCGCCGGGTCCGGCGGTCGAAAAAATGTAAACGACGACAACCACGGCCTGGGTCGCCGCGAACAGAAGCAGGATGACCACGGACCATAAGGAGGTTCCCCAGAATCCCCAGCGGCGGTGTTCGGTCATGTAATTTTCATCTAGGGTGATGTCCGAAAATACGCTGTATAAATCCAGCTACCAAGAATGACGCTCCGGGCATTCTTATGTCCCGGATTACGCTGTCGCTCTATCCGGGCTACATGTTTTTTCTATCGCCTCACTGCCACGCACCGCGCAGCGTGACGACGTGGGCGCGCATCTGTTCCGGCGTCGCGCGCGGCGCGTCGACCGGCGTACCTACGCGTATGGCAATCTTCGGCCAAATGCCCTTGGGCCAGCGCCGCCAAAATAACTTCTCCTTGCGCGAGAACACGGAGTGCCAGAGCCCGGAGAGCGCGAGTGGGACGACGGGGACCGGCGTCTCCTTGAGTATACGCATCATGCCGGGACGAAAGTCGCCGATGTCGCCGTCCGCCGTGAGTCGCCCCTCCGGGAAGATGCAGACGAGATTGCCGTCGCGCAGCTCGGCGACGACGTCGAAGGCGCGCTGATAAGTCTGCGGATCTTCTTTCGCCGGTGCGACCGGGATGGCTTTCATGCCGCGGAATATCGAGCTGAGCACGGGCACCTTGAAGATACCCGCTTCCATGATGAAGCGAATCGGCCGGCGGCACGCGGCGGAAATAACGAGCGCATCCGCGTAGCTCACGTGATTGCAGACGAGGAGCGCGGGGCCGTCGTCGGGAATGTGCTCGAGCCCGCGCTTGTCGAGCCGATACACGAAGTGAACGAGCATCCAGCAAAGAAAGCGCAACAAGAATTCGGGCACGAGGCCGTAGATGTAGGCCGCCGCGCGAAGCCGACGCCGGCGAGCGCCATGATCAGAATTTCCACCGCCTTGACGATCTTGAGCACCAACGCTTTGTCGAACCGGTCCGCCAATTGGCCGGCGATGCCGGAGAACACGACGTAGGGAAGAATAAAGAGGCCGCCCGCTAAGTTCGTCAGCACGCGCGGGTCGATCTGGGTGTAGCTCGCGGCCTGATAGGTCGCGAGGATCACGAGCGCACTCTTATATATGTTGTCGTTGAAGGCGCCGAACGCCTGCGCCCCGAAGAAGGGGAGAAAGCGCCGCTGCGCCAGAAGCCGGAACTGATTGCTGTCGCTCATGCGTTTCGTTGTCGTCCGGTTGCCGGTGTGCCGGTCGAGAAATCTAGGCGCGGCGCGCGTAGCCGTCAACCGCACCAACGGGCGTTTACTATTCGGAAGGCGAACGGTTACAGCGGTATCAATGTCTTGAACGTTGCCGGTTACATGCCGAATCGTGTCTAATCCGCTGAACCTCTAGGTTTCAACCGCTTCGTCGGACGTTCCGACTCATTTCTTCTCGTCGAGAAGCGTGTTTACGCAGAAGCGAACGTGTGCCTATAGTTCGCGTTGCGCGTTGGCTGTCGTCGTCGGCGCGGAACCTCATCGATACGATTTACCGAACATGACGGCATAGCCCCCCCAACCTTAAATATAGGGAGAAAACGACAATGGCTAAGATGGCAACCGCTGCGCCGACGGATACCAGCCTCACGAGCTTCTATAAAGACATGACCGTTCCGGAGCGACGCACTTTTTGGGCGTGCCTCTCCGGCTGGACGCTCGATGGCATGGATTTCATGATCTACCCGCTCGTGATCGGTACGATCATCGCGCTGTGGCAGGTCGAGCGCGGCACGGCCGGCCTCGCCGTCACCGCGACGCTGCTCTTCTCCGCGGTCGGTGGCTGGGGCGCGGGCTATCTGTCGGACCGAATCGGTCGCGTGAAGACGCTGCAAATCGCGATCTTGTGGTTCTCGCTCTTCAGTTTGCTCTGCGCGTTCGCGCAAAACTTTTCGCAACTCATGGTCTGCCGCGCGCTGCTCGGCCTCGGCTTCGGCGGCGAATGGGCCGCGGGCGCAGTACTGATGGGTGAAACAATTCGCGCGCAATATCGCGGCCGCGCGGTTGGATCGGTGCAATCCGGTTGGGCGATCGGCTGGGGGCTCGCCGTGCTCATGCAAGCGGTGTTGTTCACCTGGTTGCCGGCGGACCAAGCGTGGCGCTGGATGTTCGCGCTCGGCGCGCTGCCCGCGCTTTTGGTGTTCTATCTGCGCCGTTACGTGCCCGAACCCGCCGTCTCCGCGGAGTTGCACAAGAGTCGCAAAGCGAAGGGCGAGAGCGCGGCGATTTGGGATATTTTTTCGCCGGACATGCTGAAGACGACGATGCTCGCGTCGTTGCTCGGCACCGGCGCGCAAGGCGGCTACTATGCGGTCACTACGTGGCTTCCGACGTTCTTGAAGACCGAGCGCGGCTTGACCGTCGTCGGCTCGACCGGTTATCTCGCGTTTCTGATTGTCGGTGCGTTCGTGGGCTATCTAGTCGGTGCATATCTTGCGGATCGTATCGGAAGGCGCAATTTGTTTATGCTGTTCTCCATCTGCGCCACGGTGCTCATCCTCGCGTACACGCAGCTCACGATTTCGAACGAGGTCATCCTGTACTTGGGCTTCCCGCTCGGCTTTTTCGCGAGCGGCTACTTCTCCGGCCTCGGCGCGTTCCTGACCGAGCTTTTCCCGACGCGCCTGCGCGGCTCGGGCCAAGGCTTCGCCTACAACTTCGGCCGCGGCTTCGGCGCGTTGTTTCCGACCTTGGTCGGTTACGTCTCAGCGACGATGTCGCTCGCGAACGCGATGGCGCTCTTCGCGGTGGTCGCGTACGGCATGCTGTTTGTCGCCGCGGCGTTGCTGCCGGAAACGCGCGGCAAAGTGCTGCACGCGTATGCCTGAGCAGGCTGCCGATCGGGTTCCGGTTTGTCCAGCGCCCGATCCGCACCCGCATCCGCCGGCGCGCTACGCCGTGCCGCGCGGCGCCGTCGACACGCACGCGCACGTGATCGGCGCGCCGCCGGTGTATCCGTTCGTTACGCGCCGCAGCTACACGCCGCCCGCGGCGAGCCCGTCGGCGTATCTTGCGATGCTCGAATCGTGCGGCATGACCTACGGCGTGCTCGTGCAAGTCAGCGTGCATGGCACGGACAACCGCCTGCTCGTGGAAACGTTGGGCGCGCATCCGAGCAGATTGCGCGGCATCGCGGTCGCGCCGCTCGCGTTGCCTGAGCGCGACTACCGCGCGCTCAAAGACGCGGGCGTGGTCGGCTTGCGGCTCAACACGCTTTACGGCGGCGGCATCGATTTCAAAGAAGTCGAAAGCTACGGCGCGCTCTGCCGCGAGCTCGGTTGGCATCTGCAGTTTCTTCTCGACGCGCGTGAGCTGCCCGCGCTCGCGCCTCGGCTCGCGCGCTTGCCGGTCCCCTTTGTCGTCGATCACATGGGACACTTTCCAACGTCGGCCGGTGTGGACCATCCCGGCTTCCGCTCGCTCGTCGCGCTGGTGCATGACGGCGCGTGGGTCAAGCTCTCCGGCGCCTACCGATCGACGACGGAAGGCCCGCCGTATCGCGATACGATTGCGTTTGCGCAGGCGCTATATGCTGCCGGCCCGGAACGTTGCTTCTGGGGATCCGACTGGCCGCACGTCGCGAACTACGGCCACATGATGAACGTCGGCGATCTGCTCGATCTCCTGGCTGATTGGATCCCCGATGAGTATGGACGCGAGCGCGTACTCGTCCGCAATCCGACGCGGCTGTATGGATTCGAGTGAATTTAAAGAGAGTGGTTTAGTTTCCTCTCCCCTTGCGGGAGAGGGTTGGGAGAGGGGTGATCATATGAATTTACCGTTAAATCTCCCCTCTCCCCGTCTATTCCCGCCGGGGTGCGCGAAATCCGCGCACCCGTTCGGCGGCGCGGATGTACGTTGAGTACATCCGCGAATACTCCGCCTCACCTCCCGCAAGGGGAGAGGGGGCATGAACAAATCCCAACTCATAGAATCATGAAACCTTACGGCACGTTCGACTACATCGTTGTCGGTGGCGGCACCGCCGGGTGCGTGTTGGCCAATCGGCTGTCGCAAGACGCCGACGTCTCGGTGCTGTTGCTCGAAGCCGGCGGCAAAGACAATTGGATTTGGATTCACATCCCGGTCGGGTATCTCTATTGCATCGGCAATCCGCGCACCGACTGGTGCTTTCGCACCGAAGCGGAGCCCGGGTTGAACGGGCGTTCGATTCTCTACGCGCGTGGACGCGTGCTCGGCGGCTCGTCCTCGATCAACGCGATGATCTACATGCGCGGGCAGGCGCGTGATTACGATCGCTGGGCGCGGCTTACCGGCGATTCGTCGTGGACTTGGCAACGCGTGCTGCCGGTGTTCAAGCGCAGCGAAGATTATTGGCGCGGCGCGGATGAGATGCACGGCGCCGGTGGCGAACTGCGCGTCGAGCCGCAGCGGTTGCGCTGGGATATTCTCGATCGCTTCGCCGATGCCGCCGAGCAAGCGGGCATTCCGCGCACGGAGGATTTCAACCGCGGCAATAATTTCGGCGTGAGTCGCTTCGAAGTGAATCAAAAGCGGGGTGTGCGCTGGAATGCGCGCAAAGCGTTTTTGCGACCGGCGCGGCGGCGGAGGAATTTGACCGTCATTACGGGCGCGCTGATCGATCGGGTGTCGTTTCAGGACAAGCGCGCGACCGGCGTCGAGTTTTTTCTCGACGGAGAAAAGCGGCAAGCGACGGCGCGCCTCGAAACCGTGCTCGCCGCTGGCTCCATCGGCACGCCGAACATTCTCGAGCGCTCCGGTGTCGGCGCCAGCGGCCGGCTGCAGTCGCTCGGTATTCCCGTGGTTTGCGATGCCCCGGGCGTTGGAGCAAACCTGCAGGATCATTTGCAGCTGCGCATGATCTTCAAGATCGAAGGCATCAAATGCTTGAACCTGATGGCCAACAGTTGGTGGGGGAGATTCATGATGGGCGTGGAGTATGCGTTACGCCGCAGCGGTCCGCTGTCGATGGCGCCGAGCCAGCTCGGCGCGTTTGCGAAATCCGACGCCGGTCAGAAGACAGCTAACCTCGAATACCACGTGCAACCGCTGTCGCTCGACAAATTCGGCGACCCGTTGCATACATTTCCGGCGTTCACCGCGAGCGTGTGCAATCTACGGCCCGCTTCGCGCGGTCATGTACACATTGCGTCGTGCGACCCGACGGCCGCCCCGAAGATCGCGCCATGCTACTTATCGACCGACGCGGATCGGTGCACCGCGGCGGCGGGCTTGCGGCTCACCCGGCGCATCGTTTCGATGCCGGCGCTGGCGCCGTATCATCCCCAGGAGTACCTCCCCGGTGTAACGTTTCAGACCGACGAAGAGCTGGCGATCGCCGCGGGCGATATCGGCACGACGATTTTCCATCCGGTGGGTACGTGCAAGATGGGAAAGGAAGACGATCTGTTCGTCGTGGTCGATTCTCGTCTACGCGTGCGCGGTGTATCGGGCCTGCGGGTCGTTGACGCTTCGGTCATGCCGACGATCACCTCCGGCAACACCAACGCGCCGACCGTCATGATCGCCGAGCAAGGCAGCGAATTCATTCGCGAAGATCGCCGGACCGCGCTCAGGCAAAACGTCGTTAGTGCGCCTGCTAAGACGCGCGACGCGGTGAACGCCGGTTGATGTACCCCGTCGTTCGGCTAGTGTCCCGAGCAGAGGTTCACTAGAAATTATCTAAAAATTGCGCCTAATGTAGGTTGGGTGTAGCCGCGCGAGCGGCGGGTGAAGCGGGGGTTTCACGCATGCACTTGCTGTACATGGACGTACGAATGTTCGCGAGCGCAGGATGCGCAGGAGCGGCGCAACGTGCATGCGCGCCGCTGAACGGGTGCAACAGATTTTGTTGCACCCTGGGCAGCAACAACAAAATAATACTTCGGTGGGTTCTGCTTCGCTGCACCCACCCTACATGGGATTTTGAGATAGGTTCTAGTGAGAAACTTCGTGACGAAAAATCGCGATCGCCGCTACCTTTCAGACGAGGTACGCCATGTCTAACATCGCCCAACCCGCCGCGAATGGTCCGATCGTACCATCCACGGCCACCGCCGAGCGTCATCCCGCCGGTCTGCCGGTGTTGTTCTTCACGGAAATGTGGGAGCGCTTTAGCTACTACGGCATGCGCGCGCTGCTCGTTCTGTACCTCGTCAATGCGGTCGGCTACAAGCGCGAAGATGCGCTCGAAATTTATGCCATCTACACCGGGCTCGTTTATCTGACGCCGATCCTCGGCGGTTATCTCGCCGACCGTTATCTCGGGTTGCGCAAGGCGATTCTCATCGGCGGGTTTACGATGATGCTTGGGCACTTTGCGATGGCGGTGCCGGCGCTGCTCAACGTTGCGCTGGGGTTGCTCATCGTCGGCAATGGCTTCTTCAAGCCGAATATATCGACATTGCTCGGCACGCTATATCGTCCGCACGATCCGCGCCGCGACGGCGGCTTCACGATTTTCTACATGGGGATCAATCTGGGCGCGTTCTTCTCGCCGCTCATTGCCGGTACGCTCGGTGAAAAAGTCGGTTGGCATTGGGGTTTCATGTCCGCCGGCGTTGGGATGGCCATCGGTATTCTCGTGTTCACGCGCGGCCAACACATGCTGGGTGGCGCCGGGTTTAAATCGGATCAAACGCGACTTACTGGACGCGATTGGGCGCACATACTTGCCTTGAGCGTATCGGCGATTCCGCTGGTATTTCTCGTTATGATCGCCTGGCGCTGGATAAGCGGCTGGTGGTCGCCGTTGCCGTTGCTCGTGAAGCTGGCCATCGGCGCGGGTTTGTGCGCAGCGGCAGTCTTGACGCCCCGTCTCTTCAGCGAACGAAAGTCGGACGTCGAACCGCTAACACGCGAGGATTGGCACGCGATGCTCGTTATCGTCATCGTCGCCGTTTTCGTCATCATGTTCTGGATGGGTTTCGAGCAAGCGGGCGGCACGATGAATCTCTTCGCCGACAAGCAGACCGAGCGGATGCTTTTCGGCTGGGAGATGCCGACGTCCTACTTCCAGTCGATCAATCCGCTCGCGATCGTCGCGTTGGCGCCGATCATGGCGGCGATGTGGACGCGTCTCGACCGATCGCGTTATGCGATTTCCGATCCGGCGAAGCAGGGCGGGGGGATGATCGTCCTCGGGCTCGGCTTTGTCGTCATGGCCATCGCGCAGGAGCGCGCCGACCTGATCGGCAGAGTCGGTCCGCAATGGCTCGCGTGTGTTTATTTGCTGCACACGCTCGGGGAATTGATGCTCTCGCCGATCGGTTTGTCGTTCGTCACCAAGCTCGCGCCGGCGCGCCTCGCCGCTATGATGATGGGGCTTTGGTTCACATCGAACGCGATCGCCAATTACTTTGCCGGCGTGCTGGAAGCGATGCTCGCCGGCTCCGGCATTCCGCTGTACTGGTTCCTCGTAGCCACATCGATGGGTGGCGGCGTCGCGCTGTTACTGATAACGCCGCTGCTGAACCGACTGGCGCACGGACGCGGGTAGCTGTTTTTCAACAGCCTGCTAATCGGCGGTACGTGCCGTTATGCTCTTGGGATTGCGATACGCGCCGACGGCGACGACAAACTGTCCGATGCGCTTGAAGTAAGTGTTCTTGTCGCTGTATTCGCCGGTGCACGGGTTGAACCACTGGTACTCGACCCAACCTTCCCCGCGCTCCTTCGCGATGCGTAGCATCTGCTCGATATAGCGCCGGCCTTTCGCGTCCTCGGCGTTTAATGCATTCGTGCCGATTCCTTGCGGGTAAGCACCGTTGACCCACATCGTACCTTCGAGGCCGACGACGATGACGTAGAGATCGCGCGGGAAGAAATCGCCTTCAGGGTCCATGAAGTTCCTGAACGCCCGTTCATGCCCGAGCTTCTCTACCTGCGCGACGGCCTTGAGGGCCAGTGCTTTGGCTTCGGCAGAAGTCGCATTCGAGCAATCGCTGTCGGTGGCGCCGGCGCCTGCCATCCATCCGATCAGAACGATAACGGCGAACCAACGCTTATCCATGGCATGCTCCGTCGTCATTTCCTATCTCGATGCTAGCAGGACGCGGTATCGAGCGGCAATCGTAGCGACCGACGACGGATAGAAGACTCTCGGCGCGCGAACAGTATGTGCGTGCAAATCGTTTGCCATGCGCAGGTATTCCGCGTGGCAATCGTCAGCCCGCGCCGTGGAATAGCCCGCTCAGCCCGGCGGTAAACGATAGTCAGTCGACGCGGGCGAGAAAGTCGATCAAGGCGCGATTGAATGCCGTGGGTTGGTCGATATTCGCCGCGTGCCCGGCGTCGGCGATCACTACTTTTTCCGCACCAGCGATTTTCGCCGCCATATAGTCCGACGCGTTTAGAAACGGCTTGTCGTTCGCGCCGACGATGATCATCGAGGGGACCTTAATATTGGGTAAGGAACTCATGACGCGCGCATCGCGCTGCACGAGCATCCCGCGGGCCGCCTTGATGAGTCCGTCCGCGGAGCGGTGCGCCAGCGCGTCCATCTCGCGGCTCCGCCCGCGCAACGCGTCGAGTCCGGTAGTTTCGAAATCTTTCGCCCGGCGCTCGGCGTAGATATTCCATTCTGCGCGCGCGTCGTCGTTCTTGAAGCCCGGCCCGCAGTCGATGATGAGCAGCGCTTTGACACGCTGCGGGTGCGCCAAGTAAAACGCCAAGGACATGTAACCGCCGAGGGACAAGCCGCCGACGATGGCGCGCTTCGCGCCGACCGCATCGAGCAGCGCCGCCATGTCCGCCACCGTGTGCGCCTCGCTGTAGAGCGCCGGATCGTCCGGGTAGTCGCTACGCCCGTGACCGCGCATGTCCCAAACAAGGAGCCGATGCGTCTTCACAAGCAGCTCGATCTGGCCGCGCCACATGCGCGAGGTTGCGGCGAAACCGTGAGTCAGCAAAACCACCGGGGCGTCGCCGCCGCCGTGCACTTCATAATGAATACCGACGCCGTCACGCTCGAGCTTTGCCATGCCTGCGTTTCCGAGAACTATTCGCCGGTGAAGCGTCCGGCGCGCCGCTCTTTGACGGCTTGCACGCCTTCCGCGTGATCTTTGGTGCGGAAAAGCTTGCGCTGCTCGCGGTGCTCGTGATCGGTCTGTGTCTGTACCGCCGCGGCTAAATCGCGTCGCAACGTCGCGCGCGTCGCTTGCACCGCGAGCGGTGCGCCTTCGGCGATTTCCGCCGCGAGCGCGAGCGCGGTCGCGCGCAGCGCTTCCTCGGGCACGAGCACATCCGCCAATCCCCAGGCGAGGGCGGTCTCGCCGTCGATGCGTCGGCCTGTTAGAAAAAGAAAGCTCGCGCGCTGGGTGCCGATCAGCCGGGGCAGAGTGTGCGTGAGTCCGAAGCCCGGATGAATGCCCAGCTTGACGAAATTGGCGGCAAAACGGGCCTGTGCGCAAACGACACGAAAGTCGGGTACGAGCGCGAGCCCGAGGCCGCCGCCGACCGCGGGTCCCTGGATCGCGGCGACGCAGGGTTTTTTGCAGGCAAACAAGCGCACCGCTTCGGCGTACAACGGATTCGAGCTGCCCGCGCGCCGTTCGCCGTCGGCGCTCGCCGGAAAGTTCGCACCGGCGCAAAACGCGCTGCCTTCCGACGCGAGCACGAGCGCGCGGCAGGACCGATCCCCATCCAACGACTCGAACGCGTCCGCCAAGTCGCGCACCAAAGCGAGATCGAAAAAATTATGCGGCGGGCGCCGGAACTCGACGAGCGCCACGTTGCCGGTTCGTTCGATAAAGACGTCGCTTGCCATTGCCCGGGCTCCTGTTAACGGTCGAGGTCTTGCGTCACTTGCGCAGACCGAGCAGATTGCGCGCGATCACCCAGCGGTGCACCTCCGACGGGCCGTCGTAAATGCGCATCGTGCGCACGCGGCTCGCCATCAGATGCAGCGGCAGCTCTTTGGTCATGCCCATCGCGCCGAAGGTTTGCATCGCTTTGTCGACGACGTCCCACGCGAGCTCGGTCGCGTGTACTTTGATCATCGAGATCTCGGTGCGCACGTTGCGCTTCTGATCGAGCTTCCACGCCGCGTCGTATACCATCAGACGGCACGCGTGTATCTGCGTCGCGCTGTCAGCGACCCACCATTGAATGGTCTGGCGCTCGGCCAACGGCGCGCCGAACGTCGAGCGCAGCGGTGCGTACTCGCAGATCATGTCGAGCGCGCGCTGCGCCGCGCCGATGCACGCCGCGGCCATTTCCAAACGACGCGTGGACAGCCGCAGCTGCATCGGCGCGAAACCCTGGCCCTCGACGCCGAGCAGCTTCGCGGCAGGCAGCCGGCAATTGTCGAACACCACCTCATAGGTCGCCGCGCCGCCGATCATCGGGATCTTGCGCGCGATCTCGAATCCCGGCGTTCCCTTGTCCACCAAGAAGGCGGAGATTCCGCCGCGCGCGCCTTTGGTCTTGTCGGTTACCGCCATGACGATGGTGAAGTCCGCTTCGGCGGCGCGGCTGATCCAGATCTTGCGGCCGTTCAGCACCCAATCGTCGCCGTCGCGCACCGCGCGCGTCGTCATGGCCGCGGGATCGGCGCCGGCGCCCGGCTCGGAGATGGCGATGGCCGACGTCGCCTCGCCGCGCGCGTACGGCGCGAGATACTGTTGCCGCTGCGCCGCGTCGACCGTCGCCATCAGCATGCGCAGGTTCGGCGAGTCGGGCGGCAGCACGTAAGGCGTGATGGTGCGCCCCATTTCCTCGTAGACGCCGATCATCGCGACCGTCGGCAGGTCGGCACCGCCCATGTCCGGCGGCGCGTCGAGCCCCCAAAGGCCAAGCTCGCGCGACGCCGCGTCGATCTTCGCCAGCTCCTCGCGGGCAAGACCCAGGCCTTGACCCGCCGCCTCGCGCTTCAACACAGCGGGCTCGAGCGGCAGTAAAAAGTCTTTGACGAAGCGCGCCGTCAGCTCCTTGAGCATGCGGTCCGATTCATCGAGATCGAAGTTCATGCGCGCCGAGTAATAGCAGTCGAGTTCGAATTCACCAAGCCAGCTCCAAGATCTCTCTCACGTCCGCCGGGCTCTTGATCGGCCGCGGATTCATTCGCACCGGGGGGTAGCTCATCGCGCGCGTCGCGATCTCATCGAGATTCTCGCGTTTGATATTGACGCCACGCAAGGAGCCCGGCTGATCCAACGCGGCGACCAGCGCGGCGACGAGATCCGCGGCCGGCGCGTGCCCCGCGCCCATCGCTTCGGAAAGTGCGCGCTGACGCTCGCTGTTGACCGCGGCGTTCCAGCGCAACACCGCCGGCAGCATGACGCACGAGGTGTGGCCGTGCGCGACGCCGAAGCTCGCGCCGAGCGCGTAACCGATGCCGTGACTCGCGCCCATGCCGGCGCCTGCCGCCGCGGCGGCGATCGATTGCCACATTCCGAATTGCGCCTCGAGTCGTGGTTTCAAGTCGCGAGGATTGGCTTTGATCTTCGGCAGTGCGCGGGACAACAAGCGCAGTCCTTGCAGCGACAGCGCTTCCGTCGCCGGATTCGCCAATGCCGAGCAATACGATTCCACCGCATGGTCCACCGCGCGGATGCCGGTGCAGAACAGCAGCCAATCGGGCGTATCGAGCGTCGCCGCCGGATCGAGGACGACCGACCGCGGCACGAACAGGCGGTGATTGAACGATTGCTTCGTGTTTGTCTTTACGTCCGTGACGCCGGCGTTCGGCGTGAAGTCGGAGGCCGATAGCGTCGTCGACACGGCGATCATGCGAATCGGGTTGGTCGGCAGCTCGACGTCGCGGCGCACGTTGAGGGCGACGCCGGTGCGGTAGGGCTCCATGGACTCGGCGGCTTCGAGCCCGAGCCAGAGACAAAGCTGCATCGCCTTGGTCGCATCGATCACCGAACCGCCACCGACCGCCACCAGCAAATCGGCCTGCGCGGTACGCGCGGCGGCCGCTGCCGCGATGACGTCGTCGCGCGGACTATGCGCGCGCACGGCGGCGTAGGTGCCGACGTGCCGCGCGCCCAAGGCACCGACGATGCGTTGCAGCGGGCCGTCTTCGAGTTGCTTGAGCGAGCGAGTCGAGACGACGAAGACGCGCTTCGCGCCGTAACGGTCGGCTTCGGCGGCGACGACGTTCCCCGCCGGTTGCCCGAACACGATGCGCTCTTGCGCCTGAATGGTGAAGCTGCCGGCCGTCAGCTCGGCATGGCTGTCGCTCAATCTCGTCTCCACTCGCGTGCAGATAGCCGTCGACGGCGGGATAACTCTTCCACGCCGTTCGACCCTCTTTGCTCGTGACCGCGACTTTATCTCTTTCGTCGACTTCTATCGAGAGGGTGGTGCGCGAACGCCGGCGATCGAATGAGGACCGCGGTCACGTCGGGCGATGATGAACCACGTCAGCGTCCTTCAAATTGTACTCGCCGGAAGTTCAGGCTCGTGCTACGCAGGATATTGGATCGAGCCGAAGGCGACGTCTAGGCGATTGCGGCGCTCAGAGAGGCTCGCCGACCGCAAGAAGCGCCTTGATCCTATTTTCGATCTGGCTTTTCTCGATCTCGCGAAAACCGATGTGAGTCGACACGATTTCGCCGTGGCGGTCGATGACGAACGAAGTCGGCATTCCTTTGAGCGCCAGCTTTTTCGCAGTGGCGCCGTCCGGGTCATACCCGATAATGAAATTGGCCGGATATTGGGCGAGGAAGCGCCGCGCGTCGGCGCGCTCGGAATCGATCGTCACCGCGACAATCACCAAGCCCTTATGGCCATAGCGCGCCTGCATTTCGTTCATGAAGGGAAACGAGTGGCGGCAGGGCGCGCACCATGACGCCCAGTAGTCGAGATAGACCACCTTGCCGCGGAGGCTTTCGAGCGCGATCGAACCCTTGTCGGTCGCAAAGATGAAGTCCGGAATCTTCGCGGCTGACGCGACGCCGGCGAACGCCAGGACCAGGAAAGCGGCGAGTAGAAGGCGAGCCCTAGCCATAGGTAAATTGTGCCCTAAGTAATCGTGCCCGGTACAGCGCGCCGGTCGGTCATTTCGTCGCGTCTATTGGCGATCGCCGATTCGTCGTGAAAAATCGCTCGCGCGATCATGGGCAAGCCGATCTCACGATCAAGCGGAGTTCTCGCACACCGCGAGTGGGTCCGACTAGCGGCGTCGCATCAGCCGGTGATGTATTTCGTCAGCTCGCCGACCAACGCTTCTTTCTCTTCCAACATCAGCGCGACGAGGTCACGCAACGAAACGATGCCGACGAATTCATCGCCCTCGAAGACGAGCAAGTGCCGGCAGCGATTCTCGCGCATGAGTTGCAGGCAATCTTCGACGCTATCGCTCGGGCTCACGCTCACGAGATCGCTGCGCATGACGTCTTTCAGCTTGACCTTTCCGAGATCTTGCTGTTGCGCCACCACGCGCATCAAATCGCGCTCCGTGAAAATGCCTTTGATGGTTGAAGACTCGGTAACGACCACCGAACCGATGTACCTGCCAACCATCACCGTCGCGGCGTCGAAGACCGTTTTGTTCTGATCGACCGTCGCCACCTTGCGTTCAACCTTCGGAGAGATTTCCATCATGGGAGTTCCTCCCAGTTTGCTGCGCAGTCGTTCTACGATATCAGGCGTCGATACTGAACGGTACCCATTGCCGGAGCAAGCACGCCGATTCCGCGTTTCGCCGAGGCGAGTACCAGGCGTTCGGCTGGATGCGGCTCACGTTTGAGAACTCAGAATGCGTCCACGTATGTTTTCGTGGGAAAACACGATGCACGCGTCACATCGCCCGTCGAAGTTTCTCGATGCCGCATTGGTTTTCGCTCTTAAAGTAATTTCGAGAATTCCTTGACTTGGCGCGATTCTCGGCCATTCTTAATCCTGACGTGCGCGACCCACGTCGATCGAATCGGAGACAAAAAATACAAGTATCGTCGCTCGGACACGCTACAAAGCGCGGACGAAAAAAAATCCTCAGATACGGGGTCTGAGGTGAATGACTTGGGGGATACACATGACAGCCATAGAACGCCGAACCACTGGTTCGGCTCGTAGCCGCTCGCTTCGCGATCAGGCGCTTCGATCCGCGCACGACCGACGCCGGCAGGCCGCTGTCTTGTCGTCAGTCTACAAATCGTCTGACACATTAAACAGGTGCGGGGTCATATGAAAAACTTTTCCACGTTTGTAATCGCCGCCGCGGCGGGAATCACGCTCTCGGCTGCTAGCGCCGACGAAACGCTCTTTGGCGTCGATGCGACTATCACGACCGCGGCGCTCGACTTGCCGTCGTTCTACATCGAGACGGCTGCGCGGCCGGTCGAGGGGCTCGACATGGCGTCGTCCATCGATACGTTGGCTTTCTACACGCCGATGGTTGCGCGTCCTATCGCGGAGGCGCAGGCGTCCGACACGCTGGCCTTCTACACGCCGATGGTCGGGCGTGCTTCGGTGGAGTTGGATGCGCCGATGTCTTTTGAACTGTTGGTCTTCTACACGCCGATGGTCGCTCGCCCGAGCTTCGAGTTCGACGTGCAGACGTCGTTCGATGTTCCGGTTCCGTATGAGCGGCGCGCCGCGCGGCCGGCATCGATCGACTCGCTCGCTTATGGCGGCTAGGAACCCGGCTCGTTGGTGAAACAATAGCCGCGAGCCGAAGTTCGTAGATACGCCTAGCCCCGTCGTTTTGGCGGGGCTCTTTTTTGTCTGCGTTCGGCGATATTTCCGAACGCGCTACGGTTGCGGCGCCGGTGGTACCGGTTTCATTTGAACGCCGGCGAGAGCGGTGTGGCGCCGGCCTTCGAGGGCGAACCAAAGCCACGACAGCAGCTGCATTGCCGCCATGACCGCGAACGCGGCGCGGAAGGCGCTTGCCGACGACCACTGTGCCGCGATGAACAAATCGACGAGCACGCCGAGCCCCCATTGCAGCGAGAACGCGCCGACGAACGCCATCAAGTTGAGCGCCGTGCTGACGCGGCCGAAGAGGGCGGGCGCGAAGTAGCTCGCGAGCGCGGCGTACATGAGGGTAGTCGTGGCCGAGCAGAAGCTGTAGAGAACCCAAAGCGGCAGCGCCGGGCGCACGCCCGCGACCTCCAACGTCAAGCACATCCACGACACGACCAACACGCCGCCGACAAGCACCGGTAGTTTGATGCCGCTCTGGACGATGCGCGTCGCGAAGAGCGCGATCGAAAAGAAGCTCACGAGCGAGGCGACGCCCATGGCGAACAGATTTTGCGCGGCCCCCTCGCGGCTCAGCCCGTCGACGTTGATCAACCACGGCACGATCCAGAGTCCCTGTACCGCCATGAAGCCGCCGGCGAAGAGCGTCATGAGCGGCGCGAAGCGCCAGAAATCCCGGCTCGCGAAGATGTGTGCGACGCCGCGCCACTGTTCCGCGAGCGTCGTTTCGGCGACGCCGTCGTCGCGATCGGGAACCGTGAAGAATAGAAAACCCGCCGCCAGAACGATGGCGACCGTGAGCAGGTGAAACACGCCGCGCCAGCCCCATACCGGAAGCATCCACTCGAGCGGAACGCTCGCGCTGATGGCGCCGAGACTTCCCGCCGTCATGATGGCGCCGGTCAACGAGGATTGTCGCTCGGCCGGATACCATTGAGAAAAATTCTTTAGCGCCGCCATGAGACACCCGGAAACGCCGAGGCCGATCAGCGCGCGACCGAGCGCGAGCCCGGCGATGTCCTGACCCAGCGCAAAGATCAACGTGCCCGCCGCGGCGAAAAGCAGCAGCGTCGCTTCGACGCGCCGAGGCCCGTAGCGATCGAGCAAGATGCCGAGCGGAATTTGAAACGCACCGAACGCAAAAAAGTAAGCGCTCGTGAGCAGCCCAAGTTCTGCCGCGTTCAAGGACAACTCGGCCGTCAGCTCGGGCGCGATGACGGCGTTCGCGTTGCGCAGCAAGTACGAGAGGTAGTAACCCACGGCAAACGGCAGAAACACGCGCAGCCAATGGGCGCGGGTGTCGGAACGAGGACGTGAACGAGGCATCAGCGAGTCGCCGGCAAACCTATAGTAGGAATCACCGTCCCCAAACAATGACTAGCGCGACGCCGAGAGAGACTGCGGCAACGACGAGCGAGAGCACACTGACGAGTCGCGCCCGGCGCACGGCGCGCTCGCTCGACATCACTCCCGCCTCGATCGCTTGTATGGTGCGTTGCATCTGCTCGGCGAGGACTTTGATCGATTCCGCGTTGTGTCGCACCGCCTGTTGCAACTCGGCGATTTGCTCGTTGTCCTTGCGCGCGTTGAAGGCGGGAACGGCCGCCGTCACGATAGTCGTGAGGTAGGGCAGGACGGTTTTCAGTATGGGCAGCCAAGCGGCCATTGGTTTTCCTTAAGGGCGCGCGAAACGAGAACCGCGCGCCGTGTATTTAC
This sequence comes from Sulfurifustaceae bacterium, assembly GCA_041485885.1. Lineage (GTDB taxonomy): Bacteria > Pseudomonadota > Gammaproteobacteria > Acidiferrobacterales > Sulfurifustaceae > JACQFZ01. The sequence goes on from JBGPKL010000041.1 coordinate 20,669, forward strand.
GAAAGCATAGCCTAGGGAAAATCGCGCGCGAGCGGCAGCCGCCAGCAGCGGCGGTGTTGGCGCTGCTTAAGGGGAAAGACCGTCGGGGGTAAGCGCCCCACCGGCATCGTCAGGTAATGGTATGAACTCCATCTCATCGCCGGGTACTTTGCGGAACCGTCCCGCCTTCCAATCGTCCGCCGCTTGGCGGATGCGTTCCTTGCGCGAGGAGACGAAGTTCCACCAGAGGTAGCGCGGTCCATCCATCGTCGCACCGCCGCGGTGTCCGCTCCGAGTGCGCGATGCCGCAACCCACGGTCATCTTACGTCGCCCGCGCGAATGACTTGCTCGGTGCCGAGACTGTCGCGATGCAAAATCTCGCCGTCGAATAAATGGGTAACCGTCGCGAGATTGACATGCGGATGCGGCCGTACGTCGATACCTTGGCCGGCGGTGAAAAGCGCCGGTCCCATCTGATCGACGAATATGATTGGAAGATTGTTGCTCACGGCAGGTACCGCGGATTATTAAATGGCATCACTTTTGAACCAACGACGCCTGGCTAGCTCGGCAACGCTTCTACTTGCACCTTCTGCGCTTGAAGTTTTGCCAACGCTTCTTCGAACTGTTGTACCCGCTGCTTTTCCTGCTCGACCACGTGTGACGGAGCTCGCGCGACGAAGTCTTGATTGGCTAACTTGCCGCGCGCTTTATCGAGTTCCTTTTGGTACCTCTCGATTTCCTTCTTAATGCGCTCGAGCTCCGCCTTCTTGTCGATGAGGGAGCCCAGGGGGACGAGTACTTTCATCTTGCCGACGAGTTCCATCGCGGATTCGGGAGTTGTCACGCCGGCTTTGATCCATGTCAGGGATTCGGTGCGGGCGAGGAGCTTGAGGTAAGGTTCGTTACGCCGCATCCACTCCTCTTCCTGCTCGGTGCCTTCGGCGAGTAGCACGGGAAGCACTTTTGACGGTGGGATATCGCGCTCACTGCGGATCGTTCGGATGGCACCGATGACGGCCATGACCCACTGCATTTCTTCGGTCGCTGCTTGATCGATCGACTCCGCGCGGGCGGCGGGATAGGGCCGCAGCATAATGGTTGCGCGGCCCTCACCCTCATTCCCTCTCCCGGAGGGAGAGGGGATTTCTATAAGATCGGAGCCGAGCGCGCTCGCGCGCGATCCTGTCATCATGGGCGCGACACGTTGCCAGATCTCCTCGGTAATGAATGGCATCAACGGATGCAGCGCGCGTAACAGCATCTCCAGCACATCGACGAGCGTGTGGCGCGTGCCGCGCTTGGCGTCCGCGGACGCGTTCGCATCGGTGAGCACGACTTTGGAAAGTTCGAGGTACCAATCGCAGTACTCGTGCCAGACGAAGCCGTACATCGCCTGCGCCGCCAAGTCGAAACGGTACTCGCGAAACGCGATTTCGACCTCCGTGATGACTTCATGTAGACGCGAGACGATCCAGCGGTCGGCAGCGTTGAGCTTGAGCTTGCCACCGCCGCGCCCGGTATCCTCGTTCTCGGTGTTCATCAGCACGTAGCGCGCGGCGTTCCAGAGTTTGTTGCAGAAGTTGCGGTAGCCGTCGATGCGGCCGAGATCCAATTTAATGTCGCGGCCTTGAGTGGCGAGCGACGCCAAGGTAAAGCGCAGCGCGTCGGTGCCGTATGCCGGGATACCAAGCGGGAATTGTTTGCGCGTCGCTTGTTCGATTTTTTTTGCCATCTGCGGCTGCATGAGGCCGCTGATGCGTTTCTGCACCAACGATTCGATGTCGATGCCGTCGATGAGATCGAGGGGATCGAGCGTGTTGCCTTTCGATTTCGACATCTTCTGGCCGTCGGCGTCGCGCACCAGGCCGTGGATGTAGACTTCGTGAAACGGGACGTCGCCCATGAACTTCAGGCCCATCATCACCATGCGCGCAACCCAAAAGAAGATAATGTCGAAACTGGTGACCAGCACGTTCGTCGGATAGAACGCCTTCAGCTCCGGCGTCTGCTCCGGCCAGCCGAGGGTCGAGAACGGCCAAAGCGCGGAGGAGAACCAGGTGTCGAGCACGTCCTTGTCTTGTTCGAGCGGCACATCCGCCCCATGCTTCGCGCGCGCTTTCGCCTGCGCGTCTTTTGCGTTGCGCGCGACGTAGATAGTGCCCTCCGCGTCGTACCACGCGGGAATGCGATGGCCCCACCAGAGTTGGCGCGAGATACACCAGTCTTGAATGTTGCGCATCCATTGGAAGTAGGTCGTCGACCAGTTTTCCGGCACGAACTTAATGCGGCCGTCTTCGACCGCGGCGATCGCCGCTTGTGCGAGCGGTCCGGCTTTCACGAACCATTGATCGGTGAGGTACGGTTCGATCGCCACACCCGAGCGATCGCCGCGCGGGACCGTGAGCTTGTGGTCCTGCACGCGCTCGAGCAGACCGGCCGCGTCGAGATCCGCGACGATTTGTTTGCGGGCGTCGTAGCGATCGAGCTCGTGGTACGTCGAGCCGGGAAGGTCGACGTGGGCGTCGATCGTAAAGATGTTGACGATCGGTAGGCTGTGACGCTTGCCGACGTCGTAGTCATTGAAGTCGTGTGCCGGTGTAATCTTGAGGCAGCCGGAGCCAAACTCCTTGTCCACGTATTCGTCGGCCACGATCGGAATCTTTCGGCCGGTGAGAGGAAGCTCGACGAACTTGCCGACCAAGTGGCGATAGCGTTCATCCTCGGGATGCACGGCGACGGCGGTGTCGCCGAGCATCGTTTCCGGGCGCGTCGTCGCGACGACTAAATGTCCGCCGCCGCCTACCAGCGGGTATCGGATGTGCCAAAGATGACCCGGCTCTTCCTCGGAGACGACTTCCAAATCGCTGACCGCCGTATGCAGCGCCGGGTCCCAGTTCACCAGACGCTTGCCTCGGTAAATGAGGCCGTCGTCGTGCAATCGGACGAACACTTCGGTGACGGCGCGCGACAGGCCTTCGTCCATGGTGAAGCGTTCACGCGACCAATCGACGGATGCGCCCATGCGGCGCAACTGCTTCGTGATCGTGTTGCCCGATTGCTCTTTCCACTGCCACACGCGCTTCACGAACGTGTCGCGCCCGAGATCGTGACGGGTCTTCCCTTCGATTTCGAGCTGTCGCTCGACCACCATCTGCGTCGCGATGCCGGCGTGATCCGTGCCGACCTGCCACAGCGTGTTGAAACCCTTCATGCGGTGGTAGCGGATGAGCGCGTCCATGAGCGTGTCTTGGAACGCGTGGCCCATGTGCAGGCTGCCGGTAACGTTCGGCGGCGGGATCATGATGCAGTACGCTTGTCCTGAGCCTGGTCGAAGGGCCGGGCCCTTGCCGGACGGCACGAAGTAACCCGCTTTCTCCCACGTCTCGTAAATCCGCCGCTCGATGGCGTGTGGGTCGTAGGACTTGCTCAACGCAGCGTCGTCAACGGACGGACGCGCCGCCGGATCGGTGTCGCGGTTCATGGGCGAAGGTGAAGGAAAAATGTCATCGTGATGGGATTCTAGCCATATGCGGGCGAGGCGCGAAGTGTACGCAACCCTTTTTGGGCGTCATCCCGCGAAAGTGGGAATGACAGCGACATAACGAGCTACTTGGGTTTGTTGAGCGCCCGCTTAGAAAGCGCCTCGGCCAGATACTTCTGCAGCCGCTCGATCGTTTTGATATCGAGCGGTGCTTGTCCGGCTTTGCGCCGTTCGATATTGAGCCTGGCGATGACCCGTATCGCGATATCGCGGGCCTGCGCGGCATCGGGCAGCGGTGTGGACGGCGAGGCATCGAGCTCGGCCACCTCCTTCAGGATCGGAATCTCCTCTTGCTTGAGGGGCGGGCTCGGCTGCGGTGGACTCGGCGTTGCCGCGGTCGGCGATTTCGCTTTGGTTTGCGCCGGCTTCTTCGGCGCTTCGAGTATTACAGTCGCTACCTCCGCCGGCGCGACGGGAAGCGTGTCCGGCACAAGCTCCAGCGGTTTTTTCGGAGTTGACGAGGTCGGTGGTTTCGGCTTATCCGGGGCTCGCGGTCCGCGGGCAGCAGCCGGCGGCTGCGACGCCATTGGCTTTGTGCCGGACGACTTCTCTTTGATTGGTCGTTGGGCTGGCGCGGCGGGCTTCGCTGGTGCGGGCTTGGCCGGCGGGGCCGCTATCGCGGCCAAGTCGATGGTCGCGATTTCCGGTTTCGAGCCGGTGTATTCAATCATGAAAGTGGGGACGTCCGCCGCATCTTCGGCTTGTGTCACCGCGGGTACCTCGAGCTTGTCTACATTGTCGTTCGTCGCGGTCGTCGGTTCCAACTCGATCGGCTCGATGGTAATGGCTTCGATTTCCTCGACCGCCTGCTCGCCCGGTTCCTCGGGCGGCGCGGCTAACTCGACTATCTCCTCCGAAGGATTATCTGAAACCGGTGCGCCTTCTGTTTGGATCGGTTCAGCGATTTCCACTTCCGCGATCTCAAGCTCCGATGTGTCGTCGGCCATCGGCGCAGATTCGGCATCCGGTAGGTCGGAAGGGATCGCTTGCAACTCGATCGTTTCATCGGGCACGGCAAATGTCTTCGCCACGGGAGCATCGGGGAATTTGCGTGCGACAGTCTTTGAAGGTTTTGCCTTTTCGGCCAGCGGGGCGTCGTCCCACTCGATCTCGAGCACTTCGTCCGGCAGCAGCGGCTCGGGAGGCGTCTGACGCGCGCGCTCCACCGGCTCGATGATCTTGTGCGTGATGATGTCATCGAGCTTCTCGAGCGCTTGGTTGAACGTGTCCGGTTCTGTCGGCGCGGCGGGAGGCTCGCGCTTTGCCGTTCCGCCAGGTAACGCCTTCGTCGCCGTCCGCGCGCTGACGATATCCGTGCGGATCAGATCTTGCAGCGACTTCAGCACTTCAGACAACGTGTGCTTCTGTTGCGGCTTGTGTTTGGGTTTCTCGTCGGTCATAGCCGTCGGTTACAGATTGTGTGTCTGCACCGTGAAGCCGCGGTCGCGGTAAGTGCGAAATCGCTCGCGCCCGGCGGCGCGTTCTTGCTCGCTCGGGCCTATCAGCTCCGCGACGCGCTCGAACCGTTCGAAGAACTCGGGCACCTTGGGCGCGAGGGAAATGAGGACGTCCTTGAAGTCTGCCGGCGGTGCGTCGTGGCCGATGAGCACCGGCAGGCGTGAATCGACCGGCTCGGCATGGATTTGATGCGGGAGAAAGCTCCCGGGGTTGAAGGTCCACAACAAACGGTCGAGGTGCGCCGATTCGTCCGGGGTTTCCGTCAGCATATAGATGCGATGTTGGAGCCGGTAGGCTTTGTGCGCGAGTCGGCAGGCGGCGAGATGCTTGCCGTCCTCATCGGCGGGCGGGAGCAGATAGAAGTCGATCCGGGTCATTCCGGGGGCGTGGAATCTTTGCGGGCGCGGTCGATGAGAAACTGCGTGAGCAGCGGCACCGGCCGGCCGGTCGCGCCCTTTTCCTTTCCCGTTTTCCACGCCGTTCCGGCGATGTCGAGATGCGCCCACTTGTACTCCTTAGTGTAGCGCGCGAGAAAGCACGCGCCGAGGATCGTCCCGGCCTCGCGCCCGCCGCTGATGTTTGCCATGTCGGCGAAGTTCGTGTCGAGCTGCTTTTGATAATCGTCCCAGAGCGGCAGCTGCCAGGCTCGGTCCCAGGTGTATTTGGCGGCGTTCAGCAGCTCGCGCGCGAGCTGATCGTTGTTGGCGAGGAGCCCGCTCGCGTGGCTGCCGAGCGCGATCACGCATGCGCCGGTGAGCGTGGCGATGTCGATCACGACCGCTGGATTGAAACGCCCGGCATAAGTGAGCGCGTCGCAAAGGATCAGGCGGCCTTCGGCATCGGTATTGAGAATCTCCACGGTTTGCCCCGACATGCTCGTGACGATGTCGCCGGGCCGGCTCGCGCGACCGCCGGGCATGTTCTCGGTCGTGGGAATGACGCCGACGACATTGATCGGAAGCTTGAGCTCGGCGACCGCTTTCATGGCGCCGAGCACCGCGGCGGCACCGCACATGTCGAACTTCATCTCATCCATGTTCGCCGCCGGCTTGATCGAGATGCCGCCGGTGTCGAACGTGACGCCCTTGCCGACCAACGCGATGGGCGCATCGTTCTCGGCGGCGCCGTGGTATTCGAGCACGATGAGCTTCGGCGGCTGGTGGCTGCCGCGCGCGACCGAGAGCAACGCGCCCATGTTGAGTTCGCGCATGTTCGCTTCTTCGAGCACAGTGCTTTTCAGTCCGTATTGCTTGGCGAGCTCCACGGCTTGCTCGGCCAGATACGTTGGCGTGCAAATGTTCGGCGGCAAGTTGCCGAGGTCTTTCGCGAAATGAACGCCCGCCGCGATCGCGATACCTTCCTTTACCGCCTGCTCCCCCGGCTGCAAATCGGCACGGCTCCTGACGGCGAGGATCATGCGCTTTATGGCGCGGCGATTCTCATCGTCGTTCTTCTTTTTCAATTGGTCGAATCGGTAAAGCGCCGCCTCGGTGATTTCGACCGCCTGGCGCAGTTTCCAGAGCACGTCGCGGCCTTTCACCTCGAGGTCGGTCAAGTACGACGTGACTTCGGTGGCCCCGGTATTCTTGAGCGTACCGATCGTTGCGGCCGTTACCTCGCGATAGCGCGCTTCATTGAACTCCTTCTCCTTTCCGCAGCCGACAAGCAAGACGCGCTCGCTCGGCGAATTCGGCAGGTGGTGAAGCAGCAGTGTCTGTCCGATTCTCCCGCTGTGATCGCCACGCCGCAGAATTTGCTTAATCGCGCCGCGTGTCACTTCATCGAGCTGGCGCGCGGCGTCGGAAAGCTTGTTTCCGGCGTAAACGCCGACTACGAGGCAGCCGCTGTGCTGTTTTTCGGGTGTGCCGCTTTTTACGTTGTATTCCATGGCTTCCTTCGCTTGGCTCCGCCGTTTGAGGCGGTGGAATTGTGATATATTGCCGGGCGTTTATCGCCGCGGTTGTTCTTACTGCTCAAGCGCTTACCGATTCGCGTGAACGGAAAAACGGTTGCATCGCGTATTCCCCGCATGCTACTGCCGGTTGCGCTGCATTTTCCGCTGTTTCTCCGACCGTTGTCAAAACTCGCCGGGCGCGCAACGGCATGATCATTTATCGCGCCTTCTACCGTGAAGCGATCCAATCGACGGCGGCGATCGTCGCGGTTCTCGTGGTGGTTTTCGTTCTGTTCGGCGTGACGGCCGTTCTCGGCCGTACGGTGCGAGGCGAGTACGCGGAAAGCATCATTTTGCAGTTGCTGGGATGGCAGACGTTGCGCCGGCTCGATCTGTTGCTGCCCCTTGGGTTTTATCTCGGCGTATTACTGACGTTTAGCCGATGGTATCGCGACAGTGAAATGACAGTGCTCGCCGCCTGCGGGATCGGTCTGATGCAGTTGTTGCGACCCGTGTTGTGGGTCGCGGCGGTCGTAGCCGTTATCGTCGCCGGCATCGCGTTTTATATCACGCCGCTTGCCGCGCGCGCGATCGAGGCCGTCAAAGCCGAGGGGAGCCAGCGCCCGGAGCTTGGCGGCATCACGCCCGGCGCGTTCACCGAAGCAGCGGCCGGGGGGCGCATTTTGTACGCGGAGCGTGTCGACCCCGACGGCCGCATGGGACAAATTTTTCTCAGCAATCAGGCGAAAGATAAGCCGCGCGTGGTGCTCGCGCGTCAGGGTTATTCTTTCGTCGACAACCAGACCGGCGACCGTTTCGTGGCGCTGGTGGACGGGTGGGCTTATGAGGGACGGCCGGGCCAGCCGGATTATCGCGTCGTTCGTTTTGAGACCTACGCCGTGCGACTAGACGAAAAGCCGATCGTCGCACCACCGCCGACAACGGAAGGATTGTCGATGACACGTTTGGTCGCGACCCCGGGCGGTGACGCATCGGCCGAGTGGCATTGGCGGCTTTCGAAGCCCGCGCTGGTGTTCGTGCTCGCGCTCTACGCGATGGTGCTGGCCCACACGGACGCGCGCCGCGGACGCTTGGCGAATCTATTCGCGGCCATCTTGGTGTATTTCATCTATTCGAACTTGCTCGGCTTGGGTCAGACGATGATCAAGAAGGGCCAGGTGCCAGGGGCTATCGGGTTATGGTGGGTACATGGGGCGATGCTCGCCGTCGCCGTATTCATGCTTTATCAGCGCAATCGGAATCGGCCCCTGCTACCGCGGCTGCGGCTTTTGGGAGTGCGTTGATGCTGACGCTCCTCGACCGCTACATCGGGCGCAGCATGTTGTTCGGCACGCTGCTCGTGCTCGGCGTGTTTACGGCGCTCTTCGTGTTCGTCGTACTGGTCGAAGCGCTCGGCGACTACGGCAAAGGCAACTTCGGGCTGAGCGAGCTCTTGAGCTATGTCGTATTGAGCCAGCCGCGCAAGCTCTATGAGATTTTTCCGGTGACGCTGTTGATCGGCACGCTGCTTGGGCTCTCCACGCTCGCGCTCAATTCGGAATTGATTGCCATGCGGGCTGCCGGCGTCTCGAAGGCGCGGATCGTCGGCGCCACCATGAAAACCGGCGCGCTGTTGGTTGTCATCGCCATTCTCGCGGGGGAATATGTCGTTCCCGGCGCGGAAACCCGCGCGCAGATCGGCCGCGCGCAGGCGCTTGAGATGAGTTTCAAGCAAGGAAACACCGGCCTCTGGTTGCGCGATGGCGCCGCCTTCGTCAACATCGGTGAGGTTTTGCCCGATCTGAGCTTGCTGCGTGTGAGCATTTACGACGTCGCATCGGATTTCACGTTGCGCCGACACGTTTACGCGGGGGCCGCTGTTTACATGGATCATCGCTGGGAACTAAAACAAGTGCGTGCGAGCCGCATCACGAGCACGCAGATCCAGACGGAGAGCGACGCCGAAACGGCTTGGAATGCAGCGTTCACACCGGCCGTGGTCGCTGTGTTTACCATTCGTCCAGAAGCGCTTTCGATCACGCAGCTCTACGCCTATATTCGCCACCTCCGGAGTAACAATCAGGACGTGGGGCGTTACGTTCTGGCCTTCTGGCAAAAATGTTTGATGCCGTTTGCCGCGGCGTTGATGATTGTGCTCGCCGCTCCGTTCGTGTTCCGCCCGGCTCGAAGCGGCGGACTGGCGCAGCGCGCCTTTATCGGAGTCGTGTTTGGTTTGGCGTTTGTCGTCGTAAACCGGAGTCTCGGATATCTCGGCTTGATATACGGCGTGCCGCCGTTGGCCGCGGCGGTAGCGCCATTGCTTATTTTCTTCGGCGTCGCGCTTGTACTAATGCGGCGCGTAGCCTAAGCCCGACGCCGAGGCGGATTGTGCACAATCGAAAATTCTCTTTGGACACCGATTGTTGCAAGAACATTACCGGCGGGCTCAGAACCTAAGCTATTGTTTTAGCGCGCCGTGCTTCTGTTTAAAAAATGTTCAAACTGATATAAGTGCTATTCCGCGACGCAGTTTTGATAAGGGGCGGTACACTTAATAACATAGTTATCCACAATTTCTGTTAGTAACGGGTGGTACGTTGCCGCCTTTCGTGTCCGGGGATGGTGTGCCATGAATTCATCGCTTTATCTCATCGAGTTGGGTCATTACGCCGCTTACCTTGCGCTGATCGTAGCGCTATTGCAGGCAACCGCACCGCTGGCGGCACGCGTGTTGGGTGCGCCGCGGTTGGCGGATCTGAGCCTCAACGCCGCCGTCGCGGTGTTCGCCTTGACCAGCATCGGTGCGGCCTCGCTCATTCACGCGTTCGTCACGAGCAACTTCTCCGTGATGTACGTGACGCAGCATTCGAACCTCCAGCTGCCGCTCTTTTATAAGGTCGCGGCGCTGTGGGGCGGTCATGAAGGGTCGTTGTATCTTTGGGTTTGGGTGCTGAGCTTCTACACGCTGCTCGTGGCTTGGCACGGCCGCCGTCGCTATCCGACTCATTTGCCGGTCATTCTCGCGGTGCAAGGGGCGCTGGTGGTCGGTTTTTTCGGGCTGATTCTCTTTTTATCGAGCCCGTTCGAGCGGTTGTTCCCGATCCCTCCCGACGGTAACGACCTGAATCCTTTGCTACAGGACCCCGCCATGGTGATCCATCCACCGATGCTTTATCTCGGCTACGTGGGCTTCTCCGTGCCGTTCGCGTTCGCCATGACCGCGCTACTGACTCGCTGGCGCAGCGAATTCTGGATCGGTCATATTCGGCGCTGGGCGCTCGTTGCCTGGGGCTTCCTTACAACGGGCATTATGCTGGGCGGCTGGTGGGCGTATTACGAGCTTGGCTGGGGTGGATATTGGGCGTGGGACCCGGTGGAGAACGCCTCCTTCATGCCGTGGTTGCTCGGCACGGCGCTGGTGCATTCGATCACCGTCCAAGACCGTCGCCGTATGCTCCACGCCTGGAACATTTTTCTCGTGATCAGCACGTTCTCGCTGTCGCTGCTCGGGACGTTCCTGGTGCGCTCCGGGGTGCTGTCTTCGGTCCATGCCTTCGCGGTCGATCCGGGTCGCGGCGCTTATATCTTGACGTTCATGACGATCGTGCTCGGCACTTCGTTTGGGATTTTTCTCGCGCGCGGAAGGTATCAGCAGGCCGAAGAATCGGTAACGTCGCTCCTGTCACGCGAGTCGCTCTTCGTGTGGAACAACGTGCTCTTTAGCGTGGCGTGCGCGAGCGTGTTGCTGGGAACGCTCTATCCGCTCGCGCTGGAGGCGCTCGACGGTGCAAAGCTAACCGTCGGGGCGCCGTACTTTAATACCGTGATGGTCCCGATTTTCCTGGTGCTTATTCTGCTGATGGCCATCGGACCGCTCGTTCCGTGGCGTAAGGCGAACCCGCAACGACTCCGGCAGCATCTGCTCATCCCCGCGATCGTCGGTGTGCTCGCCGCGGTCCTGATGATCGTTTTGTTTCCGGGCGGTCAGTGGATCGGACCGGTGGGCGCGGGTCTCGCCTTTTTCGCAGGCTCGGCGCTTATCACCGACTATGTCCGGGCGATTCGCCAACGGCGCGCTCAATTGAAAGAGCCGTGGCCGCGCGCCGCGCGCAAGACCCTGCTCGGCAACCGCCGCCATTACGGCGGTATGATCGTGCATTTCGGTATCACGATCGTCGCCATCGGCCTGGTCGGGTCGGGATTGTTTCGCAGCGAGTCGGTCGTGACTCTGGCCCCCGGCGATGTGGTCGATGTCGCCGGCGAGAAGTTGCGCTTCGAAGGCGTACAGCGCGCGCATCGCGCGAACTATTTTACCGTCGAGGCGCGCCTTACGCTGCTCAACTCGGGCCGAGTGGTTACGCCGGAGCGGCGCACCTATCCGCGGCAAAAAGCGCCGATGACGGAGAGTGGTATCGACTCGACGCCTCTGCGCGACGTCTACGTGACGATGGGCGATCGCGACGAGCAGGGTCGTTGGGCGATACGCATCTTCGTCAATCCGCTGGTCGAGTTGATCTGGATCGGCGGCGCGATAATGATTTCGGGGTTGGGATTCTCCTTGAGCGGCCGGCGGCGCGAAGTGCGGGCGAAGGAAGCGGTTGCGGCGGGAACGGTGACGGCGAAGTAAGCAATGATGCGCAGATTTATTTTGTTGCTCGCCGTGATCGCCATGCCGGTGCTCGCCGCGGAAATCAAAGAAGACCCGCTCGAGCGGGCGATGCTCTCGATCGCACGGGACCTGCGCTGCACGGTCTGCCAGAACCAGCCGATATCGGAATCGGAAGCGGACCTCGCGCGCGACATGCGCGATATCATTCGCGAGCAGCTCGTCGCGGGGAAAAGCCGGCAGGAGATCATCGATTACTTCGTTGCCCGCTACGGCGACTACGTTTTGATGAAGCCGCCGTACCAAGGTCCGGGCGTTCTCGTTTGGGTCGGTCCCCTGGTGCTGATCGCGTCGCTCGCGACCGGCGCTTTTGTTTACTTGCGCCGGCGCTTGCATGTGCCGCTCCCTCCACCTCCGAAACTGTCCGCCGAGGACGCCGCGCGCGTCCGCGACGCGAAGCGACAACTGCTCGAATGACCCTGCTCCTGATTTTCGCCGCGCTGGTCGCGGTAGTCACCGTATGGTTTCTCGCTCGCCCGTTGCGGGCTGCGGCGACGGCGCCCAGCGAGGATCGCGAGGCATTGCTGCAGCTGCGCGATCGGTTGCTCGGGCAGTTGCGCGAAATCGAGGTCGAATCGGGTGACCGCAATATTGATGTGAACGTCGCTGCGGATGAGCGCGTGCGATTGGAGGCGGAGCTGGCTCGGGTTTTAAAGGAGCTGGACCAAACGACGAAAGCCGGGGACAAAGCGCAAGGGGCGGCGAAGGGCCTGTGGCTGAACGTCGCGCTCGCGCTCGCGGCGATCATACCGATCGCGTCTGCGGCCCTGTATTTCGGCATGAACTCCGCGATGCTCACGCAGCTCGCTGACGTGAAATCGGCGGCGAACGCGACGGCGCCGCCCAAAATGCCGCCGATGGTGCTCGAAATGGTCGGGCGCCTCGAGAAACGCCTCGCCGAACAACCTGCCGATCCGAAGGGCTGGGCGCAGCTCGGTCGGGCGTACAGCGTGCTCGGGCGCCAAGCCGACGCGCGTCAGGCGTATGCGCGCGCGTATCAACAGGCGCCGAACGACGTCGAGATCTTACAGGCGTACGGCACTTTCCTGGTTTCGCTCAATCCGTCACGCTTGGTGCCGGAGGCGGTTCCGGTTTTCACGAAACTGCTCGCGCTCGATCCGAAGAACATGGGGGCCTTATGGGCGCTCGGAATCGTTGCGTACCACGATCAGAAGTTCGCGCAGGCGGCGAACTACTGGGAACGGTTGCTTAAGATATTGCCGCCGGAGAACGAAGCCGTGCCCGAGCTCAAGCGGGCGGTAGAAAATGCGCGCGCTCAGGCGGGCGCCGGTAGGACGAAGAAGTAGTCAGCGCGCGGCGCCGAGCTCGACGAGCTTCGGTAGCAGAACCTTCTTCAGCGCTTCCGGCGTGACCGGTCCGATGTGTTTGTAGCGGATCACACCCTCCCGATCGATCACGAACGTCTCCGGCACGCCGTAGACGCCGAGCTCGATGCCGAGACGCCCCGGCAGGTCGGCGATGCTGGTCTCGTACGGATCGCCCCACTGCTGCAGCCAGCCGAGCGCGTCGCCGCGTTCGTCTTTGTAGTTGAGTCCGATGATCGGAATGCGCTCGCGCTTCATTTCGACTAGCAGCGGGTGTTCCTCGCGACACGCGACACACCACGACGCCCACACGTTCAGCAAATACGCCCGCCCGCGAAAGGTCTCGTTGGTGATCGTTTTTGTCGGTTCCGCGAGCGCGGGCAGCGCGAAGCTCGGCAGCGGTTTGCCGATGAGAGGCGAGGGAATATTGTGCGGCGAATACGTGCCCGACTGCATTTTGAAAATCGCGACGCCGAGCAACAAGCCGAGCGCGACGAATACGGCGATCGGGATAAGGAACTTCTTCACTGTGTCTTTACTTCCTTGCCGGCGAGGTACGATCCGCCCTGAATCGCCTTCGCGGCTTCGGGCGGCATGTAATTTTCATCGTGCTTGGCGAGCACTTCCTTGGCGAGGAACCGCCGTCCTTCCGCGAGCCGCCCCTGCGCGACGATGCCTTGACCCTCGCGGAAAAGATCTGGCAGCGCGCCTTCGTAATGCACCGGCAGGCGTTGATTCATGTCGGTGACGATGAAATCCACTTTGAGGCCGTCCGCGGAACGCTGCACGCTGCCTTTCTCGACCATCCCGCCGATTCGGAACGGCCGATCGGCCGGCGCTTTGCCTTCGCTGACTTCGGTCGGCGAATAGAAGAACACCAGGTTGCTGCGAAACGCGTTCAACACGAAGAGCGACGCTACCGTCAAACCGGCGACGCTGACCACGATCACGGCGAGCCGCTTATGACGAGGCTTCATCGGGATTCCTTTTGCACCCGGTAAAATTCTTCGAGTTGCCGCTGCACGGTTTTGCGGCGGCGCAACGGCAGCAGCACGTTGACGATCAGAATGACCGCGGCGAGCCCGTAAGAGGTCCAGACATAAAAGCCGTATGGACCCATCGCGAAAAATTCCGACCCGCTCATCGCATTAGCCCTTGGCAGCGGCGCGTCGCGAAGGAGCGGGGCGTGGAGGCTCGACTGTCTCCGCGACCCACGACGTGTGACGCTCGCGCTCCAGGATCTCGTTGCGCATGCGCATCAGGAGAACGGTGATGAAATACACGTTGAACGCGAGCATCATCAAGAGCAGCGGGATCAGGAGGCTGATATGAATCGACGGCTTGCCCATCTTCGTGACCGACGCGGGCTGGTGCAGCGTGTTCCACCATTCGACCGAGAAATGAATGATCGGAATGTTGACGACGCCGACCAGCGCGAGTATCGCGGCGGCGCGCGCTGCGCGCTTGGGATCGTCGATCGAGGCTTGCAGCGCCATGAAGCCGATGTAGAGGAAAAGCAGAATCAATTCGGAGGTGATGCGCGCATCCCACGCCCACCAAGTGCCCCACATCGGCTTGCCCCAGAGCGAGCCGGTCGCGAGCGCGAGCACGGTGAACGACGCGCCGATCGGCGCGCACGAGCGCGCCAGCACTTCGGCGATTTTTACGTTCCAGACGAGACCCATCGCGCCGGCGACGGCCATGACGACGTAGATGAACATCGACATCCACGCGGCTGGCACGTGGATGAACATGATGCGCACGCTGTCGCCTTGTTGGTAATCGGGCGGCGCAACGAAAAGTCCCTGGTACAACCCGACCGCGAGGAGCACGGCGGTGACGCCCGCAAACCACGGAATCAAACGGCCGGCGA